>NZ_JBIAMC010000016.1:0-142923 GCF_042873875.1 Streptosporangium sp. NPDC004379
ATTTCTGTGGGCCCCTGCCCGCTTGGGGGGGGGGGGGGGGGGGGGGGCGCCGCCGGGGGCCCCCCCCCCGCCCGCGCCCCCGCCCCCCCCGGCGGGGGCCCGGGGGGGGGCCCCCCGCGCCCCCCCCCGGCCGTGTTTTCGGGGACAGAGCCTAAAATTCCGCTGTGAGCAGCGATGATCTCGGCGTGGTGTCGATCCTGCAGGATCCGGTACGGCGTGCCGTCTACGAGTACGTGGCCGCGCAGGGCCGCGAGGTGGGGCGCGGCGAGGTGGCCGAGGCGGTGGGGACGCAGCGGACCCTAGCGGCCTTCCACCTCGACCGGCTGGTCGAGGCGGGGCTGCTGGAAGCGGGCTTCCGCCGGCTCACGGACCGGACCGGCCCCGGAAGCGGCCGCCCGGCCAAGGTCTACCGCCGTGCGGCGGGGGAGTGGCAGGTCAGCGTCCCGGCCCGGGACTACCGGACGCTCGCGCTGGTGCTGGCCGAGGTGGTCGAGCTGCTGGGCGGGGACGAGCGGGCCGAGGAGGCCGCGCGGCGGGCCGGGACGCGCCTCGCCGAGCCGGGGGAGGACCTGGCGGGGCTGCTGCGCCGGCGGGGCTACGAGCCGTACGAGGAGGAGGGGCGGCTGAGGTTGCGCAACTGCCCGTTCCACGTCCTGGCCGAGGAGCATCCGGTGCTGGTCTGCGCGATGAACCTGGAGCTGTGCCAGGGGCTGCTGGAGGGCGCGGGCCAGGAGGGGGTGACGGCCCGGATGGATCCGAGACCGGGGGAGTGCTGCGTCGCCTTCTTCTAAAAACAACGAGGATTGACATAGAAGGGGGCGGGATGGTCTGCTGATGACCATGCACCTGGCTCAGATGAACGTCGGTCACCTCCGCGCGCCCCTCGACTCCCCGGAGCTCACGGACTTCATGGCCGGACTCGAACCCATCAACGCGCTCGCCGAGAGCGCCCCCGGCTTCGTCTGGCGGCTCAAGGGCGGCGATGATCCGCAGGACACCGTCCAGCACGACTACGGCGACCACCTGTTGATCAACTTCTCGGTGTGGGAGTCGCGCGAGACCCTGTGGGACTTCGCCTACCGCACCGTCCACCTGGAGTTCCTGCGGCGGCGCAGGGAGTGGTTCCTGCGCATGGCGGAGCCGTACACGGTGATGTGGTGGATCCCCGCCGGGTACGTCCCGACGCTGGAGGAGGGGATGGAACGGCTGGCCCTGCTGCGGGCGGAGGGCCCCACGTCGGCGGCCTTCACCTTCAGGGACTTCCACGAGGCCTCGGGGCCCGCCGGGGACCTCCGTGACGCCCCGGAGCCCGCCGGGGGCCGCCGGTAGGCTCCGGGCGGCCTCCCCGGCGGAACCGGGAGGAACCACGACGAGGGGGCTAGCCGATCGCCTTGTCGGAGCGGAGCGTCTCGGTCCTGGTCCGCAGGAACGTGCGCAGGGTCCGCGCCTCGGCGTCGACCTTGGAGGCGTCGGCGCCCTCGTTCAGCTTGTAGGCCGCGACGAGGCCGTCGAGGAGGCCGGAGGCGGCGCCGTCGCCCAGCAGCCTGGCGTACAGGATGCGGTACTGCTCCTCGTAGAGCTTCTTGAAGGCGGCGTTCTTGAGGAACCTCTCCTTCAGGGGATGGCCCATACGCATCATGCCGCCTCCGGGACGCGCCTGCCCGCCTCCCCCGGGAGGACGGCCCCGGCCGAAGCCGCCCATCGAGATCGTGTCGTTCACTCCGGTTTTGGCGTCTCCGCTGAAGGCGAGGTTGAGGTCCCAGGTGATGACCTGGAACTTCCCGGTCCTCAGGTCGTACCACAGGTAGTAGTTACGGCCGGGGCCCGCCATGTCGTCGAAGTTGACCATGAGGTTCTGCAGGACCAGGTAACGGGCGAACGACGTCACGTCCAGGCGGTCGGCCAGCCCCGCGGCGAACTCCGCGTCGGAGGCTCCGTTCACCCATTCGACCAGGCCGATGACCGGCTGCAGGTCCTTGCCGCCGACCTTGTTGATCTGCTTGAAGTCGGTGGTGTACCCGGTCTGGTCCTCGCCCTTGTAGGTGAAGCCGCTTGAGGCCAGCGACTTGTACAGCACGCCGTCGCCGAGACCCTCGGCGTAGCCCTCGTCGAGGTACTCCACCAGGAGCCGTGGGGCGGAGGAACGGCCGTTGACCGTGAAGGAGCTGTAGGTGGAGCGCTGGGTCGGTTCGCCTGAGGCGCCGACCATCGAGATGCCCAGTGCCTCGTTCAGCATCGTCGTCGAGCCCATGGCGGCCGGTCGCACCGCCACCTGGCTGTGGCCCTGGTAGCGGCGGCCCTCCACGAACTCGTCGAAGCTGATCAGCCAGGGCAGCTTCTCCGGCTCCTCACCCTTGAGCCGGGCGCCGATCATGCCTCCGCCCCCGGGCGGCCCGTCACCTCGCTGCTGCCCGTCCTGGGGTCGGCCGTTCTGGGACTGCCCGTCGCCGGGTGGTTGGAAGCCTTCGGGTGGCTGGAAGCCGTCCGGGGGCTGGAAGCCGCCGGGAGGTCCTCCGGGCCCCCCTCCGCCGCCGGGCCCGGTCCCCTGCTTGCTCCGTCCCTTCCAGGTCAGCCCCCTCAGGGTCGAGTTGCCCTTGAGCCGGACGCCCACGCTGGGGATCCTGGTGCCGTCGATGGTCAGGTCGGCTTCGACGTACTTCTTCTCGCCGTCCTTGAAGTACTCGCCGAGCATGTCCTCGTACGCCCCGTCGGTGAAGGTGATCTTCACGTCGTGCGCGACCGAGGCGTCGAACAGGTCCTTGGCCCCGGTCAGGTTCGTGGTGGCGGTCTCGGCCTCGCCGGTCTGGGAGGTGGTGACGTACGGGCGGATCGTTCCGCTGCCGAACACGCCCCAGCAGACGGCCAGGAACGCCGCGCACAGCGCGACCAGCTTCCAGTTCTGCCGGAGCCTGACGGGGACGCGATGCTTGAGGGACGCCATGACGCTACAGGTCGGTCTGGTCGTACCCGGTCAGGACCGTGACCGACTGGCCGTGGTTGCGCTCGCGCAGACCGGTGATCAGGTCCGCGGGCTCGCCGCCCTTCTTGATCTTGACGGTGTACGTCAGCTCAGTCAGCGCGCCCCCGCGGATCGACTCCATGCTGACCAGCTCGAACTCGTCGGTGTGCCGGACGAGCACGTCCTGGATCGTGGCGGTGAAGTCCTCGTCCGAGGGCACCTGCACCTTGACCACCTGACGCCGTACGTTCAGATGGAACCAGTTGAACCGGTGCATGACCATGACGATCAGCGAGATCGCCACGGCGGCCACGACGCCCAGCAGGTAGAAGCGGGTGCCGACGGCCATGCCGATGCCCATGACCAGGAAGATGAAGCCGACGTCGCGGGTCTCCTTGATGGCGTTGCGGAACCGTACCACCGACAGGGCGCCGACCAGCGCGAACGCGCGGGCGATGTTGGAACCGACGACCAGCATGATCAGCGAGATCAGCATGCCGAGGATGACCAGGGTCTGCACATAGGACTGGCTGTAGGACACGTTGCGGTGCGTGGCCCGGTACACCCAGCCGATCATCGCGCTGAGCACGAACGACAGCGTCATCGCGATCGCGATGTCGGCCACGCTGAACGTGCCCGACAGGTCCTGGAAGGAGAAGTCCATGGGGTCATGCCTCCGGGAGAACAGAGTCGAGGTCGAGGTCGAGGTCGTGGCCGGGGACGTGGAAGATCGAGCGCGGGGCCAGCCCGTACGCTTCTACGCTCTGGCAGTACTTGGAAACCCGCACCACCTGCAGGTTTCGTCTGGCGGTCAGGTCGGTCAGCCAGTACGGCACCCGCTCGTCGGCCTTGACCTCCACGATCGTCCTGCCGGCCGGGACGATGAGCCGGTTCTCGGCGTCGGCGCCGAGGTGGAAGTCCCGGTCGCGGCCGCGGACGCGCTGGTCGAAGGTCACGCGCAGGCCCACGTCGGCGTCGCGGCCCACGTAGGCGTGCCGCTGGTAGCCGGTCATCGCGGTGGGCCGCAGGTCCAGGCGGAGCACCAGGTCGAGCACCTCCTCCATGAAGGCGCGCTGTGAGGGCTCGTGCCCGGGCATCCGCCGTCCGTCGCACAGGAGCAGCGCGTCCCGGTACGGCAGGCGCACCCGGCGCTTCTGCGTGACCCGGTTGACCCGCTGCTTGATCTCGACGAACACCGGAGTGCCGTCGTCCACCGCGAACCGGTCGCCGTAGTGGCGCACCCGCAGCTTCCTGCGGAACTTCAGCCCTTCGATCTTCTCCCAGTAGAAGCGGAGCCGCCGGGTGTCGTAGTAGACGCTCCAGACGCCGTACCCCTCGTCGCCGCCGTGGCGGTCGCGGTCGAGGCGCCGCTCGATCTCCTCCCGGAGCCCGGCCGCCTCCGCCGTGCTGACGAGGTACTTGATCTCGTACCGGTTGAAGGCGTGCGGCGCGCCGGGCGCCCGCGACCGCCGGCCTTCCTCGCCGCCTGTCCCCGGATCAACCGGTCTGCGGAACCTTCGCAGCATGTTCCTCCTCTCGTCAGCGCACATCTGACAGCACGAAGCTGGGAACAATGTGTGAACCGCGACCGACGTGGAGGTGAACGGGCGACGCCCTCAGCCGTCCCGGGGCCGGTGGAGGGGCAGGAGCACGCGGAAGGTGGTGCGGCGGCCCGGCGTGCTCGTCACCTCGATCCGGCCGTCGTGCGCCTGTACGAGCGCCGCGGCGATGGCCAGCCCCAGCCCTGTCCCGCCGCTGTCGCGCGAGCGGCCCGCGTCGGCGCGGTAGAAGCGGTCGAACACGTGCGGCAGGTGCCCGGGGTCGATGCCCCGCCCCTCGTCGCGCACCTCGACCAGCGCCGCCCCGGCACGGGAGGCGGGCCCGGCGCCGGCGTGCACGACCCCGGGGGCGGGGACTCCGGCGGTCATGCGGAGGCCGACCCGTACGCGGATCCCCGTGCCCGCGGCCGTGTGCTTCATGGCGTTGCCGACCAGGTTGGCGATGACCTGGTGCAGGCGGTGCTCGTCGCCGAGCACGAACACCGGCTCCTCGGACAGGACCAGCCTGATCGGCCGCTCCCGGTCGCGGGCCTGGGCGGCGTGCACCACGTCCCCCGCCAGCACGTGCAGGTCCACGATGCCGGCCTCCAGCGCGGGTTCGCGGTCCAGCCCGGCCAGCAGCAGCAGGTCCTCCACCAGGACGCCCATGCGTCCGGCCTCGCCCTCGATCCTGCGCAGCAGGCGCTCGGCCACCGGGTCCCTGACACCCTGGCCGTGGTGGTAGAGCTCGGCGAAGCCGCGGATGGAGGTGAGCGGCGTGCGCAGTTCGTGGGAGGCGTCGGCGACGAAGTGGCGCAGCCTCCGCTCGGAGCGTTCACGCTCACGCAGCGCCGTCGCCAGGCGTTCGAGCATGACGTTGAGCGCCCTGCCCAGCCGCCCCGTCTCGGTGCCCGGGGCGGTGTCGCTGACCCTGCGGTCGATGTCCCCGCCCGCGATGGCCTCGGCGGTGCGCTCCATGCGCGTGAGCGGGCGCAGCCCCAGGCGTACCACCGCGAGGGCGAGGACGCCGAGCAGCATCAGCACCAGCGTGCCCGCGGCCACCTCGATCACCAGGATCTGGTGCACGGTCGTCACATTGGGCTCCAGCGACATCGACACCGTCAGCCTGGTGCCGTCGGGCAGGCGTTTCACCAGTACGCGCCACTGCCCCATCCCGGTCCTGCCGGGCACGGTCACGGGACCGCGCGGGACCGTGGAGATCACCGTCGCCGGGATGGCGGGCGCGTCGGAGTCCTGGGCGGGCAGGCTGCGCAGCAGGGTGCCCGAGGAGCTGTGGAAGGCGATCCTGAACTGCGTCGGGAGCTGCACGTCCGGCGCCGCGCCGCCGGACGGCGGAGGGGAGGGCGGGTGCCTGCCGAAGGTGGGGGCGACCTCGGTGAGCTGCGCGTCCGTCCTGGACAGCAGCGAACGCTCCAGGAGCAGCACGCTCGCCGCGGCGAACGTCGTCAGCCCGGCGGCGCACAGGCCCAGCAGCGCGGCCAGCAGCCGGTGCCGCAGGGGCCAGGGGGGCCTCACGAGGGCGCCTGCAGCCGGTAGCCGACGCCGCGCAGCGTGTGGATCAGCGGCGGACGGTCCTGGTCGATCTTGCGCCGCAGGTAGCTGATGTAGGACTCGACGATCCTGCTGTCGCCGTCGAACTCGTAGTCCCACACCCGGTCGAGGATCTGGGCCTTGCTGACCACCCGTTCGGCGTTGATCATCAGGTAGCGCAGCAGGCTGAACTCCGTCGGCGACAGGTGGACGACCCGCCCGGCCCGCCGTACGATGTGGGCCTCCTCGTCCAGCTCCAGATCCGCGTACCGCAGCACGCCGTCGCGGGCCTGCTCCTCCGGCGGCCGGACCCGGCGCAGGATCGCCCGGATGCGCAGAATCACCTCGTCCAGGCTGAACGGCTTGGCCACGTAGTCGTCGCCGCCCGCGGTCAGCCCGGCGATCCGGTCGCCGACCGCGTCCTTGGCCGTCAGGAACAGCACCAGCGGGCCGTCACCCCGCTCGCGCAGCCTCCGCGCCACCGCGTACCCGTCGAGGTCGGGCAGCATCACGTCCAGCACGATGAGGTCGGGCCGCTCACGCGTCACCGCCTCCAGCGCCCCGTGGCCGCTGGAGGCGGTGCTCACCTGGAAGCCGTGCAGTTCCAGAGCCTCCGACAACAACTCCCTGATGGCGGGCTCGTCGTCGACGACCATGACCTTCGCGCAGGCGTACCGGCTCATGACGCCGTTCATACGCACCTTCTATGAGAAGGAGCTGAGAGCGGCTCACGACCCGCGCCGGTGGAGGACCCCGGCGCCGCCGGAACGTCTCCGGCGCTCTCCTGGAGACGCCGGGGCTCGTGTCCTCCCCGGGCTCCCCGGGCGGCCCGGCCGCCGAGGGCCGGGCTCCGGGGCCGGCGCGTCAGAGGGCCCCGGAGCCCGTGCCCTCACCGGTCAGCAGTGAGGCCGCGTGGCGGCCCGCGGCGGCCGAGGCCAGGAAGTAGGGGAGGTCCTCATCCAGGCCCCGGCCCATCGTCGACAGCCGTACCGGGCAGCCGGCGAGCGCCTCGCGCAGGCCGTCCACCGGCACCCGCACCAGCTCGTGCCGGGCCGACAGAGGCTCCGCCTGCCGGGCGACCCGCTCGCCGAAGCCACCGGGCAGCTCCGGCACGGCGACCTGGGCCCGGGCCAGGGCGACCCGTCCGTAGGCGGTCAGCGAGTGGTGGGAGACCCCGATGTGGCGCTCACGCCGGTCGCCCTCGCTGACCCGCAGCGCCGCGACCGGCCGGCCGGCCAGGACGGCGGCGGCGTTGACCGCCTCGCCCGCCGAGACGCCGGAGAAGCCCCACCGGGTGCCGGTGCCGAGGTTGCCCGGGCCCTGCGTGACGACCGCGACGTCGGCGCCCATCACATGCCGGGCGGCGAGCAGGCCGGTGTGCAGGGTCACGGCCTCCATGTCGCCGCCGAACGCCTGGCCGACCGTGACCGTCCCGGCCAGCCAGCCGGCCTCCCTGAGCCGCGCGCACGACATGGAGAACCAGGCGGGCAGCGCGCCGCCGTCGAGCATCACGTAGACGACCCGGGGCGGCCGTACCGTCCCGCCGGCCCCCGCGCCGTGAGCGCCCCCGCCGCCCGCCTCCCCGGGGGAGGGCTCCCCATCGGCCTCCCGCGCGTCCCCGGACGGCGACGGCAGCGGCGGGTGCGGGCCGTACAGGCCGCACAGGATCGCCGGGAGCGCCGAGTGCAGGTCGGCGACGATCACCGGCATGCCGTCGAGCGAGTCGGCGTCGCGCAGCACCTCGTGGAAGGGCGAGTCCTGCTCGTCGACGCCGAGTACGGTGGCCTGCAACGGGGTGTAGCGTGCCTTCACCAGGTGTCCGGGGCCGGAAGGATCTTGCGGCAACCTGTCGGGAAGCGCCACCACCATGGCGTAACCTCCCGTACCGAGGCCCATCGCGAGCGCGGTCGTGTTGAGCAGCACCGTGTCGCCGGGTTCGGGGCGCCCCACCAGGGCGGGATAGGCGAGCGCTCGCGCGCCGCCCTCCTCGGTGGTGACGTCGAGTTCCACCGCTCCCGGCCACTCGCGCCGGACCCGCGCGACGACTCCCTTGCGCCATCTGATCACGCGGGAAGAGTAGCGTCACTTCGAAGAGGAAGGAGGCCCGATGTCACGCCGGAAGACCGAGCGGCTGCTGAACCTCGTGATCTGCCTGCTGGCCACCCGTCGGCCGCTCAGCGCCGATCACATCCGCCAGGCCGTGCCCGGCTACGACGCCGACAACGACGAGGCCTTCCAGCGGATGTTCGAGCGCGACAAGAACGAGCTGCGCGAGATCGGCATCCCGATCGAGGTGCACAAGGACCCCTGGGAGGAGGATCCGGGCTACCGGATCGTCCGGCAGAGCTACGAGCTGCCCGAGATCACCCTGGAGCCCGACGAGGCGGCCGTGGTGGGCCTGGCGGCCCAGGTGTGGCAGCGGGCCAGCCTGGCCGAGGCGGCCGGCAAGGCACTGCTGAAGCTGCGCGCCGGAGGGGTGGAGACCGAGGAGGCCGGCGGGGTGCTCGGCGGCGCCCTGGAGCTGCGGCTCGACACCCAGGACCCGGCGTTCCCGGCGCTGTGGGAGGCCGTGCGCGACCGGCGCGCGGTCCGCTTCCCCTACCGCGCCGCCTCCAGCCAGACCGTGCTGACCCGTACGGTGGAGCCGTGGGGCGTGGTCAGCCGGCGCGGCCGCTGGTACATGGTGGGCCACGACCGCGACCGTGACGACGCGCGGGTCTTCCGGCTCAGCCGCATCACCGGGCCGGTCACCCCGACCGGCCGCCCCGGCGACGTGGTGGTGCCCGAGGGCGTCGACCTGAAGTCGATGGTCGGCTACAGCGACGCCATGACGGTCCGGGAGCGCACCGCGCTGATCCGGGTCCGTGAGGGCACCTGCCAGGGGCTGCGCCAGGTGGCCAGGCAGGTACGGCCCGCATCCGGCGGGTGGGACGAGCTGGAACTCGACTTCAACGACCCCGAGCGGCTGGCCGGATGGGTGGTCGGCTTCGCCGCGGACGCCGAGGTGGTCGGGCCGCCGGACGCCCGCGACGCGGTGATCTGCCGCCTGAAGGGAGCACTGACGTGAGCACGGCCGACAGGCTGCCCAGGCTGCTGGCCCTGGTGCCCTACCTGATGTCGCACCCGGGCGCGCAGGTCCCCGAGGTCGCGAAGGTCTTCGGGCTGACCGAGAAGCAGCTCATCGACGACCTGCAGCTCGTGTGGATGTGCGGGCTGCCCGGCCACACCCCGGGCGACCTGATCGACGTCTCCTGGGACGGCGGCGAGATCCTCATCGACAACGCCGACACCATCGCCCGGCCGCTGCGGCTCGCCGTGGACGAGGCCAGCGCGCTGCTGGTGGCCCTGCGGATGCTCGCCGAGCTGCCGGAGTTCGGCGACCGCGACGCCCTGTCGCGGGTCATCGCCAAGCTGGAGCGGGCCGCGGGGGAGGCCGCCGCGGCGGTCAGCAGCCAGGTCGCGGTGGAGGTGGACGCCGCCCCGGACGCGCTGCCCACGGTCAACGAGGCGCTGCGCCGCCGGCGGCGGCTGTCGCTGCGCTACTACGTGCCGGGCCGCGACGAGGTCACCCCGCGCGAGGTCGACCCGCTGCGGCTGGTCATGGTGGACGGCCGTTCCTATCTGTCGGGCTGGTGTTACCGCGCGGAGGCGGTGCGGCTGTTCCGGCTGGACCGGATGCTCACCGTGGACGTGCTGGACGTGCCCGCCGACCCGCCGGACGGGGCCGAGCCCGGCGAGGTGACGCCCGGGGTGTTCCGGCCCTCCTCCACCGACGAGCTGGTGGAGCTGGAGCTGACCCCGGCCGGGCGCTGGGTCGCCGAGTACTACCCGTGCGAGGAGGTCACCGAGCTGGGCGAGGGCCGACTGCGGGTGGCGCTGCGCGCGCGGGACCAGGGCTGGCTGGTACGGCTGGCGCTGCGGCTGGGCGACACCGGCCGGGTGCTGTCGCCCGCGTCGCTGGCGGCGAGCGTCCGGGAGGCCGCCGCATCGGCCCTCAAACTGTACGAAAGCGTATAAAGTTAGTGAACGTTTCAAAACCTTCCGTTGGCCGTCGGCGGTAGGATCGGCCGGTATGAACTGGATCTTCGCCGGGACGGGGCTGGCCCTCGCGGGGCTGGCGCTGCTCGCCGTCCTCGGCCTTCGGGTGCTGGTCGCGGCCCGCGAACTGGGCCGGGAGGTGGACCGGACCCGGCGCCGGATCGAGCCGGCCCGGGCGCTGCTCGCCGAGCGGACCGCCGAGGCGCGACTGTCGGTGGCCGGCCGGACTCCGCCGAAGGGATGAGTCTGTCACCCGGGCAGCGTACGATCGGTGGCAGAAGACCGCATGTCGCTCGCGTAAGGATGTGTCATGGGCAACCTTGGACCCACTGAGCTGATCATCATCGGGGTGATCCTGGTGATGCTGTTCGGCGCGAAGAAGCTGCCGGAGGCCGCGCGCGGGCTGGGCCGTTCGCTGCGCATCTTCAAGGCGGAGACCTCCAAGCTCCGCGACGACGACGAGGCTCCGGCCGCCACCGTCCAGCCGCAGCAGCCCGCTCCGGCCCCCGCGCCGCAGCAGATCACCCCGGCGCCCGCGCTCTCCGCGGAGGAGCAGGCCCGCGCCCTGGAGGAGCAGGCCGCCCGCCTCCGCGCCCAGGCCGCCTCCAAGCCCCAGTAGTCCAACTCAACACTTTCTCGGACCGGGATTCGTCAATGGCGCTGCTGAAATGGCCCAAGCCTGGGCAGAACCGGTCGGTCCCGTCCGAGGGCGCGGCCGAGGGGCGCATGCCGCTCATGGACCACCTCCGTGAGCTGCGCAACCGGCTGATCATCGCGTTGCTCGGCCTGGTGGCCGGGATCATCATCGGGCTCGTCTTCTTCGACCCGATCTGGGCGTTCATCACCAAGCCCTACTGCAACCTGCCCGCCTCGCAGGTGCTGCGCAAGGGCGAGTGCACGTTCGCCATCCGCGGGGTGTTCGAGGCGTTCTTCGTCAATTTGAAGGTCGCCGCGCTCTTCGCGCTGGTCGTCTCCTCCCCGGTCTGGCTCTACCAGATCTGGGCGTTCGTCACCCCCGGCCTGTACCGCAACGAGAAGCGCTACTCGGCGGCGTTCCTGGGCATGGCGATCCCGCTGTTCCTCGCGGGCGCCGCGCTGGCCTATGTGATCATGGACAAGGGGCTGTCGATCCTGCTGGGGTTCGCCCCGTCGAACGCCATCCCGCTGCTGGAGATGGACGACTACCTCACCTACGCGCTGGTGATGCTCATCATCTTCGGGGTCTCCTTCGAGTTGCCGCTGCTGATGGTGTTCCTCAACGTGATCGGCGTCCTGCCGCACGCCACGGTGGCCGCCCACCGCCGCATGGTGATCTTCATCATGTTCGTCTTCGCGGCGATCGCCACCCCCAGCACCGACCCGTTCTCCATGATCGCGCTCGCCCTGCCCATGGTCCTGCTGTTCGCCCTGGCCGAGGGGTTCATGTACCTGCGGGAACGCAGAGCCGCTGCCAAGGGCGGGGACTTCTCCCACCTGTCCGACGACGAGGCGTCCGCTCTGCCGGACGAGGTTTCCCCTCTCGATTCGGACACGACTGATTCCGATCCGGCGAGGTAGCGGATAGGTTCCGGTCTGTGCCCGGAGAGATCGCCCTGCTCGTCAACCCCGCCGCCCGGGGCGGCCGTTCCCGCGGCCTGCTCGCCCCGGTGCTCGACCGGCTGCGCAGCGGCGGCGCCGAGGTCTCGGTGATCCTCGGCGAGTCCGCCGACGACGCCCTGGAGCGTGCCTGCACGGCGGTCGCCGAGGGCCCCGGCGCGCTGGTCGCCTTCGGCGGCGACGGCCTGGTCCACCTTGCCGTCCAGGCGGTCGCGGGCACCGACGTCCCGCTGGGCGTCATCCCGGCCGGGACCGGCAACGACATCGCCGCCGCGCTCGGCCTGCCGGTCCGCGACCCCCTGGCCGCCGCCGACGCGGTGCTGCGCGGGCGGGTGCGGACGGTCGACGCCGCCCGCGCCGGTGCGGACGAGTGGTTCGCCGGGGTGGTGGCCTGCGGCTTCGACTCGCGGGTCAACGAGCGGGCCAACCGGCTCACCTGGCCGCCCGGCATGGCCAGGTACGTCGTCGCGCTGGCCCAGGAGCTGCGTTCCTTCCGGCCCATCCCGTTCCGCCTGGACCTCGACGGCGAGGTGGTCGAGCGCGAGGCGATGCTGGTCGCCGTCGGCAACACCTGCTCCTACGGCGCGGGCATGCGGGTGTGCCCCGCCGCGGTCCCCGACGACGGCCTGCTGGACGTGACGATCCTCGGCGCCGTGCCCCGCGGGGAGTTCCTGCGCACCTTCCCCCGGGTGTATCGCGGCACCCACGTCTCCCACCCCTCGGTGACGGTCCACCGCGTCCGGCGGGTGACGCTGGAGGCTCCGGGCGTCGTCGCCTACGCCGACGGCGAGCGCCTCGGCCCCATCCCCCTGACCTGCGAGATCGTCCCCGGCGCCCTGAACGTCCTGGCGTAGGGCGTCTGGCGCGGGGCACGGGCGGATCGATCGGAATCCCGGGGTCGGTAGGGTGGAGACATGACGACCCCAGCGGAACGTTACGCTGCCTTCCGTCAGAGCCAGGCCGAAAGCGGGCCCGCGCTGACCTCGTTCCGCGGTCTGTACGACTTCGAGCTGGACGACTTCCAGCTCGACGCCTGCCGGGCCCTGGAAGCGGGCGACGGGGTCCTGGTCGCCGCTCCGACCGGCTCGGGCAAGACCGTCGTGGGTGAGTTCGCGGTTCACCTGGCCCTGAGCGAGGGCCGCAAGTGCTTCTACACCACCCCGATCAAGGCGCTGTCCAACCAGAAGTACAACGACCTGGTCCGGCGGTACGGCGCCGCCGACGTCGGCCTGCTCACCGGCGACAACAGCGTCAACGGCGACGCCCCCATCGTGGTGATGACCACCGAGGTCCTGCGCAACATGCTCTACGCCGGGTCCTCCACGCTCACCGGCCTGGGGTTCGTCGTCATGGACGAGGTGCACTACCTGGCCGACCGCTTCCGCGGCGCGGTCTGGGAAGAGGTGATCATCCACCTGCCCGAGTCGGTGCGGCTGGTCGCCCTGTCGGCCACGGTCAGCAACGCCGAGGAGTTCGGCGAGTGGATGGGCGAGGTGCGCGGTGACACCAGCGTCATCGTCGATGAGCACCGCCCGGTTCCGCTCTGGCAGCACATGCTCGTCGGCCACCGCCTGTACGACCTGTTCGTCGCCGACGAGGAGGGCCGCCGCCCGCAGGTCAACCCCGCCCTGATGCGCATCGCCCGCGACGAGGAGCGCCAGGCGTTCGGCCGGGGCCGCCGCGGCTACTCCCGGCCCCGCAGGCCCGGCCCGCCGGACCGCGCCGCGGCCATCGAGCGGCTCGACGCCGAGGGTCTGCTGCCCGCCATCACCTTCATCTTCTCCCGGGCCGGCTGCACCGCCGCCGTCGCCCAGTGCGTCTTCGCCGGAATCCGGCTCACCACCGACGCCGAGCGGCACGAGATCCGCCAGATCGTCGACGAGCGCACCGCGCACCTGCCGGACGAGGACCTCGCGGTGCTGGGTTACCTCGAGTGGCGCGACGCCCTGGAGCGTGGCCTGGCCGCCCATCACGCGGGCATGCTCCCGACCTTCAAGGAGGTCGTCGAGGAGCTGTTCACCCGCAACCTCGTCAAGGCCGTCTTCGCCACCGAGACCCTCGCGCTGGGCATCAACATGCCCGCCCGCTCGGTGGTGATCGAAAAGCTCGACAAGTGGAACGGCGAGACCCACGCCGACCTGACGCCCGGAGAGTACACCCAGCTCACCGGCCGGGCCGGGCGGCGCGGCATCGACGTCGAGGGCCACGCGGTGGTCCAGTGGCAGCCGGGCACCGATCCGTTGCAGGTCGCGGGCCTGGCCAGCACCCGTACCTACCCGCTGCGCTCCAGCTTCCGCCCCTCCTACAACATGGCGGTCAACCTGGTCGGCCAGGTCGGCCGGGAGCGCGCCAGGTCCCTCCTGGAGTCGTCCTTCGCGCAGTTCCAGGCGGACCGGGCCGTGGTCGGCATCGCCAAGCAGCTCCGCCGCCACGAGGAGGCCCTGGAGGGCTACCGCAAGGCGATGACGTGCCACCTCGGCGACTTCGAGGAGTACGCCGCGCTGCGCAGGACGCTGTCGGACCGCGAGGCCGAGCTGTCACGGCAGCGCGGCGCGGCCCGCCGGGCGCAGGCGCTGCGCTCGCTGGAGGCGCTGCGGCCCGGCGACATCATCCGCGTCCCCGGCGGGCGGCGGGCCGGCCTGGCGCTCGTCCTCGACCCCGGCCTCAACTCCCGCGGCGAAGGCCCCTCCCCGCTGGTGCTGACCATCGGCAAGCAGGTCAAGAAGCTCTCGCCGACGGACTTCCCGATGCCGGTGGAGCCGGTCGAGCGGCTGCGCATCCCCAAGGGCTTCAACTCCCGCTCGCCCAAGGACCGCGCGAACCTCGTCTCCTCGATGCACGCCAAACTCGGCGACCGAGACTTCGGCAAGCCGCCCAGGGTGCGCGACCACGCCGCCGAGGACGAGGAGGTCGCGCGCCTGCGCCGGGACATCCGGCAGCATCCCTGCCACGGCTGCGACGAGCGTGAGGACCACGCCCGCTGGGCCGAGCGCTACTACAAGCTGCTGCGCGAGACCGAGGGCCTGCGCCGCCGCGTCGAGGGCCGCTCCCACGTCATCGCCCGCACCTTCGACAAGGTCTGCGGGGTGCTCGACCAGCTCGGCTACCTCGACGGTGAGCACGTCACCGCCGAGGGCCGCCGGCTGGGCCGCCTCTACACCGAGCTGGACCTCCTCACCGCCGAGTCGCTGCGCGCCGGCATCTGGGAGGACCTCGACCCGGCGGAGCTGGCCGCCTGCGTCTCCGCGCTGGTCTTCGAGTCCCGGCAGGCCGATGAGGGCCGCCAGCCCAGGCTGCCCGGGGGCGAGGCGCAGAAGGCACTGGCCGACATGATCCGCCTGTGGGCCGAGCTGGAGTCCATCGAGGGCGACCACGGCCTGTCGTTCCTCCGGGAGCCCGACGCCGGGTTCGCCTGGGCGGCGTTCCGCTGGGCCCGGGGGCACAACCTCGACGCCGTGCTGGGCGACGGTCTCGGCGGCTCCGAGCTGGCCGCGGGCGACTTCGTCCGGTGGATCAAGCAGCTGCTGGACCTGCTGGGTCAGATCGCCGAGGCGGCCCCCGCCGACAGCAAGGTCAAGCAGACGGCGGGCAAGGCGATGGACGCCCTGCGGCGCGGTGTGGTGGCCTACTCCTCGGTGGGCTGACCCGGGCTCCTCGGTGGGCCGGCCCGGGGCGGAGCGGCGCCGTTCCGGGTACGGCGCCGCTCCGGACGGTGGCCGGCGGCCTCGGCGCCGCTCCGGGCAGGGGACCGGCGGCTCCGGCCCGCGGAACGCATGGCCGGTGCTCCCGGTCCGCAGAGCGGGCAGACTGACCGCTCGGTCAATACCCTGTGACGGCCGGTGCGCGGAAAGTAGCCCCGGGGCCTGTTTCCTGAGTGATCGCCACGGAAATCCCGGTATCAGGCCCCTTTTGGACCCCCGCTCAGGGAGGTAACCGTGTTCGCTCTCATCGCCGCAATCCTGTTCCTCCTCGCCCTGATCTTCCAGATCGCCGGTGTGGCCATCGGCACCGTCGTGACCGTGGCCACGCTCGCCCTGGCCGGGCTGCTCGCCGTCGCCCTGCACCTGATGGGAGTCGGCACCGGCTGGACCCTCAGGCGTTGACCGAGGACGGGCGGACCGCGCGGGTCCCGCAGGGGCCCGCCGCGCGAGGCCCCGTCACAGCGCGGAAGGCCGCGCCCGGCGATCCGGGCGCGGCCTTCGTCCGTGACGGCGGGACTACGCCACGCTGAACCGGACCTCCCGGGTCGCCGGGTCGGCGCGGGTCAGCCGTACCCGGACGGCCTCGCCCAGCGGAAGCCGCCCGCCGTCACAGCGGGCCACCACCGCCGGGCCGGTGACCTGGACCACACCGGACTCCCCGTCGTCGGCCACGTCGATCACCACCGCGTCGAACGTCTCGCCCACCCGGTCGCGCAGCACGAACGCCTCCACCAGGTCCACGCAGGCCCGCTCGGCGGCGCTCGCCCGCCGCCCGGTGGCCTGCATGATGTCCGGCAGCTCGCCCATGACCGCCTGGACCTCTTCCGGAACCGGTTCGCCCGCCGCGACCGCCAGGCAGATCTCGGTGGCGTAGCGGTCGATGAGCCGCCGCAGCGGCGCGGTCACGTGCGCGTACGGCGCGGCCACCGCGGCGTGCTCCGCCTGCCGGGGAGGCTCGCCGTTGAAGGCGACGTACCCGGCGCCGCGCAGCAGCACCGTGGACTCCCGCAGGAACGCGGCGTGTTCGGGGACCTTCGGGTCCAGGCGGTGCACCATGTCGCCGTAGGAGGCGTCCTCGGGCCAGGGCACGCCCAGGGCGGCGGCGGCCCGGCGCATCCGGGCGACCTCCTCGGCCGGCGCGGGCGGCAGCACCCGCAGCAGGCCGATCTCGGCGTCGAGCATCATCGAGGCGGCGGCCATGCCGGTCAGCAGCGAGATCTGGGCGTTCCACGCCTCGGCGTCGAGTGAGGCGCGCAGCTCCACCCGGTAGCCGCCCGCGTCGGGGACGACCTCCTGCTCGGGCGTGGGCAGGCTGATCCCGCCGCGGTCGCGCTCCAGCGCGAGGCGGAGCCGGCCGATCTCGGCCAGCAGTCGCAGCGTGCCGTCGGCGGTGCCGGTGTCCACCGCGGCCTGCACGTAGTCGTAGTCGAGCCGCTCGCGGCTGCGCACCAGCGCCCGCGTCACGTCGGCGCCCGCGATCCGGCCGTCGGAGTCGAGGTCGACGCACCACAGCGCGGCCGAACGCGTCACCCCGGGCAGCAGGCTGGCCGCGCCCTCCGACAGCACGGGCGGGTGCAGCGGAACCCGGCCGTCGGGCAGGTAGACCGTCTCGCCGCGTTCGCGGGCCTCCAGGTCGATCGCACCGCCGGGCCGTACGAACGCCCCGACGTCGGCGACGGCGTACCAGACGCGGTAACCGCCGGGCCGCTCTTCCAGGTGCATCGCCTGGTCCAGGTCCATGGAGCCGGGCGGGTCGACGGTGATGAACGGCAGGTCGGTGCGGTCCAGCTCCGGCAGGGCGGGCGTCTGGGCGACCCACTCGGCTTCGTCGATCACTGCGCGGGGGAACTCCTCGGGAAGCCGCAGCTCCCGGCGGATCCGCTCGAAACCATCGTCGAGCCGCGGATGGGACTCTTCGGGCATCCGTATGGTTCTGGGGGACACGGGGGCCAACCTATCGTTCACCGTCGCGTCGGTGGATCCTGGCATCTCGACGTCCTTCGGGTGCGGGGTCGGAGAACACGCCTTCCCCGCAGGCCCCCGATGATGCCGCCCCTGTCCTCCTCAGAGCACGGCGGACAGGCGCTTGAGCGGGCCGCGCAGGCCGTACCGCTCGGCCAGGGCGTCGAGCGCCTCCGGGTCGCGCGGCGCGGCGGGCAGGGACAGGTCGAGCTCCGGGACGGGCGCGTCGGGCGCGACCCGGACCACCGCGGGGGCGGCGCGCAGGTAGTCGCGGGCCGCGGCGAGCTTGGCGCGCTGCCCGGCGGGCAGATCGCCCGTACCGTCGTCCAGGGCCCTGACCAGCGCCTCCAGCGAGCCGAACCGGGTGATCAGGGCGGCCGCCGTCTTGTCGCCGATCCCCGCGACGCCGGGCAGGCCGTCACTGGGGTCGCCGCGCAGCACGGCGAAGTCGGCGTAGGAACGGCCCGGCACGCCGTACCGGGCCGACACCGCGTCCTCGTCGACGACCTGGAGGTTCTTCACGCCCCGCGCGGTGTACAGGACGCGGACCGGGCGGGAGTCGTCGACGAGCTGGAACATGTCGCGGTCGCCGGTGACGATGTCCACCGGTCCGCGGGCTCGGGCCGTGAACGTGCCCATCACGTCGTCGGCCTCGTAGCCGGGCACCCCGACGCGGGCGATGCCGGCGGCGTCGAGCACCCGCTCGATCACCGGCACCTGCGGGGCGAGGGTGTCGGGGACCTCCTCGCCGCCGTCGGCGGCGAGCCGGTGCGCCTTGTAGGAGGGGATCGCCGCCACCCGGAAGGCCGGGCGCCAGTCGGCGTCCATGCAGGCCACCAGCTCACCGGGGGAGTGGTCCCGGACCAGCATGGCGATCATGTCGATGAGGCCGCGGACGGCGTTGACCGGCATGCCGTCCGGTGCGGTCACCGACTCGGGGACGCCGTAGAAGGCGCGGAAGTACAGGGAAGGGGTGTCGAGCAGAAGAAGCTTCTGGGGATCGGTCGTCATCGCACCAGCATGCCGGTAAGTCGCCGGGGAGCGGGAGATGCCGCCGCCGACGGGCGGCCGGGGCCGCCGGGCCTGGGACGACGGATCACGGTGCTCAACCGGCCGGGGCGAACGCCAGAACGCAGACGTCGTCCTCCGGGTTGGGTCCGCCGACCGCCTCGACGAGCCGGTCGAGCCCCGCGGCGAGCCCGGCCCCGCGCAACCCGGACAGCCCGGCCGCCGCCCTCAGCAGCAACGTGACGCCGTCGTCGATGTCGCGGTCGCGCCGCTCCACGAGCCCGTCGGTGAACAGCAGCAGCAGGTCGTCCTCGCGCAGCCGGATCGCGGCCGAGGCGTACGGCTCGGCGAGGGTGGCGCCGAGCAGCACTCCCTCCGGCGGATCGAGCTGGACGGCCGTCCCGTCGCGGACCAGGACCGGTGCGGGATGCCCGGCCTGGCTCCAGGTGAACACGCCGGTGGCCGGGTCGAGGTGACCGGCGACGGCGGTCGCGGTGGCCTCGGCCATCCGGTGCGTCACCACGTGGTTGAGCCACGACAGCAGCCGACCGGCGGGCTCGCCGGTCATCGCCAGGGCCGCCAGCGCGTGCCGCAGCACGGTCATCTCGGCGGCGGCGGGCAGGCTGTGCCCGGACACGTCGCCGACGGCCAGCAGGATCCGGCCGTCCGGCAGGGGGACGACGTCGTGCCAGTCGCCGCCGAGACCGTCCTCGGCGCCGGCCGGGTGGTAGCGCGTCTCGATCCGCACGCCGGGCAGGCCGGCCGGGGCTGCGGGGCCGGGCAGCAGCGCCTCGCGCAGGACCTCGCTGCGCCGCCGGTCCCGGGTCGCCCGGCCGAGGAGTTCGCCCAGCCGGCGCCGCGCCTCGGCGACGCCGCGCTCGGCCCGCCGGTGGCCGGTGACGTCCTGGATCACGCCGTGCACCGCGGTGCGCCCTTCGGCCGCCACGGGGTCGAGGGCCGCCCGCAGGTTGCGGATCTCCCCTCGGCGGCGGATGCGGAACTCCGTCTCGCCCGGCTCGGCCCGGTGCACGACGGCTCGCAGCAGGTGATCCAGACCGGCCCGGTCACCCGTCTCGACGTGGGAGGTCAGATCCGCCAGGTGGATGGGGCCCTCCCCGGGGTCACGGCCGAAGATGGCGTACACCCGGTCGGACCAGATGGTCTCCCCGGTCTGGAGGTCCCATTCGGCCCAGCCGAGATCGCCCAGCCGTTCGGCCTGTGCCAGCCGGACGCTGAGGAGGTGGTGTTCGACGGCCAGGTGCCCGTCCAGCTCTCCCCGCGGGCACCGCGCCGTGTCGGTCGCGGTCAGCGGGGCGGAACCGGTCACGTGGTCGTTTCGTGGGTGGAGGGGTGGCTGGTGGCCGCCCACTACGCCGACCATTTAGCTCGCTCTCGAAATGAGGGGTCTTGCGGATATTCTATCGACAAATTGTGATCGTCCTTCAACGGAGTGTAGTGACATCGTCGCGGTCAGGGTGGGGTTTCCCTGGCTTTCCCGCACTTTCCTTGGCGCTCCGGGGCCGGATGCGCCGTTCGTCCTTCCGGCACTAGATTGGGCGGTGTGACAACGGAGTCTGCAGACCTGTATCCCGTTACCCGCCTGGCCGACGCCCGGCGGGCGACCGCCGCCGCCGGCCTCGGCGCGTTGCTCCTGACGCCGGGCCCCGACCTGCGGTACGTGACCGGCTACGACGCGCTGCCGCTGGAGCGGCTGACCTGCCTGGTGCTGCCGGCCGAGGGCGACGCCTTCCTCGTGGTGCCCCGCCTGGAGCTGCCCGCCGCCGAGCACTCCCCGGCCTCCCGGCTCGGCATCGAGTTCGTGCCCTGGGACGAGACCGACGACCCGTACACGGCGATCGCCGCCCGGCTGGGCGGGGTCTCCAAGGTGGGGCTAGCAGACCGCATGTGGGCGATGCAGTCGCTGCGCTTCCGCGACGCGCTCCCCGCCGCCGAGCAGGTGCTCGCCGGGACGGTCCTGCGGGAGCTGCGCATGCGCAAGAGCCCGGCGGAGGTGGCCGCGCTGCGCGAGGCGGGCGCCGCCATCGACTCCGTCCATGCCAGGGTCCCGGAGTTCCTGCGGGCCGGCCGTACCGAGCGGGAGGTCGGGCGGGACATCGCCGAGGCGATCGTCGCCGCCGGCCACACGACCGTCGACTTCGTCATCGTCGGCTCCGGCCCCAACGGCGCCAGCCCGCACCACGAGCTGTCGGACCGGGTGATCCAGGCCGGGGAGCCGGTCGTGGTGGACATCGGCGGTCAGATGCCCGGCGGCTACTGCTCCGACTCCACCCGGGTCTACTGCGTCGGGGAGCCCCCGGCCGACTTCGCCAAGTACTACGACGTGCTCCAGCGCGCCCAGGAGGCCGCCTGCCGGGCGGTACGGCCCGGCGTCGCGTGCGAGGCGATCGACGCCGCCGCGCGGGAGGTGATCGCCGAGGAGGGCTACGGCGAGTACTTCATCCACCGCACCGGCCACGGCATCGGCCTGGAGACCCACGAGGAGCCCTACATCGTCGCGGGCAACGCCGAGCCGCTGGCACCGGGCTTCGCCTTCTCCGTCGAACCGGGCATCTACCTCCCCGGCGTCCACGGCGCCCGCATCGAGGACATCCTCGTCTGCACCGAGGACGGCGGGGAGCGCGTCAACCACCGGCCTCGCGAACTCGTCATCGTGTAACAAGTGTCACAATCGGGGTGGCCGGTGAACCCGGTCACCCTTTTTGTCGCTCGCGCCCATGACCTGGAGTGTGCGGATATGACCGTTGAACGTGTTCTGCCGACCGCCGAGGCCCACGACCTGATCGACCTGGTCCGCGACCTCGCCGGCAAGGAGGTCGCGCCCCGGGCCGCGGCCGACGAGGCCGCCGGGCGCTTCCCCCGGGAGGTCTTCACCACCCTGGGCCGCTCCGGCCTCCTCGGGCTGCCCTACCCCGAGGAGCACGGCGGCGCGGCGCAGCCGTACGAGGTCTACCTCCAGGTGATCGAGGAGCTGGCGGCCGGGTGGCTCGCGGTCGGCCTCGGCCTGTCGGTGCACACCCTGTCGTGCTTCCCCGTCGCGGCCTACGGCACCGACGCCCAGCGCGCGGAACTGCTGCCGGAGATGCTCGGCGGTGAGCTGCTGGGCGCCTACTGCCTCTCGGAGCCGCAGTCCGGCTCCGACGCCGCCGCCCTGACCACCCGGGCCGCGCGCGACGCCGGCGGCTACACCGTGGACGGGGTCAAGGCGTGGATCACCCACGGCGGTGCCGCCGACTTCTACACGCTCATGGCCCGCACCTCCCCCGACGGGGCCCGCGGCATCTCCTGCTTCCACGTCCCGGCGGGAACGCCGGGACTGTCGTTCGGCGAGCCCGAGCGGAAGATGGGCATGAAGTCCTCGCCGACCGCCCAGGTCCGCTTCGACGCCGCCCGGCTCGGCCCCGACGCCATGGTGGGCGCCGAGGGCGAGGGATTCCGGATCGCCATGGCCGCCCTGGACGGCGGGCGGCTCGGCATCGCCGCCTGCGCGGTGGGCGTGGCCCAGGCCGCGTTCGACGCCGCCGCCTCATACGCCAGGGAGCGGCGGCAGTTCGGCTCGCGGATCGTCGACTTCCAGGGCGTCGGCTTCATGCTCGCCGACATGGCCACCCAGATCGCCGCCGCGCGCGCCCTCTACCTGGACGCCGCCCGGCTGCGCGACGCCGGCCGGCCGTACGGCACGCAGGCCGCGATGGCCAAGCTGTTCGCCACCGACGTGTGCATGAAGACCGCCACCGACGCGGTGCAGGTGCTCGGCGGCTACGGCTACGTCGAGGACTTCCCGGTCGAGCGGTACATGCGCGAGGCGAAGGTGCTGCAGATCGTCGAGGGCACCAACCAGGTCCAGCGCCTGGTCATCGGCAGGGCCGTCGCCAAGGGCTGACCGGCTGGTCCGGGGTCGATCCTGGCCGCCGGGGGCTCCGGCGGCTCCGGGGGCTCCGGCGGCCCCCCGGTCAGACGGGCAGGGACAGGACGGGTACGAAGGCGAAGCCGACCGTGCAGAGGACGGCGCAGGCCAGGGTGGCGACCGCGGTGCGGGCCCGCGCCGCGGCGGTCGGGCGCAGGATGACCGGCAACGCCAGGCCCATGATCACCAGAGCCGCGAGCGACCACGGGAGCGCGGAGAAGGAGTTCACACTGTCCAGCAGTTCCGCCGACCGCAGTTCCTGGGCGAACCGGGCCAGCAGCAGCCCGCTGAGCGCTCCCACCACGAGGTCGCCGCACAGGCCGGGACGACGGCAGAGATGCCCGGTCAGGCCGAAGGCGGCCAGCACGACGGCCAGCGCCGCCATCTCCCAGCCGATGCCCCCGGGATCGCCGGGATCGCCGGGGATGAGCGGGGTCTGGCGGTCGAGCGCGTAGGCCGTCATCTGACCGGCCGCGATGCCCGCCCCGGTCAGGCCGCCGGTCAGCAGAGCCCAGCCGGGCCGGGCGATGCCGCGGGTCATGGCCAGGATCAGCACGCCGTACAGGTAGGGATCGTAGAAGGCCACGACATACGTGGGCAGCACGTCGGTGAGCATCCGGCCGGCCAGGGCGAGGACCATGCCCAGGGTCAGGCCGGCCAGCATCCGGCCGATGATGGCCCGCTCCCGCCGGTCCAGCGCCCGGAAGTCGGGCTCGAGGGAGACGGGCAGCGTCCCATGAGGGCCGCCCTCCCGGGACGCGGGCCACCGCGCCGCGTCATCGCCCGTCTTCATGGCGGCGACCTCACCTCCCCGAACTTCACGGAATCCATCTGTATGGTCTTAATTCCGCATATGGGGTGGGTGTGGTGGCGGGAAAGGGGCAAAGCTTTTCTAAACTGTGCTTATGGCGACGCTGCGCGTCGCGGCTCGGGGGCTCCTGAGCCGGTGTCTTCCCTCGTCACTCCGCCGCTTCGCGGCTGCGTTCCTCAGTCCAGACACCGGCGCCCCCGAGCGGGTCCAGACACCGGCGCCCCCTCGCGGGTCCAGCCAGTCGCGCCCTTGAGCGGGTCCGATCAGGGGTGCCTTTGAGCGGGTCCGGTCACCGGTGTCCGTGAGGGGTCAGAGGCCGTATTCCTCCAGGAGTCGGAGCCAGATCTCGCTGACGGTGGGGAAGGACGGGACGGCGTGCCACAGCCGGTCGAGGGGGACCTCGCCGGTCACCGCGATCGTCGCCGAGTGCAGCAGCTCGGCGACGCCCGCGCCGACGAAGGTCACTCCGAGCAGGACGCGGCGCCGCTCGTCGACCACCGCCTTCGCCCGCCCCCGGTAGTCCTCGCCGAGCAGGTAGGCCCCGGTCACCGAGGCCAGGTCGTACTCCACCACGCGGACGTCGAACCCCTCGGAGCGGGCGGCGGCCTCGGTCCGGCCGACCGCGCAGATCTGCGGGTCGGTGAAGACCACCTGGGGCGCGCCGAGGGAGTCGGCGACGGCGCGCAGCCCCGGCAGGTCGTCGCGGTCGCCCCGGGCCCGCGCCGCGATCACGTCGCCGCACACCCGCGCCTGGTACTTGCCCATGTGGGTGAGGAGGTTGCGCCCGTTGACGTCGCCCACCGCGTACAGCCAGCCCTCCGGGACCCCGGTGGCGCGCATGCTGTCGTCGACCTCCACCGGGCCCTTCCCGGACAGGCCCACGGTGTCGAGGCCGAGGTCGCCGGTCGCGGGCCGGCGTCCGGTGGCCATCAGCAGCTCGTCGGCCGTGATCGGCGGTCCCTCGCTCAGGTGGACGGTCACCGGGCCGCCCGGTACGGGCCGCTCCACCTTCGTCACCTCGACGCCGAAGCGGACGTCGACGCCGCCGTCGGCCAGCGAGTCGCGCAGCAGCTCCCCGGCGAACGGCTCGATCCGGTCCAGCAGCGAGTGGCCCCGCACCAGCATCGTCGTCTCCGCGGCGCCCAGCCCGTGCATGGCCTGCGCCATCTCGCAGGCCACCACGCCGCCGCCCACCACGACGAACCGCTTCGGGACCTCCTGGGCGACGGTCACCTCGTGGCTCGTCCAGGGGGCCGCTTCCCGCAGACCGGGGACCGGCGGGAGCACCGCCTGGCTGCCGGTGGCCAGCACGACCGCGTGCCGGGCGGTCAGCAGGCGGACGGCGCCGCCGGGAGCGGTCACCTCGACCCGCAGCGGCCCGCTCAGTCGTCCCCGGCCCCGTACGAACTCCGCGGGCACGTTCTTGATCCACTTCACCTGTCCGGCGTCGTCCAGGTGCGAGACGGCCTCGTCGCGCCGGGCGAGCACCGCGGCGACGTCCAGGGGGCCGAGGGACATGCCGGGCACCCGGCTGACGTCGGCGGCCAGCTCCACCGGGCGTAGCAGCGCCTTACTGGGTACGCACGCCCAGTAGGAGCACTCTCCGCCGGCGAGGTCCTTCTCCACCACCGCGGCGCTCAGCCCCCCGCGGACGGCCCGGGCCGCGACGTTCTCCCCGGCGGGACCGGCCCCTATCACGATCACGTCGAACTCGTCGGACACCACTACCTCCAGGACGCGTACGCCGTCGAACGGCGGGGATCACACCAGCTTCCCACTCCGACACGGGTACGTCCCGCCCGCCCCGGACCCGTGACGCCGGATCGGGTACGGCGAAGGCCCCCCGTTCCGGTATCTTTCGTCAGCCGTTGTGTTCCCCGGCCCCGGCGAGCCGGATCCCTGAGATGAGACGTCATGACCTCCGACCAGGCGCGCGCCGCCCGTTCCCGGCATGGCCGCTGGAACGCGCAGACATGGTTCAACGTGGTGCTGCTGGCCATGGCCGTGCTGCTCGCCGTGTCCGCGGTGTTCGGCGCGAGCGTGCTGCGCACCGCGGCCGAGGCGTCCAACCGGCTCATCGACCAGATCACCGTGGGCAGGCTCCAGGCGGAGCGCATGCAGACGAGCCTGGTGAACCAGGAGACCGGCCTGCGGGGGTTCGTCCTCTCCGGCAAGGAGGAGTTCCTCCAGCCGTACGAGGACGGCCTGAGCGCCCAGCGGACCGCCGCGGCGCAGGTGCGGATGGTGGCGTCGGGGGAGAGGATGCTGGACCGCCTGGAGACGGTCCAGCGGCTGAGCGAGCGATGGCGCTCGGAGTACGCCGAGCCGATGATCGCGGCCGTACGGAGCGGCGGCACCTCGGCCGTGACCCAGGAGCGGGCCGAGGAGAGCAAGACGGCCTTCGACGCGGTCCGCCGCGCGCTCGACGACCAGAACGCCGCCTGGAGCGCGGTCAGGGACCGCGCCCGCGCCGAGCTGGAGCGGGCCCGCACGACCCGCGACACCACGTTCTTCATCATCCTGGCGGCCTTCCTCCTGACGATCGTCACGGTCGCGGTGCTGCTGCGGCTGGCGGTGTTCCGCCCCCTGGCACGCCTGGGCGAGGCGTCCCGCAGGGTCACCGGGGGCGACTTCTCCCACCACGTCGACACCGGCGGCCCGGCCGACCTGGCGGCGCTGTCGAGCGACATGGAGGCGATGCGGCGGCGGATCGTCACCGAACTGGAGGAGGCCCGCGGCTCCCGGCAGCAGCTCGCCGCCCAGGCCGAGGAGCTGAAACGATCCAACGCCGAGCTGGAGCAGTTCGCCTACGTCGCCTCGCACGACCTGCAGGAACCGCTGCGCAAGATCGCATCCTTCTGCCAGATGCTCCAGCAGCGCTACGCCGGTCAGCTTGACGAGAGGGCGAACACCTACATCGACTTCGCCGTCGACGGTGCCAAGCGGATGCAGGTGCTCATCAACGAGTTGCTCACCTTCTCCCGGGTGGGCCGCATCCGACAGGATCCCGTCCCGGCCGGCCTGAACGAGATGGTCGGCCACGCGCTGGACAATCTCTCGACGGCCGTGGAGGAGGCGGACGCCGAGATCGAGGTGGGGGACCTGCCGGTGGTCATCGGCGACCGTACCCAGCTGGTGATGCTCTGGCAGAACCTGATCGGCAACTCGCTGAAGTTCCGCTCCCCGGACCGCCACGCGCATGTGCGGATCGCGGCCGAGAAGGACGACGGGGAGTGGCGGATCTCCCTGACCGACAACGGGATCGGCATCCCGGCCCACTTCGCCGACAAGATCTTCGTGATCTTCCAGCGGCTGCACCACCGGGACGCCTACGAGGGCACCGGGATCGGCCTGGCGCTCTGCCGGAAGATCGTCGAGCAGCACCAGGGCAGGATCTGGCTGGACACCGAGTACACCGAGGGCGCCCGTTTCATCCTCACACTGCCGGTAGCCGACATCCCGGACGCCTCCGACGGCTCTGACGCCCCGGATGCCTCTGACGCCCCGGATGCCTCCGGCGGTGAGGCCGGAGCCGGGCGGGGGGCCGCCCCGGCCCTGGCCTCTGAGGGGACTCCGGCGTCCCCCGATGAGACCGCGAAGCCCTCCGCCGGGACCGCGGTGGACGGGAAGGCGGCGCGGGCGGAAGCCGCCGGCCCGGAAGGCCCAGAGGGCCCGGACGGCCCGCGTGATCCGGAGAACGCCGAAGGCGCGCGAGCCGAGACCGGCTGAGGCGCGGGCGGCGTCGGGACCATGGCATGGCCAGGGGGCGGCGCGGAAGAGTGCCGGGTGCCGATACCGTTGATCGGGTGGAGGAGATCGACCGCCGAATCGTGACATTGCTGGCGAGTGACGGCCGGATGAGTTTCACCGACCTCGCCAAGGAGACCGGGTTGTCGGTGTCGGCGGTGCACCAGCGGGTGCGCCGGCTGGAGAAACGCGGGGTGGTGCGGGGATACGCCGCGCTGGTCGACTACGAGGCGATCGGGCTCCCGCTGACCGCGTTCGTGTCCATCAAGCCGATCGACCCGGCCGCCGCCGACGACGCTCCCGACCGGCTGGCCCACCTGGCCGCGATCGAGGCGTGCCACAGTGTCGCCGGTGACGAGAGCTACATCCTCAAGGTCAGGGTGGCGTCGCCGACGGCGCTGGAGGAACTGCTCAGCCAGATCCGCACCGCCGCCAACGTCTCGACCCGGACGACGGTCGTGCTGAGCACGCCGTACGAGCACCGGACCCCGCAGCCGCCGGGCGGCGGGACCGCCGGGGGCGCCGGGGGCGCCTGATCCGGCCCGTCCGTCGGGCTCCGTGTGGCCGCTCAGCCTCGCCTCGGCCCCGCCGGGCCCCATGGCGCTCCACGGGTCCGGCCGGGCCTCACGGGAGCCTGCAGGGTCTCACGGAGCCTCGTACGGCTCACCGTGTCCTTCGCGGTCCTTCGCGGTCCTCATGGTCCTTCTCCGTCCTTCGCGGGCTCACGGTCCTTCCCGCGTGTGCGGTGAGGAAGGCGCGGCGAGCCGTGCCGTGAGAACGGGTGGAGGTGGCGAGACCAAGCTGTGATCGCTGTGTGGAGGCGGGTTCCTCAACGATGCTGCTAAGATGGCTGGCTGTCACAATAGTCACACAAAAGCCAAATGAGCCCGGAGCATCCCATTAGCATCAACAATAATGGATCGGCGACCGTCCGTCAACACGAGGTCGCTCGGGAGCAGGAATACGTCTCCGCTCTCTACGAGCGGCTCGACGTGCTCCGCGAGCGCACCCAGCGGCAGCTGGACGAGGTGCTCGCGCAGGGCGGGAGCGGCGGCACGCACCAGAACCGCTCCGAGCGCGACAGCTTCGCCGGGATGTACGCCGAACGCCTGGGCCGCCTGTGGGGCGTCGAGAACGGCCTGTGCTTCGGGCGGCTCGACAAGAGCGACCAGAGCACCCTCTACATCGGGCGCATCGGCCTGGCCGACGACGACCAGCGCCGGCTGCTGATCGACTGGCGGGCGCCGGTGGCCCAGCCGTTCTACGGTGCCACCCCCGCCGCGTCGATGGGCGTCACCCGCCGCCGCCACCTGCAGACCAAGGGGCGCACGGTGGTCGGGGTGGACGACGACCTGCTCGACCTCGACGGCCTCACCGACGAGGACGTCGCCACCCTCAACGGCGAGGCGGCGCTGCTGGCCTCCCTCGGCGCCCGGCGGACCGGGCGGATGCGCGACATCGTGGCGACCATCCAGTCCGAGCAGGACCGCATCATCCGCTCCGATCTGGACGGCGTGCTGGTCGTGCAGGGCGGCCCCGGCACCGGCAAGACGGTCGTCGCCCTGCACCGGGCGGCCTACCTCCTCTACACCCACCGGGAGCGGCTCGCCCGCCGGGGCGTGCTCATCCTGGGCCCCAACTCCACCTTCATGCGCTACATCGACCAGGTGCTCCCCTCGCTGGGCGAGACCGACGTGCTGCTGTCCACGGTCGCCGGGCTGTACCCCGGGCTCGTCCCCACCGTCCGGGAGCGCCCGGAGACCGCCGAGGTCAAGGGCGACGCGCGCATGGTCCAGGTGGTGGCGCGGGCCGTACGGGAGCGGCAGCGGGTGCCGCGCAAACCGGTCGAGATCCGCCTCGACGGCCGTGTCCTCAGGCTCGACGGCCGGGCCCTGGAGGCGGCGCGCAACCGGGCCGCCCGCTCGGGCAGGCCGCACAACGAGGCCCGCGCAGTGTTCGTCCGCCACCTGCTCAACATCCTCGCCCGGCAGATGGCCAAGCAGCTCGGCAAGGGCGTGATCGACGACGACGAGCTGGCCGGCATCCGCGAGGACCTGCGCACCGAGAAGCCCGTCAAGGCCGCGCTGAACAGGCTGTGGCCCTACACCACCCCCCGCCAGCTCCTGGTCGGGCTGTTCACCTCGCGTGAGCGGCTGGAGTACGCCGCGGGCGGGCTGCTGGACGCCGCCGAGCGCGAGCTGCTGCTGCGCGAGCCGCCCCGGCGCGGCGAGGACTGGTGGGCCCCCTCCGACGTGCCGCTGCTGGACGAGGCCGCCGAGTTGCTCGGCGACATCGACCCGGCGGTGCTGCGGGCCGGGGCGTGGTTCGCCGAGGAGGAGCAGGCCCTGGCGCGGGCCGCCGCCCAGGACGAGCGGCAGCACCAGCTCACCTACGCCAAAGAGGTGCTGGAGCTGACCGGCCTGGCGGAGGTCATGGACGCCGAGAGGTTCGCCGCCCGCCACCTGGGCGACGAGGTGTACCTCACCACCGCCGAGCGCGCCGCGGCCGACCGGACCTGGGCGTTCGGCCACGTCATCGTGGACGAGGCCCAGGAGCTGTCGGCGATGGACTGGCGCATGGTGATGCGCCGCGTCCCCAGCCGGTCGATGACGATCGTCGGCGACCTCGCGCAGACGGGCTCCTCGGCGGGCGCCCGCTCCTGGGGCGACGTCCTCGGCCCGTACGTCGCCGACCGCTGGCGGCAGGAGACCCTCACGGTCAACTACCGCACCCCGGCCGAGCTGATGGCCGTGGCGGCGGACGTGCTCGCCCTGGTCGGCCCCGGCCTGAGCGCGCCCGACTCGGTCCGCGAGACCGGCGCCCGGCCCTGGGCCGCCTCCCCGGCGGACCGCCTGCCCGGCCTGGTCGCCGCGGAGGTCGCGGAGGGGGGCCGCACGGTGGTGATCGTCCCGGAGACCGGCCGGGAGAAGTACGGCGAGCTCGTCACGGGGGCGGTCCCGGGCGCGGCCACCACGCCCGGGGCCGCCGCACTGGACGCCCCGGCGGCCGTCCTGACCGTCGCCGAGGCCAAGGGCCTGGAGTTCGACACGGTCGTCGTGGTGGATCCGGAGACGATCCTGGGGGAGTCGCCACGCGGGGCCAGCGATCTTTACGTCGCGCTGACCAGGGCGACCCGCCGCCTTGGCGTCGTCCACGACGGTCCGCTGCCCGGGGCGCTCTCTCGACTTGAGGTACATCGGATCACATGAGACCATTGACGGCTCTCGCCGATCCTGTCCCAGCTGCGGAAACTTGATGTTTCCGCTGTTAGGGACACGGTTGACATCTGCGCTGGGGTCGGTAGTTTGCTGCCCAGTCCAGCACGGGACTGACCGGTTGGCCGCCTTTCGACATCGCCGCCTCCTGCGCCCGTGACGGGGGAGACCCCGTCCGTACAGCCAGGCGCAGGTTCGGCGTTCCGTCGAGGCGGGGCACCCCTTCCGGGCGGGGGGTTGGACCCAGGAGGGGTCCGGGCACCCAGTAGACAACGGCAATCCGCGCCCGCCGCCGACGGGACGGAACCGGTCCGAAGGGCGGCCCGGGCCCTCTTCCCGCTCCCGTGCGAGCGTCGCAAGCGCCGGGGTGATCCCGCGGGCCTCCGTCCGCCCGGGGATCACCCCGTTGCCGTTTCCGGAGGCGTCCCGGGCCTTTCGGGCCTTTTTGACCTTCTGGGCCGTTTCCCGGACCGTGGTTTCCTCGCCGTGCTCCCGTGGCGGTACCGTTCGGGCTAGGAAAAGGGCCGGACGGGCCGGTCGGAGGGGCCGGGCGTCCGGTGCCCGCACGACGCCCCGAAGGAGAGCCGCGCCCGTGGTGCAGGAGAAGACGGCCGTTCCGCCGGCGGCCGCGCCGGGGGAGCCGGGGGAGCCGCCCCGCCGGTGGGCCGCGCTCCTCGCCCGCCCGGTGTCCGGCCGCGCCGCGGCGGCCGTCTCGGGCGGCCTGCTGCTGTTCCTGTCCTTCCCGCCGCTCGGGCTGTGGTTCCTGGCTCCCTTCGGCGTGGCGCTCGCCGTACTCGCGGCGCACGGCCTGCGCGCCCGCCGCGCCGTGTGGCCGGGCCTGTTGCTCGGCCTCGCCTTCCTGCTGCCCGCGCTGCACTGGGTGAGCCCGATCGGGACCGACGCCTGGCTGGGCCTGACGGCCATGGAGAGCCTCTTCTACGCGGCCTGGGCCGCCGGGTCGGCACTGGTGTCCCGGCTGCCCCTGTGGCCCCTGTGGAGCGCCGCGCTGTGGGTGGCGATGGAGAAGGCCCGCGGCTCGTTCCCGTTCGGCGGGTTCCCCTGGGTACGGCTGGCCTTCAGCCAGGGGGAGTCGGTCCTCACCCCGTACGCGGCCGTCGGCGGGGCGCCGCTGGTGAGCTTCGCGGTGGCGCTGTGCGGCGGGCTGCTCGCGCTGTCCGCGCTGCGGCTGCGGGCGGCGTGGCGGCCGGCGTCGCGGGAGGGGCGCACCCGGGAGCGGGGCGCCCCGGCGGAACGGGATCCGGAGACGCGGCCGGGACCGAAGGCTGATCAGGGGCCGGAAGGGCGCCGGGTCCGGGCGCCGCTGGCGCTGGCGCTCGCCGGGGCGCTGGCCGTGCCGGCCGCGGCGTTCGCCGTGCCCCGCCACGGCGACGAGGGCCGGACGGTCCGGATCGGCGTCATCCAGGGCGACGTCCCCGGCCGCGGCATGGGCTTCCTGGGTGACGAGCCCGCGGTGGTGCTGGGCAACCACACCCGGATGCTCCACGAGATGGCCCGTGCCGTACGGGAGGGCCGGACGCCGAGACCCGACCTGGTCGTGCTGCCGGAGAACTCCACCGACATCGACCCCTACCGCAGTGAGTCCGCCCGCCGTCAGATCGGCGACGCCGTCAGGGACATCGGGGTGCCCGTGCTGGTCGGCGCGGTGGTCGGGATCGGTGAGGACGGCCGGGCGACCCGCAGCATCGTGTGGGACCCGGTCAGCGGGCCCGGGGCGTACTACGACAAGCAGAAGCTGGTCCCGTTCGGGGAGTACACCCCGCTCAAGGACCTCATGTTCGCCCTGTTCGAGCGGGCCGCCCTGGTCGGCAAGCAGTCGGTGCCCGGCACCCGCGACGGCGACCTCCGGGTGGGGCCGGTGACCGTCGGGGCGATCAACTGCTACGAGGTCGCCTACGACGGCGTCGTCGGCGACACCGCGAGGACCGGGGCGACCCCCCTGGTGGTGCAGACCAACAACGCGACCTACGCGCTGACGAACCTGCCGCCCCAGCAGCTCGCCATGTCGCAGCTGCGGGCGGTCGAGCACAACCGGGCGGTGGTGACCTCGGCGATCACCGGGATCTCCGCCCTCGTGACCCCGGACGGCGAGGTCACCTGGCGCACCGGCGAGCTGGTCCCCGCGATGGACGTACTGACTGTTCCGGTCAGAAGTGAACAGACCATCGCAACCAGGGCTGGCGCGTTGCCCGAATGGGTCTTGATACTTATGGGTGCGGGCGCGGTGGCCGCCGTCGCGGCGCGCCGGATCCGCAACCTTGCCCACTCCGCGGGCGGGAGGGACGAGCAGCAGGTGGGAGACGCGTGATGGAGCGGATGCCGGGCCGGGTGCTCGTCGTCGTGCCGACCTACAACGAGCGGGAGAACCTCCCGGCCATCGTGGGCAGGGTGCGCGCCGCGGTGCCCGAGGCGCATGTGCTGGTGGCCGACGACTCCAGTCCCGACGGCACCGGGGCGGTCGCCGACGAGCTGGCGGCCGGCGACGACCACGTCCACGTGCTGCACCGGCCCGGCAAGCAGGGACTGGGAGCCGCCTACATCGCCGGGTTCCGCTGGGGCGTGGCCGAGGGCTTCGACGTCCTGGTGGAGATGGACGCCGACGGCTCCCACCAGCCCGAGGAACTGCCCAAGCTGCTGGAGCGGCTGGCCGGCGGGGCCGACCTGGTGATCGGCTCGCGATGGGTGCCCGGCGGCGAGGTGGTCAACTGGCCCGCCTCCCGCGAGTTCCTCTCGCGCGGCGCCAACGTCTACGCCCGGATGATACTCGGCATCCCGGTCCGCGACGCCACCGCGGGCTTCCGCGCCTACCGCGCCGCCACCCTGGAGAAGATCGGCCTGGACGACGTGGAGTCGCAGGGCTACTGCTTCCAGGTGGACCTGACACTGCGCACGGTCCGCCACGGCCTGCGCGTCGCCGAGGTGCCCATCGTGTTCGTGGAGCGCACCGCCGGGGTCAGCAAGATGAGCCGGGGCATCATGATCGAGGCGTTCTGGCGGATCATGCAGTGGGGCCTGGCCGGGCTGCCCGGCCGCCTGCGCCGCTCGCGCTGAACGCCGAGTGTCGAACGCCGGGTGCCGGGCGCTCCTGTCCGGACTCCGGGGGAACCCCGGGAGGCCCCCGGAACGACCCGGGAGGATCTCCGGGGAACGCGGCGGAACGCGGCGACGCCCCGGCGCGTTGTCACAGTCGTACGGCTGTCACATGAGTTGAGGAAAAGATGCGCTTAGTGCTGTTCCTGCTCTTCCTGGTGGTCCCGATCCTGGAGATCTGGGTCCTGATCCAGGCGGGGCAGGTCATCGGCGGCTGGCCCACGGTGGCCCTCCTGCTGGCGGACAGCCTCCTCGGCGCCTGGATCGTCCGCCGCGAGGGCCGCAGGGCGTGGCGCGGCCTGCAGGAGTCGCTGCGCGACGGCCGGATGCCCGAGCGTGAGCTCGCCGACGGCGCCATGGTCGTCACCGGCGGCATGCTGCTGCTCACCCCGGGCTTCCTCACCGACATCGCGGGCTTCCTGTGCCTGCTGCCCCTCACCCGGCCGCTGGTCCGCCGCCTGGGCGCCTGGTTCTTCGCCCGCCGGGTCCGCAGCACCCTCGCCCGGTCGGCCGCCGGGCCGGTCCTCGGCTCGCCGTTCGGCGCGGGTTCACCGTTCGGTACGGGCGCGGACTCGCCGTTCGGCGGGACGCGCGGCCCGGGTGGTCCGGGCGGCTCCGGCCCGGTGATCCACGGAGAGGTGATCCGCGACGAGCCGGGCCCCGGCCCGGTCCGCGACTCGCGCCGCGACCTCACCGGCGGCTGAACCCGGCGGACGCGGGCCGAGCCGGGATCGGCGGAAGCGCCCGGCCCGGCCCGGCCCGCGACTCGCGCCGCGGCCTCATCGGCGGCTGAGTGCGGCCAGGCGGCGCAGCGAGAGCCGGAACAGCACCGCGTTCAGCGGCCTGAGCAGGGCCCAGCCCAGCCGCCCGGCCGCGCCGAGCGGCAGGTCCAGTTTCTCCTCCCAGACGATCGTGCTGCCCCCGCCGTCGCGGGGCAGCACCCGGAAGACCCCGGTGCCGCGCACCAGCCCGCCCGTGTGCCGGACCGCGACGGTCCGCGGCGGGTCCCACTCGGTGATCTCCATGGTGTCGAGGAAGCCGAGACGGCCGATGCCGGTGAAGGCCGCCAGACGGCTTCCGGCGCTCCGGCCGTCGCCGCCGGTCACCCGGGCCCGGGTGAGGACCATCCACTCCCGGTGGCGCGGCCAGTCGGTCAGTACGGCGAACACCCGCTCGGGGTGGGCGTCGGCCTCCACGGACACGCCGATGCCGCCGTCGGTCATCGGGGGACACCTCCGGCGGGGCGAAGTCCCCCGGAGCTCGTCTCGGGCATGTGCGATCCCTTTCCTCTCCTCGCCGATCCCGCACCATCCGGTCCGCATGGATCTCCCGGACCTGTCAGATCTCCCGGTTCGCCCGGTCTTCGTGGTCCTCGCGAGGAGGGACCCCGGCCGGCCGGGGTCCCTCGCGCGCCTGCCGGGCGGCCCGGTCAGGCACGTGCGTAGATACTGTGGACGAACTCGGCCAGCTTGCCGTCGGGCAGCTCCTTGGCCAGGTCGGCCTCGCTGATCATGCCGATGATGCGATGGTCCTCGATCACCGGCAGCCGCTTGATCTGGTGCTCCTCCATCTTGCTCAGCGCCTCCTCGACGCTGGTGTCGGCGTCCACCCACACCAGTCCGCGGGCCAGTTCGCCGGCCGTGGTCCGTTCGAGGTCCCTGCCCTCGGCGCAGCACTTCACCACGATGTCGCGGTCGGTGATGATCCCCTTGAGCCGGTCGTCGTCGCCGCAGATCGGCAACGCGCCGACGCCCATGTCGCGCATCATCCGCGCGGCCGTACGCAGGTTCTCGTGCTCACCGACGCATTTGCAGCCCTGGTGCATCACGTCCCGGGCCTTCTTTCCGGTTTCCGCTGTGCTCATCGAGGCCCCCCGAGATGTCGGTCGATGCTTTCGAGGGGGTTTATACCCATATGTCGGCCTAGTCGCCGCTCGCCGGATGAGTCAGGCGGCGTGTCTGGTCAGCCGGACCTCGATGTCGATCCCCTGGGCCCGGACGTCGCAGGTCCCGAAGGCGCTCACGGCCGCGAGGGCCTCGAAGCGCTCCCGGGAGTAGGCGCGGTTCCGGAGCCCTCTCAGGGTGATCCGCGTCAGGAGGGCGTTCATCGCGGTGAGCCTCATCAGGGCGACGGCCTCGTCGATGTCGGCGGAGGAGGCGCCCCTGTTCATGTCGTGGATCACGGCCGTCCCGCCGTCGCGCAGGACGCGGTGCATCTGGTCCAGGACCCGGACCGGCCGCCCGAAGTTCTTGAAGGCGGCCTGGCACACGACGAGGTCGAAGGACCCGTCGGCGAAGGGCGGGTCGGCCGCGTCGCCGTGGTGCACGGCGACGCGCACGCCCGCCTGTCGGGCGTTCTCGGCGGTGATCTCCACGAACGTGCGGCTGAGGTCCAGCGCGGTCACCGCGAACCCGAGCCCGGCCAGCTCGACGGCCAGGTATCCCGGGCCCGGGGCCACCTCCAGTACGGCGGCCCCGGCGGGCAGGTCGCCGGCGAGCCGCGCGGCGTGCCGGCGGACGGCGGCGAGCTGGGGGGCCGAGGCGCGCTGGCGGGCGTACCACCGCGCCATCGCGCCCTCCATCTGCCGGGCCTGGGTCTGGGTGAGATGGGTGTTCTCCATGATTCCTCCGGTTTCGGATGGGGTGTCCGAACCGCTCCCCGGAGAACCCGGCTATCGTTGCCGTTGCCACCTCGTGGCCGGGTTCCGTTCCGCGGACATCGGTTCGAGGGCGACGACCCGGCGGCGGTGTTACCGCACCCCGCCGGGTCCCTTCTCTTCTTCTCGGGCCGGTCTCCTCGCGGGCCGGCCTTCTTTCCCGCCGGGACGGTCCGCCGGACCGTCCCCTTCCATGAGGGCGGCGATCTCCGCCGGCACCTGCCCCGTCTCGTGCCACTCCCGCCACGTCGCGAGGTCCGGGAAGGACCCGGTGACGAGCTCCTCCAGCAGCGAGCGGGTCCAGGCCGCCTCGGCCTCGCGCATGGCCAGGTCGAACTCGGCCTCGACGAGGAAGAGCCGCGGCACTCCGGTGCATCCGGCCAGCGTCTCCCGCTGCTCGCCGATCTCGCGCTCCAGCGCGTCGAGCCGCCGCCGCAGCAGGACGGCCACCTCGTCCGGGTGGATCACCCCCATCACCGACAGCCCGGCCTCGAACCTCGGCTGCTCCCGCTCCGGATCGGCGAGCAGCTCGCGGGTCCAGTCGGCGTACTCCCGGCGCCCGGCGTCGGTGATGCGGTAGATCGTGCGCTCGGGATGCGCTCCGTCCCGGGCGGTCCCGGCCACGGCGAGGAAGCCGTGCTTCTCCAGGTTGCGCACCACGGTGTAGAGCGAACCCCACTTGATCCTCATGTCCCGGTCCTTGCCGCGCTCGCGCAGCACCGAGGCGATCTCGTAGGGGTGCATCGGCTTGGCGACGACCGCCGAGAGCACGGCCAGGCCGAGCATGTTGCTCACCTTGCGGCGCTTGGCCATGTCCGCCCTCACTTTCATACTCGTCTACGAGTATACGCACACGAGTAGAAAACCGGCCAGGGCCATCCGCCGGAGCCACCCGCCGGAGCCGGAACCGGGGAGGGGGAGAAGGGACGGGGACGGGCATGCGGACGAGGGCGGGTGCGGGCATGCGAACGGCCGGCCCGGACGAACGGGTCGTCCGGGCCGGCCGCCGGGAGGGGACGCCGGGTCGCCGCCGAGAAGGGCTGAGAAGTATTACCTCAGGGCGGCCTCAGGGCTGTCGACGTAGATCTCGCCGAAGCGGATCGCCGGGGCGAAGCCGGCGAAGTTCCGGTTGACCTGGGCCTTCTCGGTCGAGTTCGGGTAGGGGTTGGTGCAGCTCGTGCCCGCGCTCGCGCCGGACATCAGGTCCGTGCACAGACCGGTGCGCCGGTCCGGCAGGCCCAGGATGTGACCGATCTCGTGGGCGGCGATCCGCAGCGGGTTGTGGCCCTCCGCGGTGGCCTGCCTGCCCATCCAAATGGTCCCCCGGCCCAGGCTGACCGGCTGGGTGCGGGGCCATCCGTCGTCGGCCAGGACGACGAAGTCCGCAGGGGTACCGGCCACCAGGCGCACGTTGGACACGCTGGAGTTCCAGATCTGCGCGGCCTGGTCGACCGCCGAGCGGAACTCGGCGGCCCGGCTCGCGTCGTAGCGCAGCACGCGCACGGCCACCGCCTGCCGGGCGTCCGCCCCGGCCGCCCGCGCGAACGAGGCGGATGACGCGGACGAGGCGGGTGAGATCGCCACCAGGGCGGCGAGCCCTACCAGGAGGGCGGCGAGGGTGCGGATGATCCTGGACATCTGGGAGGCCTCCTCGGCCGTTGGGGGGTGCCCGTCAGGGCGAGGAAACCTCACCCTGACGGGGGACTTACGAGGGGTGCCGTTGCCCGGACCCCGCGAGGGGGCGCCGGTGTCTGGGCCCCGCGAGGGGGCGCCGGTGTCTGGACTGAGGAGCGGAGGAGCGAAGCGACGGAGTGACGAGGGAAGGCACCGGGTCAAGAGCCCCCGAGCCGCGACGCGCCAGCGTCGCCATGAGCTGCTCGGGGGCGCCGGTGTCTGGACTGAGGAACGCAGCCGCGAAGCGACGGAGTGACGAGGGAAGACACCGGTTACCAGCCCCCGAGCCACGACGCGCCAGCGTCGCCACGAGCGCTACCCCGAGCCGCGACGCGCAGCGTCGCAGTATTACTGTCAGCCGGTCCTGAGGGTGAGGCCGTAGGCGCCGAGGACCTCGTTGACGGGCTGGAAGTAGGTCGTGCCGCCGGAGGAGCAGTTGCCCGAGCCGCCGGAGGTCATGCCCTGGGCCTGGTTGCCCGAGATGAAGGAACCGCCGGAGTCACCGGGCTCGGCGCACACGTTGGTGCGGGTCAGGCCGTAGACCGTGCCCTGCGCGTAGTTCACGGTCGAGTTGTACTGCTGGATCGTGCCGCAGTGCCAGCCGGTGGTGGAGCCGGAGCGGCAGACCGAGGCGCCGATCGCCGCCACGGACGAGCCGCGGACGGTGACCAGGGAACCGCCGGAGCCGCGCACGTACGGCGTGGGGTTGTGACCCGGGGTGGAGACGTAGGAGTAGTCGTTGCCGGGGAACGACGAGCCGGCGAAGGTGCCGGACGGGTTGGTGGTGGTGGAGCCGGTCCGGCCGCAGTGGCCCGCGCTGACGAAGCCGGGGCTGCCCGACCGGGTGACGGCGAAGCCGATGCTGCAGCGGCTGGTGCCGTTGATGTAGTACGCGCTGCCGCCGATGAGGTCCATGAACGTCTGGGGCTGCTCGGCGCTGACCTTGACCTGGACCGCGTCCCGGTTCAGGCCGGCCGCGGCGACGAGGGCCTCTCCGGCGGCCTGGTCGGCGGCCTGGACCACGACGCTGTTGGCCTGGACGTCGACGTACCACAGGGCGGCCTTGGCCTTGGCGGCCTCGGGGGCCTGGTCGAGCTTGGCCTTGACCGCGTCGAGGTCGGCCAGCGAGCGGCCGACGACGACGGGCTGGGCGCCCTGGGCCTTGATGGTGGGGGCCTGGGCGGCGTCGCTGGTGGCGACGATGAACTGCGAGGCGTCGGCGTTGAACCACGCCCCCGCGTACTTGGCGCCGAGCGCCTTGGTCAGGTTGGCCTGCACGCCCATGGCGCGGGACTCGTTGGCGAGCCGCTGAACGGCCTGCTCGGCGGTGATGCCCAGGTCGCGCTGGAGGGCGTCCATGGCGGCCGGGGGGAGGGGTGCGGGGGCGGCCTGTGCCGCGGTGGGCGACAGGGTGGCCGCGAGGGCCAGGGCGGCGGTGGCTCCGGTCAGGAGGGTACGTCGACTGAACATCAGCACTCCTTGTGAGGGGTGCTGTCAAAGTATTGGCCGGAGCGCCCCGGCGGGATCTGCCAAAAATCCCCTATCGCCGTGTTATGGGCTCCCGGCCGGGTCCACCGGGTCCACCGGGTCCGCCTCCGGACGGACTCCAGGTGAGATGTCGCCAATGAGGAAACATGTCATGATTTCGGCTATTTTTCAGGTAGAGGAGAACTTCACATAGCCCGCTGGTTTCGGGGCAGCTTCGCGTCAGGTGTTCCGTCCACCCGCCCGTCGGCGGGGCCGCGACCTCCCGGAGAGAGGCCGCGGACGCGCGGACCGCCCACGCCAGACGGGAGCCAGATGACCGACTCTCCCAGAGACACCGCCCGGATGCTGACCGGCCTGCTGGCCGCCAGCCACCTCGTCGCGCTCGAACGGCTGCCCACCCTCGTCAACGAGCACGCCGCCCGCGCCGGCCTGTTCGACGTGCAGATCTACATCGTCGATCTCCAGCAGCAGGTCCTGCGCCTGATGACCGGTCACAGCCTCGACACGGCGCACAACGAGGGCTCCGAGCCGGGGGAGCTGCGCGTCGACAGCACCCTCGCCGGCCGGGCCTTCCAGGAGGTGCGGATCCTGCCGAAGATCGGCGACGACGACGAGGTGGAGTGGTGGTGGGTGCCGCTGCTGGACGGCGCCGAACGCCTCGGCGTCATCCGCGTCAGCGCCCGGGTCACGGACGACCAGGCCCTCTCCGACGCCAAGGCCCTCGCGTCGCTGGTCGCCCTGCTCGTCGAGAGCAAGCGCGGTCCCAGCGACTCCTACGCCCGGCTGGTGCGCACCCGCTCGATGAACGTCGCGGCCGAGATGCAGCAGAACCTCATGCCGTTGAACACGTTCGCCAACCAGGACGTGGCGGTCAGCGCCGCCCAGGAGCCGGCCTACGAGGTGGGTGGGGACGCCTTCGACTACGCCGTCTTCGGCGACATGGTGCATCTGGCGATCTTCGACGCCATGGGGCACGACACCGCCGCCGGGATCACCGCCAGCCTCGCGGTCTCCGCCTGCCGCCACAGCCGCCGCCGGGGAGCCGACCTGGTCAGGACGAGCGAGAACATCGAGCGGGCCCTGGTCGAGCAGTTCGGCCGGGCCAACCGGTTCGCCACCGCGATCCTGGCCCACCTCGACACCTCGACCGGCGAGCTGACGTGGATCAACCGCGGGCACCACCCGCCGGTGCTGATCAGGGACGGCCGCTGGGTCGGCACCCTGAACTGCCCTCCCGCGCACCCCATGGGCCTCGATCTCGGCCTGCCGGTGACCATCTGCACGGAACAGCTGGAACCCGGCGACCGGCTGCTGTTCTACACCGACGGCGTCATCGAGGCCCGCGACGACGAGGGGCGGGAGTTCGGGCTGGAGCGTTTCATCGACTTCGTCGTCCGGCAGAACGCCGCCGGGCTGCCGATTCCCGAGACCCTGCGACGCCTCATCCACCAGCTGCTCGAATACCACGACCACAAGTTGCAGGACGACGCCACCGTCCTGCTCGTGGAGTGGCGTGGCTCCGCCCAGGGGGGACTGAGCCTCTGACGCGCCGCGCCTCTGAGGCACTCCGGCGCTCCGCCGTACGGTCACCGTCGCCGGAGGGCGGGCCGGTCGCCGGCGCGGGAACCGGCGGCCCGCCGCTCACCTCCGCGGATCGACGTGGATCTTCGGGCCCTGGCCCGCCCCGGCCGGACGCGAGCCCGCCAGCACGCCGGCCGCCTCCTCCAGGCCGACCGTGGCGGCCACCAGCGGGCGCGGATCCACCTCCCCGGAGGCGTAGTGCTCGATCGTCTCGGCGAGCCCGCCGGAGCCGCTCAGCACCCCGGTCATCGTCACGTCCTTGAGGACCATCGCCCGGGTGTCGACCGTGCTGGGTTCCGGCGCCAGGCCGACGCAGACCACCCGTCCGCCCGGCTCCACCAGGTCCAGGGCCCGCGCCGGCAGGGCGGGGGAGGTGGAGGCGTCGATCACCGCGTCGAACGGCGCCGCGGGCAGCCGCTCGGCCGTCCAGGCCCCGTGCGCCCCGAGCGCGCGGGCGAACGCCAGCGACCGCTCCGAGACGCCCAGGACGTGCACCTCCGCCCCCTGGATCAGCGCGAACGAGGCCGCGAGCAGCCCGATCGCGCCGGGGCCGGCCACCAGCACCCGGTCGCCCGGCTCCACCTCCGCCGCCTGTACGGCCCGCAGCGCGTTGCCGCCCGGCTCCACCATGGCGCCGGCCACCGCGTCGACCTCCTCCGGCAGCGGGTGCAGCGCCGTGACCGGCACCGCCACCTGCTCGGCCAGGGCGCCCGGCCACCCGCCGCGGATGCCGATCTCGTGGCGGGCGTCGCACACGTGCGGCCGCCCCGCGCGGCAGCGGCGGCACCGGCCGCAGCCGAGCATGGTGTCGCCGGTGACGCGCCGGCCGATCCAGCGCTCGTCCACCCCTTCGCCCACGGAGGCGACGGTCCCGCACCACTCGTGCCCGACGCGCACCGGGTAGCGCGCGTGGCCCTGGTGGAGGTAGGCCATCTCGCCGGTGAAGAACTCGACGTCGGTGCCGCACAGCCCGGCCCGTTCCACGTCCACGACGACCTGGCCCGCCATCGGGGCCGGCGGCTCGACGTCCAGCACCGAACACCGGCGCGGTTCGGTGATGACGAACGCTCTCACTTCTCACCTTCCGAATGCGGGGCGGCCCTCGGAAAAGGACCGTACGGCCGGCGCGCCGGCCCGCGGCCGTGCTTCCGAACCCATACGGACAATGGAATTCCATACGTTAGAGGAACATTTCCGAAAAAGGAACATGCTGGTGGTGGCGCGGCGGCGCGGTTAACGCTCCGGCACGCTTAACGTCCGGACACGGCGCGGAAAGCCGCCGGTCCTTGCTTCGCCGTGCCGGGGTGCAATTCCCTGGCCTATGCATCGCCCCGCCGGTGAATTCGCACCGGCGGGAGGAGAATCCGACACGGAGGTATGCGTGAAGCGCGTCATCGTCATCGCCGCCGCTGCCGCCCTCACCGCGGCCACACTGGCGGTCCCGGCGCAGGCGCGGAGGCCGGACACGGCGCCGGGGGAGGGACGCGGCGGCGGGTACGTGGTCCTGTACCGGCGGGGCGTGAGCGCCGCCGACGCCCGGCGGGCCGTCCTGGCGGCGGGCGGCACCGTCACCAGGGAGAACGCCGCCGTCGGCGTCGCCACCGTCACCGCGACCGGTCCCGCGTTCGCCGACGCGCTCCGGGCCGACCCCCGGATCGAGGGCGTCGCCCGCGACATGGTCATCGGCCGGGTCCCGCAGCGGAGCGCGCCGGGGCACGCCGGGTCCGCAGGGGCCGCCGGGACGGGCGGGCTGCTGTCCGCCCCTACCCCTCGCGTCGGAACCGCCTCCGCCTCCGAACCGCGCGCCGCGCTCCCCGCCCCCGCCGGTGCGGCCCGGACGGACGATCCCGACGCGGCGGACTCCGGCGCGTCCGTGCTCCGGCCCGAGCCGCTGGCCGTCCGGCAGTGGGACATGCGGCAGATCCACGCCACCGTCACCGGCTCCTACCGGCGGTCGCGGGGCACCCACGCCGTGCTCGTCGGCATCCTCGACACCGGCGTGGACGCCACCCACCCCGACATCGAGGCCAACTACAACGCCGGGCTGAGCCGCAACTTCACCGTCGACATGCCGGTCGACGCCAACGGCAAGGAACTCGACGGCCCGTGCGACCAGGAACCGGACAAGTCCTGCACCGACCCGGCCACCGTCGACGAGAACGGCCACGGCACGCACGTGGCGTCCACGATCGCCTCCCCGATCAACGGGCTGGGCGTCGCGGGCGTCGCGCCCGGCGCCTCGATCGTCAGCCTGCGGGTCGGCCAGGACAGCGGCTACTTCTTCCTCCAGCCCACCGTGGACGCGCTGACCTACGCCGCCGACAACGGCGTCGACGTGGTCAACATGAGCTACTACGTCGACCCCTGGCTGTTCAACTGCACCGACAACCCCGCCGACAGCCCCGAGGAGCGCCGGGATCAGCAGACGGTCATCACGGCCGTCCAGCGGGCCCTCGACTACGCCCACGACCGGAACGTCACCCTGATCTCCGCCGTGGGCAACGGCGCCGGCGACTACACCAAGCAGATCCTCGACACCTCGAGTCCCGACTTCGCCCGGGTGGCCGGGCAGCGGACCCGTAACCGGCTCATCCCGCCGTCCTGCCTGTCCCTGCCGAGCGAGGGCGACCACGTGCTCGCGATCTCGGCCACCGGCATCAGCGGGCGCAAGGCGTACTACTCCGACTACGGCGACGGCTACGTCTTCGCGGCCGCCCCCGGCGGCGACGTCTACGACACGCCGACCAAGACCCAGAACATCACCCGGGCGGTGCTCGCCGCCTACCCCAAGTCGGTGGCCGAGAAGCGGGGCGAGCTGAACCCCGACGGCACGCCCAGGATCGCCGACATCGTGCGCAGCTGCCGGGGCCGCGTCTGCGGCTACTACGAGTACCTCCAGGGCACCTCCATGGCCTCCCCGCACGCCGCCGGGGTGGCGGCGCTGATCGTCAGCCGGTACGGCGTGCCCGACCCGGCCCACGGCGGCAAGACGCTCGCCCCGGACATCGTGGAGCGGCGGCTCAGGACGACCGCCACCCGGCGGTCCTGTCCCGTCCCGCCCGCCTACACCTACGTCCGGCGGCTGGCCGGCGGCGGGGAGATCACCACGACCCAGGTGTGCGAGGGCACCTCGATCCGCAACGGCTTCTTCGGCTACGGCGTCGTCGACGCGCTGCGGGCGGTCAGCTGATCCTCCACCGCCCCGGACGCGGCGCGGCCCCGGTCCCCTCCGATGGGACTGGGGCCGCGCCTCACCCGCTCAGGACCTGGTGATCCTCAGGTCGTCGAACCCGGCCTCGACGAGGCTGTCGGGCGAGTCGTCGGCGGCCTCCACCACGATGCGGATCGGCTGCCCGGCGAACTCCGACAGGTTCACCGTCGCGGTCCGCCACTCGCCGGGCCGGACGGTGGGGTCCCCGAACTGCTGGAGCACCACGGTGTTGGCGGTGGGGCTGACCACCCGGACCCGGAAGTAGTCCTTGGCGCTGGAGTTGGCCAGATGGGCGAAGTACCACGCGAACGTCATGGTCAGCGTGCCGGGGGGAAGCGCGATCTCCCGGGAGCGGATGGTCGTCACGCCGCCGTCGACGTCGTTCGCGCCCACCCGGTCGCCCGCCAGCCGCCCGGTGACCAGGTCGCTCTTGCCCACGAAGGGCGCGAGCTGCAGCGGCGTCCTCCCGGCGAAGGTGGGCTGCGGAACGCCGCGCTCCCACCGGCCGGTGGTCGCGGTGTCGGTGCCGTTCGGGTTCACCGTCCACCCCAGGTCGGTGGAGAAGTCGTCGATGAAGACGACGTTGCTGCCGGAGTCGACGGTGAGCGTGAGGGTGACCGTCCGGTCGAGGTTGACGCCGTCGGCGAGGATCTGCGCGCTGTAGGAGCCGGACGGCGTGCCGACCGGGACCAGGATGCTCAGCGCCGAGGACTCGCCCGTGGTGATCTTCTGCGGGGTGAACGCGGCGGTCGCCGCCTCCGGCAGCCCGGAGATCGCGAACGCCACGGCCTGCGGCTTGCCGGCCGTGGTCCGGGTCGTGACCGTCGCGGTCGCCCGCTGCCCGGGATCCACGCCGACCGCCGCGGGATCGACGGACAGGTCGAAGTCGTTGCCCGATACGCACTGGGCGGGTTCACCCGGCGCGGCCGGGACGTTCACGGCGTCCCAGGCGTCCCTGACCGCGTTGAACTCGACGCAGGAGTCGGGGAACAGCTCCAGCGCGGCCTGCAGGGTGGCCCTGCGGGCGAGCTGGTGGGTCCAGGTGTCGGTCTTGCGCAGCAGCGAGGCCATGAAGATCTGCCCGGCCTTCTGGATGCCGATGCCGGTGACCCGGCTTCCGTTGCAGGTGGGACTGGCCGGCTGGCCACTGGTGGGGTTGCTGCCCTCGGCGAGCAGGTAGAACCAGTGGTTCTGCACCCCGGCTCCGGCGTGCGACTCCAGGTCGAGCACGGAGGGGGAGAAGCAGTCGGGGTGGCCGGAGATCAGTGACGGCTTGTACAGGTAGCGGACCGGGCCGGTGCCCAGCAGGTCGGCCTTTCCGCCGATGGCGTAACTCGGCACGTCGTAGGGCGGCGGCTGCTTGGCGTAGAACTTCGTCAGCACGGCCAGGATGTCACCGGCCGACTCGTTGAGCATCGCCTTCTCGTTGCTCCCGAACGAGCCGCCGGGGGTGTTCTGGAAGACGGCGTGGCCGAACTCGTGGGCCACGATGTCCAGCGACGTGGCCTGGCGCCGGCCGTCCTCCGAACGGCCGAAGTTGGCGTAGTTGCCGGCCCAGTAGGCGTTGACCTCGTTCAGGCCGACCCGGGCCGGGTAGCCGCCGCCGGAGCCGTTGTACCCGTTGCGGCCCAGCCAGGCGCCCAGCATGTCCCACTGCTTGCCGATGGCGTACAGGGCGTCCACGCAGGCGGTCTCCAGATTGGTGCCCGAGCCGTCGCCCCAGCTGTCGTCGGCGCCGACGAAGGCGGAGCCGTTCTGGCCGCCGCAGCTCACCCCCGCGCGGACGGCGTCCGTCAGCGCGTACGTCGTGTTGAGCCGTTTGCTGCTGACGGTGACCGGGCCGTTGTAGAAGCTCGTCCCCACCCCGAAGAAGAACGGGACGGGAGTGGGGAGGGTCCCGCTGATGGGCGTGGGCGTCGTGGTGGGCCCGGACCGCGCTGGAGCCGGGGCCGGTACGGCGGCCGGCGCCGGGGAGGGCCTGGGAGCGGGCACGGGAGGCGGGACCGGCCGGGTACGGGGCTCCGGCCCGGCCGGCGTCTCGGTCCTGATCTCGTCGGACGTCTCCAGCACCTCTCCGGTGCGGGCGTCGATGAGGACGCGCAGCTTGCGGGGGGTCAGGACGGGGGCTCCGGTGAAGCCGTTCCGGGACCCCTGGCCGGTGACGAGGACCTGGTAGGCGAGAACCCCGGTGCCACGGGCCAGCACCACCAGGCTCGGGACGGTGGAGGACGTCACCTTGGGCAGCTGGGCGCGGGCGATCCGGGAGGCCCGGAGGCGGGTGAGCTTGGGCACGGTGGAGACGTTCAGCTTCTCGGTCTGGGCGATGGAGGTGCTCAGCACTCCGCCGCTGGCGTTGGTGACGACGACGAAGTCGCCGCCGACGACCGGCAGCCCTTTGTAGGTGCGCTGGTAGGGCACATAGAAGGTGTTGTTCAGGCCGGCGATGACCTCCTTGTGGTAGAACTCGTCGTTCTCCGAGGCGTGCAGCACCTCCGGCCGGGCCTCGATCAGGGGCTCGGCGGCGATCAGCGGCTGGTCGGAGGCGGGACGGTCGGAGGCGGACCGGACGGTGACCGGCTCCGGCGTCGGTTCCGGGTCGGCGAGCGCCGGAGCCCCAGGCAGGGCCGGCGCGGCGGACAGAGCGACCAGGAGGCCGGTGAGCATGGATATGAGAGAGCGTCTCATCGTGTTTCCTTTTCTTTGGTTCTCGGACGGCGGCTTCTCGGTTGTGGCTTTTCGGACGGCCGTTTCCCGGAGACGCGGCCTCCCGGGCGCCGGTTCCCCGAGCGGTGGCCCGGATCCTCTGGGTCGCCGGGGTCACGGAAGGTCGCGGTGTCGTTCACCGGTCAGGACCTGGTGATCAGGATGTCGTCGACGCCGGCTTCGACCAGGCTGGGCGCCGCGTTGTCGGCGGCCCGGAACCGCAGACGGATCGTCCGCCCGGCGAACTCCGACAGGTCGACCGTCGCGGTCCGCCAGACGCCGGGCCGCACGGTCGGGGAGCCGAGCACCTGTAACACCACGGGCTCCCCTTCCGGGAGGATCACGCGGGCCCGCAGGAAGTCGTCCTCGCTGGAGTTGGCCAGGTGGGCGAAGTACCAGGAGAACGTCAGCGTCAGCTTTCCTTCCGGGAGCCTGATCTCCCGCGAGCGGATGGTCGTGGCCCCGCCGTCGATGTCGTAGGCGCCCGCGCCGGCGCCCGCCAGCCGGCCGGTGACCAGGTCGTTCCCCCCCAGAACCGGGGTGCGTAGCTGCAGTGGCGTCCGTCCGTCGTGGGTGGGCTGCGGGACGCCGCGCTCCCACAGGCCGGAGGTGGCGGTATCGGTGCCGTCCGGGTCCCGGGTCCAGCCGCGCTCGGCGTTGAAGGTCTCGGCGTAGACGACACCGGCCGGTGCGCCGACGGTGAGGACGAGCGTGGTCGTACGGTCGACGCCGACGCCGTGACCGAGGATCTGCGCGCTGTAGGAGCCGGACGGAGTGCCCGGAGCCAGGGCGACCGTCAGCCGTGTGGACCGGCCGGAGGCGACCGACGGGGGAGCGAAGGAGGCCGTCGCGCCGGGCGGCAGGCCGTAGACGGAGAAGGTCACCGGCTGCGGGGGACCGGAGAGCGTCCGGGTGGCGATCGTGACGGTCGCCCGCTCGCCAGGGTTCAGGGCCAGCACCGCCGGGTCGATCGCAGGCAGGAAGTCGGTGCTGGGCCGGCAGGTGGCGGGCTCGTCCCGCGCGGCGGGGACACTGACGGCGTCCCAGGCGGCCCTGACGGTGTCGAACTCCACACAGGATCCGGGGAAGAGCTGGAGGGCGGCCTCCAGGGTGGCCTTGCGGGCGAGCGGGTAGGTCCAGAGGACGGTCCTGCGGTCCTGCGTGGCCGTGAGGATCTGCCCGGCCCTGACGGCGCCGATGCCGGTGACGCGGGCTCCGTTGCAGGTGCGACCGCGTGGCCGTCCGCCGGTGGCGTCGCCGCCCTCGGAGAGCAGGTGGAGCCAGTGGTCCAGCACCCCGGCCCCGGTGTCCGACCTCAGGGCGGGCGCGGCGGGGTAGTAGCAGTCGGGATCACCGGAGGCCGGTCCCGGCTGGATGAACAGGCCCTCGGTACCCGCCATCGGGCCGGTCTCCACGACCTCGTCGAACTTCTCCAGCACCTTGCCGGTGCGGGCGTCGATGAAGACGTGCAGCTTGACCGGCCGCGTTCCCCGCCGGCCGGTGACGAAGACCTCGTAGGCGAGGATTCCGGCGCCGCGGGCCATCACGAGCAGCCTCGGAGGCGCGGCGACCCCTCCGGGTAGCTGGGCACGGGCGATCCGGGCGGCCCGGGCGCGGGTGAGCTTGGGCACGGTGGAGACGTTCAGCGTCTCGGTCTGGGCGATGGAGGTGCTCAGCACCCCGCCGCTGGCGTTGGTCACCACGACGAAGTCGCCCCCGTAGACCGGCAGGCCGTTGTAGAGGCGCTTGTAGGGGATGTAGCGGATGCCGTTCAGGCCGACGGTCACCTCACCGTGGAAGAACTCGTCCTTCTCCGAGGCGTGCAGCACCTCGGGCCGGGCGTCGATCAGGCGCTCGGCGGCCACCAGGGGGACTTCGGGAGGAGAAGAAGGGCCGGGCTGCGCGGCCGGCCGGGCCGGGGCCGCGGGCAGCGTCACCAGCAGGACGGCCGCCGCGGACATGGCGATGCGTTTCATCGGTTCCCTTTTCTCGGGTGACGGCCCGGACGGGATCGGAGGATTTCTCGGGCGACGACCGGGATGGGATCGGAGGGCGGCGGCTCCGCGTTCCGCCCCGGCCCCCGCGGAGAGGGACCGGGGCGGAGCCGGTCCTCTCAGGACCTGGTGATCCGCACGTTGTCGACGGCGGCCTCGATGAGGCTGGGCGTCGCATTGTCGGCGGCCTCGAACAGCAGCCGGACGGGCTTTCCGGCGTAGGCCGACAGGTCGACCGTCGCGGTCTGCCAGGCGCCGGGCCGTACGGCCGGCGCGCCGAGCTGCTGGAACACCAGCGTGCTGGACGTCCCGGACTGCACCCTGGCCCGGAAGAAGTCCGCGTTGGTGGCGTTGTCCAGGGTGGCGAGATACCAGGAGAACGTCAGCGTCAGCTTCCCGGACGGCAGCGTGATCAGCGGTGAGCGGGCGGACGTGACCCCGCCGTCCACGTCGTTGTCGCCCGCGGTGGCGCCCGCCAGGCGGCCGGTGACCAGGTCGCTCTGCCCCACGGAGGCGGTGAGCTGCAACGGGGTCTGACCGTAGGAGGTGGGCTGCGGGATGCCGCGCTCCCACCGGCCGGTGGTCGCGGTGTCGGTGCCGCTCGGGTTCGCGGTCCAGCCCAGGGACGTCTCGAAGGTGTCGTCGAAGACGACGGCGCCCGTCGCGCCGACCGTCACCACGAGGGGGGCCGTACGGTCCAGGGCGGTGCCGTCACCGGTGACGATCGCCTTGTAGCTGCCGGCGGAGGTGGTCGCGGGGACCGAGACCGTCATGGTGGAGGAGCCGCCCGAGGTCACCGACACCGGGCTGAAGGACGCGGTCGCGCCCGGAGGCAGGTCGGCGACGGAGAACGTCACGGTCTGCGCGCTGCCCGAGGTCGTCTGCGTGCCCACCGTGACCGTCACCCGCTGCCCGGGTTGCACGCTCACCGTCTGCGGGCTGAGCGTCAGCGAGAAGTCGTTGCCGCCCCCACCGCCCGTGCAGGTGGCAGGCTCGCCGGAGGCGGCCGGAACGCTGACGGCGTCCCAGGCGGCCTTGACCGCGTTGAACTCGGCGCAGGAGTTCGGGAACAGCTCCAGGGCGGCCTGCAGGGTGGCCTTGCGGACCAGCTGGTGGGTCCAGGTGTCGGTCTTGCGGTTCAGCGCGCTCATGAAGATCTGGCCGGCCTTCTGGATGCCGATGCCGGTCAGCGTGGTGTTGTTGCAGGTCGGGCTGGTCGGCTGGCCGTTGGTCGGGTTGGTGCCCTCGGCGAGGAGGTAGAACCAGTGGTTCTGCACCCCGGCCCCGGCGTGCACCTCGAGGTCGGGCACCGAGGAGGAGTAGCAGTCCGGGTTGCCGGAGATCAGCGACGGCTTGTGCATGTAGCGGATCGGGCCGCCTCCGACGAGGTCCACCTTCTCGCCGACGCTGTAGTCCGGTGTGTCGTAGGGGGGCTTGCCGTCGGCGTAGAACTCCGTCAGCGCGCCGTAGATGTCGCCGGCGGACTCGTTGAGGATGCCCTTCTCGTTCTCGCCGATCGAGCCACCGGGTGTGGTCTGGAAGAGCGCGTGCCCGAACTCGTGGGCGACCACGTCGATCGACGTGGTCTGACGCTGGTTGTCCTGCGTGTGGCCGAAGTTGGCGTAGTCGCCGGTCCAGTAGGTGTTGACGTCGCTCAGGCCGACCCGGGTCGGGTAGCCGCCGCCGGTGCCGTTGATGCCGTTGCGGCCCAGCCAGGACCTGAGCATGTCCCATTCCCTGTTCACCGCGTACAGGCTGTCCACGCAGGCGGTCTCCAGGCTGGTGCCCGAGCCGTTGCCCCAGGTGTCGGTGGCCTTGGTGTAGGCGGAGCCGTTCTGGCCGCCGCACTGGACGCCCGAGCGGGTGGGATCGGTCATCGAGTACGTCGTGCCGGACTTGGAGGTGCCGATGGTGACCGGGCCGTTGTAGAAGCCTTTCCCGTCGCCGGGGTCGGCCCGGTGCGGTCCCCGCGCGACGCCGGTGGTCCTCGTGACCTTCGCGGAGGGCCGTACGGTGTCGTCGGTCTTGACCTCGTCGTCCTTGAAGATGACCTCGCCGGTCTTGGCGTCGACGAAGACGTGCATCTTGCTCGGGATCCTGCTGCTCCGGGTGGGGGCGAAGCTCTGGGTCTTGTCCCGGCCGGTCACGACGGTCTCGTAGGCCAGCAGCCCGGGGCCCTTGGCGAGGATGACCAGTCGCGGGACGGAGACCCGGCGGGGATCGGTGATCTGTCTCCGGGAGATCACCGCGGCCTGGGCCGGGGTGATCTCCGGGGTGGTGTCGAGGGTGAGCGGCTGGGCCTGGGCGATGGAGGTGCTCAGCAGGCCGCCCTGGTTGTTGGTGACGACGACGAAGTCGCCGCCGAAGACGGGCAGGCCGTCGTGGGTGCGGGTGTAGGGGATGTAGTGCAGGCCCCCCGCGCCCACGAAGTCGTTCTGCCGGTAGAACTGGTCGGTGGGGGCCGCGAAGAGGGGTGGCGGCTGGGTCTGGACGAAGCGGTCCGCCGACGTGCTCGGGTCTTCGGGGGTGGGGACGGGCGGCCGGCCGGGAACGGTGTGTCCGGACGCCGGTGCGATGGGCGCTATTAGGGAAATGCCCGTTATTGCGGTCAATAGTGTGAACTTGATGGAGCGTTTCACGCGCTGCTCCTTTTCCTGGACGTTACTGGGTTGATCACCTCCCGGTTCTCCTGGACGATGATCACAGGCTCTTCCGGAGGATATCCGCGTCCAGTCGGATTTCCGGGATATGAATCGCCTTCGGCGCGTTCATCGACGACTTCGGGGCATTGTCTGAAGGATGGCGAAATTGGCTCTATAAAAGGTCCGAGGAGTGCGATGAGCGTCGCCGGTAAAAGCGATAGAAGTCGGTTTTAAGATGATAAATCCGGCTATCTCGGGTGTTTGGTGCTCGGCGTGTGATGCTTGGTGTGGGATGCCGGCGGGGTGCGGACGCCGGGGCCGGCCACGGAACGTGGAGCACCGAGGTGCGGGTGGCGGGACGCCGGGACGCGGAGCGCCGGTTCCGCGATGCCATCCGGCGGCGCCGTCCGATCCGCCCCGCCGTACGGTCCGGCGGTGGGGCTCGACGCGGAGGGCGGGTCCGGGGCGATCGCACGGCCGTGGAGATCATGAAATTTTCTTTTAAGACACTTTGAAGTCTTGAAACTTGTAACCATGACACGGTTGAGTTCGATCGTGCCTCCACGTCACCACCCCAGCCTCACGGCCGTGGCCCTCATCGCCCCCCTGCTGGCGTTCGGCGTCGCCGGGCCCGCCCAGGCCGACCCCCGGCCCCCGCAGCCCGCCCTCGTCGAGGACGCGCCCCCCGCCTCCTCCGCCCGGGAGACCTCCACCCTGCTCGTCGCCCCCGGCGCGCAGCGGCTGGAGACCGACAGGAAGACCAGGCCCGTCGCGCCGGGCGTCACGCTGACCTCCTTCGACACCTATGACGCCGCCGGCTGGCTGCGCGCCGACGCGATCACCGCCGACCTCACCGGCGGCGCGCGCGTCGGCTACGTCTCCTCCGGGGAGGTGTCGAAGACCGAGCCGCTGTCCGGGCCGGTACGGCGCACCCGCGCCGTCGCCGCCGTCAACGGCGACTTCTTCGACATCAACAACACCGGGGCGGCCCAGGGCGCCGGCGTCCGCGACGGCGAGCTGGTCCAGTCGCCGATCTCCGGCCACCCCAACGCCGTCGCGGTCACGCCCGACGGCATCGGCCGCGTGCTGCAGATGAACTTCGACGGCACCGCCACCCCGGCCGGCGGCGCCCCGATCACCCTGACCCAGTTCAACCAGCTCGTCCAGACCGGCGGCGTCGGCCTGTTCACCCCGCTGTGGGGTTCCTACGACCGCGGCCGCGCGGTCGGGAGCGCCACCTCGGTCACCGAGGTCGTGCTGCGCGACGGCGCCGTCGCCGAGGTCCGCTCCGCCGCGGGGAGCGGCCCGATCCCGGCCGGAACCTCGATCCTGCTCGGCCGCGACGCTGGGGCGGCGGCGCTGGCCGCGCTGAAGCCGGGCGACCGCGTCGACGTCCGCTACCAGCCCAAGGCGTCCGACGGCAAGGCCGTGCGGACCGCCGTCGGCGGCGGCGCGATCCTCATCAGGGACGGCGTCGTCCAGCACTCCTCCGACAACACCGCCCACCCCCGCACCGCCGTCGGGTTCTCCGCCGACGGCCGGAAGATGTACCTGCTCACCGTGGACGGCCGCCAGGCCGACAGCCGGGGCGTCACCCTCGACGAGCTCGCCGCGATGATGACCGAGCTCGGCGCGCACGACGCGATCAACTTCGACGGCGGCGGCTCCTCCACGATGCTCGCCCGCGAGCCCGGCTCCGCCGACGCCCAGGTGGAGAACAGCCCCTCCGACGGCGAGGAGCGCCACGTCCCCAACGGCCTGGCCCTCTACGCCCCCGAGGGCAGCGGGAAGCTCAAGGGCTTCTGGGTGGAGACCGCCGCCGACCCCGCCAGGGCCCCCGGCACCGGCCCGGTCGCGGGCGGCCACACCGAGCGCGTCTTCCCCGGCCTCACCCGCGTGCTCACCGCCGCCGGCTACGACGAGACGTACGGCCCCGCCGAGGGGGACCCGGCATGGCGGGCCACGCCGGCCCTGCACGGCCTCGTCGGCCGTGACGGCGTCTTCCACGCCCTGGTGCCCGGACAGACGACCGTCACCGCCTCGCGCGGCGGCGCCACCGGGAAGATCGGGCTCACCGTCCTGCAGCCCCTGACTCGGCTCGGCGCCACCGCCGACCGGGTCGGCCTCGCCGGCGAGGGGGCCACGGGCGCCTTCGGCGTGGTCGGCTACGACCGCAACGGCAACTCCGCGCCCATCGAGCCCGCCGACGTGCGCCTCGACTACGACACCGCCCTGTTCGACGTCACCCCCGCCGAGAACGGCCTGTTCACCGTGAAGGCGAAGAAGGAGACCGGCTCCGGCCTGGTCACCGTACGGGTCGGCAAGATCAGCGCGGCGGTGCCGGTGACCGTCGGCTACCGGGACGTCCCGGTGGCCGCCTTCGACGACGCCGCCTCCTGGACGTTCGCCGCCGCCCGCGCCACCGGATCGCTGTCGGCGGCGCCCGGCCACGACGGCGGCGGGCTGAAGTTGAGCTACGACTTCACCCAGTCCACCGCGACGCGCGCCGCCTACGCGAGCCCGCCCGCGCAGATCACCGTGCCGGGCCAGCCGCAGGCGTTCGGCATGTGGATCAACTCGGCGGGGAACGGGGAGTGGCCGAGCCTGGAGTTCTACGACGCCCAGGGCCAGTCGCAGATCCTGCGCGGGCCGTACCTCACCTGGACCGGCTGGAGGTACGTCGAGTTCACCGTCCCGCCCGGCGTCAACTATCCGCTGAAGCTCCGCCGCTTCTACGTCGCCGAGACCGCGGCCGACCACAGCTACAAGGGCGAGATCACCGTCGACGGGCTCGTCGCCAAGGTCACGCCGGAGGTGACCGCCCCGGCGGCCCCCAAGGTCGCCGACCCGGTCGTCTGCACCGGCGCCGAGGTGGCCGCGATGCCGTGGCGGTTCGCCGTCATGTCGGACGGGCAGTTCGTGGGACGGTCCCCCGACAGCGACATCGTGGCGAACGTCCGCCGCACCCTGCGCGAGGTGAAGGCGGCGAAGCCCGACTTCCTCGTCATCGACGGCGACCTCGTGGACGAGGCGTCGCCGGAGGACTTCGCGCTGGCCAAGCGGATCCTGGACGAGGAGCTCGGCGGCGAGCTGCCGTACCGCTACGTGCCCGGCAACCACGAGGTGATGGGCGGGAAGATCGACAACTTCAGGGCCGTCTTCGGCGACACCCACGCCTCCTTCGACCACAAGGGCACCCGGTTCATCACCCTCGACACCTCGCGCCTGAACCTGCGCGGCGGCGGGTTCGACCAGATGGCGATGTTCCGCGAGCGGCTCGACGCGGCCGCGAAGGACCCCTCGATCGGCTCGGTGACCGTGCTGTTCCACGTGCCGCCGCGCGACCCGACGCCCGGCAAGGGCAGCCAGCTCGGCGACCGCAAGGAGGCCGCGCTGGTGGAGGGCTGGCTGGCCGACTTCCAGCGCGTCACCGGCAAGGGGGCCGCGTTCGTCGGCGGGCACGTCGGCACCTTCCACGCCTCGCGCGTCGACGCCGTGCCGTACTTCATCAACGGCAACTCCGGCAAGAACCCGGCCACCGCAGCCGATGACGGAGGCTTCACCGGCTGGTCGCTGTGGGGCGTCGACCCGGTGACGGAGAAGGAGGCCGAGCACGTGCGGCGCAACTGGTTCGCCGACGCGCCGGAGTGGATCGGCGCGCAGGTCCGCCCGCACGTCGACGAGCTGACCCTCACCGTCCCCGCCTCGGTGCAGGTCGGCCGTCCCGCCGAGGTGTCGGCGGCCGTGACGCAGGCCGGGCGGAAGGTGCCCGTCGCCCACCCGGTCTCGGCCGACTGGTCCGGCTCGCCGAACCTGCACGTCGGCTCCCGCGCCGGCGTCAAGCCCTGGCACGTCGCGGTGCTCGACCCGGCGACCGGCACGCTCACCGCGCTGCGGTCCGGGCAGGTCGTCGTCGCGGTCACCGTCAACGGCGTCACCCGCCGGGCGACGGTCGAGCTGGCCGCCCGCTCGGCCGCCTGACCCGCGGGGCCGGTCCGGGCCCCCGTCCGGACCGGCCCCCTCCCCATGTACGCACGCTCCCGGCGGGGAAACGGATGATCAAGACGATGGCGGATACGGTGACCGACCCGATACGGGCGGGCGACCCGGATGTGATATCGAAATCGTGACATTCACCGGCACGGGCGGCATGGGGCCGGTGATTCCGCCGGTCCCGGGGAGGGCGGGCACAGGCGCCCCGGCCGGCGTCGTTGACAACGGCGGCGCCCGCCGGAACCCTCCCATCGGGACGTGCCTCCCGGACCGGCCGGGACGCGGTTCCGCGAGCGGAGGACGGATGAGCGGCATCGTCGAGGGACTGGTGGTCGTCGTCACCGGGGCGGCCCGGGGCATCGGGCGCGGGCACGCGCTCGCGTTCGCCCGCGAGGGCGCCAGGGTGGTCGTCAACGATCTCGGCGCCGGGGTGGACGGCACCGGCGCGTCGGCCGGACCGGCCCACGAGGTCGCCGAGGAGATCCGCGCCCTGGGCGGCGAGGCGATCGTCAACGGCGAGGACGTCTCCGACTTCGACGGGGCGGGCAGGCTCGTCCGGGCCGCCGTCGAGCACTTCGGCGACCTGAACGTCCTGGTCAACAACGCCGGCATCCTGCGTGACCGGATGCTGGTCAACATGACCGCCGACGAGTGGGACGCCGTGGTCCGGGTCCACCTGCGCGGCACGTTCGCCCCGCTGCGGCACGCCGCCGCCCACTGGCGCGGACTCGCCAAGTCCGGCTCCCCGGTCCACGGCCGCGTCATCAACACCACGTCCTCGTCGGGCATCTACGGCAACCCCGGGCAGGCCAACTACGGCGCCGCCAAGGCCGGCATCGCGGCGCTGACCGTCATCGCCGCCCAGGAGCTGGACCGGTACGGCGTGACCGTCAACGCCCTCGCCCCCACGGCGCTGACCCGGATGACCGAGAACCTCGCGCCCGGCCGGGGCGGCGGCGCCACCCAGAGCTTCGGCGACCTGGACCCGGAGGACATCGCGCCGCTGGCCGTGTGGCTGGCCTGTGCGGAGGCGTCGGGTGTCACCGGCCGGGTCTTCAACGTGCGCGGCGGCTCGATCAGCGTGGCCGAGGGCTGGCACGCCGGGCCCGGGGTGGACAAGGGGTCGCGCTGGGAGCCGGCCGAGCTGGGCGCGGTGATCCCGGACCTGGTGGCCAGGGCGGCGCCCAACGCCCTGCAGAACGGCCGCATCCCGGACCGGGACGCCTGACCACCCCGAATATCCATATATCCGGAAATATCTGAAATGGCGGCTGATCGTCGCGGGGAGATTTCAGGGATTTCCCGGAAACCAGGCTCCGATCCGGGCTCACCCCTGGGTGGGCGGGGTCTCACGGCGTATCATCGGGACGCCTCGGGGGACGATTCCGTTCCTGTCCGGAGGTGCCGGTGACGTTCCCCGCGGACGGCGATCGGCGCGCGCTGGTGCGCGCCCTGGTCGCCGAGTTCGCCCCCGAAGAGCTGCCCGACTTCGACCTCATGACGGAGGCGTACTTCGCCTCGCCCGGCGCGGCCCGCCGGGCGCGCAGACCCCGTGACCAGCCGGGCGGCGCGCTCCCCGACCCGGGCGATCCGACGTTCACCAACCTCATGTGGGGGGTGGTCGCCGGGCTCACCACGGAGCTGGTCGTCCTGTCGGTCCGTCAGGGATGGTTCCGCCTGCGGCGGCGACGCCGGAAGCCGGTGGCCGGTCCCGGCGATCCCCTGCCGGAGCTGCCACCCGGCGGTGAGGCGGCCGCCCGGGAGCGGATCGCCCACGACCTCCGCGAACTCCGCGGGCCGGGCCCGGCGGGGTCCCCGCCGGCCGAGGCCGTCGCGGAACGGTTCGTCGACAGGTGGGGACGGCGCGACTGGACCCCGCCGGGATGACCGCCGGACGGGTCGGCCCCTTCCTCCTGCCCGCCGCGACGACCTCCCGGTTCGTCCTGCTGATCGCGGTCACCCTCTCCGCCACCGGGTTCACCTGGGATCTGGTGGCGGGCGGCCCCTCCGGATGGCGGGAGGCGTACCTGGGCTGCGACCGGGCAGCCGCCGCGGCGGCCCGGCGGCTGCCCGCCGGTCCCCTGGCCGCCGACTACCTGCGCTGCGTGGACGACGTCGGCGGGGGCCGGATGCTCGGCGGCGTCGTGGCCATGGCCGCCGTGGGCTGCCTGATCGTCGCGCTGCACGCCGTACGGCCCCGGCTGACCATCGGACGCCAGGGGCTGGTGCCGGCCGATCCCGTCCGCCACGCCGACCTCCACGAGACCGTACGGCGGCTCGCCGGAGCCGAGGGGCTGCGGCGCGTCCCGCGGATCCTGATCGACGCCAACCGCAAGCTGCCCGACGGATGGGCCTTCGGCTGCTACCCCCGCTACCACCTGCGGCTCAACATCGGGGTCCTCCAGGCGGGCCGTGAGGAGACCCGCGCACGGGAGGTCGCGGTCCCGGGGGAGGAGCATGAGGGCGTCGGGAGAGGCGCGGTCGAGTCGGTCGTCCTGCACGAGCTGGCCCACCTGAGGAACCGCGACGTCGACCTGACCGGGCTCACCCTGGCCGCCGTGTGGGTCTTCCCCGTCGCGGTGGCCGTGCCCTCGCTGCTGTTCACCCTCGTGCACGCCCCGGGACGGCTCCTCGACACCGGCCTGCGGATGCTCATCGCCACGGCGCTGATCGCGGTGCTGGCGGCCGCCGTGCTCAGGTCGCGCGAACACTACGCCGACGTGCGGGCCGCGGCCGCGGGCGGGGGGCCCGTCACCCGGGACCGCGGCCGTACCGGGCCGCTCCAGAGACTGCTGCCGATGCACCCGGACGACTCCCGGCGGGCGGAGGTCGTCCGGAACCCCGGCATCCTGCTGCGGTGGGCGGCGGGGGAGGCGTTGGGGGCGGGAATCGTGACCGGCCTCGGGCTCTCCCACCTTCAGATGATCATCGGGCCGGGGCTGGGCGGCGACTCGCGATACGCCCTGCCCGTCGCCGCGCTGCCCTACGGGCTGCTGACCGCGGCCGTCGTCGGGGCCGGCGCCTACCGGGCGACGCTCCTCACGCTCCTCACCGGGGACCGCGGTCCGCGTGGAACGCTCCAGGGTGCGGCGCTGGCGGCGGGAATCCTGCTCGGCCGGCTGATCTCCCCGTCTCCCATGCGCGTCTCCTGGGCCGCGGCCGTGGTGCGGGAACCGTTCGCCGCCGCGGGGACGGGGGCCGTCCTGCTGCTGATGTGCGTGGCGTTCACCCGATGGCTCCCGGTGGCCGCGGCGGCGTGGCTGCCCGTCGCCCGGGGGAGGACGTGGCTGCCCGTTCTCGCCGGAGGCGTCGTCCCGGCCGCGTCGGCCTTCGGGCCATGGCTCGGTGCCTGGGTCATCGCGTCGTCCGTCGCCCTGGAGACCGGTGACCTCCCCGCGGGGCTCTACATGCTGGGCGCCCACCTCTTCGACGCGGCGCTGCTCACCGTCCTCTGGGTGGCCCTGCTCCACCCGCTGGGGGCGTGGCTGCGGCACAGGAGACCCGGACGGGACATCCGTCCGGGAGCCGGTGAGGCGATGGCGCTGCCGCCCGTGCGGATCCGGCCTCTGCTCGCCCTGGCGCCCGCCGCGGCGGTGCTCGCCCTCGGCGCGGTGAACGGTCTCCTCCATCTCGACCGGTTCCTCGCCGGCGGCCTCCTCCGAGTGGGCGGAACCGTGCGCGGAGACGCCTTCGACGTCCTCCTGGCGCAGGTCGCGGCGCTGCTGGTCCTCTTCTGGGCGGTCCAGTTCCTGGTGGCGCTCGTGGTGGCGGCCCTGACCGGCGGCGGTGGAACGGGCATCGGCCTCGCCCACGGCATGCTCGCCGCGCTGGCGACCGGGATCGCCGGCACGGTCCTCGTCGCCGTCCTGGCCTTCGGCGCCACCGGGCGGCCGGCCCCGCCGTGCGTGCCGGGGGCACCGGACTGCGACCCCCTGGTCATGCTCCGCGGCGCAGGCACCGTGCTGCTGGCGGTGACCGCGGGCGGCACGGCCGCCGGAGCCGTCGCGTCCCTGATGGCCGGCGGGGTGCGCGCCCTGGTCCGGCGGCGGGAGGCGCGGCCCGGCCGTCCGGCGGCCGCCTGGGCCCGGCGGTCCGCCTCGCTGATCGCCGCCGCGTGCGCCGTGGCCTGGGCGGCGGTGATGGTCCAGGTGTGGCTGGCCGAGACCGGTCGTGCTCCCGGGCTGGAGAACCGTCCTCTCACGAGTTCCGCCTCGGCCGTGCCGCCTCCCGGGCCGCCGGGGACCCGTGATGCGGGCTCGGCGTGCGCGCGGGTCACGGCCGCCGAGGCGGTCCTGTTCCTGGGCGACGACTACTACGCGGCCTGGGCCGGGGCGTTCGCCCGCCTCGCCGAGACGGACGACCCCTTCCTCGCGAAGCTGGGGGCCGCGGGTCATCCGGCGGCCCGGGACGCCTCGGCTCGCATGTCCCCGCTGCAACGGCCGGTCCACGAGTACTGCCTGCGGGTCCCGCCCGGCTGAGCCGGGCGCGACGGCGGGCCCGGGACGTGTCCCCGGCGACGTGAAAGGACCGCCCCCGGCCACGGGCGGCGGGGGCGGTCCGTCCGGCGGGCCTCCCGCGGCGTCCCGGTGGTGTTCCGGGTGGAGGCCCGCCGGGGTTCAGGCGGCGCCGCCGGTTCCCCGGCGGCGTCCGGGCTTCCCGGTCCTGGGCCGTTCCCGGCTCGGACCGGCCCTCAGCGGAGGATCGTCAGCCGCAGTGTTCGAAGGGGCTGTCGTAGGTGGAGGAGCCTGCCTTGCCGCCCCACTTGACGCACTTGCCGGCGGCGGCCGCCCGTACGGGTCCGGCGTAGTAGCCGTAGCTGCCGGAGTCGGTGACGCGGGTCTTGCCCTGGACCTCCAGGTAGGCGCTGACCGCGGTGTCGGTGCCCAGGGAGGTCTTCTTGAGGGTTGCCACGCAGTTGTAGCCGTTGGAGGTGTTGTAGAGCAGGTAGACCGTGCCGGCGGTGCCGAGGGCGGCGCTGTCGATCACGCTGTAGCCGCTGCCGCAGACCTCCTGCGCGGTGTACGGGTTCGTCGCCCCGCCGCAGCCGTTCTTGGACGTCAGCGTCTGGACCGGGTAGCCGAACGTGGTGCCGTTGAAGACGGCCTTCTGGATATTGGACGGGTAGCTGGTGCCGAGGCGCACCTCGTAGTGCAGGTGGGGTGAGATGTTGTTGCCCGGCTTGCTGGTGTTGCCGACCGTGCCGATCTTCTGACCCCGGCTGACCTGGGCGCCCGCGCCGACCGACCGGGTGTCCAGGTGCGCGTAGTAGCTGGTCCAGCCGCCACCGTGGTCGATCTTGACCAGGTTGCCGTAGCCGTTGGCCGATCCCTGGTGGGCGGAGATCACCACGGTGCCCGCGGCGGCGGCGACGACGGTGTCGCCCTTGTCGGCGTCGGCCGTGCCACCCCGGTTGAAGTCGATCTCCCACGACTGGTGGGCGCTGCTCGCGCTGGAGTTGCCGGTCCAGCTCTGCCCGCAGGGGAAGGGCATCTGGAAGCTCGGCGTCGCCAGCGTCGTCGGCGGCAGCTGGACGGACGGGTCGTTCGGCGGGTCGGCTCCTTCGAGCTCCGGATCGTCGTTCGTGACGGCCGCGGTGGCCGTCACGGACGTGAGTCCCGTCGCGGCGACGGCGCCCGGCGCGGCCGCGGTCGCGCCCGCGAACCCGATCAGCAGGGCGAATCCCGTGCTGAGCACTCCTGTGAGTCGCATATCGATCCTTTCCGCGAGATGCGGGGGGTGAAGAGCCTTGACCGGTGGCGTGCACTGTCTGTTGGATCTTCCGGAAGGCTCCCGCTGCGGACCTAGCGTCGGCACGAGGCGCATATAAAACATCCAAAATGCCTATAAAGACCCGTCGAGCTCGGGAAGATACGGCCGACGAATGGTTGCGACGCCTCCCCACGAGAGGTAGGTGCGGTCATGACGGTTGATCGGCCCGCGTTCAGGGTGCTCGGCCCCCTGGAGGTCGGCCCCCCGGGACGACTCCTGCGCATCGCGGGCACCAAGTCCCGGATCCTGCTCGCGTCGCTGCTGCTCGACGCCAACCGGGCGGTCGCCGCGGACCACCTGGCCGAGATCCTGTGGCCGTCGAGCCGGCCGAGGTCGGCCCTGGCCAACCTCCGCACCTACGTCAGCTCCCTGCGGATGGTCCTCGGCGAGACGGGCGGCGCCCGCATCCTGGCCCGGCCGTCCGGTTACCTGTTCGAGGTGCCCGCCGGGCAGCTCGACGTCCTCCTCTTCGAGGACTTCGTGGCCGGGGCGCGGGCGGCGGCGCGGGCGGGGGAGCACGCGGAGGCCCGCGGGGACGCGGCGCCGGCGGTGGGGGACGGGCCGGAGACGGCGGGCCGGGCGGAGGACGCGGCCGGCCTGCTGGACCGGGCGCTCGCGCTGTGGCGCGGCGCGCCGCTGGCCGACCTGCCCGGCAGTCCCCTGTGGGACGCCCGGCTGGAGTCGCTGGCCGGCCTCCGGCTCTCCGCCGCCGAGGGGCTGGCCGCCCTGCGGATGGAACGCGGGCAGCACGCCGAGGCGGTCGCCGGGCTGCGCGGCCTGCTGAGGGAACACCCCTTCCGGGAGGATCTCTGGGGACGGCTGATGCTCGCCCTGGACGCCGGCGGACGGCAGGCCGAGGCCCTGGACGCCTACGCCGCCGCCCGGCGGCAGCTGGTCACCGAGCTGGGCGTCGAACCCGGCGCGGAGCTGCGCCGGGTGCACATGGAGATCCTGGCCGGGCGGCCCGCGGCGGAGGCGGCTCCGCCCCCCTCCCATGCGCCGGTCCCCGTCCCCCGCCAGCTCCCCCCGGACGTCCCGGACTTCACCGGCCGGGACGGAGCCGTCTCGATCCTGACGCGGGCGCTGACCCGCGGGGGCAGGCCGCCGGACGGACCGCCGGAGGGGCTGCCGGACGGGCCGCCGGTCGTCGCGGTGGTGGCCGGTCCGCCCGGATCCGGCAAGACGGCGCTGGCAGTCCACTGCGCGCACGCCGTACGCCGCGCCTACCCCGGGGGCCAGATCTACCTCGACCTCGGCGGCACCGCGTCCGGCCCCGCCGACCCCGGCGAGCTGCTGGCCGAGGCGCTGCGCGCGCTGGGGACCGGCGAGGCCGGCCTGCCGCCCACCACCCGTGAGCGCTCGGCGCTGTACCGGTCGCTGCTGGCCGGGCGGCAGGCGCTCGTCCTGCTCGACGACGCCGCCGACGCCGCGCAGGTACGGCCCCTGCTGCCCGGCAGCGGCTGCGCGGTCGTCGTGACGAGCCGCCGGCGCATCACCGAGCTGCCCGGGGCGATCCAGGTCGACCTCGACGTCCTCACCCCCGCGGAGGCCGAGGAACTGCTGGGCAGGATCGCGGGCGCCGACCGGGTGCGCGGGGAACGGGAGGCCGCCGCGGAGATCCTGCGGTCCTGCGACCACCTGCCGCTCGCCGTCAGGATCGCCGGGGCCCGGCTGGCCGCGCGGCCCGGCTGGCCGCTGGCCGTGCTGCGGCGCCGGCTCGCGGATGAGACGAACCGCCTGGGCGAGCTGCGGGCCGGGGACCTGGAGGTGCGCGGCAGCTTCGACCGCAGCTACCGGTCGCTGCCCGGTGACGCCGCCCGCGCCTTCGGGGCGCTCGGCCTCCTCGGGACGAGGCCGCTGCCCGGCTGGGTGGTCGGGGCCGTGCTCGGCCGGGAGCGGGCCGACGACGTCACCGACGCCCTCGTCGACGCCAACCTGCTGCGGCTCGCCGGGACCGACGCGCTCGGCCGGCCCCGCTACCTGCTGCCCGGCCTCGCCCGGTGCAGCGCCCGGGAGCTGGCCGGCGGCCGGGACGGCCCGGACGGCACGGACGCCCTCGCCCGGGTGCTCGACGGATGGACGACCCTGGCCGGGAGCGCCATGGAGCGGCTGCCGACCACCCTGTTCAGCCTGGCCCCCGCGGGCGGGCCCCGCTGGCGGCCGGACGGTGAGACCACCGCGAGCCTGCCGGCCGACCCGCTGCCGTGGTTCGACGCCGAGCGGGAGTCCCTGGTTGAGGCCGTACGGCTGGCCGCCGACGCCGGGCTCGCCGGGGCCGCCTGGGGCCTCGCCGCCGCCCTGGTGCCCTACTTCGACCTGCGGTGCCACTTCGACGAGTGGCGGAGCACGCACCGGGCCGCGCTGGAGGCGGCCCACCGGGCCGGTGACCGCGGCGGGGAGGCCGCCATGCTCCGCGGCCTGGCCCAGGTCGGTCTCTACCAGGACCGCTACGCCGAGGCGGGGGAGATGTTCACCCGGTCCCGGGCGATCTTCCACGAACTGGGCGACGCGCGCGGGGAGGCGGCCTCCATCTGCGGGCTGGGGGCGGTGAACCACTTCCGCGGCCGTCACGTCGAGGCGCTCGGCCACTTCCGGCGGGCGCTCGCGGTCTTCACCGCCCTGGAGGACCGTGGCGGCGAGGCCTACGTCCGGCAGGCGGTCGGCCGAGTCTGCCTGGTCCTGCGCGATCTGGGCCGGGCCTCGGCCTGGCTGGGCGGGGCGCTGCGGCTGGCCAGGGAGATCGGCGACCCGCACCGGGAGGCGTGCGTGTCGATGCAGTTCGGGCGGTTGCACGACCTGGCGGCCGACGCCGAGGAGGCGATGCGCTTCCAGGGGTACGCCCTGGACATCTTCGAGGGGCTCGGCGACCGGCACTGCGGCGCCTACGCCCTGCAGAGCCTGGGCGGCCTGCAGGTGGCGCGCGGCGACCGCTCGCACGCCTCGGAGCGGCTCCAGCGGTCCCTGGAGATCTTCCAGCAGCTCGGCGACCGCAGCGGGGAGGCCGCCGCGGTCCAGCGGCTCGGGGAGCTGCATCGATCGGCGGGCCGTACCGGGCTGGCCCGTGACTACCTGTGCCACGCCCGCGCCCTCCGGCGGGAGCTGCGGGGCGGCGCGGTCCGTCCCACGGCCTGCGCCCCGTCGGTCACGAGCCCTTAGGTCCTGAAAGTGGGCTTAAGGGGGAATTGTCGGAATGGCTGAATATGGAAAGAAGGTGATGTAAAGATGCTGTGAAGGTGCGCGTCTGAGAATGCGGAACATGATCCGTTTGTGCTTCGACGACGCCGATCTCCAGAAGATCTCCATCGCCCCGGCTCCGAACGGGCTGCTGGAGACCGCGATGAGCGTGCACCGGCTCCACGCCGCACGCGCCGGCAGGATCGACCCGCCGCCCGCGCTGAGCGGGTGGTGCCGTGAGACGGCCGACGGGCTGGCGGACCGCGCCGGAGTGCTCCTCACCCTCGTTCCGCGAGACGAGGGCCCGGTCCCCGACTTCCTTCTCCATCCCGACGTCGCCGATTTCGACGCGGCGGTCGACCTGGTCGGACGGACGCCGACGTCACGGCGGGCTCCGGGCCCGGCGGCGCCGCCCCCCGCCCAGAGGGCGGGAAACCGGTGCCGGGAGCCCGAAGCCGGCGCCGCGGAGACGCGACGGCTCCTGGTCCGGGACCTGCGCGGGTACTTCGACTCCTCCCTCACATCGCTGTGGCCGCGGATACGGACCACCGTCGCCGCCGAGCGCGCGCTCCGTGTGGAGGCGATGTCTCGCGGCGGGGTGTCCGCCCTGTTCAGGTCCTTCGGCGCGGGCTGGTCCTGGCGGCCGCCCACGCTGTGCGTCCCGGCGGTCACCCACGCCGATGTCTCGCTGGGGGGACACGGGCTGATCCTGCTCCCGTCGTACTTCGCACCCGGGGCCACCCTGGTGCGGCGGCCCGGCGAGCCCGCCGTGCTGATCTACCCGGTCCCCTCCGCGGACCGCTGGGAGGCGATCCGCCCGGAGGCGGCGGACCCCCTCGGCCCGCTGCTCGGCCGTACGAGGGCGGCGGTCCTCGACTGCGTGCGCGTCCCCGTCACGACCACCGTCCTGGCGCGGCGGGTCGGCGTCTCCCTCGGCTCCGCGAGCCAGCACACGAAGGTCCTGCGGGACGCCGGACTCCTCTCGACCGTCCGAGTGGGCAGCGCGGTCCTGCACACCATCACCGATCTCGGGGCCGCCCTGCTGCACGACGTCCCCGGGACACCGGAGAGACCGTGAGACCGTGCTCATGGGAACGCCACCGGCTCCCGTCACGGGCCGCACCGCCGTTCCCCGGACTCGTCCGGGCCGGTGCCGCCGTTCCCGGTGCTCCTCAGTGGTCGAGGACGCACAGCTCCCAGGGGAGCGAGCCGAGCTGCCGGCCGCCCTCCGGGGCGCAGACGACGACGTCGGCCACCCGTGCGCCGAACAGCTCCGGCAGGTAGATCGCCGGTTCCAGGCAGACCGTCGTGCCGGGTTCGAGCACCGTCCCGTCGCCGGGGACCAGCCACGGGCCCTCCTCGTGGCTCCGTCCCACACCACGCCCCGGCCGCCGCCCGGCGTACTCGCCGTAGCCGCTGCCGTCGATCACCTCCCGGGCGGCCCGGCCGACCTCCGCGGCCGTCACGCCGGGCCGTACCGCGTCCAGGGCGGCCCGCTGCGCGGACAGGACGACCGAGTACATCGCCTCGAAGTCCTCCGGCGGCTCGGCCACCGCGAACACGCGGCCCACCTCCGCGCAGTGGCCGTCCCATCTGCCGCACACCGACACCAGCAGCGCGTCACCGGGATTGATCACACGGTCGCACGCCGCATGCCGGGGGAGCGCGGTGTGCTCGCCCGCGGCGACGAGCACCGACAGCGTCTCCTCACATCCGGCCTCGGCCAGCGCGGCCCGCAGCCGCCGCGCCATCACGCGTTCGGTGGCGCCGAACCACGCCAGCCCGCGGGCCGCGAGCAGCACCGCGTCCGCCGCCGCGGCGGCCCGCCCGGTCGCCGCGACCTCCGCCGGCCCCCGGCGGAGCCGTAAGGGGGCGAGCACGGACGACGCCAGCACCAGCTCGGCGTCCACCCGCAACGAGAACAGCTCCCGGGCCCGCATCTCGGGGTCCACCCCGATGCGGCGGGCGGCGGCCGGGACGAGCGCCGCCGCCTCCCGCGGGCCGGCCGCGGCGGCGGGCGGGCCCTCGCCGGTCAGGACGAGGTACCCGTCGTGGCCGTCGTCCCGGCCGCCCAGATAGCGGAAGTCGGGGGAGGAGCGCAGCACCAGGGCGTCGATCCCCTCCTCGGCCATCCGGCGGCGCACCTCATCGATCATCGGGGTTCGTGCAGCCAGCAGGCGACCGGGCCGAACGCCGGTTCGCGTTCCCGGCAGACGTCCATCGCGACCGGGCAGCGCGGGTGGAACCGGCAGCCGGACGGAGGGTCGGCCGGGTCCGGCACGTCCCCGGGCAGCTCCGCGGGCAGCACCCCCGCGCCGTCGGGCGCCGGGACCGCGCCCAGCAGCGCCCGGGTGTAGGGGTGGCGGGGGTCGCGCCAGACCTCCGCGGTCCGGCCCACCTCCACGATCTTCCCGAGGTACATCACCGCGATCCGGTCGGCGATCAGCCGCACCACCGACAGGTCGTGGCTGATGAACAGCAGTCCCGCGCCCGCGGAGACCGCGAGGTCCCGCATGAGCGTGGCCACCTGCGCCTGGGCGGAGGCGTCGAGCGCCGAGATGGGCTCGTCGCCGATCAGCAGCGATGGCCGGGCGGCGAGCGCCCGGGCGATCGCGATCCGCTGCCGCTGCCCGCCGGAGAACTCGTGTGGGTGACGGCCGGCGACGTCGCCGGGCAGCCCCACCCGCTCCAGCATGTCGGTGGGCGTGGTCGCGGTGTCGCCCGCCGCCCGCAGCCCGTCGGCGATCTGCGCGCCCACCCGCCGCCGCGGGTTCAGTGAGGAGTAGGGGTCCTGGAAGACCATCTGGATCCCGGTCAGCGACCGGTCCCTGCGGCGCAGGCCCAGCGGGGTCACCGTACGGCCGTCGAAGGAGATCGTCCCCTCGGTCACCGGGGCCAGCCCGCACACCGCGCGGGCCAGCGTCGACTTGCCGCATCCCGACTCCCCGACGAGGCCGACGACCTCGCCCGCCTCGACGGTCAGGCCGGCCCCCGCCACGGCGCGCACCACGGGGCGGCCGGGGGTGCGGTGCTCGACGACGAGGTCGTTCACGCTCAGCAGCGTCATGAGGTCTCCCCGGGTAGCGAGTCCAGCAGGGCGCGGGTGTAGGGGTGGGCCGGGTCGCGCAGCACCTGCGCGCGCGGGCCGGTCTCCACGACCACGCCGTCCCGCATCACGCTCACCTCGTCGGCGACCGCGGACATCACGCCGAGGTCGTGGGTGACGAGCAGCACGGCCAGGTCCAGGTCGTCGCACAGGCCGCGCAGCAGCCGCAGGATCCCGGCCTGGACGGTCACGTCGAGCGCGGTCGTCGGCTCGTCGGCGATGAGCACCTTCGGCGAGCAGGCCAGCGCGACCGCGATCGCGATGCGCTGGCGCATGCCCCCGGAGAACTGGTGCGGGTAACGGCCGAGGGCCTCCTCCACGCCCGGGATGCGCACCTGGCGCAGCAGGTCGGCGGCCCTGGCCCGCGCCTGCCGCCGATCCAGGCGCAGGTGGTGGCGCATGTGCTCGGTGAGCTGGCGGCCGATCGTGAGCATCGGGTGCAGGCTGGTCGCCGGGTCCTGGAAGACCATGGCGACCTCGCCGCCGCGCACCGCGTTGAGCTGCCGGGGGGTCATGGCGAGCAGGTCGCGCTCGCCCAGGGCGATCCGGCCGCTCACCCGGGCCCCGTGCGGGAGCAGGCCGAGGACGGCCAGTCCCGTCATCGTCTTGCCCGAGCCGCTCTCGCCGGCCAGCCCGTGCACCCGGCCGGCGCGCAGTTCGAGGTCGACGCCGCGCAGGATCTCCCTGTCGCCGAGGGTCACCTTCAGGTCGGAGATCGCGAGGGTCACAGCGCACGCTCCTTGATGGCCCGGGCGGTCCGCGGGTCGAGGGCGTCGCGCAGCGTGTCGCCCAGGAAGTTGAAGGCGAGCACCACGGTCAGGATGGCCAGGCCGGGGAAGGCCGCCACCCACCAGCTGTCGAAGACCTCCACGCCGGAGGCGACCATGGCGCCCCACTCGGGGGACGGCGGCTTCGCTCCGAGCCCGAGGAAGGACAGGCCGGACAGCAGGAGCAGCGCGGTGCCGATGTCCAGGGTCGCCAGCACCAGGATCGGCCCGGTGACGTTCGGCAGCACGTCCACGCGCAGGGAGCGCCAGGCGGAGAATCCCAGCAGCCGCCCGCTCAGCACGAACTCGCGCTGCCGTACGCCCAGGACCAGGCCGCGGGTGACGCGGGCGTAGGCGGGCCAGGCGACGACGAGGACGGCCAGCACGGCGTTGGTGAGGCTCGCGCCGAGCGCGGCGGCGACGACCATGGCCAGGATGACGGTGGGGAAGGCGAAGACGAGGTCGGCGAACCGCATGATCGTCTCATCCACCCATTTACCGAAATATCCGGAAACGGCGCCGAGGAGGCCGCCCACCAGCACCGACAGCGCGACCAGCAGCAGCGTCAGGGGGATCGACAGCCGCGCGCCGTACATGACCCTGCTGAGGATGTCGCGGCCGAGCTGGTCGGTGCCGAACCAGTGGCCGGGGCCCGGCGGCGCCAGCCGCGGCAGCTCCTGGGCGAGCGGGTCGTGCGGGGCCAGCAGCGGAGCGGACAGCGCGATCACGAACCAGGCGAGCGCGACGATCCCGCCGGTGATCGCCAGCGGCTGCCGCCACGCGCGGGGGAGCTTCACCGCGGCCTCCGCGGGGCGCCCCGGCCGTCGAGGGCGACGCCGGGGACGGCGCTGGAGACGGCGCCGGAGAGGGAAGGGGTCACGACAGTCTCACTCGGGGGTCGATGACGCCGTACAGGACGTCGACGATCAGGTTGATGACGAGGTAGACCCCGCCCACGACCAGGCCGACACCCATCACGGCGGGCAGGTCCAGGGTGGTCGCGCTCTTGTAGGCGTACTGCCCCACGCCTGGCCAGGCGAAGATCGCCTCGACCAGGACGGTGCCTGACAGCAGGCTGCCGAAGGCCAGGCCCGCGACCGTGATGACCGGCACCAGCGCCGGGCGCAGCACGTAGCGGAACAGGATCACCCGCGGCGGCAGGCCCTTGGCCCGCCCGGCGCGCACGTGGTCCTGGCCCAGCACCTCCAGCACGGCCGACCGGGTGAACCGGGTCAGCAGGCCGATCGTGTACAGGGCGAGCACCAGCGCCGGGGTGGCGAGGTGACCGACGGCAGAGGAGAACACGTCCCACTGGCCCGCCAGAGCGGCGTCGAGGGTGTAGAGGCCGGTGACGTGCGGCGGCGGGGTCAGGCCCGGGTCGATGCGGCCGCTGCCGGGGGCGATCCGCAGCCGGTAGAAGAGGACGTAGAACGCCGTCAGCGCCAGCCAGAACGTGGGCACCGAGATGCCGAACAGGCTGAGGACGCGCAGCAGGTGGTCGGAGAACCGGTCGCGGCGCAGCGCCGCGACGACGCCGAACGCCACGCCCACGACGATGGAGATCAGGATCGCGGCGCCGGCCAGCTCCAGCGTGGCCGGCACCGACTCGGCCAGGTCGTCCATGACCGGGCGGTGGCTCTGCTGGCTCGTCCCGAGATCGCCCTGGACGACCCCCTGGAGATGCAGCAGATACTGCTCGGGGAGAGGCTTGTCCAGCCCGTGCTCGGCCCGCCACTGGGCGACGATCGCCGGGTCGCCCAGGGCGCGCTGGCCGAGGTTGGCCGCGACGGGATCGCCGGGGACCAGGTTGGTCAGCACGAAGGTGACCAGCGTGATGCCCACCGCCAGCAGCAGCGCGGTGAGCACCCTGCGGACCAGGAAGCGGGCCAGCGGGCTACGGGCGCCGCGGCGGCCCGGCTCCCGCCGGGCCGCCCTCGGACGGTCGCCCGCCGCCGGTGGACGCTTGATCGGCACTGACGGTCCCTACTTGACGCCGAGACCGGCGACGTCGACGGTCCACACCGGGTTGAACTTCAGGCCGGTGACGGAGGCGGCCGTCACGATGTTCTGACCGGGCTGGATGAGCGGGATGAACGGGCCGGAGGCGTTCAGCTTCGTCTGGACGTCGGAGTACGCCTGCTTGCGCGCGTCGTCGCCGGTCGCGGCGGCGGCCTTCTCGCCCGCCGCCTCCAGCTCCTTGTCGGCGCCCGCCTTCCATCCGGCCCGCAGGCCCACCAGCTTGCCGGGCAGGAACGACAGGTAGTCGCTGGGGTCGGGGTAGTCGGGGCCCCAGTACCACAGGCCCAGCTCCTCCTTGCCGTTGCGGTAGTTGTCCAGGGCGGTGGTGACCGGCGCGGGGGCCAGGTCCACCGTGATGCCGACCTCCTTGAGGTTGGCCTGGATCCGCTCGGCGAAGGGCTGGAAGGACAGGCCGTTGACGGTCAGCTCGCTGGGGTACTCCAGCTTGACCGTCGGGTTCGCCAGGCCGCTCTCCTTCAGGGCGGCCTTGGCGCCCTCGACGTCGCGGCCGGCGGCGGCCTCCGGCGGGAGCGCGCCGAGCAGCATCGACGGGATGACGCCGGGCGCCTGCACCGAGCCCTCGCCGGCCAGCTCCAGCAGGCCCGCGTAGTCGACGCCCTTGCGGACGGCCTCGGCGAACTTGGGGTCGGAGGTGACCTTGCTGACCGCGGGGTCCCGGTTGGCCAGCAGGAAGATGACGTTGGCCGACGCCGTCCTCGTGACCTGCAGGTCGCCGGTGATGCCGGCGACCTGGTCGCCGGAGAGGTTCAGCGCCACCTGGCTGTCGCCGCGGGAGATGTTGAGCTTCTGGGTCGCCGCCTCGACGTTGCGGATCACGACCTTGTCGTAGACCGGCTTGGCCTGGCCCCAGTACTTCGCGTTGGCCCGCAGCACCACCTGGCTGCTGACGTTGAACGACTCGATGGTGTACGGCCCGGAGCCCGCCGACGCGGAGTTGAGGTACTGCTCGGCCTTGTCGCCCGGGTCGGCGGTGGCGCCGTGCTCCTTGGCGACCTTGGAGTTGAGGATGCCCAGCGCGGGGTTGGGCAGGATGTACGGCAGCGCCGGGTTGGCCTTCTCCGAGGTCAGGGTGATCGTCGTGTCGTCGGTCTTGGCGACCTCGACGCCGTCGAGCAGGAAGGACGGCGTGCCCTTCATGTCGCGCACCCGGTTCAGGGAGAAGACGACGTCGTCGGCGGTCACCGGGGACCCGTCGGCGAACGTGGCGTCCTTGCGGAGCTTCAGGGTGAGCTTCTTGCCGTCGTCGGACAGCTCGAACGACTCCGCGAGGGCCGGCACCGGCTTGGTGACGTCGGAGCCCTCGAAGGTGAGCAGGGTCTCGTAGGCCGCCTTGCCGACGATCAGGCCGGTGGGCTCGTAGGTGCGCCCGGGGTCGGCCGTCTTCAGGTCGAAGGAGGTGTCGATCACCAGCGTCCTGGAACCGGCGCCTCCGCCGCCTCCCGACGCGGGGGCCGAAGACGAGCCGCCGCCTGAGCAGGCGGCGAGGGCGAGGGCGCCGGTGAGCAGCACCGGCAGCAGGGCCGCCTTCGCCCCCGGGCGCCGAGAACGGGTCGCCATTTTATGTCCTCCGAAATTGGTCCATATGGACGTTTAGTCGCCGATCGTCCAGTATTGTCCGGCAGAAAGTCCAGCACGAGGCGGAAAGCCGAGACGAATCTCGGCCGAGAGGTATGGGCATGACCGAAACATCAAGCAATCCGGCTCGCGGAGGCGCCCAGTCTGGACGGATCGGCATCGGCCTGGAGCTCGACGCCACGCACCTGAAGATCCTCGAGGTGCTGCGGGAGAACGGCAGGATCTCCGTCGCGGCCCTCGCCGAGCGCGTCGGCATCTCGCGGGCGAACGCCTACACCCGGTTCGAGGCGCTGCGCGCCGACGGCGCGATCAGACGGTTCACCGCCGAGATCGACCACGTCCGCACGGGGCTGGGCATCACCGCGCTGATCTTCGTGACCGTCCGGCAGCAGATGTGGCGCCAGTTCCGCGCCGAGCTCGCGGCGATGCCCGAGGTGGAGTACTGCGCGATCACCACCGGCCAGCACGACGCCATGATCCAGGTGCGGATGGCCGACGTCGCCGCCGTGCACGCCATGGTGACCGAACGGCTGGCGGGCATCCCGGCGGTCAAGGCGACCGAGACGGTCTTCATCCTGGACGAGGTGATCAGGCGGCCCTATGTGCTGCCGGGGGACCGGGCGGGCGGGCGGGCCGTCCCCCGCCGCGCGGCCCCGGAGCCGGCCGGGCCCGCGGGCTCCGGGGTCTCCGCGGGTTCCGGGAGCGCCGCGGGTCCGGGAAGCGAGGTGCCGCTGGGCAAGATGCGCTTCGTGGGCGCGGCCGAGGGCCGCGGCCGGCTCCAGCAGGACGGCTGACCGGTCAGACGACCTCGTCGCACACGCTCACGTGCACCGTGTCCTCCCCGGCGAACGTGAACTCCTCCACCAGGCGCAGGCGGCCGCCCTCGCGGGGCTCGATGCGGCTGCCGCTGCGCCCGCCGGCGCGTTCCCCGCTCTTGAGCAGGTGGACGTAGGAGATTTCGATCCGGTCGCCGTCCCGGGTGCCGACGAACCGCCCGTGGACCACCGTGTCACCGGTGTAGTCGCCCCAGATGACCCCACCGGACTCCCGGTAGGAGAACTCGGTGGGCCCGGCCGGGTCCACCTCGCTCGCCGTCGAGCTGACCATGACGAACCTGCGGCCGTCGAGATTGAGGAGATCGCTGTCGTTCACGTCTCAGCATCGTGCCGCTCCGCCGGGCTCACGCAACCCACCCTGGACGTTTCGCCCGGCGGGGGACGCCGGGGCGGTGATGTGTCCAGCCGCCTCCCCGCTCCGGGGGGACGGCCGAGACCCGCCCCGGCCGGTACGGCCGCGCGGCCTCGGGCCGGTACGGCCGTGAGGCTCGGGCCGGTACGGTCATGAGGCTCGGGCCGGTACGGTCATGAGGCTCAGGCCGGCACGGCCCGAGGCCTGGGACGGTACGGCCGTGGGGCTCAGACCCCGGCCAGCACCAGGGCGAAGTCCCCGTCCGGGTCGGTCAGGAAGCGGGTCACCGTGAACCCGGCCCGGGACAGCTCCCGGCGCAGGCCGTCCGGGCGGAACTTGGCGCTGATCTCGGTGCGGGTCTCCTCACCCGCGGTGAAGGGGACCGACAGGCCGAGGTCGCCGACCCGCACCAGCATGTCGCGGGTCGCGCGCAGCCGCATCTCGATCCAGTCGTTGCGCGCGTCGTAGAGGGCGACGTGGGCGAACGCCTCCGGGTCGAAGTCCGCCCCCAGCTCCCGGTTGAGCACGTGCAGCACGTTGCGGTTGAAGGCGGCCGTCACCCCGGCCGCGTCGTCGTAGGCGCGCACCAGCCTCCCGGCGTCCTTGACCAGGTCGGCCCCGAGCAGCAGGGTGTCGCCCGGCGCCAGCGTGGCGCGCAGCCCGGTGAGGAACGCCTCGCGCGCCACCGGGTCGAGGTTGCCGATCGTGCCGCCGAGGAAGGCCGTCATCCGCCGCCCGGCCCTGGGCAGCAGCGCCAGGTGCCGCTCGAAGTCGGCGCGCACCGGCCGCACCGTCACCCCCGGGTAGCGGGTGGCGAGCCGGCGCGCGGCGTCGCCCAGCGTGACGGCGTCCACGTCCACCGGCGTGTAGGCGCGCAGCGCGCCCGCCCGCTCCATGGCGTCCAGCAGCAGGACCGTCTTCTCACTGGTGCCCGAGCCCAGCTCGACCAGCGTGTCGGCCCCGCTCAGCCGGGCGATCTCGTCGGCGTGCCCACGCAGGATGGCCAGCTCCCGGCGCGTGGGGTAGTACTCCGGCAGCCGGGTGATGCGCGAGAACAGCTCGCTGCCCGCCGCGTCGTAGAACCACTTGGGCGGCAGCCACTTGGCCGAGGCCGTCAGGCCGGTGCGGACGTCGTGCTCGAGGGATTGGCGCAGGTAGCCGCGGTCGAGATGGTCGATCAGCTCCACGGCGTGCCGGGTGACTGTCACGGGAACCTCCCTGGTTCGGTGGACGGGGTGGCGGTCGTCGGGTTCCGGGTTTCCGGGCTTCGGGGTCCGGGTCCGGGGCCGGGGGCCGGGTCTCCGGGACGCGGCTACGGCGGCCGGCCGGTGTGCCGGCCGTACCGGACGCCGGTCACAGCGGCTGGAGTTCCACGCCGCCGGCGGAGACGAGGAGGAGGTGCCGGTCCGGTACGGCCCGCCAGCCGGGGCGGTCGTCCAGCGGCTCGCTCGCCACGAGCACGCCCCCTCCGGCGTGCGGGGAGCCCTCTCCGGCGCGCGGGGAACCCGGGAGAGAGGGGGCCCGCGGCGAGTCCGGGGCGGCGAGGTCCGGGCCGGGCGGATCCGTGCGCAGGAAGAGCGTGTCCCCCCAGGTGGTCGCGGCGAGTACGGCGCCGTCGCAGGCCAGCAGGTTCAGGCGGGCCCCGGGGTCCTTGGCCCCGGCGTGGACGACGACCTCCGCGAGGGACTCGCCGAGCGGCCGGCCCTCCCGCCTCCGGGTGAACACCGCCGCGGCCACCCAGGCGGAGTCGCAGGAGCTCGGCGCGTCGTCGGCCAGGTCCCGCAGGGCGTCCCGGGCGACGCGGCCGTTGTGGCTGAGCAGCCACCGCCCGTCGGTGAAGGGCGCGGTCGCGGTCTCCTCGATCGGCATGCCCACGGTGGCCGTGCGCACCGCGGCCAGCAGGCACCCCGAACGGGCGGCCCGGGCCAGGGCGGGCAGGTTGGCGTCGGTCCACATCGGGACGGCGCGGCGGTAGCGGACCGGTTCGGGAAGGGACCCGTCGTACCAGCCCATTCCGAAGCCGTCGGCGTTGACCCGGCCGTGGCGTTGCATGCGGGGCGCGTAGGACTGCCGGAGCAGCCCGTGCTCCGGCTCGTGGATCAGCGAGGCCAGGGACCGGGGGGCGCCCAGCCAGGCCGCGTGCCGGCACATCAGGCGTCCTCCAGGGCCGTGGGCCGGCGGGTCGGGCCCGCTCCGCGGACGTATGCCGAAATATCCGGCATGTAAGTACTCCTTCGCGGCGGGGACGCCCCGGGGACTCGCGCCGCCATGTCAGGACTCCTCGGGGGACGCCGACCGGGCGCAGCGGAACCCGGAGAAGATCTGCCGCCGGATCGGCAGATCCCAGTTGCGGAACGTGGTGCGGACCGCCGCCGGGTCGGCCGCCCAGGAGCCGCCGCGCAGCACCCGGTGGCCGGGACCGAAGAAGACCTCGCTGTACTCCCGGTAGGGGAAGCTGCGGAAACCCGGGTAGGGCAGGAAGTGCGAGGCGGTCCACTCCCACACGTCCCCGACCATCTGCTCGGCGCCGTACGCGCTCGCCCCCGCGGGGTAGGCCCCCAGCGGCGCCGGTCGCGCCGCCCGGTGCCCCAGGTTCGTCCGGCCGGCTCCCGGATCGTCGTCGCCCCACGGGTAGGTCCGCGCCCGCCCGGCCGCCGGGTCCCACCCGCACGCCTTCTCCCACTCGGCCTCGGTGGGCAGCCTCCTGCCGGCCCAGCGGGCGTACGCCTCGGCCTCGTACCAGCACACGTGCTGCACCGGCTCGTCCATGGGGACCGGCTCGGTCCGGCCGAAGCGGGTACGCCACCAGGCGCCGCCGTCCCGGACCCAGAACAGCGGCGCGCGGGCCCGGCTCTCCCGCAGCCAGCGCACGCCCTCCTCGCTCCACCACCGGGGGTCGTCGTAGCCGCCGTCCTCGACGAACGCGGCGTAGGCGGCGTTGCCGACGGGGAACCGGTCGATCCAGTAGGCGGGCAGGTCCACCGGGTGGGCGGGCCGCTCGTTGTCGTAGGCCCACGGCAGCGTGGAGGTGCCCATCAGGAAGGGGCCCGCGGGCACGAACACCTCCTGCGGCCCGCCGGCGCGGCCGGGCGGCAGCTCGGCGTCGCGCACCAGGCCCGGCTCGCCGGAGAGCTGGAGGGTGGCGAGCATCGTCTCGTCGTGCTGGTGCTCGTGCTGGATGACCAGGCCGAAGACGAAGCCGTCGCGGCGCAGCGGGTCGGGGTCGTGCGGGTCGAAGCCGTCCAGGACGTCCAGCACCCGGCCGCGCACGCCCTCGATGTAGCGGCGCGCCTCGGCCGGCCCCAGGATCGGCAGGGACGGCCGGTCCCGGCGCGGATGCCTGAACGCGTCGTACAGGTCGTCGATCTCCGGCCGCAGCGGGGTGATCCCGCCGGCCTCGCGCAGCACCCACAGCTCCTCGTAGTTGCCGACGTGCGCCAGGTCCCACACCAGCGGCGACATCAGCGGCGAGTGCTGCCGCACCAGGAGGTCGTCCTCGGCGTCGGTGTAGGCCAGCGACCGGCCCCGCACCGCGATCAGCTCGGCGGCGATCCGCTCCTTGAGGCGGTCCGCATCGGTCCCGTCGACGATCATCTCGCTCAACCCGCTCATTCCCTTCGTCACTCCGCGTCCTCCTCGCCGTCCGTGCCGCGTGGCCGCCCGTACGGCGGCCCGCGCCGCCCGTGCGCGCTCGTGGCTCCGGCCGTCATGCCGTGCGCGCGCCTACCCCTCCTGGCCGGCCAGCCAGGCCGCCAGGCGCCGCTCCGGCTCCACCGCCCGGCCCGCCGTACCGGCCGCCCCGAACAGGTCGAGCAGGTCGGCGGCCGGAGACCTGCCGGGCGTCACGTACCGGTCGGCGAACGCCTCCGTCCTGCGGACCAGCGCGGGCGGCGCGCCCAGCCGGGGCAGCGCGCCGAGGGCGGCCCGGAAGCAGGCGTCGGCCGCCGCGCGCAGCCCCGGGTCCGCCAGGCCGTGCCGCGCAGCCCGCGCCCAGCTCGCCGCGTACGGCTCCACCGCGGCCAGCGCCGCGCCGGCCGCCCGGTCGTCCGTCACGAGCGCGTGGGTCACCGCCGCGCACACCGGCCACCACGCCGGGTGCTGCGCGTCGAGGTAGCGGATCTCCAGCCAGCCGCGCGGCCTGACCGGGGGGAAGACCGTGGTGGCGTGGTAGGCCAGGTCCGCCAGGGTGGGCGGGCGCGCGGGCAGGTCACGCGCCGGGCCCGGCGACCCGGGCGCGGGACGGGGCTGGGCGACCAGTGGCGGGCGGGCGTGGACGGCGGGGGCCGCGGCCAGCCAGTCGCGCAGGGATGACCCGTCGTGGACCGGGCGGCACCGCCCGCCGTCCCCGCCCTCCGCGCCGTCCCCGCGTTCCCCGCCTTCCCCGGCTTCCTCGCGGACGAGCATGACCCGGGCGTCGAGGAGGTAGTCCCGCCACGCCGCCACCGGATCCCCCCGCCAGGGGACGGGTGCCGTCCGCGTCGGGTCGAGGCGCTCCCACACCACCTGGCGGCCCGACATCCACCCGCACGGCCCGCCCTCCAGCAGCGGCGAGTTGGCGAAGGACGCCGTCAGGACCGGCCCCAGCAGGTGCGCCCGCTGCCAGCGCTCCCCCGGCCGCTCGCCCAGGTCCACATTCACCTGGACCGACGCCGTCGAGCACATCATCAGCGGCCCGTACGGCGAGCCGAAGAACGCGGCCATCGCGTCGTAGCGGGGCAGTCGGAGCTGCCGCCGGGCGGGCCGTACCGGGTCGAGGCCCGCCCCGGCCAGCGCCAGGCCGGCCTCCCGCAGCGCCCCGCGCGCCGCGTCGACGTCCGCGGCCACCCGGGCGACGGCCTCCGGCAGCGGGCCCGTCGGTCCGGAGAGCTCCAGCTGCCCGCCCGGCTCGAACGTCACCCTGCTCCCGCCGGGCATCGGCGGCAACGCGGCGGCGACCCTGTCCAGGGGGACCTGGCGTACGGGGTCCCGGAGGTCGAAGACCAGGAACTCCAGCTCTATCCCCAGCCGGTCGCCGGGGCCGGCGCCGAAGCATCGGCGCGCGAAGTCCTCCACCTCCGCGGCGTCCCGGATCGGGGTCTCCCCGGTCACCACACCGTTCATCGGCCGCCCCTCCCGCCTGACGGGTACGGGACTACAGACCCGGCAGGGGCGCGGACGTTACACCGGGAACGCGGAAAATCTCAGAACGCCGTCGCTCGCGGAGGATCCACCGGTGTTCGTGGAGTCAGGGGCGCCGGTGCTCGCGGAAGGCCGCCAGCAGCCGCTCGCGCGTGCTCTCCGGAAGCCCGTCGGACGGTGCGCGGGGCGGCTCGGAGCCGGGACCGGAGGCGCCGAGGGAGCCCAGGACGCCCACGGTGGCGCGGATCTGGCCGAGGTAGCGCGTGCAGCCCTCGCACCCGGACAGGTGCTCGGAGAACAGGCTCCGAGTGGTCTCGTCGAGCTCGCCCTCCAGGTAGGCGGTGACGAGTTCCACCACCTCGTCGCAGCTGAACCGCTTCACAGCGCCGACCGCCTCACCGTCTCGAACCTGAACCGTTTTCACTACGCCGACCGTCCCGCCGTCTCGAAATACTCCTCCAGCCGCCCGCGCACGGCCGCCCGGGCGCGGTGCAACAGGACCCGCTGGTTGGCGGGGGAGATCCCCAGGATCTCGCACACCTCCTCGGAGGTGCACCCCTCGACGTCGCGAAGGGTGATCACGACCCGCTGCCGGGGAGGCAGCTCCGCCAGGGCCTTGCCGATCAGGCCGCGCACCTCGGCGGCCAGGGCCTCGCCCTCGGGGGTGGGCCAGGCAGCCGGGGCCTCCTTCCAGAAACCGGGGAAGGGGTCGTCGGCGCCCTGGAAGCGCGCGTGCTCGACGGTCGGGCTCTCGTGCTCGAACGCGCTGCTCCACGGGACCACGCGGTTCTCCCGGACGCCGCGCTTCCTGGCCGTGTTGACCAGGATCCGGTAGACCCACGTCTTGACCGACGAGCGGCCCTCGAAGGCGTCGATGCCCCGGATGACCGCCAGCCAGGTGTCCTGGACGACCTCCTGCGCCGAGTCGTTGGTGGACACGTGCGAGCGGGCCAGCCACAGCATCCCGCGTGACCAGGTGTCCAGCAGCGCCGCGAACATCGCCTCGTCCCCGGCCCGCAGCGCCGCCACCATCACGTCGTCGGGAGGCAGCCCGCCGTCCGCGAAGGACTCCACGACCCTCTCCTCCCGCTCCGGCGTCCGAGGCGTTCTTCCGAAGAGAGCGAACGACCCGGACAGGAGGATTCCCGTCCCCGGCGGAGCCGACACCTGCCGGGCGCGGCCGGAGGACGACGCCCGCCGGTGCCGCGGGGACCGGTACGGAGCCGGCGAGGCCCCGCCGGCTCCGCCCGTACCGCCCGCACCTGTACCGTTCCGCGACCGCGCCGTCCGTTACACGCCCCGCGCCCCCGAGTTCAGAACGCGTTCCGGGCGCGATTCCGGACGCGTTCCGGGTGCGTCAGGGCTTGCGGCCGATGCCCACGTACGCCAGGCCCGCCATGTCGGCGTAGGCCGACGGCGGCACGTCCGGATCGGAGAACGGCCACACGCCCACCGCGTTGACGCCGTCGGCCAGGCCGGGCGGGACCAGTTCGAAGTCACCGAAGAACCGGGCGACCTCCTCGCGCGACCGGGGGACGAACGCCGCGTTCGACCGCCGGTACAGCTCGGCGACCTGGGCGGTGCGTTCGGGGGCGGCGTCCCCGGCGACATGCGAGATCGCCAGGTGACCGCCGGACGGCAGCGCGTCGCGGTAGGCCGCGACGAACCCCTGGGGGCCGGCCTCCTCGGGGACCAGGTGCAGGAAGAACATCATCAGGACCGCGACCGGCCGGTCGAAGTCGATGAGCCTCCGTATCCGCGGGTCGGCGAGGACGCTCCGCGGGTCGGTCGCGTCCGCCCGCGCCATGATCACGTTGTCGTGTTTGGCCAGCAGGGCATTGCCGTGCGCGCAGACCACCGGGTCGCTGTCGACGTAGGCGACCCGGGCGTCCGGGGCGAACCGCAGGGCCACCTCGTGCACGTTCTGCTGGGCCGGCAACCCCGAGCCGAGGTCGAGGAACTGGGTGATCCCCCGCTTGGCGAGGTACTCCACGATCCGGCCGATCAGCAGCCGGTTCTCCCTGGTGCCCTGCCTGGTCTCGGGCAGCACCGAGAGGACCAGCTCGGCGAGTTCCCGGTCGGCCTGGAAGTTGTCCTTCCCGCCGAGGAAGTAGTCGTACATCCGGGCCGCGTTCGGGATCTGCGGATTCACTCCGGGGGGTGCCTGCTCCGCCGTCATCGTCAACCTCGCCGTCTGCGCCGTCGGAAAGGCCCATGATCGCGGTATCCGCTCCCGATCGCCACCCCGGGGATCCGGCGCCCACGGCGCGCCATGCCCCGGACGGGCGGCGCGGCCCGGAGACCCCTGGGACGGAGACCGCGGGGGAGGGGCGGTCCAGGGATGGACGGGCCGCCGACGGGTAAGGGCCGTTCGATGTTTCCGTGACAGGGAGTGACGATTGCGATGAGTGAGTACGAGCGTTCCCGCACCATGCCCGCGACCTCGGAGATCGTGTTCGACCAGGTGAGCGACCTGGACCGGCTCGACGACTGGCTGCCGCGCGAGCTGCACGTGCGTGCTGAGGAGCCGCCGGCCGTGACGGTCCACGAGGACGACACCGGGCAGGACTCCCGGGGCCTGTTCCGGGCCGTCCCGGAGCAGCTCCGGCTGGAGTGGGGCACCCGCGACGACGCCAGCTACAGTGGCTGGCTCCAGGTCGCCGACAGCGGTGCCGGGGGGAGCGAGGTGACCATCCACCTGTCGTTCTTCGACGAGGAGCACGCCCCGCCCGCCGGGGAGATCGACCGCGCCCTCGACGAGAGCCTGGAGAAGCTGGCCACGCAGGTGGGCCGCCAGACCGACAGTCCCGCCGGCTGACCGCCGGACGTCCCGCCGCCGAAGGGTGAACGCGCCGCCGTACGGCAGGGCGGTCTTGGCGAGGGGGCGGGCGGCGCGCAGAATCGGGTCCATGACCGATCGTCATCCCTACGTCGGAGCGCGGGCCCCCCGCCGCGAGGACGGGCGGCTGCTCACCGGGCGCGGAAGGTACGTCGGCGGCGTCGGTCCGCCGGACGCCGCCCACGCGGTGATCGTGCGCAGCCCCGTCGCGCACGGGCGGCTCACCAGGTGCGACACCGGAGCCGCCCGCTCCGCCGCGGGGGTGCTCGACGTCATCGTCCCCGCCGACGCGGCGGGCGCGCGACTGCCGTGCGTGACGGTCGCTCCGGGGCAGCGCGAGTCCTCCTACCCGGTACTGGACGAGGAGATCCGCTACGCCGGGCAGCCGCTCGCCGCCGTCGTGGCGCGGACCCCGGAGGCGGCCAGGGACGCCGCCGACCTGATCCGCCTCACCTTCGAGGAACTGCCCGCCGTGGTCGGCGTGGAGAACGCCGCCCGTGACGGCGCCCCGCTGCTGTACCCCGGCTGGGGCACCAACGTGGTGACCGATTTCGAGGTCGGCGACCCCGACTGCGAGGAGGCGATCGCCGCCGCCGACCACGTCGTGGAGATGACGTTCCGCCTGGGCCGGGCCGCGCCGAGCCCGGTCGAGCCGCGTGGGATCGTGGCCGGCTTCTCCGACGGCACGCTCACGGTCTGGGCCGCGACGCAGGCCCCGCACCACGTGCGCGACCACGCGGCAGAGGCCCTGGGACTGCCCCTCAACGCGGTGCGGGTGATCGGCTGCGACGTCGGGGGAGGGTTCGGCGGCAAGGAGCACCTCTACCCCGACGAGGCGCTCGTCTGCCTGGCCGCCCTGCGGATCGGCCGCCCGGTGCGGTGGTCGGAGACGCGTGCCGAGCACCTGTCCGCCACCCTGCCGGCCCGCGACGCCGTCCACCGGGGACGCCTCGCGTTCACCGCGGACGGCCGGTTCGTCGCCCTGCACTGCGACATCCTCGGCGACCTGGGAGCCCACCCGTCGAACGTCGGGATCAGCCCGCTCGCCGTGACCGCCATCATGCTGCCCGGCCCCTACCGGTTCGAGCGGGCCGGCGCGAGGGTGCGGGCCGCCGTCACCACCACCACGCCGACCGGCTCCTACCGGGGCTTCGGCCAGCCCGAGGCGACCTGGACCAGGGAGCGGCTGGTGGACGAGGCGGCCCGGCTGCTGGGCGAGGACCCCGTCGAGCTGCGGCTGCGCAACATGATCGGCCCCGGCGAGCTGCCCGCCGCCACCCGCACCTGGCAGACCTACGACAGCGGCGACTACCCCGCCGCCCTGCGCCGGGTGCGGGAGCTGGCGCGCGTCGGGTCGCCGCGCGACGGGCGCAGGCGCGGCGTCGGGTTCTCCTGCCACGTGGAGGCCACCGGCATGGGGCCGTCCATGGGGCTCAAGGCGGCGGGTCAGGCCGCGGGCGGGTTCGAGACCGCGATCGTGCGGATGGAGCCCGACGCCTCCCTCGTCGTGCACGCCGGGGTGGCGGGGATGGGGCAGGGCATCGAGACGACGCTGGCCCAGCTCGCCGCGGACGGCGTGGGCGTGCCGCTGGACCGGGTCCAGGTGGTCCTCGGCGACACCGCGGCCACGCCGTACTCCTCGATCGGCTCCATCGCCAGCCGCTCCCTGGTGGTCGGCGGCGGCGCCCTGAACCGCGCCGCCCGGCTGCTGCGCGACCGGATCGTCGCCATCGCCGCCCACCGGCTGGAGGTCTCCGGCGAGGACCTGGAGATCGCCGACGGGGCCGTCCGGGTGAAGGGCGACCCGGCCTCGCGCCTGACCCTGCGGGAGATCGCCCTGTCGGCGTGGCGCGGCTGGGACCTGCCCGAGGGCGTGCCGCCGGGGCTGGAGGAGCGCGTCACCCACGACCCGGCCGACTACACCTACGCCTACGGGGCGCACGCGGCGGCGGTGGCCGTCGACGTGGAGACCGGCGAGATCGAGGTCGAGGGGTACTGGGCGGTCGGCGACTCCGGGACGCTGGTCAACCCGGCGATCGTCGAGGGCCAGCTGCGCGGCGCGATCGCCCAGGGGATCGGCATGGCGCTGACCGAGGAGGTCGTGTACTCCGCCGACGGGCAGCCGGCCGCCGACTACTTCCCGCCGACGACGCGGGAGGTGCCGGACATCGAGGTCGTCCTGACCCAGACGCCCTCGCCGATCACGCCGGGCGGGATGAAGGGCGCGGGGGAGGCCGGCACGATCGGCCCGCCCGCGGCGATCGGCAACGCGGTGGCGGCGGCCGTGCCCGGGATCGCCGCCGGGGTCGCCACCACCCCGCTCACCCCTCAGACGGTGTGGTCGCTCCTGCGCGGGGACGACGCGGCGGGACCCGGCTGAGCCGTGGACCCATCCCCGGGAGGCGCGGTCCGGGGCGGTCCGGGTCCCGTTCTCCGGCGTCTCCGGGGCATGTGCGGCCCGAGGGCGTCCGGGGTCTCATCCCCGGGACGCGCGCCGCCCGGACTTCTTCGGGGCCCCGCTCTCCACGGTCTCCCGCAGCAGCCCGGTGACCCGCCGTACGGTGTCCGCCACGGCGGTCCCGGCGGCGCCCACCAGCGGCTCGCGCTCCTCCTCGGCCGTGGGCCCGGGGTCCGGCCCGGTCGGCCGGGCGTTCCCGGCCCGGCACGCCTCCATCTGCGCGGCGAAGGCCAGCCCGAGGAAGAGCGCCATCGAGCTGAGGAACGACCACAGCATCAGCGCCATGACGGCGGTGAGCGGGCCGTAGGTGGAGCCGAAGGTGCCGCTGCCCTCGACGTAGAACGCCAGCAGCAGCGTCAGGGCGGTCCACAGGACGATCGAGACCAGCGCGCCGAACGCGAGCCAGGTGTGGCCCGGCTGCCTGCGCCGCGGCGCGGCGCGGAACAGCACCGAGGCCGACATGACCGCCAGCAGGAACCCCACCGGCCAGCGCACCAGCGTGAACGCCTCCAGCCCGGCCTCGCTCCAGCCGTAGACCTGGGCGAGCGCCCGGCCGATCGCGCCGCCGCCCACCATCACCACGAAGCCCGCGGTCATGAAGGCGCCCGCGGTCAGCGCCATCACCAGGGCCCTGCCGTACTTGCGGAAGAACGGGCGGTCGCGCTCCACGCCGTAGATGCGGTTGGCGCCCCGTTCCACCTGGGCCATGGCGCTGGTCAGCGAGACCAGCGCGGTGCCCAGTCCGAGCCACAGCGCCAGGGTGCCCCCGGCCTGGCCGGCCTTCCGGTGGCTGTCGGCGAGCACGTCCCGGACCGCGTCCGCCCCGGCCCCGGGTGCGATCCGGCTCAGGGTGAGCTCCAGCACCTGGCCGAGGTGCTCCTGGTTGACCACCGAGCTCAGGCCCACCAGCGCGATGGCGCCGGGGATGATCGACAGGCAGACCTGGAAGGCCAGCGCCCGTGAGTTCGTCATGCCCTCGCCGTACCTGAACCTGGCGAAGGAGTCGCGCACGAGGTGCCAGCGGCCGTACCTGCGCAGGGTGACCCAGGCGTGGTCGGCCGACAGTTCCTCACCGCTCATGCTCCGTGTCTGCGGCACTTCCGTCGCTGTTCCCATGGTCGGGTTCGACTACCCGGGGAGCCGTACGGCGAACCGGCCCGCCGGTAACGGTCCTGACACCGCCGGGGGAACCCGCGGGGAGGGCCGGAGGCCGGCGCCCGGGACGTCCGGGCCGTCGCTTCGGTGTCCGGAACACGGCTCGGATGCCGGGCCGCGGGTGCCGGGGCGGGGTCGCCGTTCCGGGTCAGGAGCCGCCCGGATAATAGTAAAAATCCGAATGAAAGGTGCGATACCGGTTAGAGGAAGCCCATGGCTGAATTTCTCACCGACATCAAGGAGATCCGCGCCCGGGCCCGCCAGGAGATCGACAAGGGGCCGATCACGTCGGCCTACGGCGCCGACCTTCCGCGGGTGATCCAGGTGTGCAACGAGGCGCTGGCCACGGAGCTGGTCTGCGTACTCCGGTACAAGCGGCACTACTACACCGCCACCGGGATCCACGCGGAGCCGGTGGCCGCGGAGTTCCTGGAGCACGCGGCGGAGGAGCAGGAGCACGCCGACCGCCTCGCCGAGCGCATCACGCAGCTCGGCGGCGAACCGGACTTCAACCCCGAGACGCTGACCCTGCGCTCGCACGCCGAGTACGACGACAGCCTCGACCTCGTCGAGATGATCAAGGAGGACCTGGTGGCCGAGCGGGTCGCCATCGCCTCCTACACCGAGATCGTCCAGTGGCTCGGCGACCGAGACGTGACGACCCGCCGCGTCTTCGAGGACCTCCTCGCCCAGGAGGAGGAGCACGCCAACGACCTGAAGGGCCTGCTGGAGCGGCTTCCCGCCGCGCTGAAGGGCTGAAGCACGCCGCCTTCGAGGGGGAGGCCGAAGGACGGGCCGTCTCCGTGGTGCCGTGCGGCCTTGGGCGGGCCGCTTCCGGCGCGTTGCGCGGCCTTGGGCGTCGGAGGGCGACGGCCACAGCGCGGTATCGCCGTTGATTCCACCGGTAAATTTCCGGCTCCATCCATAAATCAAATGCCACGATTAACTATTTCTCGTTATCGCAGAAAGTGACCGGGTATCTGGTGACCGGCGGTTTAGAAGATGTGTGGCGCATTAATAGGATGAAATGTCCGGAAAGGGCTAATTATGAGTTCTTCGGTGGGCACAATGGCGAAGCTTTCGCTCGCCGCCCTGGGCACCGCCCTCCTCGCCGTGCCGGGGGGCGTCTGCCAGGCGGACACCTCCGGGTCCGCCTTCGGGTTCGCCTCCGGCTCCACTGCCGGGGATCCGGTCACCGGCGTCCGGGCGCCCGGCGTCCACGGCCCCGGCGTCCGGCGGTCGAGCGCCCGCGACCCCGGCGCCCGCGGCTCCGGTGTACGGCGGGACTCCGGTGTACGGCGGGACTCCGGCGCACGACGGGACGACGCCGGGTTCCGGCAGGACAGGGCGGTCCCCGGACGGCAGGGTGAGACCCTCTCCGAGCGGCGGGGCGGGGCCTCGGCCGAGCGGCGGGACGCGGCGCGGCGGCACGCCGTACCGGGGCGGCAGGCCGCCGCGCCGGCGCAGGGCGAGGACGCGTCCTCCTCCGAGGAGGCGGCGGGCAAGGGGCGGGGACGGTTCGCCGGGCGGGAGGCCACGAACCGCAGCCGGCTGGGACGGCCGACGGCGTCGAGGCGCGCGGAGCGGCCGGAGCGAGGCGGGCAGGCTCCGTCGAGGCAGGGGCAGACGCAGGCGGCCCCCTCCTCCGGGCAGGCGGAGAACGCGGCCGCGCCGGACCGGGCGGGCGAGGTCCGGGCCGACACCCGCGCGGAGGTCCCCTTCACCGACAGGTTCGGCACGCGCAGCAAGTACGGCCCGGACAGCGCGTTCGGCCCCATCTCCAGGGTCAACCGGCAGCTCAAGTACGGGCCGTTCCTCAGCTGGCCGGTCCTCTGCGGCACGGCGGACGACCCCATGGGGTGCATGACCCAGTTCGTCCCGGACATGGGCGTCGGAACACCGAAGCACTGAGGCTCCACGGAGCTCCGGAAGGGGCCTCTGCCGAGCCCCGTGCCGCGGCGCGCGGCCCGGGTCAGAGCGGGATCCACTCCGTGGAGACGGTGACCTCGTCCAGGACGCCGGGGAGCGGGTCGACGCCGATGCCCGGGCCGGTGGGGACGTCGAGGTGGCCGTCGCGCAGCTCGAACGGGGCGGTGACGTCGGTCGCGAAGTAACGGCGCGAGGCGGAGGTGTCGCCCGGCAGGGTGAAGCCGGGCAGCGCGGCCAGGGCGAGGTTGGCGGCGCGGCCGACGCCGGTCTCCAGCATCCCGCCGCACCACAGCGTCACTCCGTGGGCGCGGGCCAGGTCGTGGATGCGGCGCGCCTCGAGGTAGCCGCCCACCCGGCCGGGCTTGACGTTGATGATCGAGCACGCGCCCAGGGAGATGGCGGCGGCGGCGTGCCGGGCCGACTCGATCGACTCGTCCAGGCAGATCGGGGTGGCGATCCGCCGGGCGAGCCGGGCGTGCTGCACCATGTCGTCGTCGGCCAGCGGCTGCTCGACGAGCAGCAGGCCGAAGGCGTCGAGCGCGGCCAGCCGGGGGGCGTCGCCGAGGGTGTAGGCGGCGTTGGCGTCGACCTGAAGGAGCAGGTCCGGGCCGAACCGCTCGCGTACGGCCCGCACCGGCTCCACGTCCCAGCCCGGCTGGATCTTCAGCTTGACCCGGACGTACCCCTCGTCCAGGTAGCCCTCCACGGCGTCGAGCAGCTCGGGGACCGAGTCCATGATGCCGACCGACACGCCACAGGGCACCCGGTCGCGGGAGGCGCCGAGGAACGCGCCGAGGGAGCGTCCCGAGGCGCGGAGCGACGCGTCCAGCACGGCGGTCTCCAGGGCGGCCTTGGCCATGCGGTGGCCCTTGAACGGCTCCATCGCCCTGTTCACGGACTCGGCGTCGGCGTGCGCGGGCAGGGCGGGGATCAGGAAGCGGCGCAGCGCGTCGGCGGCGCCGTCCACGTACTCGGAGGAGTACAGCGGCTCCGACATGGCCACGCACTCGCCCCAGCCCTCGGCGTCGGGGGTGACGACCCGCACGATCAGCACGTCGCGCTCGGTCTCGGTGCCGAACGAGGTGCGGAACGGCGCCACCAGCGGCATCGCGATCCGCCGCAGCTCGATTCCGGTGATCTTCATGGTGTGCGGCCCGCGCCGCCTCTCCCTTCACTCATGTCACTCGTGCGCTCACGCCGTTCGCGGCCGGGGCCGTTCCACGACGTGACCCGCCCTCATGGGCCGGGCCGTTCCACGACGTAGCCGGCCCGGCGGTCGAAGCCGGTGACCCGGGCGCCCTCCGCCAGCAGCCCGCCCAGCACCTCCCGTACGGCGCGCCGCCACGCCCGCGCCGCCTCCGGGTCGGTCCGGCGCAGCGCCTCGATGTCCCCGGGCACGGCCACCAGCACCGTCCGGGCCCCACCCCAGCTCTCCGCCGGGCCCGGCGACGGCAGACCGCCCAGGGAGGCCAGGCCGGTCACCGCGTCCGCGGGCACCTCCGGGACGTACGGCTCGCCCCGCGCGGCCGCCACCACCCGCGGCTCCGGCAGGTGCCACACGGCGAGCAGCCGGTCCGACTCGTCCCCGGCGTTGATCGCGTCGTCCATGGCCCCGTAGAACGACGGCAGGTACTCCTCGGCGCGGGCGCCGAGCTTGACGAGGTTGAAGTGGGCGTTGCGGCGGACCAGCGGGTCGTAGGTCCAGGTGACGCGGTCCAGGCCCCGCTCCAGCGCCCAGGCGCGCTGGTGCAGCTTCAGGGCGAGCCCGGCGCCGCGGCCGGGAAGGGCGCCGGTGACGTGGGAGTGCAGCGCCCGGCCGATCGGAGCGGCCAGGAACGCCACCGACGCCCCCGCCAGGCGCCCGCCCTCGTAGGCGCCGGCGACGTAGTTGCCCGCGTGCGACAGCGCCCGCATCAGCTCTGCCGTGATCGGCCGGTTGCCCGGGTCGGGACGCCAGATCGCGTCGAACAGCCGCACGACGTCCTCGAACTCCCCGGCGTCGCGCAGTTCGCGCACGTCGAGGCCGCCTTCCCCGCCCGTGCCGGAGACCTCCGTGGCCAGCGCGCTCACCCCCTCGAAGGAGGGTAGCGCGGGTCTGCGGCGCGGGTCTCTCCTCCGCCGTCTCCGCCGCCTCGGCCGTCCGCTCCGTCTCCGCCTACTCCGCCTCCGCCCGGTCCGGTGCGGCGCCGGGGTGGGCGGTGAGGAACCGTTCGAGCACCTCCTCCGGGACGCGGCCCCTGACCGGCACCTCCAGCCCCTGCTCACGGGCCCACTCGCGGACGTCGGTGGTGGTGTGCCCGCGCAGGCGGACGGGGGCGTCGGCGGGCCGCCGCGACCGCGACGCCTGCCTGACCTCCCGGGAGCTCTCCAGGACCTTCTCGATCAGGCCGAGGGCCTCGCACAGCCGCCGCTGGTTGTCGTCGGACAGGTCGATGGCGAAGGTCCGGTTCAGCAGGGAGAACTCCCGCCTCGTCACATCCGCGCCCTCGGAGTGGTCGAGGTCGTCGACCAGGATCACCTTCTGCGCCACGGCCGGCCCCTTTCCGGTGAACTGCGTTCCGTCTCGGTCACGAGCGGGCATCATGCCGCGTCCTGGGGCGCCGTTCACGTCCTTGATGGGGTTTTTGCCACTGCATGACCTATTGCCGGGTAGCCTCCCTGGGCATCCCGTACGACCGGGTGGGACCGCTGCGCGATGAGGGGCGGAACCGTACGGGCGGGCACGTCGTGCGACCGGAGCGGGCGTGCCGTACCGAAGGACGGCTCTCCATGCCCCCCGGAGGACGATGAAGGAAAGTTACAGGATTCTCACAACGTCTGGAGATTATTGACGTCCCTCGCAGGCCGAACATAGGGTCCGGTCAACCCCGGCTAACCCGGCCACGTAAGCCCCAACGGAGTGGTTCATGAAGCGACTAGCGGCCGTAGCGGCACTGCTCGGCCTCGCCGCCGTCACGGCGTGCAGCGGCAACACCGACAACAAGTCCGCCGCGGGCGGCACGGGTGGCGGCGGTGGTCTCTACACCACGATCGACGGCACCAAGCCGGGCCTCGACGTCAACGGCCCGATCAACCCGTGGAGCCCCAAGGGCAACGCGTTCTCCGGCTACAACGTCATGAAGCTCGGCTGGGCGAAGAACCACCTGACCGACCCGAACCAGTTCTACCCGGGCATCGCGGCGAGCTGGGACATCGCGCCGGACAACTCCTCGATCACGCTGCACCTGCAGCCGAACAACAAGTGGTCCGACGGCAAGCCCGTCACCGCCGAGGACGTCAAGTTCTCCATCGCCCTCGCCTACACCCAGGGCAGCACGGCCTTCGCGATCACCCCGGGCGCGGCCGGCGCCGCCTCCGAGGTCGAGGTGGTCGACGACAAGACCGTCAAGATCTCCCAGGACATGAAGAACCCCAGCGTCACGTTCGTGCGCGGCGTCATGGACAGCGCGGTCGTGCCCAAGCACGTCTGGGAGAGCGTGCTGCCCGCCGACTTCTGGGACAAGCTGAAGGCCGCCCGCGGCGAGGGCGCCGACGCCGACAAGGCCCGCGAGGAGATCACCGCGCTGGCCGAGAAGGTCATCGCCTTCGCCCCGCCCAAGGACGTCTCCGCCGGCCCGTACACGCTGGAGCGGATGAACCCCGGCGAGGCGCTGCTGGTCAAGAACAAGAACTTCTACAACGCCGCCAACGTCGGTCCCGACCAGGTCAAGCTGCTCAACTACACCGGCAACGAGCAGATCTGGAACTACCTCATCGCCGGCAAGCTCGACAACGCGCCGTTCACCGCGGTGCCCGCCGACGTGATGAAGCGCATCGCGGCCACCCCGGGCAACGCCGTCGTCAAGGGCTTCTCCCCGGTGGCGCTGGGCCTGGCGTTCAACCAGTCCAAGAAGCCCTACGACAACGTGCACGTCCGCCGCGGCCTGGCCTACCTGATCGACCGCGCCGAGATCACCAAGATCGCCTCGCCCGAGGGCGGCGTCGCGTCGGTCACCACCACCGGCATCCACCAGCAGCCCGCCGCCGAGTGGCTCGGCGACGAGCTGGGCAAGCTGGAGCCGTACAAGCTGGATGTGGCCAAGGCCGAGCAGGAGTTCAAGGAGGCCGGCCTCAAGAAGGAGGGCGGCAAGTGGACGCTGCCCGACGGCACGCCGTGGAAGTTCTCCATCAACGTCCCGGCGCCGTTCTCCGACTGGGTCTCCGGCGCCAAGGCGATCACCAGCCAGCTCAACGCGGCCGGGATCGACGCCGAGGTGCTGACCGTCGCCGACTACCCGATCTACCTTGAGGAGATCGCGGCGGGCAAGTACGACGTCGGGTTCTGGCTGACCGCGCTCGGCCCCGCGCCGTACAACATCTACCAGCGCCTCTACGGCGCCTCCAACGGCTGGGCCAACCTGGGCGGCAAGGTCAAGCACTCCGCGCCCGGCAAGAACGGCAACTGGATGGGCGGCCCGGAGACCATCGAGGTCGACGGCCAGAAGATCAACCCCGGTGAGCTCACCGCCAAGCTCAACTCCGCCCCCGAGGACGAGCAGAAGGCCATCGTCGGCCAGCTCGCCAAGGCGGCCAACCAGGACCTCCCGGTCATCCAGCTCTGGGACTACGTGAACACCCAGTTCATCAACACCAACCGCTTCACCGGATTCCCGCAGAACGACAGCGACCTGCTCCGCCAGACGTCGGGCGTGTGGATCCAGCTCGGCATGGTCAAGAAGAAGTAGCAGCGTATGACGATGATCGCAAGAAAGCTCGCGGGCCACCTGGCCCGCGGGCTCGTCATGGTTCTGATAGTCACCACGGTCAGCTTCTTCGTCATCAGGAGCATCCCCGGTGACCCGATGGCCGCCAAGTACGAGAAGCTCGTCGAGCAGGGCATGTCGCCCGAGGCGGCGCAGCAGTCCGTCGAGGTCCTCTACGGCTTCGCCCCGACCGGCGGCATGTGGCAGCAGTACGTCGACTACATGAGCGGCCTGCTCCGCCTAGACCTCGGCCAGTCGCTGACCGTGCCGGGCGTGGGCGTGTCGACCGTGCTGTTCTCCGCCGCCAAGTGGACCATCCTGCCCGTGCTGGTGGGCACGCTGCTGAGCTTCCTGATCGGCGTCATCATGGGGGTCTACGCCGCCATCAGGCGCTCGGGCAAGCTCGGCGACATCCTTGCGATCTCCGGGTCGCTGCTGCACGGCGTCCCCCAGTACGTGCTCGCGCTGCTGCTGGGCGCCGTGTTCACCACGCTCATCCCGATCCTGCCCGCGGGCGGCACGGCCGACATCATGTTCGAGCCGGGCTTCAACGCCGGGTACATCGGCTCGCTCATCTCGCACGCCACGCTGCCGGTGCTGACCTACGCGCTGGCCAGCTACGGCGGCTGGATCCTGGCGATGAAGTCGAGCGTGGTCACCGTCCTCGGCGACGACTTCATCCTCGCCGCCGAGTTGCGCGGCCTCAAACGCGGCTTCATCTTCCGCTACGTGGCCCGCAACGCGATCCTGCCGCTGTTCACCATCCTGGCGTTGTCGCTGGGGCTGCTGTTCGGCGGCGCGATCTTCATCGAGCGGATCTTCAACTACCCCGGCCTGGGGCTGATGCTCATCAACAGCATCACCGAGCGCGACTACGCCCTGATGGGCGGCGCGTTCCTGCTGATCACCGGGGCGATCATCATCGCGAACATCGCGGCCGACCTGTTCTACACCGTGATCGACCCGCGGGTGCGCAGTGGAGAGGGGGCCGCATGACGGCGCAGACCATCACCGCGGCCGGCGGCGCCACCGCCGGCGGCCCGGTGGGCGGCGGCAGAGCCGCCCTGCGGCGCAACTTCTGGCGCGGCGTCTGGCGCGTGCTCAAGCGCAAGCCCAGCCGCATGCTCGGCGCGGTCATCGTGGCCGGGTTCGCGTTCATGGGAATCTTCGGGCCGATGTTCTACCCCGAGCACCTGCCCCGCGACACCAGCGCCCTGTACGCGCCGCCGAGCTGGGCACACCCCTTCGGCACTGACTTCGAGGGCACCGACGTCCTGTCGCTGCTGGTCACCGGCTCCCGGTACGTCCTGCTGACCGCCCTGGTCACCGCCGTCATCACGGTGGTCCTCGGCACCGGCATCGGGCTGTTCGCCGGGTTCCGGCGCGGACGCTGGGACACCGTGCTCATGCGGATCACCGACATGAAGCTCACCATCCCCGGCCTGCCGCTGCTGCTGGTGCTGTCGACGATCTGGAAGTTCAACAGCGCCCTGGAGATGGGCCTGGTGCTCGGCCTGCTGGGCTGGGGCGGCGTGGCGCGGGCCGTGCGCGCGCAGACGCTGTCGCTGCGTGAGCGCGGCTTCATCGAGGCCGCCCGCGGTCTGGGGCTGTCCACGACGCACATCGTCGGCAAGGAGCTGCTGCCCAGCATGGCCCCCTTCATCGCGATGAACATGCTCATCGCCGTCACCGGCGCGGTCTACGCGCAGGTGGGCCTGTTCTTCCTGGGCGTCCTGCCGTTCGAGGCCAACAACTGGGGCGTGATGCTCAACCTCGCCGTGTTCGGCGGAGGCGCGATGTCGTCGCCGGCCGCGCTGCCGTACCTCATGGCGCCGCTGCTGGCGATCCTGCTGCTCACCCTGGGCATCGTGCTCGTCGTCGACGCGATGGACGAGATCTTCAACCCCCGCCTGCGTGAGGAGTGACGGGTGCCCACCACCGACAAGAACACCGGCAGGGCGACGCCGGGGGTGCGCGTCAGCGGCCTGACCGTCGTCTACCGGACACCGTCCGGGGAACTGCCCGCCATCCGCGGGATCGACCTGGAGCTGCCGCCCGGCACCATCACCGGCGTGGTCGGCGAGTCGGGTTCCGGCAAGTCCACACTGGCGCTGTCGCTGCTCAACGCCGTCCAGCCTCCGGGGAGGATCAGCGAGGGCAGCGTGGAGATCGACGGTCTCGGCGACGTCGTGACGCTGCGTGGCGAGGACCTGCGCAAGGCGCGCGGCCGGCACATCGGCTACGTCTTCCAGGCCGCCCAGAACTCCCTCAACCCGCTCAAGACCGTCGGCAAGCAGCTGCTGGACCTGGGCCGCTCGCACGGCGTCGAGGACCTGCGCGGCCTCGTGGCCGACGCCAGGGAACTGCTGGGCCGGATGGGCCTGGACGGCGCGCGGGTCCTCGACTCCCACCAGCACGAGCTGTCCGGCGGCATGCGCCAGCGGGTCGGCATCATGCTGGCGCTGGTGCTCAACGCCCACCTGGTGGTGCTGGACGAGCCCACCACCGCCCTCGACATGATCACACAGGCGAACATCCTGCGGATCGTCCGCGAGGTCCACGCCGAACGCGGCCTCACCACGATGATCATCACCCACGACCTCGGCGTCGTCGCCGAGGTCGCCGACCGGCTGGCCGTCATGTACGGCGGGCAGATCGTCGAGCAGGGCCCCACCATGGACGTGCTGAGGGCGGCACGCCACCCCTACACCCAGGGCCTGTTGCGGGCCATCCCGCGCCTGGTGGGCGACATCGGCGAGGCCAGCGCCCTGCCGGGCCGCCCCCCGACGCTGGGCACCATCCCGAAGCAGGGATGCGTGTTCCGGGACCGCTGCCCGCTGCGCATGGACGTCTGCGAGACGGTGGAGCCGCCGGTCGTCGTCCGGGGGACGTCCATCGTGGCCTGCCACGCGGTCGAGGCCGAGGACCGCGCCGCGGACCGGGTCGAGGTCCAGGCGGAGGACCGCGCCGCGGACCGGGCCGGGGAGACGGGAGAGGCCGCGGCGCGGCAGACCGTGGGAGCGCGGGAGACCGCCGGGACGCCGGGAGCATCGGGGGAGCAGGCATGATCACCGGAACGGGCATCACCAGGACCTTCAAGCAGCGGGGCGGCGTGCTCGCCGGCCGCGAGGTGAAGGCCCTGCGCGGCGTCGACTTCGCGATCCCCAAGGGAGGCGCGGCGTCCTTCATCGGCGAGTCCGGCTGCGGCAAGACGACGCTGGGACGGATCATCGCCGGGCTGGAGGGCTACGACGCCGGTGAGATCGTCATCGACGGCACCGCCATGTCGTCGCTGCGGCACCGGCAGCGCCAGCCGTACTTCCGGCGGATCCAGATGATCCACCAGGACCCGTACTCGGCGCTCAACCCGACCCGCACGATCCACCAGACGCTGGACGCGCCGCTGTCCCTGCGGGCCAAGCAGACCGGCCGCTCCCGCGCGTGGACCGACGAACGGGCCGAGGAACTGCTCGCCCTCGTCGGGCTGGACCCGGGCTACGTGCTGCCGCGCTACCCCCACCAGCTGTCGGGCGGCATGCGCCAGCGCGTGGTCATCGCCCGCGCGCTCACCGTCGACCCGGAGATGCTCGTCGCCGACGAGGCCGTCTCCATGATCGACGTGTCGCTCCGGCTGGGCATCCTGGCGCTGCTGAAGGACCTGCGCGAGCGGCTCGGCGTCAGCGTGCTGTTCATCACGCACGACGTGGCGACCGCCCGCTACATCGGCGACGACGGCGAGCTGTACGTCATCTACCGCGGCCAGGTCGTCGAGCGGGGCCACGTGGAGACGATCATCGCCGACCCGGTGCACCCCTACACGCAGTCGCTGCTGTCGGCCATCCCGGTGCTGCACGGGCTGGAGAAGCCGGGCGAGCAGCCCGTGGTGCCGACCGAGGCGCTGAACGAGAGCCACCACGACGCGGGCTGCCTGTTCGCGCGGCGCTGCCCGTTCCGCACCGACCGCTGCGAGAACGAGCTGCCGCTGCTCGGCCGGGGAGAGGGCTTCCCCCAGGAGTACGCCTGCTTCCACCCCGAGCGACGCGACGTCATCGCCACCCCGATCGGATGAGGACGAACCCCATGGGACAGCACGCCGCCTCCGCCCCGGACGCAGGGAACGCTCCGGCCGCCGGGGCCTCAGGCATCGTGGTCCGTACGGCCGGCCCGGCGGACGCGGCGGCGCTGCGCGAGATCGCCGCCGCCGCCCTCACCCTGGACGCCCCCGAGGCCCCGGAGCTGGTGGCGAGCCTGTCGTCGCCTCCGGCGGGGCGCAGGTGGACCGCGCTGGTCACCGCCGACCTCGGCGGTGTCGTCTTCGCGTCCGTGTCCCAGCGCGACCCCTCCGTCGGGCACATCGACCTGCTCGCCGTACGCCCGGAGGCGCGGGACGCGGGGCGGGGCCGCGCGCTGGTCGCCGCCGCCGAGGACTGGCTGCGGGCCGAGGGTGCCGCCGAGGCGCGCTTCGCGGGGAACCCGCCCTGCTACGCCTGGCCCGGGATCGACGTCCGCTACACCGCGGCGGCGGCGCTGGCCGAGAGCCTCGGCTACGAGCGCCACGACGTCGCCTGGAACATGACCGCCTCCCTCGGCGCCGACACCGACCTGTCGACCGACGCCGACGTCGCACGGCTGGCGGAGGCGGGCGTCACCGTCCACGCCGCCGGCCCCGGCGACCGCGCGGGGCTCGACACGGTGCTCGCCTTCATCCGGGAGCACTGGAACGACAACTGGGCGTGGGAGGCCGAGCATGCGGGCGGCTGCCACTACGCCGCCCGCGGCTCGGAGATCCTCGGCTTCGCCGCCTGGGGCGCCAGGCCCGCCTGGTTCGGCCCGATGGGCACCGCCCCGGCCGCGCGCGGGCTGGGCGTCGGCCGGGTCCTGCTGCGCCGCTGCCTGGCCGACCAGCGGGCCGCGGGCCAGGAGAACGCGGAGATCGGCTGGGTGGGACCGCTCAGGTTCTACTCCCGGGCGGCGGGGGCGCGCGCCGAACGGGTCTTCTGGCTCTACCGGCGCGCCCTGCGGTGACGGCCGGATGCCGGCGTCCCGGGTGCCGATGAGCCGGCTGAGCCGGCGGCCCGCCTCCCGGGCCGGGGCCGCGGCGTACGCCGCGAGCCCGGCCCGGGACCGGTGCGCCGCGCACCCGGCCGGGTGCTCCGCCGCGTCGCGGGACCCGGCCGGTGCGGGGGGCTCAGCCGTACAGGAGCGGCTCGCCGCCCGTCCAGGCCTCCGGGTGGGCCGGGGCCGGGCACAGCCCGCGTGGGTCCTGCCCGGCGTCCAGGGTCCGGCGCAGCGTGTCCGACCCCCACAGCAGGTCGGCGAAGTACGGCCGGGCGGTCCTCCGCTCCGGTGCGGCGCCGTCCCCGCCCTGCCCGGCCTCCTCCTCGGGCACGGCGTCCCCGCGGCGCCAGCCGAACTCCTCCGGGTGCAGCGAGCGCGCCAGGTGCAACATCGAGACCCCCGTCAGCACCGGCCGGAACGCCTCGGCGTCGTGCACGTGGAGCTGCACGCCCCGTACGGCCCGCCCCGCGTGCTTGCGGAAGGCCGGGGTGAACCACGCGTCGCGGAACCGCACCCCCGGCAGGTCCAGGGCGTTCAGCCCGGCGGCGAACCGCTCGTCGAGGTAGGGGGCGCCGACGAGCTCGAAGGGGCGGGTCGTGCCGCGGCCCTCCGACAGGTTCGTGCCCTCGAACAGGCCGGTGCCGGGGTAGACCAGCGCGGTGTCCGGGGTCGGCATGTTCGCCGAGGGCATCACCCAGGGCAGGCCGGTGGCCGCGTACGGCATGTCGCGCCGCCACCCCTCGGCCTCGACGACCAGCAGGTCGGCGCCGATGGAACGGTTGACGTGCCGCGCCAGCTCGCCCGCGGTCAGCCCGTGCCGCAGCGGGATCGCCGCGCGGCCCACGAAGCTGGCGAAGGCGGGGTCGAGGAGCGGCCCCTCCGCGACGGTCCCGCCGAGCGGGTTGGGCCGGTCCAGTACGGCGAAGCGCACCCCGAGCCGGGCGGCGGAGGCCATGAGGTCGTACATCGTCCAGACGTAGGTGTAGAACCGCGTCCCGATGTCGGCGATGTCGAAGACGAGGGTGTCGGCCCCCGAGGCCGCCACCAGCTCGTCCAGGGCCTCGCCCGCGGCGCCGTAGGTGTCGAGGACCGGCAGGCCGGTGGCCGGGTCGGTGCCCGCCTCCTCGCCGTAACCGTCCTGGGCGGCTCCGCGCACCCCGTGCTCCGGGCTGAGCAGCGCGGTCACCGGAACGCCCGCCGACAGCAGGGCGGTCACGCCCGGGGTGAGGTCGGGCAGCACTCCGGTGGGGTTGGTGACGAGGCCGATCCGTCCGCCGCCGAGGAGGGCGGGGTCGTGAACAACTCGTTCGATTCCGGTCCGCACGAGTGACATCGCTCCATTCATAGAAGATAATTTGCAGAATAGAAGACTTCGGTGAAAATTAGCGACATGGGGCGTCATGATTGATCCACTCGCCGACCTGTCAACCGAGCAGAGCGATCCGCGCTACGGCCAGATCGACAGGCTCTCGACCGAGCAGGTGGCCAGGCTGATGAACGCGGCCGACGCCACGGTGCCCGCCGCCGTGGCCACCGCCGTACCGGCGATCTCGGCCGCCATCGACGCCGTCGCCGACCGGATGCGGCAGGGCGGACGTCTGATCTACGTGGGTGCGGGGACCTCCGGCCGGCTGGCCGTGCTGGACGCCTCCGAGTGCCCGCCGACCTTCGGCACCGATCCCGAGCTGGTGCAGGGCGTCATCGCCGGGGGCGAGCCCGCGCTGACCCGCTCGGTCGAGGGCGCCGAGGACGACGAGGCCGCCGGCATCGCCGCCGTCGCCGGCCTGGAGGTGGGCCCGCTCGACTCGGTGATGGGGGTCTCCGCCAGCGGCCGGGCGCCATTCGTGATCGGCGCGCTCGGAGAGGCGGAACGCCGCGGCGCGCTGACCGTCGGCATGTCGTGCAACGCCGGCACGCCCCTGTCCGCGGCCGCCGCGCACCCGATCGAGGTCGTCGTCGGCCCGGAGGTGGTGACCGGCTCGACCCGCCTCAAGGCCGGGACCGCGCAGAAGCTGGTCCTGAACATGGTGTCCACCATCACCATGGTCAAGCTGGGCCGCACCTACGGGAACACCATGATCGAGGTGTCGGCGATGAACTCCAAGCTGGAGGGCCGGGCCACCCGCATGGTCTCCGATCTCACCGGCGCCGACCACGCCGCCGCCCGCGCCGCGCTGGAGGAGGCGGAGTGGAACGTCAAGATCGCGGTGCTGGTGATCGAGCACGGGATCGGCGCCGACGCGGCCCGGGACCTGCTCGCCGTACACGGTGACCGGCTGGAGGACGCCCGAGAGGCGCGCCCGGCCGCCGGGGATCCCCGGGGCGGCGGTGCCCGGGTGGACGGTGCCCGGGTGGACGGGGCGCGGGCCGACGGGGCGCGGGTGGACGGCAGCCGGGCCGACGGCGACCGCGGCGACCGGGCCGACGGAGCGCGGCCGGCCGGCGTGCCGGCGGGGGAGCGGGCCACCGAGGACGTGCGGCGTGCCTGACCGGCTCGACGGCATCCTGACGGCGGCCGTACCGGACGCCTGCTCGGCGGCGGTCGCCGTGATCGCCGTCGGCGGCGACGTGGTGGCCGCCGCGGCGGCCGGGGAACTGGTCCGCTACGCCGACGCCTCCGGGAAACTCGTCGACGACCGCCCGCCCGCCCGCCGCGACTCGATCTTCGACCTGGCGTCCGTCACCAAGCTCTTCGTCACGGCCGTCATCCTGTCTCTCGCCGAGGACGGCCTGCTCGGCCTGGACGAGCCGGTCGCCGCCCGGCTGCCCGGCGCACGCGCCGGGCTCACCATGCGGCACCTGCTCACCCACACCGCGGGCTTCCCGCCCAGCCGGGCACCCGGCCACGAGGCCATCGGCATGGGAGCCGCCTTCCGCGCCGCGCACCTCGACCACGTCCTGACCACCCCGCCGCCGCACCCCCTCGGTCACGGCTACGTCTACTCCGACGTCGGCATGATCACGGCGGGCCGGATCGCGGAGATCGCCGGGGGAGCGCCCCTGGACGAGCTGCTCCGCGCCCGGGTCACCGGGCCGCTCGGCCTGGCCGACACCGGCTACCGGCCCGCGGCGTCACTGCGCGACCGGATCGCCGCCACCGAGGACACACCCGGCCGCCCCGGCGGCGGATGCGTGCGCGGCGAGGTCCACGACGAGACCGCCTACGACCTCGGCGGCGTCGCCGGGCACGCCGGGATCTTCGCCACCGCCGACGACGTGCTGCGGTTCGCCGAAACCCTGCGCACCGGCGGCGCCCCGATCCTGCGGTCCGAGTCGGTCGCCGAGATGACCCGCGACCAGGGGGTGCGCGGCGCGGCCTTCCGCCACGGGCTCGGGGTGCGCATCGGCGACCCGGCCATCGTCGGCCCGCTCGCCGACGCCTACGGCCACTCCGGCTTCACCGGCACGTCGGTGGTGGTGGATCCGGACAGGGCGTTGACGGCGGTCCTGCTGACCAACAACGTCCACCCGCTCCGGGGCCGCGCCGGCATCCGCGACCTGCGCCACGCCGTCGCCGCCGAGGCGCTGCGCCTGTCGGCGACGGCCTGAAGCCGACCCGCCGTCACCCGGCGGTGGGACCTCGCGCGACGGCCTCCGACGGGCCGGGCGATCGTCCCCGCAGAACCGGGCGATCGCCCGGCCCGTCCCACCATCCGCGCCAGTGTGCCGGCGGTGGTCTCGTGACCGGCGAGCAGGAGCAGGCCGCCGATAGGGAATCGCGAGTACCGGTACGACGCCGACCTGGTGGGTCTCGTGAGTCCTGCCCGTATCCGCCCCGTGGTCCGTATCCTGGGCTCTATGAGTACCTTGCGAGAAGAGTTACACCAGCTCATCGACCGGCTTCCCGAGTCGCAGATGGCGCCGATCCCGGCCATCGTTCGTGAGAGCACTCCGACCGAGGACGGCGGTGACGAATGGCCGCTCCCCGATTTCGTCGGTGCTCTTTCCAGTGGCGAGGGAGATCTCGCCGCCCGATCGAGCGAGATCCTGCGCCAGGAGATGGGGCGTAAGCCTGAATGATCATTTGGGACACCGGCGCGCTCATCGCCGCCGCCGATACCGATGATCAATATCATGCTTGATGCGTCGAGCTGATGCGGCATACCCCCCGGCCTCTGATCGTGCCGTATCCCGTTCTCACGGAAGTCTGTTACCTGCTGGAGCGGGAGCAGGGGACGCGTGCGGAGGCCGCTTTCCTGCGATCCATCAGCGCCGGACAGATCAGCCTCATCCCGTTGACCCGCGCAGATGTCGACCGAATGGTCGAGTTGGTGGAAAAGTACGCAGACTTCCCACTCGGCGCGGTGGACGCCTCCGTCTTCGCGATCGCCGAGCGACTCGGTGCGGATGCCATCGCCACTCTCGACCGACGCCACTTCGCTGTGGTACGTCCTAGATCGCCGATCTCTTTCGCGCTGTTGCCATAGGCCGGAAGCCTGCGACCATGACGGGATGACACAGGGAGTCGCGGGCACCGGCACGACGCCGACCCGACAGGAGATATCCGATGCCGTCGGCGACATCGGCTGGCGCTACGTCCTCGGAGCCGTGCGCGCGTCCGTGCCCGTGCCGTCGACGGCCCGGGCGGTGGAGGTCGCCGTCCGCGCCGCCGCCATAGCCGGTGCCGACGCCGACGGAAGCCTGCGGATGGACATCCGCGCCGACCGGGTGGTCCTCACCCTGCAGTCGCTTGCCGCCGCCCGGGTGACGCCGCTGGAGATCGACCTGGCCCGCAGGATCTCGGTCGCCGTGAGCGAACTGGGCCTACGCACCGATCCTGAGGTCGCCGGGCGGGGATCGCGGTCCGTGCAGCTCGTCGAGATCGCCGTCGACGCGCTCGACATCGCCGCGATCCGCCCGTTCTGGAAGGCCGTCATGGGCTACGTCGACGAGGCCGGCGCGAGCGGCCCCGAGGACGCGCTCGTCGACCCGGTAGGCCAGGGCCCGGCGATCTGGTTCCAGCAGATGGACGCCCCGCGGCCCCAGCGCAACCGGATCCACCTCGACGTCTCCGTCCCCCATGACGAGGCGCCGCACCGCATCCGGGCCGCGCTGGCCGCCGGGGGAGTGCTGGCGTACGCCTCCGAGGCGCCCGCCTTCTGGGTCCTGGCCGACGCCGAGGGCAACGAGGCGTGCGTGACGACCTGGCAGGGCCGCGACTGACCCGCCGCCGGGGCGCCGTACGGCACGGCCGCCCCGGCACGGGCCGGGCCGAAGCCGCGTCACGCGCGACCTGTCCGGAAAGCTCCGCGGGTGAGTACGGCGCGAGCCGCCCAGGGACCGTACGGCGGCGCGGCGCGGCTCACCCCGTGGTCCCGCGCGGAGACCTGGAAGTCTCTCCGGATTCCTCCGCCGGGCGTGTCAAGGCGGCGGCCTCGGCTACGACTCACGGATGTACCGGCCGGACCGAGCGGGACGGCGACGCATGATCCTTGGAGTGACGACGTGAAGAACGTGAAGACGGACAGTCTGCCGGTCCCGGGTGCGAACCTCCACTACGAGGTCCGCGGCTCCGGCCCCGTCCTGCTGCTGATCTGCGGCGGCGTCTACGACGCCGCCGGGTACGCCGCCCTGGCGGACCGGCTCGCCGACCGGTACACGGTGGTGACCTACGACCGGCGCGGCAACTCGCGCAGCCCTCTCGACGGGCCGCCGGAGCCGCAGAGCATCGCCGTCCACGGCGACGACGCGTACCGCCTGCTGACGGCCATGGGCGTCACCGGGGACGAGCCGGCCCGCGTCTTCGGCAACAGCTCCGGCGCGATGATCGGGCTGGAGCTGGCCGCCCGCCACCCCGGGCGGGTTCACACGCTGGTCGCCCATGAACCGCCCGTCTTCGAGCTGCTGCCGGAGCGCGACCGCTGGCGTGCCCTCGCCCGCGACGTGGCTGACGCCTTCCGCGCCGAGGGGGCCGAGGCGGCGGGCCGGGTCTTCGAGGCCGGATACGCGGCCAACGCCGGGGCCATGGAAGATGCGGCGGGCACCGCGGCGCCGGGGGAGACCGCAGACGCGGCGGACGCGGGGACGACACGGAACGCCGCCGCCGCCGCCGACGCCGACGGCGGCGGTGAGCGGGAGCGCATCCCCGGGGGAGCCGACGCGCCGCAGGGCGAGCCCGACGCGGAGACGCTGGAGATGATGGCGCGGATGGGGCGGAACATGGAGTTCTTCATCGGCTACGAGGTTCCGTCGTTCTCCGGATACACCCCCGACCTCGACGCGCTCCACGCGTCCGGGACGCGGGTGGTGACGGCCGTGGGCGAGGCGTCGGAGGGCGAGCCGCCGCACCGGGCGGCCCTCGCCCTGGCCGAGCGGCTGGGCGGGCGGCCCGAGGTGTTCCCCGGCGACCACGGGGGCTTCGGCGCGGTCCCCGAGGCGTTCGCCGCCCGGCTGCGCGAGGTGCTCCAGGATTGACGGGGGACCCTGCGAGCCTCAGGCCGGTGGCGCGCCGAGGAAGCGGCGGAGCTCGGCGGCCAGCTCCGCCGGGGCGTCCTCGGCCATGTGGTGGCCGGAGTCGATCGATGCGCCGCGGACGTCGTCGGCCCAGTCGCGCCAGATCGCCAGCGGGTCGCCGTAGAGGTCCTCCATGTCGTCCCGCTCGGCCCACAGGAACAGGACCGGGCAGGTGATCCTGCGGCCCGCCCGGCGGTCGGCGTCGTCGGCGGCCCGGTCGACGCCGAGTCCCGCGCGGTAGTCCTCGCACATCGCGTGGACGACGGCCGGGTCGTGGATCGCCCGCCGGTAGTCCTCGTACGCCTCGGCGCCCATCTGCTCGGGCGTCGCCCGGTACCAGGCGTCGGGGTCGGCGTTGATCACCCGCTCGGCGGGCTTGGCGGTCTGCCCCAGGAAGAACCAGTGCCACCACGCGGCGGCGAACCGGGCGTCGGCCCGGTCGAGCGCCTCGCCGATCGGCACCGCGTCCATCACGACGAGGCGGGTCACGGCGTCCGGGTGGTCCATCGCCACCCGCTGCGCCACGTAGGCGCCCCGGTCGTGGCCGGCGACGGCGAATCGCTCGTGGCCCAGCGCGCGCATCAGCGCCGCGCAGTCGCGGGCCATCGCCCGCTTGGAGTACGGCTCGTGGTCTGGGGTGGTCGGCGGCTTCGACGAGCGGCCGTAGCCGCGCAGGTCGGGGCAGACCACGGTGAAGCCGTCCGTGAGCAGCGGCGCGACCCGATGCCAGGTCGCGTGGGTGCGGGGATGGCCGTGCAGGAGCAGCAGCGGCGGCCCGGAGCCGCCGTGCCGGACGAACAGCTCCGCCTCACCGGTGCCGATCCGCTCCTCGGCGAACCCCTCGAACATCCCGCGTCTCCCTCCATCGCGATCCGGCCGGACGAAAATGCCCCTTCCTGCCCATACGAACTCCAAACCGCCGACCCGGCCACGGCGCCCTTCCGAATCCACCCGCCCCGCGGACCTGCTCGGTGTGAACCGGTGCCGCCCGACAGGAAGGGGAACTCACGATTCACGCGGCCGGGGTCGCCGTTCTGTTGCGCGATGCCGTGTCATCGCGGCGTCGCGGGATCGTTCCAGGCTGTTTTCCTGCTCTTCGGCTTGAAGATCTTTATGTGCAATTTCACATATGACATCTTTTCCTTGCGGGCGCTCGGCACGGGGCCGGGCACCGTTCCATGGGAGGAAATCGATGAACCAGATCGCCAAGCGTGGTCTCGCGTTCCTGGCGGCGGGGACGGTCGTGGCCGGGGGGCTCGCCACGACCGCCCCCGCGTCGGCCGCGACCCTCACGACGACGACCACGTGCAGCGTCTCGGGACCGATCCAGGGCCTGAACGTCAAGGCGTGCGCGGACGTCACCGGCGACCAGGTACGTGTGTACGGGATCGTCGGCGCCCTCGGCATCTCCGAGCCGCCGGTCAACCCCCGTGACGTCGGCGCGGAGGTCTCCGGCGCGATCGTCGGCGGTCCCCTTCTCGGCTCCGGGCGCCGGGCGCTGAGCATCTGGAACAACGTCTTCACCGTCGAGGGCGTCACCGCGACCGTGGCCTCCGGGTCCACGGTCCGCGCCACGGTGACGATCACCCCCGGCCCCACGGGGCCCGGCGGCGGAGGCGGCACGCCCCTGCCCGGTCCGACGTCCGTCTCCGTGGACGTGCCGGTCGTCTACTGACCGGCGGGGCGACCGGCCCGGGTGATCAGCTCGGGCGATCAGCCCGGATGACCGGCTGACGGCCGGCCGGGGCACCGGGCCGGAGGGAGCGCGCGACCGCGGTCGCGCGCTCCCTCGCGTTCCGGGTCCGAGGCTTCCGTGCGCTCCGGGTCCGGAACCCCCGCATCCGTGCGCCCGGCGACCCCGGACGCACGGAAGCGCGCGACGCCGTCAGCCGGCGAAGTGGCAGGCCGCCTTCCTCTCCGCCGCGTCTCCCGCGTCTCCCGGGCCGTGGACCTCGAGGGGAGGGGCCTCGGTCCGGCAGACGTCCTGGGCCATGACGCAGCGCGGGTTGAAGGAGCAGCCCGGAGGCGGGTCGGCGGGGCTGGGCGGGTCGCCCGGCAGGACGATCCGCTCGCGGGCGAGCTCCACCTCCGGGTCGGGGACCGGTACGGCCGACAGCAGCGCCCTGGTGTAGGGGTGGGCCGGGGCGGTGTAGACGGCGTCGCGTGAGCCGATCTCCACGACGCGGCCGAGATACATCACCGCGACCCGGTCGCAGACGTGCCGCACCACCGACAGGTCGTGGGCGATGAACAGGTACGCCAGGCCCAGCTCCCGCTGGAGGTCGGCCAGCAGGTTGACGATCTGCGCCTGGATCGACACGTCCAGCGCCGAGACCGGCTCGTCGCAGACGATCAGCCTGGGCCGGGACGCCAGCGCGCGGGCGATGCCGACGCGCTGGGCCTGGCCGCCGGAGAACTCGTGCGGGTAGCGGTCGGCGTGCTCGGCGCCCAGGCCGACCATCTCCAGAAGCTCGATCACGCCGCGCCGGTCCAGCAGCCGCGTCGGACCGGAGACGATCCGCTCGACGGTCTGGCGGGGGTTCAGCGACGCGAACGGATCCTGGAAGATCATCTGGATGTCGCGGCGGAACGGGCGCATGCCGCGCGGGCCGAGCCGGGTGATGTCGTGGCCGTCGAAGGCGACGGTGCCGCCGGTCGGCTCCAGCAGCCGGACGATCATCCGGCCGGTGGTGGACTTGCCGCAACCGGACTCCCCGACGAGGCCGAGGGTCTCTCCCGGCCACACGTCGAAGGTGACGCCGTCCACGGCCCTGACCCCGTTCCGCCTCCCGAAGGTCATCCGCAGGTCCCGCACGGACAGCAGCGGCGTGGACCGGGGCCCGGCCTCCGGCGCCGCGTCGGGTACGGCGCCCGGCGCGTCGGCCGGCCGGACGGGCGACGTCCCGGTCATCGCGGGCCTCCAGGGGTTTCGTCCAGGTGGCAGGCCGTACGGTGGACCGGCCCGGCCGGGGAGCCTTCCGGGTCCACCAGCCGGAGCGCGCGGCCCGCACGGACCTCGTGAAGTTCACGGATCCCATGGAGCTCGCGGAGCTCGCGGAGCTCGGGCGCCTCGGTGACGCAGGCGTCGTCGGGGGTCGCGGCGTAGCGGGCGCAGCGGGGATGGAACCGGCAGCCGGACGGCGGCGCGAGCAGCGACGGCGGGCTGCCGGGGATGGCCCTCAGCCGCCCCTTGGCCGCCGGTCCCGCCACGCCTCCGCCCGGCACGCCTCCGCCCGCCGTACCCTCGCCCGCCGGGCCCGGAGAGCCCTCGGCCGCCGGATCCGGAGAGCCCTCCGCGCCTCCGGCCGGCAGACGGGGAGCGGAGGCGAGCAGCCCCTGCGTGTAGGGGTGCCGGGGAGACCTGAAGATCTCCCGCACCGGGGCGTGCTCGACGGTGCGGCCGCCGTACATCACCAGGACCTCGTCGGCGACCCGCGCCACGACGCCCAGGTCATGGGTGATCATCATGACGGCGATGCCGCGGTCCCGCTGGATCCTCCCGATCAGTTCGAGGATCTGCGCCTGCACGGTCACGTCCAGGGCGGTGGTGGGCTCGTCGGCGATGAGCAGGTCCGGCTCGCAGGACAGGGCCATCGCGATCATCACGCGCTGCCGCATGCCGCCGGAGAAACGATGGGGGTGCTCGCCCGCGCGGCGCCTCGGCTCGGGGATGCCCACCTCGGCCAGCATCTCCACCGCGCGTTCCCGCGCCACCCGGCGTGGGACGCGCAGGTGCAGCCGGTACGCCTCGGCGATCTGCTCGCCGACGGTGTAGAAGGGGTGCAGGGACGACAGCGGATCCTGGAAGATCATCGCCATCCGCCGGCCGCGCAGCTCGCGGAGGCGGGAGGCGGGCGCGCCCACCAGCTCCTCGCCGTCGAAGACGATCGAGCCGGAGACGGCCGCCTCGCGGTGCAGGCCCATGATGGCCAGCGACGACACCGACTTGCCGGAGCCGGACTCGCCGACGACGCCGAGCGTGCGGCCCCGGTCCAGGTCGAAGCCGATCCCGTCCACCGCGGTCCCGGCGGGGAAGGCGACCCGCAGGTCTCTCACTCGCAGGATCACGCGTACCTCACACGGGGGTCGATCACCGCGTAGACGAGGTCCACGCCGAGGTTGGCCAGGGTGATGAAGAACGCCGCCAGCAGCGTCACGCCGAGCACGACGGGCTGGTCGGCCTTGAAGATCGCGTCGTAGGTGAGCTGGCCGACGCCGGGCAGGCCGAAGACGTGCTCGGTGATGACGGCCCCGGCGAGCAGCCCGCCCAGGTCCATGCCGAAGATCGTCACTATGGGGGTGAGCGCCGAGCGCAGACCGTGCTTGGTGACGACGGTCCGCTCGTACAGGCCCTTGGCGCGGGCCGTCCTGATGTACGGCTCCGCCATCGTCTCGATCATCGAGGCCCGGGTGAGCCGGGCGTACATGGCGGCGTACAGGCTGGCGAGCGTCATCCAGGGCAGCAGCAGGTTGCCCGCCCAGGCGGCCGGGCCCTCGGCGAACGGCCGGTAGTCGGGGTAGGGCAGCCATTCGAGCCGCTGGACCAGGATCAGCAGCAGCATCATCGCGGTGAAGTAGACCGGCGCGGATGCGGAGGCCAGCGTGGCGGCCATGAGCGAGCGGTCGAGCGTGGTCCCCCGGCGCAGGGCCGCGACCAGCCCGACGGCCAGGCCGCCGGCCAGCCAGAGCACGGCCGAGCCGAGGGCCAGCGAGGCGCTCACCGGCAGGCGGTCGGTCAGCAGGTCCCAGACGGGCAGCGCGTTCTGGTAGGAGTAGCCGAAGCAGGGGACCGAGCACTCCAGCGCGGCCGGGCCGTCGCCCAGCGTCCGGCCGGTGAAGATCCCGGCCACGTAGCCGCCGAACTGCTCGTACACCGGCCGGTCCAGGCCCATCTGCGTCCGCACCAGCGCCACCTGCTCCGGGGTGCAGGTCTTGCCGCAGGCGTGGGTGGCCGGGTCGGAGGGCAGCACGTAGAAGACGGCGAAGGTCACCGCGCAGATGACGAGCAGCACGCCCGCCACCGCGGCGAGCCGCCGCAGCAGGTAGCGGGTCATCGGCCGCCTCCCTTCGGGTCGAGGGCGTCGCGCAGCGCGTCGCCCAGCAGGGTGAAGGCCAGCACGGTCAGGAACAGGCAGACGCAGGGGATCATGAAGTACGTCGGCGCGACCTGGTACCAGAGCAGCCCGTTGTCGATCATCTGACCCCACGAGGGGGTGGGCGGCCGCACGCCGACGCCGAGGAAGGACAGCGCGGCCTCGGTGCCGATGTTGGCCGGGATCGCCAGCGTCGTGTAGACGAGGATCGGCGCGGCGATGTTGGGCAGGATCTCCCTCAGCAGGATGTGCGGTCCCATCGCTCCGTTGACCCGCGCGGCGTCCACGAACTCCCGGTGCCGGACGCTCATCGTCTGCCCGCGCACGATGCGCCCCACGTACGGCCAGCTGAACACGCTCATGATCAGCACGAGCAGCAGCACGCGGTCGGTGCCCGGCGCGATGGACAGCAGGGCCAGCATGAAGATCAGGCTCGGGAAGGACATCACCAGGTCCATGATCCGGCTGAGCACGGTGTCGACCCTGCCGCCGAGGTACCCGGCGACCAGGCCGACCGCGGTGCCGGCGAGCACGGTGACGGCCGTCGCGGCGACCGCGATCAGCAGCGACACCCGCGCGCCGTACACGACGCGGCTGAAGACGTCGCGCCCGTTGCCCGGCTCGACGCCGAGCCAGTGCTCGGCGCCGATCCCGCCGAAGTCGCCCTTGGGCACCCCGCCGAGCGCCTGGTCGATCGCGTTCTTGTCGAAGGTCTCGGGCTGCCAGCCGTTCAGCCCGGTCAGCAGCGGGGCGGCGAGCGCCGCCACGACGAAGACCGTCACGATGGCGAGGCCGAGGAGCGCGGCCGGGTCGCGCCGGAGCCGCTCGTAGGCGATGCGCCCGGGGGAGCGGCCCCGGACGGCGGGGGCCGCGACGGCCGTCGCGACCCCCTGCGGCGCGGCGGTGGTCACTTCCTGATCCCGAGGGTGGCGTAGTCGAACTGGCCTGACCAGATCAGGTGGCCGAACGCGCCGCCGACCTTGGAGCCGGTGAGCAGCGGCTTGCGGATCCAGAGCAGCGGGATCATCGGAGCCTTCTTCATGATCTCGGCGTCCAGGCCGACCCAGGCGCGGTCGGCGGCCTTGAGGTCGGTCATGGCCCGGATCCCGTCGATCCCGTCCATGGTCTCCTTGTCCCGGAACAGGGACACGTTGCCGCTGTTGCCCTTGTCGGTGATGGTGCGGCCGTCGAAGAGCATCGGGATGAACGAGGATCCGGACGGGTAGTCCTGGCACCAGCCGTAGAGGGCCAGCCCGTCGAACTTGGCGGTGTCGCCGATGGTGTCGTAGTAGACCGACGGGTCGAAGGTGCTGATCTCGGTCTCGACGCCGACGCGCTTGAGCGACTCCTGGATCGCGGTGGCGGCCCCCTTGTCGCCGGTGGAGGCGTACAGCGTGATCCTGACCGGCGTCGCCACGCCGGACTCGGCGATCAGCGCCTTGGCCTTCGCCACGTCACCGGTCGGCGGGATCTTCAGGGTGTCCTGCGGGACGCCCGCGGACAGCGACGGCGGCAGGTAGGCGGTGGCGACCGTGCCGGCGGCCGGTCCGCCCTTGACGGTCTGGTACGCCTCCTTGTCGATCGCGTACTGCAGGGCCAGGCGGAACCTCGGGTCGTCGAAGGGCGCCTTGGCGGTGTTCATGGCCAGGGTGTCGGTGCAGCCCCGGATCTCGTTGTGGAAGCGCGCCTTGACCTTGGGGTTTGTGAGGATCTTGGCGAAGCTCTCGCCGTTGACGTCGGCGTAGGTGACCGCGGTCCGGTCCTCGCCCTGGTCGGCGATGAGCCGGTCCACGATCACGCTCTGCCGCAGGCCCTGCCTGACGACGACCTTGTCCGGCAGCGCCTTGCGGACCGGGTCGGTGGCGGGGTCCCAGTGCTCGTTCCGGCTGAGCACGAGCTGCTTGCCCCGGTCGTAGGTGTCGATCTTGTACGGTCCCGAGGAGAAGACGCGGTTGTCGTACCGCGCCTTGGTGTCCCTGCTCCGGGGCACCGGCGCGAAGGTCGGCAGGGTGGCGTAGTACGGGAACTCGGCGACGGGGCGGTTGAGGTGGAAGACGATCGTCTTGTCGTCGGGCGTCTCGATCGACTTCAGCGGGCCGTCCCGGTAGGGGCCCCGGTACTTCTCGCCGCCGGTCAGGACCAGGCGGGCGTAGTTGGGGCCGCCGGGCAGCTCGGGGGCGAAGGACCGCTCCACGTTGTACTTGACGTCGGCGGCCACGATGGGGGAGCCGTCCTCGTACTTGAGGCCGTCCTTGAGGGTGAAGGTCCAGGTCATGCCGCTGTCGGACATCTCGCCGACGGTGGTGGCGAGGTCCGGGACGATCTGCAGGCTGGCCGGTCCCGGCTCGGACCTGTAGGTGACGAGGGAGCGGTAGAGGTAGCGCAGGCCGAAGTCCATCTCCGGCATCGTCCAGTTGCGGGTCGGGTCGAGGTGGGAGAAGTCCTGGTTGGACAGGATCGTGAGCGTCCCGCCCCTGGTGGCCTCACCGGCCGGGGGCTGAGAGCCGTTCCCGGAACGCCCGGCGGCGGGCGTCCCGCCGCTGCCGCAGGCCGCCGTGCCGAGCAGCACCGCCAGCGCGAGAAGGCAGGGGGCCGCCGTGGTCTTCACGGACATGTGTCACTCCACGTCGTTGTGGGGGGAGAGCGCGAGTGACACGTAACATAGTAATGTGAAATATTACCGGCAATAGTGCGTTACCGATCCGTAATTCGCCCGACCCGGTGTTCCCTCCGTTTCCCCGGTCCCGACCGGCGGCTTTCCCGCTCCCGGGATCCGCGACCTCTCCGGTCCCGTCCGGCGGCTTTCCCGCCCTCCGGTTCCGCGGTTTCCCCGGTCTCCGCCCGGTGGCTTCCGGCCCCCGGCCGGACGGCCCCGGTCCGGCCGTCAGATGAGCGGATGCACCTCGGGATGGGCGTCCCACCAGCGCCGGAACAGCGGGTTGTCGTCCACGTGGTCGGTGTAGGCGTCGGCCAGGCCGCGGTACAGCTCCGCCGCCTGCTCGGTGCCGAGCCGGTCCCGGCGCCAGGCCACGGTCAGCTTGGCGGTCTGCGGCTGACCGGCGAGCGGGCGGACGACCGTACCGGGCGCGGCGGGCCAGGTGGGATCGACCAGGCGGACCCCGAGGCCCGCCGCCACCAGCGGCCGGCCCGCGCCGCTCGGGGCGTCGTAGCGCACGTCGGGCTCGAACCCGGCCGCGCGGCAGGCGGCGCGCAGCGCGGCGAGCGAGCCGTCGTCGGCGCCCGGCGGGCTGATCCAGTGCTCGTCCCGCAGGTCGGCGAGCCGTACCTCCTCCCGTCCGGCCAGCCGGTGGTCCGCCGACAGGGCGACGAATATCGGATACCGGGGGACGAGCGTACGGCCGGTGACCGGCGCGGTCAGCGTGACGTCGAACCCCTCGACGATGCCGAGCAGCGCCACGTCGAGCTGCCCCTGCGCGAGCGCCGTGGCCAGCACCGTCGCCGAGGGTTCGATGCGCAGCGAGATCTCGTGCCCGGGAAGCCGCTCACCGATCCGGTCGACGATGCTCCCCACGCAGGACAGGTGCGCGCAGCCCAGCCGGAGGGTCTGCACCGCGGTGGGGACGCGCAGGTCGCCGAAGAGCGCGTCCACCTCCGTCAGCACGATGCGGGCGCGGGCGACGACCTGCCAGCCCAGCGGGGTCGGCTGCACCCCGGAGTGGCTGCGCACGAACAGCGCCCCGCCGACGATCTCCTCGACCCGGCGTAGCTGGTTGGTCATGGCCGGCTGGGACAGGCCCAGCCGGGCGGCGGCGCGGGTGACGCTTCCCATCTCCGCTATCGCACAGATCGTACGGAGATGCCTGATGTCGAGCTCCATAGCCAAGAATTATGTGACGGCTGATGACCATCGCATGAACTTCCCAAGCAAACTGCGACATAAGCGCGCGAACCGGTGAATGCACCGGGACGCGGGACCCCATAGCGGGGAGCCGACGCCGTCCTGCGGCGACGGCCCGCGCCCGGTCACGAGGCCACGGGAGACGTGCTCCCCGGTCCCTTCCGGGAGCGGAACCCCCCGAAAGGACGGCGACCCCCCCGACCCCGTGGGCCGCCTGCCCCTCACCACCTCGCCCCGGCTGACCGAGCCGATCTCGCGCGCCCTCGTGAACACCCCCCCGGAGGTTCAGTTGTCGATCAAACCACCCCCCGGCGAACTCGGGAAGCGTCTGCGGTCGCTCCTCACACCCGTGTTCGCCCTGGGAATCGTCCTCCAGCCGCTGGCGGCGTCCCCCGCCTCCGCCGCGGCCCCGGTTCCCGCGATCGCCGCCCCCGCCCCCCGCACCGTCGACAAGCCCCCGCCCGTCGGCGTGGACGCGGCCGACGACGCCCGGCACGCGGACGCGTCCTCACGGAAGGTCGAGGCACGCCCTCCGCGGCCCGCGTCGGACGACGCGCTGCGGCGCACCGTCGACAAGCCCGCCCGCACGTCGGAGCATCCGCGCCCCTCGGCGAAGTCGTCGAAGACGGCGGCAGCCGCGGCGGCGTGCAACGCGAGCGACTTCACCAGCAGATCCGGCAGCGCCCTCGTCCAGCAGATCAAGTCCTCGACCACCGACTGCGTCAACACGCTGTTCAGCCTGACCGGCGGTGACGCCTACTACGCCTTCCGCGAGTCGCAGATGGCCAGCGTCGCGTACGCGCTGCGCGACAACGCCGTCAACTACCCCGGTGACAACAGCACCGGCACCGCCCAGCTCGTGCTGTACCTGCGCGCCGGCTACTACGTGCAGTGGTACGACTCCGCCACCGTGGGCACCTACGGCCCCACGCTGCAGACCGCCATCCGCTCCGGCCTCGACGGCTTCTTCGGCAACTCCAGGGCCTTCACGGTCAGCGACGCCAACGGCGAGGTCCTCGCCGAGGCGGTCACCCTGATCGACAGCGCCCAGCAGAACGACCGCTACCTCGGGGTCATCAAGCGCCTGCTCAACGGCTACGACAGCTCCTACGACGCCCACTGGTGGATGCTCAACGCGGTCAACAACGTCTACACGGTGCTCTTCCGCGGCCACCAGGTCCCGGCGTTCGTCACCGCGGTCCAGGCCGACCCGAGCGTCCTGGACACCCTCAACGCCTTCGCGACGAGCCACCTCTCCCTGCTCGGCACCGACCGCAGCTACCTCACCTCCAACGCCGGCCGCGAGCTCGGCCGCTTCCTGCAGCACACCGCCCTGCAGGCCAAGGTCCGGCCGATGGCCAAGGACCTGCTCTCCCGCAGCCGGATCACCGGCCCCACCGCCCCGCTCTGGGTCGGCGTGGCCGAGATGACCGACTCCTACGACAAGGCCAACTGCTCCTCCTACGGCACCTGCAACCTGGCGCAGACCCTGGCGGTCAACGTCCTGACCATCAACTACACCTGCAGCTCCAGCATCAAGATCCGGGCCCAGGACATGACGTCCACCCAGCTCGCCGACAGCTGCCGCAGCCTCACCAGCCAGGACGCCTACTTCCACAACCTCGTCAAGGACGGCAACCGCCCGGTCTCCGGCGACAACAACACCACCATCGAGGTCTGCGTCTTCGACTCCAGCACCGACTACCAGACCTACGCCGGCGCGATGTTCGGCATCGACACCAACAACGGCGGCATGTACCTGGAGGGCGACCCGTCCGCCGCAGGCAACCAGCCGAGGTTCATCGCCTACGAGGCCGAATGGGTGCGGCCCGCCTTCGAGATCTGGAACCTCAACCACGAGTACACCCACTACCTCGACGGCCGGTTCGACATGTACGGCGACTTCAACGCCAATGTCACCACGCCGACCATCTGGTGGATCGAGGGCTTCGCCGAGTACGTCTCCTACTCCTACCGCGGGGTCGTCTACGACGCCGCGATCACCGAGGCGGCCAGGCGCACCTACGCGCTCAGCACACTGTGGAACACCACCTACTCCCACGACACCACCCGCATCTACCGCTGGGGCTACCTCGCCGTGCGGTACATGTTCGAAAGGCACCCCGCCGACGTCACCACCGTCCTCGGCTACTACCGCACCGGCAACTGGAACGCCGCCCGCACCTTCCTGACCGGCACCATCGGCAGCCGCTACGACAGCGACTGGCAGACGTGGCTGGCGGCCTGCGCGTCCGGCTCCTGCGCGGGCGGCGGCAGCGGCAACCAGACGCCGAGCGCGAGCTTCACCTTCACCGCCACCGGCCTCGCCGTGAACTTCACCGACACCTCCTCCGACCCCGACGGGACCATCGCCTCCCGCCGCTGGGAGTTCGGTGACGGGACGACGGCGACCTCGGCCAACCCCTCGCACACCTACGCCGCCGCGGGCACCTACCCGGTGAAGCTCACCGTCACCGACAACGCGGGCGCCACCGGGACCAGCACGCAGCAGGTCACGGTGACCACCGGCGGAAGCAGCACCCCGGAGTGCACCGCCCCCCGGACCGACGAGCTGGGCAGGAACTGCCAGCGCAGCAACGTGTCGGCGACCGCCGGCGACTACGCCTACTTCTACCTCAACGTCCCCGCGGGCACCACGAAGCTGACCATCACCTCCTCCGGGGGCACCGGGAACGCCGACCTCTACTACAGCCCCGCCTCCTGGGCCACCACCGCGAACTACACGGCCCGGTCCGCCAACGCGGGCAACGCCGAGACCCTGACCGTCAACAACCCGCCCGCCGGCTACGTCTACATCAGCCTCCACGCGGCGCAGACCTTCAGCGGAGCCACCCTGAAGGTTCAGTACTGACGCCGGTACTGACGCCCGCCTGAACCCCGCCGCGTCGCCGGGATCGGACCCACTCGTCCGGCCCCGGCGGCGCGGCCCGTTCTGGAGAAGGGATCACCGGTGGGTTCAACGGTGACCACGGCCCTGTCCGGAGGCGGGCAGGCCCGCCTCCGCATGCGGTGCCCGAGGCGGCTGAGGAGGTTCTCAGCGCCTCTCAGCGAAACCAAAGGCGCGGGGGAGCAGACTCCGAGGGTTTCTTTTCCGGCTCGCGGAGGTTCGTATGAAGCGGCGTTTCGATGACCGAGCGGTCGTGTCACCGGTCGGATGGTGGCGGCGGTGGCCGTCGTGGGCGGGTCACGCCGCGAGCGGGACGGCCGCCGCGTACGGTTGTGTGCTGCTGGTGGCCGAGCTCATGGGGTATCGGTCGTTCCTCGGCGTCACGGACCTCGGCCTGCCAGACGTCACGTCGCCGGGTGCGGTCGTGCTGCTCATCGGATCCGTGGTCGCGGCCGCCACCGTGCGCCCGTGGGGTGCGCGGTTGCCACCCGGTGTCGTCTCGGCGGGGGCGTGGGGCGTGGCGGCGCTGGCCCTGACGGGAAGCTGCTGGGTGCTGCTTGACCTGATCCAGCTGGTCCTGACCGGTGCCGTCACCGACCGCCACGGTGACAGTGACTGGGTGACCTTCGCCGAGCGGTCATGCCTGGCCGGAGTCGGAGCCCTGTTCGCGGCCACCGCGCTGGCGTACGCCCGCCGCAGTGCAGGCGTCTGCCCTCGGTGCGGCCGGGCGCATCCGCCGCGGACGTCGGGCCGGCGGCATCCCGCACCGCACGCGGCACCCCCCGCGGTACGGCGGATCGCCTACGCCGGCTGCTGCGCGTTCCTTCCGTACCTCCTCCTGCACGCCCTCGGCGCGGCCGGTGTCGCCGGGATCGAACCCGGCGGGTTCCGGCCCACCTGGTCCATGGTGCTGGCGGGAGCCGGTGGCGTCGGGCTCGCCGTGTTCCTGCTGCTGGGACTCGTCCGGCCGTGGGGCATGGTTTTTCCCCGCTGGACGTTGTGGCTCGCGGGCAGGCGGGTGCCCCGTTTCCTGCCGCTGGCACCGGTCTGGGTGATCGCCCCGACCCTCGCCCTGTACGGCCTCGGGAGTGGAATCCTCGCGGGCGTGGGTCTTCTAGGCGACGACCTGTTCGGCATCGGCGGAGCGGCGTCACTGGCGTTCGGCGGATACGGCTGGGCGCTGGCCGTCTCCGCCGTCTCCTATCAGCTCCGGACACGGCCCCTGTGCGTCCCAGCGAAAACGGCCACCATTTGACAGCCTCGGAGGGCCGTGCGCACCGCTGCGGGGATCCTAGGGGTGGATATTTAAATAATGGCACTTATTTTCTACATAAAGTGAAAAGTCGGGCGAACACGTTGATTTTCTTTTGTTCGCCACTAGAGGTGCGATCGGTGTGGTGGTTATTATTTCGTTATAATTTTCTGCGGTAGAGATCCTGCAGATAGCATGTGCGTCCTGACGGTGTGTCACCTCGCTTTCCGGAGGGCTCATGCGACGGGTTCCGGCTTCCCCCAAGGTGTCCTCGTGGCCGTCGGACACCTTCGTCGCGCGACTGCCCACAGAGGCGAGACGGACGCTGCTCGACCTTGGAACGGTTCGCACCTACCCGGCCGGCCATACGCTCATCCGTCAGGGCGAGCCGGGCAGTGTCGTCTTCGTCATCGTCCACGGCCTGGTCAAGGTGATCGCCTCCACCGAGCACGGCACGGAGTCATTGCTGGCCGTACGGGTCAGGGGAGATGTGATCGGCGACATGGCGGTGCTGGATGGCTCGGCGCGTTCGGCGACAGTGACCACCTGCGGGGTGACCTCCGCCAGGCTGCTCAAAGGGGAGGTCTTCCTCGGCTACCTGCGTCGCCATCCCTCGGCAGCCCTGGCTCTGAGCGTGCTGATGGGGGACCGGCTCCGCTGGGCGAACCAGCGGCGGCTGGAGTCCACAGGCTACGGCAGCGACGTGCGCCTGGCCCGGTTGCTGCTGGCCGTGGCCGCCCGGCACGGTAACCGGGTGCCCGAGGGCGTGGACCTGGGTGTCCCTCTCACCCAGGTGGAGCTGGGTGACCTGATCTGCGCGAAGGAGAGCACCGTACACAAGGCCCTGCGCGATCTGGCGGAACGGGGGCTGGTGCTGCGGGTCGGGCATCGGCGGGTCGTCATCAGTGACCTGCCCGGGCTCATGGCCTTCGCCGACATGGATCCGCTTTCGCCGAATAATCCGCCTCCAAAGGCGTACTAATCCGGGTTTCCCGCCGTCGATCCTCTGCACACTCGGCACAGGCGCGCGACCGCGCGGCCACGGAGTCAGGAGGAGACATGATCGACCAACGGGAACACCGCTTGATGATCACCTCGGACATCGAGCGCTACGGCGACCGTAACGACGGCGACCAGGTACGGCTGCAGCGGATCCTCAAGGGGGTCCTCGACGTCGCCGCCGTCACCGCCGGACTGGAGCCGGACGAATGGAAGCGCCAGCCGCAGGGGGACGGGGAGTTCACCGTCCTGCCGTCCGGCACCGATGTGCCGACCGTCCTCGAACTGTTCGTCACCGCCCTCGCCGAGAACATCGCGTCGGTCAACCGGGGGCGTTTCCGCCTGCGGATGCGCCTGGCGGTGCATCACGGCCCCATTCATGTGGACGGCGCCGCCGGCTCGCCGGGCGGCCACGCCGTACAGTCCGGGCGGATGGTGGGGGCCGACGCGTTGCGCGCCGCCATGGCCGCGTGTCCTGAGGCGGACCTCGGAGTGATCGTATCGGAGCGGGTCTTCGACGACTACGTCGGACAGGGGTACGGAGGACCCTCCATCGAGGAGTTCCGATTCGTCCGCGCCAAGGACAAGAGCGACGAGTATCGCGCTTACCTCCACCTGCCAGGGCACAACGTCCACCGGCTCCGCGAACTGGACCCCTATGACACTGAGCCCGGGGTTTCAGAGGGAAGCGGGAAAGCACAGGATTCCCAGGGCGGAGACGGTCGCTCCGCGGGCCGGGACCTGAACGGTGGCAACATCGTGAGCGGTGACAACCACGGCGGGCTGACCATGGGCGGCGACAACCACGGAACAGCTATCAACGGCGGTGAGCACCACCATGGGGACCGTTCCGGGGTCACCAACCACATCAGCGGCAACAGCACGGCTTACTCGGCCGGCCGGGACGGTTATTTCGGTGACGTTCCCCGACGCAGGAGGCCGTCGCGATGACCGAGGCCACTCCCGGCGAGGGTGCCGACCCCAGAGACGCGGCGGACACCGGTGAGAGGGCGGCGCAGGCCGGTCCGGAACCCCCGATCGGAGATCACGACGGGGGCGGTGGATCCGCTGAGCGGGACGATTCCAGAAACGATCCTGGAGGGAATGAACCCTCTTTGGGTGACCGCATCCACCAAGAGGAGGTGGGCCGGCGGCTGCGCCGGGAGAGCCTGCGCATGATCAAGGCCGGTCAGGGCGCCACCGACGGGTGGGGCGGCCCTTCCGGAGTCGCCAACTGGCTCACTGATGATGCCGTGGCGTACAGCGCCGGCCGTGATCTCTACTACTACGTCTCCTCTCCGGACGGATCGCGTGTCCTCACCCCAGCGATAGGCGCCGAGGAGGTAGAGCGGATCAAGAACTGCCTGGTCCGCACCGAGTCACAGGAGCGGCTGACTCGGCTGCTGACCGATCGGCGTGTCGTGCTGCTGCGCGGGCCGCAGCACACCGGGAGGGCCACGACGGCCGTCGCCGCCCTCCTGGAGACCACTGTGTCGTGTCACCGGTTGATGATCGAGGACCCCACCGAGGTGAACGCCTCCCACCTGGAGAGGGACGTCGGCTACCTGCTCCGCGCAGACGGGATGACATGGGCGGCGCAGTTGGAGGCGATAGCCGATCACTTGGCGGACGTGGCGGCGAGCAGCGAGAGCCGCATGGTCATCCTGGCCGACACCGAATGCGCTCTTCCGGATCGAATGGTGGACCACGTTCCGTCCGCCGCCGAGGATGTGCTGCGTGGAACACTGGTTCATCTGCTGGGTGATCCTGACGCCTGGGGCGCTTATCGGCTGGATGGCAGCGGGATCGACCAGTGGCTGTCCGACTGCAGGCCCGGCGATGCCTGGTTCCTGGCCGAGCGGCTCGCGGAGGGCATCACACGGGGCCGATCCATCGCCGACGTGTTGAAGGACCGGTTGGCGCCAAGGCAAACCCGCCTGCGCAAACACCTCGACGGAGAGCTGAGTGACCTCGGCCTGTGCTTCCTGGTGAGCGGCGCGGTCTTCCACGGTCTGACCGAGGCGGTCGTGTCGGAGTGCGCGATCGACCTCGCTCGCCACCTGCCGACCGGCAGGCACAAGGACGAAGAACCCGACGCCGCGCCGTTACGGGAGCGGCTGGAGACGTGGCTCGGCGATTTCGGGATCACCACGGTGCCGGGCCAGGCTCCCGGGGAGGGGCGGCGTGTTCATCTCGGGAGGCAGGCGTCCTGGCTGTTGCCGAAAATCTGGGAGGAACTGCCGGGAATCCGCGAGTACCTCCACGACTGGCTGTTGCGGCTGGACGAGGCGGCGGAGGAGGACGTACAGGTCAAGGTGGCGTATGCCTTCGGGCTCATCTCCACCTGCGATTTCGACCTGATCGAGAAGAAGTTCTTCGACAAATGGAGCAAAAGCCCAGAGGTGCGTTTGAAGACCCTCGCCGCCTGGGCGCTGGAGGCCGCCGTCAACGACCCCCAGACGAAGGAGCGGGCGGAGCGACTGCTGCGAGAGTGGGCACGGCTCGGTTCCCCTCAGCAGCAGGTGACGGCGGCGATGGCCTACGGCTCGTCCATCGGCCGGAAGAACATCGACGACGCACTCACCGCATTCCGCCGGGTCACCTGGGCGCCGAAGATGTTCCGGATCTGTGAAGCCGTCGCTCGATCGGTGGCCGACGTCTACGCCGCGGAGACCGCGCGTCCCGTCCTCGCCGAGCTGGTCGAGTGGGCGCGTAGCGAGCGACCGGGTGCTCGGCTCGCCGCCGCGCTCGCCCTGGCCCGGATCGCTCCAGCGGACAGAGCCGGAATCCGGCCGCCGCTGACCGGGTACGCCACCGATGACGAGCTGACCGATCTGTGGATCAGGTCACTGGAATTCGATATCTCCTCCGATGACGCCCGGCGCGATGCTGATGATGCTCGGCGCGGCGCCGATATGAGGGGCTGGCTCTGGCAGGTCTTCGCCAGCTGGGTAGCGGCGTGGGAGAAGCAGCCGTCGCTACGTCCGGTCATCGAAGGTGTCTTCCGCGTCGGCGGGGCACGCGATCCCCGGTTCCGCCGTACCTGCAAGATCCATCTGTTGGTGTGGGAGCGGCAGGGCAAGGCGTCACACTCTCTTGTCCGTCACCTGGCTCGCGTCATGCGGGACACCCAGATCACGAAAGGTGGATGACCTGTGTTCTCTCTCATTCAGCGCTTCGACACCACCCCCGCTCCCATCCCCGAGGACATCGACCTTCCCCCGTTCGCCGCGCCGGCGCTGGGTGAGGTGTTCGATTTCACCGTCGCCGTCCGATTGTCATGGCGGTCGAGTGGCAGACGCGCCCTGTGGCCCGACCAGGCGGAGCTCGACCAGATCGACCGGATCGTCCGGCGGACTGTGCGCGCCACCACCCGCGGCCACTCCGTCTTCGAGGTGGAGGCCGCCGAAGCGGCTGTCGGACGGGCACTGGGACAGCGGCTGGACGACGTGCCGCGCACCGACCCGGAGATCGTCTGCAGGTGGAGCGCTCTTGCTGAGCTGGCCCTTCCCGAGGATGCCAGGCAAGCCAGACGCGATCACCTCAGCGAGATGTACCGGATCGAGGCCAGGGCACGGGAGACGAAACTGCGGGTGGACAAGCTCCGGGAGAGCGGTGAGGTCTGGAAGGTCCTCCTGCAGGAGGCCGGTACCGATCCCCTCGCCCGCTACGCTGTCCGGCTGGCCGCCGGCGCCGGGGACGGGGAGGTCGCCGGTACTGTCGAGCAGATGCTCGACCAGAGCCGGAAGGACGCGGAGGAACTGCTCCTCCTCGTCGCGAAGATCACCGAGGCGCAGCGGACGGCCGATGTCCATGACATCGTGCTCGCCAGTGATGAGGCGCTGCGGACCGCCTTCAAGCGGCTTGGGATCCCTCTGCCGCAGAGTGATCCCGACGCCATGTTCCGTTCTCTCGACGAGGCATCCTGACCTCCGTGCCGGGACGGGCCGTGTGCCCGTCCCGGCACGGAGGTCAGCCGGTCAGCGCCGTCAAAGCCAACCAGGCGACGGTGGCGACCGGCATCAGGACCAGCCAGGGCAGGCCACGTCTGATCCGCTCGTGCTTGGCCAGAGCGATGTCGGCGAACGTGGAGATCAGTGTCCACACCTCCCGCTGCTGCCGCGTCGCGTCGGCCAGGTCAGGCTGCCCGGCCTGCCGTACCAGGCCGAACCTGGTGGGGATGCCGGGGCCGAGCAGCCGGGGACGCAGGGCGGCGAGGAGGTGGTGACCGGAGACCAGGCATCCGGTCACGAAGACCACGGCCACCACGACCACGGTCACCGCCGCCGGTGTCCCGGTCGCCCATATCTCCCGTACGGCGCCGGCCTGGGTGGCGGCGATCGCGGTGAACCCGAGATGGACGGTGGAGACGGTGGCCGCCTTGGCGTCGGCCTGCTGGACATAGCCGTGGAAGATGGTCAGTGCCTGCAGGGCGACGGTGAGCGACTCAGTCGCGCTCAGCTCGTCACGGGGTGTGCGCCGCGCCATCTGGGCCTCCGGAGGCGGTGGTGTCGGGACACCCCCAGCCTCCGTCGCGCCCATGGATGGGAACCCGTACTTTTACGGGCTTACCAGGTTTTTCGGGTTCCGTGAGCGAAGGCCCCGTACGGCGAGCGCCCCCGGTGAACGGGAGACGCGAACGGCCGGTGTCGCCCCGGCCTACCTGTTGCGGCGGCGGGTGTCGGCGACGTACTCGTCCACCACCTCGCGGGTCGCCCGCAGCGCCGCCTCCGAGGTCTCGAAGGTGCGCTGGGCGATGCCGACGAAGATGCAGTCGACGATCAACAGCTGGCTGATCCGGCTGGCCAGCGCGCCGGGCCGGAACGCGGTCTCCCGGCCCGCCGAGACCAGGACGTGGTCGGCCAGCTCCGCCAGCGACGAGCGCGGGTTGTTGGTGATCGCGACCGTGGCCGCGCCCGCCTTGTGCGCCACCCGCATCGGCGCCAGCACGTCCGGCGTCTCCCCGGAGGTGCTCACCCCCACCGCCACGTCCTGCGGGCGGAGCAGGGCCGCGCTGGTCAGCGCGAGGTGGGAGTCGGTGAACGCGTGGCCGGACAGGCCGATGCGCATCAGCTTCTGCTCCATGTCGATCGCGACGAGCCCGGAGGCGCCCACGCCGTAGACGTCCACCCGGCGGGCCGCGGCGACGGCCTCGATCACCGCGCCCAGCCGGTCGGGGTTCAGCTGGGCCGAGGTGTCGGCCAGCGCCTCGGACTCGGCCCTGGCCACCTTGGCGATCACGTCGGTGAGCGGGTCGTCGGGCCCCAGGTCGCCGGGGACGAGCCGCTCGGGCTCCTCCCTGGCCACCGCGGCGGCCAGCGCGAAGCGGAGCTGGGAGTAGCCGGCGAAGCCCAGGGCGCGGGCGGTGCGCACGATCGTGGCCTCGCTCGTCCCGGAGACCGCGCTGAACTCGGTGATGGTGCTGCGTGCGACCATGCCGGGGTCGTCGAGGATGAGGCGGGCGATGGCCTGGGCGGCCGGCGTCAGCGACGGCAGGACGGCCCGCACCGTGGCCACCAGGTTCCCCGGTGTGGGGTCGTCATGGTCGTTCATCGATTACCTCCAGCGTGGAGACCCGGTTCTCAGGCCGGAGGTCACCGCCCGGCTCGCCTCTCCTGTCGGGATCAAGCCTATTGTCCGCAGGTCAGCTGGAGAGCGACGATCCGGGCTGAAACCCGGGAAATACCGTGGGTCGCGATGTGGACGGCGCCGGTGGGCTCTCCGGGCACGCCGGTCTCGACCACGATCGCGTCGGGGCGCAGCCGTACGGCGCGGGCCAGGATCTCGGCCGCCCACGGCTGGCGGTGGGCGTCGTGCGTCACCAGCACGAGCGGGCGGCCCTCCTCGCCGCCCTCACCGAGTTCGGGCAGCTCGGGGGAGTCGGGGGTGACGGTGTGCCCGGCGGTGCCCGGCATCAGCTCGGTCATGGCGCCGAAGATGCCGGTGGGCGTGCCGGGGGCCACCGCGAGGTTGAGCCGCGGGGCGATGTCCACGACCAGCGGCGGGCGGGTGAGCGGGAGCGCGGGCGCGAGGCGGGCGTCCCGTACGGTGACCCGCAGGGCGGCGCGGGCGGCCTCCATCCCCAGCTCCCCGGAGCCCGTCCCGAGGTCACCGGAGGCCTCCTCTCGCTCCCCGGCCACCTTGGCGCGGGCGGCGGCGTTCGCGGCGTGCCAGGCCGCCAGGTCCAGCACGCGCGCCGCGGCCTCGGCCAGTCGCTCCTCGGGCAGCTCGCCGCGGCGGACGGCCGCCACGATCGCGTCGCGCATCGCGAAGACGCTCTCCCCACCGGGGGAGGAGGTGCCCACGCAGATCGCGTCGGCCCCGGCGGCCAGGGCGCGGACGGCGAGCTCGCCGGGCGGGTACAGGGCCGCCACGGCGCCCATCTCGATCGCGTCGGTGACCAGCATGCCGTCGAAGCCCAGCTCCTCGCGGAGCAGCCCGGTCAGGATCCGGGGGCTGAGCGTGGCGGGACGGTCGGGGTCGAGGGCGGGCACCAGCAGGTGACCGCACATGACGGCCCGGACGCCGCTCTCGATGGCCGCCCGGAACGGCGGCAGGTCCCGCTCGCGCAGCAGGTCGAGGGAGGCGTGCACGGTGGGCAGCGCCAGGTGGGAGTCGGTGACGGTGTCTCCGTGGCCGGGGAAGTGCTTGGCGCAGGCGGCCACCCCCGCGCCCTGCATGCCCCTGACCCAGGCCGCGGTGTGCCGGGAGACCAGCGCGGGGTCGCCGCCGAAGGAGCGGATGCCGATCACCGGGTTGCGCGGGTCGGCGTTGACGTCGGCGTCGGGGGCGTAGTCCAGGGTGATCTCGGCCGCGCCGAGCATGCGGCCGATGCCCCGGGCGACCCGCTCGGTACGGTCGGCGTCGTCGGCCACGCCGAGCGCGAGGTTGCCCGGCCAGGAGCTGCCGGCCGCCGCCTCCAGGCGGGTGACCGCACCGCCCTCCTCGTCGACCGCGACGACCACGTCCGGGTTCTCCCGCCGCAGGGCGGCGACCAGTTCGGCGGTCTGCGCCGGGCCGGTGATGTTGCGGGCGAAGAGCACGGCGCCGCCGAGGCCCTCACCGAGCGCCCGCCGCAGCCACTCGGGCGGCTCGGTGCCGTCGAAGCCGGGCTGGAGCACCGTCATGGCCATCCGGGCCAGGCCGGGGTCGCCGGAGGACCCGCCGGGCCGGCCGCGACCACCGGGGGACGTGCTGCCGGACATGTTCTCGCTCATCGCCACCTTCTCACCGGGACTCACCGGGCGTCCTGGGCAGGTTACACATCCATGACACTTTCTTTCATCTTCATTGCTTCAAAAGTAGATTTCTGCCATCCTCGCCGTCGAGACCCCCGCGATCGACCCCGTGTCCGGCTGAGGGCGTCGGCGGCGGCAGCGGGCCCGTGAGGTGCGGCTCCGTGACCCGCCCGCCGCGATCCGGCCGAAGCGGGTCACGGGCGAACACCCCCTTGGAGTCCGCATGAGCTCACCCACCCGACGCACCGTCCTGCGCGGCCTCGCGCTCGCCGCCGCCGCGGCGAGCGCCGCGCCCCTGCCCGCCTTCGCCTCCTCCGCGTCCGCCGCCTCCGCCCCCGGCGGGTACGTCCCGCCGCTGCGTCAGATGCGCGGCATGTGGATCGCCTCGGTGGTCAACATCAACTGGCCGTCCAAGCCCGGGCTGACCGTCGAGCAGCAGAAGGCCGAGTACCTCGCCTGGCTGGACCTGGCCCAGGCCCGCAAGCTCAACTCGGTGTTCGTGCAGATCCGGCCGACGGCCGACGCCTTCTGGCCCTCGCCGTACGAGCCGTGGTCGCAGTACCTGACCGGGACCCAGGGGCAGGACCCCGGCTACGACCCGCTGGCCTTCCTGGTGGAGGAGACCCACCGGCGCGGCCTGACCTTCCACGCGTGGTTCAACCCCTACCGGGTGTCGATGCAGGCCGACCCGGCCAAGCTCCACCCCGACCACCCGGGCCGCAAGCACCCCGACTGGATCATCCCCTACGGCGGCAAGCTCTACTACAACCCCGGCCTGCCCGAGGTCCGCGCGTTCGTGCAGGACGCCATGATGGACGCGGTCACCCGCTACGACATCGACGGCCTGCACTTCGACGACTACTTCTACCCGGTCAACACCACCGCCTTCGACGACGCCGCCGCCTTCGCGAAGTACGGCCAGGGCTTCCCCGACCTGGCGGCCTGGCGGCGCAACAACGTCGACCTGCTGGTCTCGGAGATGCAGAAGCGCGTGCTGAGCGCCAAGCCCGAGGTCGCCTGGGGCATCAGCCCCTCGGGCATCTGGCGTAACAGGTCCACCGACCCGCTGGGCTCGGACACGGCCGGCGGGCAGTCCTACGACAACCTGCACGCCGACACCCGCGGCTGGGTCAAGAAGGGCTGGCTCGACTACATCGCCCCGCAGATCTACTGGTACATCGGCCAGTCGAACGCCGACTACGCCAAGCTCGTCCCCTGGTGGTCCGACGTGGCCGCGGGCACCGGCACCGAGCTGTGGATCGGCCAGGCGGCCTACAAGGCGGGCGCCGCCGGCCAGCCGGCCGAGTGGTTCCGCCCTGACGAGCTCTCCAACCACCTGACCCTGAACCGCAGCCACCCCGAGGTGGGCGGCGACATCTGGTACAACTCCGCCGACGTGCGCGAGGACCGGATCGGCTCGATCACCCAGACCGTGGCCGCCCACTACACCCGCCCCGCGCTTCCCCCGCTGCTGCCCAGGCTCGCGCACGGCAGGGCCCCGGAGCGCCCGGTGCTCGTCTGGGCCAAGGAGGAGGCCGACGGCGTCGAGCTGCGCATCCAGGCCAGGGGCCACCGGGTGCCGTTCCAGTACGCGATCTTCCGGCTCGACCGCCCGGCCCGGCCCGGGGACTTCGACGACGCCCGCAACCTGGTCGCGCTCGTCCCGGCCACCGGCAAGCAGGTGAGCTGGGTGGACGCCGAGGGCGGCCGGAACGCCCACTACTACGTCACGGCCGTCGACCGGGTCAGCCGGCAGAGCGCGCCGAGCGACGTCCGCCGCGTGCACTGAGCCCCGGCCGGGGTCCCCGAGGGGACCCCGGGGGGACGCCGCGAGACGCCTCCGTGCCCGTCAGCGTCGCCGGGCACGGAGGATCGGCGCCGCCGTTCCGGGTCGTACGGCCGGGCGCAAAAGGCCGTTCTGGCCGTACGGCCGGGCACGGAGGGCCGGCGTCGCCGTTCCCGGTCGTGCGGCGGGAACGGTGGGCCGGCGCCTCGGGGCCCGGCCGTGCGGCCGGCGCGGTGGATCAGCGCCGCCGCGCCCGCCCGCGGCGGACCAGCACCGCGCCGCCGAGAAGGGCCAGCCCCGCCGCGACGGCCACGCCGTACGGCGCCGGCCACCCGGACCCGGACCCCACGCCGGACTCGACGGACGCGGTGGTCACCGCGGCCCCGGCGTCACCGGTGCCGGACGCCCCCGCGGTCCGGCCGGGCGGCGCCGCCGCGGGAGAGGCGGACGGGGTGGCGGGGCCGCCGGTGGAGCGGGCGGGCGGGGCGATCCCGGACGGCGGGATCCCCGGCGGGCGGATGTCCCCCCAGTAGTCCTCCTGCGGCTCCTGGGTGTCGATGGCCCGCCGGAGGTCGGCGGGGACCGGCCTGACCTTCAGGCTCCCCGGAACGGTGACGGTGCCGATCTCATAGGGGGAGAACCAGCCCTGGACGGCCTCCACCTTCCAGGTGCCGCGCGGCAGGGACACCGCCACCGCGTAGTGGGCCGGCTCCCGCAGCTCCACCCCGGGGAAGTCGATGCTCTTCCTCCCCTGGGTGAACCTCAGCCCGACCTCGCCCAGATTCGCGCCCTCGTAGGGATGGGTGCCGTGCTGGAGCATCCAGAGCCCCATCACGTAGGAGGCCTGCGGGCGGATGTCCTCGGGGACCGGGTCCAGGTAGGTGACGGCCCAGCCGCCCGCGCGGGCGGGGGCCGCGAACGCCGGCACGGGCGCGAGGAGCAGCGCCGCGACGATCAGTATTCGCTTCATGCCTCAGATACCCCCGCCGGCCCGGAGAGGTTCCCGCGCGGCCGGTGTCTCCCGCGCCGCTTCGCGCGGGTCAGACGGACGCGGCGGACAGGATCACGTCCACCAGCCTGTCCGCCGCGTCCGGCCTCCCGTGCGCCCTGGCCCGCCGTGCCATCGCCGCCCGCCGGGCCGGGTCGGTCAGGAGCGGGCCCACCGCCTCGCGCAGGGCGGCCGCCGTGACCTCACCGGTCAACGCCACCGCGGCCCCGGCATCCTCCAGGTGTCGGGCGTTGTGCGCCTGCTCGTTACCGGCCGACGTCGCGAGCGGGACGAACACCGCCGGCTTGCCGAGCGCGGTCAGTTCGGCCAGCGTCCCGGCGCCGCTGCGGGAGATCACCAGGTCGGCCAGGGCCAGCACGTCCGGCAGCTCCGGTCCGACGAACCCGGTCAGGTGGTAGCGGCCGGCCGCCTCCGGAGGAAGGGCCGCCGCGCTCCGCCGCAGCGCGTCGACGTGCGCGGAACCGCATTGATGGATCACGTTCGCCCGCTGCAGCAGCCACGGCAGCGCGTCACGGACCACGTCGTTGATCTGCTGGGAGCCCTGGGCGCCGCCCGTGACGTACACGGTCGGCAGGCGCCGGTCGAAGCCCCGCAGTCCCAGCGCCCCGACCGCCCTGCCCGCGTCCCCCGACAGCACCTCGGGACGGACCGGGTTGCCCGTGACGACCCCGAGGGCGCGCACCCCCTCCGGCAGCAGCGGCAGCGACGAGTCCGATGACAGGGCGATGCGCGTCGCCCGCCGCGCGAGCCTGCGGTTGGCCAGTCCCAGCCGCACCGTCTGCTCGTGCAGCACCAGCGGCCGCCGGCACATGCGGGCCGCCAGCCCCGCCGGGACCGCGACGTACCCCCCGGTCGCCAGGACGACGTCCGGCTGGAAGCCCGCGATCACCCTCCTGGCCTGCATGACTCCGAGCGGCACGCGCGCCATGTCCCGGATGTTCGCCGGGGACAGCAGCTTCAGCGGATTGCTCGACCGGCGGATCTTGCCCGTGGCGACCGTCGTGAACGCGATCCCCTCGGCCGGAGCGACCCGTGCCTCCAGCCCCTCCCCGGTGCCGATCCACAGGACGTCCAGCGATCCGCCGTCCGCCGCGAGACGGTCCCGCAGCGTGCGGATCGCGGTCAGGGCCGGATACGTGTGTCCGCCCGTGCCTCCCCCCGAGACGATCAGCCGGAAGGGACGTGAGAGACGAGGAGCGTTGGTCATCGGATGACCCTACTGGCTGCCCGCGCCGCGGAGTGACGGCGGCGGGACGGCGGCGGTGTGCCGGCGGGACGGCGCGGCGACGGCGACGGTGACGGCACGGTGGCGGTGGCGGACGGCGGCGGTGAGGCGGGCCCCGCCCCGCCGAGGTCCCCGGAAGGCTCAGCCGATCAGGCGGCGGTGGGCGGCGAGCGGGTCGGGGACGGCGCCCGGAGCGGCCGCGTGCAGCGCGAGGGCGGCGGCTCCGGCGGCGCTGTCGCGGGCGGTGACCACGGTTCCGGTCAGTCCGGCGCGCACCTTCCCGGCGAGCAGCGTGGGCTCGGTGAGCAGCGATCCGGCCAGCACCAGCGGGCCCGAGAAGGGGCCCAGCGCCCCCGCGGTGGCGGTCAGCCGCCGGGCGGCCTCGTCCAGGATCGCCGTGGCCGCGGCGTCGCCGTTCCGGGCGGCCTCCTCCACGGCCGGCGCCAGACGCGCGAGCCACGCCGGGCCGGACTCGGCGATCCCGGCGTGGACCCGCCGCACGATCTCCTGCGCGGACGGCACCGGCTCAGCCGATCCCGGCCCCGGTCCGGCCTTCTCCGGTGATCCCGTCGGTCCCGGCCCCTCCGGCGCGTCGCCGGCGAAGCAGCCCAGCAGCGCGGTGGGCGCCGCCCGCCCGTCGACCGAGGCCAGCACCGCCTGTACGGCGCGCCGCCCGATCCACGTCCCCGAGCCCTCGTCGCCGAGCAGCCAGCCGTACCCGTCGGCCCGGCCGGTGACGCGCCGGTCGTCGATCCGGGCGGCCACCGCGCCGGTCCCGGCGATCAGGACCGCGCCGGACGCCTCCGCGGTCGCCCCGGCGAAGGCGACGAGCGCGTCGGAGACCACCGAGGGCCGTCCGGGCAGGCCGGCGGCCCGCCACGCCTCCGCGGTGACGGCCTCGGTCCGCTCGCGCGCCGAGTCCCCGCCGGCCAGGCCGAACACGCCGGCCGTCACCTCGCGGGGGTCGAGCCCCGCGAGCGCGGCCAGCAGCGCCCCGCGCAGGCTGCCGCCCGGGTCGGCGGCCGACAGGATGTTGGATCCCCCGCCGTATCCCCGCCCGGCGACCTCCCCGGTGACGGTCGCCACCACGCAGCGCGTGCTCGTCCCGCCGCCGTCAACGCCGATGACCAGTGCCGTCACGGAAGCTCCATCTGTAGCCAATCTTCTTACGGCTATATTGTCGTGAAAAAATCCTGCAAGGAGAAGACGTGCGGGTACTCGGTCTGATCTCGGGAACGTCTCACGACGGCATCGACAGCGCGGTGGTGGACTGGTCGCTGGACGGCGACGTGCTCACCGGGGTGGTGGAGCATGTCGGCGAGCGGCCCTACGACGACGCGCTGCGCGCCCGGATCGTCGCCGCGTTGCCGCCCCGCCCGGCCGACATGGGCGAGGTCTGCCGCCTCGACACCCTGATCGGCCAGGCGTTCGCCGACGCCGCCGCCGGCTGCGGGCCGGTCGATCTCGTCTGCTCGCACGGGCAGACGCTATACCACTGGGTGGAGGACGGACGGGTGCGCGGCACCCTCCAGCTCGGCCAGGCCGCCTGGATCGCCGAGCGGACCGGCGTCCCCGTGGTCTCCGACCTGCGTTCGCGCGACGTGAGCGCGGGAGGGCAGGGCGCCCCGCTGGTCTCCTCCTTCGACCTGTTGCTGCTGGCCGGGCTGCCCGGCCGCGGCGGCGCCCTCAACCTCGGCGGCATCGCCAACCTGACCGTCCGGGAGGCCGGCCTCGCCTACGACACCGGCCCGGCGTCGGCGCTGGTCGACGCGGCCGTCGCGGCGGCCACGGGCCTGCCGTACGACGAGGACGGGCGGCTCGCCGCGGCCGGGACGGTGCACGAGGGGCTGCTCGCCGAACTGCTGGTCGAGCCGTACTACCGGGCGGCGCCGCCCAAGAGCACCGGCAAGGAGCTGTTCCACCCCGGTTACCTCGACGCCGTCGCCGGGCCGTACGGCCTGGCCCTGCCCGACCTGGTGGCGACGCTGACCGCGCTGACCGCGGAGACCGCCGCCGCGGAGATCCGGCGGCACCGGCTCGGCATCGTCGTCGCCTCCGGCGGCGGGACGCGCAACCCGGTCATGATGGCCATGCTGCGCGAACGCGCCAGTGAGGCGCGGATCGTGCTCAGCGACGAGCTCGGCGTGCCGTCCGGCGCCAAGGAGGCGATCGCCTTCTCCTTCCTCGGCTGGCTGACCGCCCACGGCCTGCCCGGGACCGTCCCGGGCTGCACGGGCGCCTCGGGGCCGCGGGTGCTCGGCAGCGTCACCCCCGGCCGGGGCCCGCTGCGGCTGCCCGAGCCGCCGCCCCGGGCCCCCGCCCGCCTCCGCATGAGGACCGCTCCCGCGTGAAGGCCGCCTCCGCATGAGGACCGTCTCCGCGTGAAGACCGTGTGACGACCGCGACCGCGTGACGACCGCTTCCGTACGGCGGCCGGCTGCGTGCCACGGCCGGCCGCCGTACGGCGGTCCCGTCGCGCCGCCGGTCATTTGAGCGCGCCGGCCGTCAGCCCGGCGACGATGCGCCGCTGGAAGACGAGCACCAGCACGACCAGCGGGATCGTGACGAGCACGCCGGCGGCCATCTGGGTGCCGAACGGCGTGTCGAACTTGGCCGCGCCGCTGAACTGCGCGATCCGGACGGTCGCCGTCTGCCGGTCCTCGGCGTTGACCATGGTGACCGCGATGATGAACTCGTTCCAGGTCGCGATGAACGCCAGGATCGCCGTGGTGAAGACGCCGGGGGCGGCCAGCGGCAGCATCACCCGGCGGAACGCCGCCAGCGGCGTGCATCCGTCGATCATCGCCGCCTGCTCCAGCTCGTACGGCATCTGCCGGAAGAACGTGGTGAGGTTCCACACGGTCAGCGGCAGCGCGAACGACATACTCGGCACGATCATCGCCTGGTAGGTGTTGATCCAGCCGATCGAGGTGAACAGCTTCAGCAGCGGCACGATCAGCAGCGCGCCCGGGAACATCGACACCGCGATGATCAGCGCCAGGATGACGTTCTTGCCGCGGAAGGTCAGCCGGGCCAGCGCGTAGGCGGCCATGACGCCGATCAGCAGCGTGGCGGCGGTGGTCACCCCGGCGACGATGAGGCTGTTGAGCAGCGCCCGGCCGAACCCCAGACCGGGGTCGAAGACCGCCGAGTAGCTCTCCAGCGACCACGGGGTGGGCACCGGTGACTTGTCGTAGATGTCGCTGGTGCGGCGGAAGCTGGAGACGATCATCCAGTAGAACGGCACCAGGCAGTACAGCGCGATGCCGATCATGCCGCCGTCGCGCAGGGCGCCGCGCACGTCAGGACTCCTTCCTTCGGGCTCGCACGTCGCTCAGCAGGTCGGCGCCGAGCAGCCGGACGAAGACGAACGCGATCAGGGCGATGTAGCAGAACAGCGCCGTGCCGTACGCCGAGGCGGGCCCGTAGTGCACGCGCGTCGCCTCGTCCCAGACCAGCGCGGACAGCGTCTCCACGGAGTGCTTGCGCGGTCCGATCAGCACGTACGGCAGGTCGAAGATGCGCAGCGCGTCCATCATGCGGAACAGCACCGCCACCAGCAGGGCGGGTCTGACCAGGGGGAGCGTGATCCGCCAGAACGTCTGCCGGGCCGAGGCCCCGTCCACCCGGGCCGCCTCGTAGACGTCGCCGGGGATGATCTGCAGTCCGGCCAGGACCAGCAGCCCGACGAAGGGCGCGGTCTTCCAGGTGTCGGCGACGATCACGACGAGCTTGGCGTAGACCCCCTCGGCGGTCCACAGGATGTCGGTGCCGAGGAGCGCGTTGGCGACGCCGTCCGTCTGGAAGATCCACCGCCACATGAGGCCGGAGACCGCGGTGGGCACCGCCCACGGCACCAGGATGCTGGCCCGCAGGATCGCCCGGCCGCGCAGCGCCCGGTGCATCACCAGGGCCATGGCGACGCCGAGGACGACCTCCAGCGAGACGGTGGCCACGGTGAAGAGCGTGGTGTTGAACATCGCGTTCAGGAAACGCCCGTCCAGCACGCCCGCGTAGTTGGCCAGTCCGGTGAACCGCTCGCCTTTGATCACGAATCCGTCGGCGTCCAGCGTCTCGCCGCTGGTGTAGAACGACTCCCGCGCCGCGGCGAGCAGCGGGTAGAGCACCACCAGGGCCAGCACGGCCAGGGTGGGGGACAGCATCAGCGCCGCGGTCCAGGACCGGCCGTCGCGTACGGCGCGCTCGGGTCCGCCGGACCGCCGGACGGGCCCGGGGCGCCGCTTCGTGGTGACCGTGGCCACCGCTCACCTCCTGCTGAGGTCGGGGGGTGCTTGCCAGGGGCGGACGCGGCGGGCGCCGTCTTCCGGAAGGTCCTCTTCCAGAGGAACGACACCGTTCTCCGGAAAACCGGAGCCGTTTCCCGGAAGACCGGCTCCGTCCTCCGGCGGGCGGGCGCCCGCCGCGTCCGGTGGTTCACTTCAGCAGGCCGGTCAGCGCGGTCTGCAGCTCGGTCAGCGCCTGGTCGGCCGGCTTGGTCCCGGAGACCACGGCGTAGGCCGACTCCTGGATGGCGGCGGTGACGTCGCCGTACCTGACGGCCTTCGGCCGCGGCTTGGCGGCGAGGATGCCGTCCTTCAGGGCGGGCAGGTAGGGGTACTTCTTGATCAGCGCGGGGTCGTCGTAGAGCGAGGCGCGGGCCAGCGGGGTGGAGCTGATCAGCGCGAACTCCTTCTCCTGCTCGGCCGAGGTGAGGAAGGCGATGAAGTCCTTCGCCGTCTCCTTGTGCTTCGAGAAGGAGGAGATCGCGAGGTTGTTGCCGCCGAGGGTGCCGGCGCCGGGGCCGTTCAGGCCCGGCAGCGGCGCGACGTCGAACTTCCCGGCGACCTTGCTGGAGCCGTCGGTCTTGCCGGACAGCTCGTACATGTAGGCCCAGTTGCGGTAGAAGAGCAGCTTGCCCTCCTGGAAGGCGTTGCGGCCCTCCTCCTCCTTGTAGGTGATCGCCTCCTTGGGGATCATGCCGCTCTTGAAGCCGTCGGCGATGAAGGTGGCGCCGGCCCTGGCGCCCTCGCTGTCCAGGGAGGGCTTGCCGGACGCGTCGAGGAACTCCCCGCCCGCGGAGTTGACCGCCTCGGAGAAGTTGACGGTGAGGCCCTCGTACTTGTCGAACTGGCCGCCGTAGCAGCTCATGCCCTTCTGCTTCGGCAGCACCCTGTCGCAGATCGTCTTCATCTCCGCCCAGGTCTTCGGGGGCTCGGAGACGAGGTCCTTGCGGTAGTAGAGCAGGCCGGTGCCGGTGTACATCGGCATCGCGTACAGCTTGTCGCGGTACTTGCCGGTGTCGACCGCGGGCGGCAGGAAGCCGGAGACGTCGAACTCGTCGGCCGGCAGCTCGTCGACCCACCGGTTGGCGGCGAACTCGGCGGTCCACACCGCGTCGATGAGGACGATGTCCAACGAGTCCGACGCGGTCTGGGCGTTCTGGATCAGCTTGCGGCGCTGCTCGTCGGCGCTCTCCGGAAGCAGGACGGAGGTCACCTTCTCGCCGGGGTGCGCGGTGTTCCAGGTGGCGATGGCCTTCTCGGTGGCCTCGGCCTCCAGCTTGCCGCTGGCGAAGGTGATCGGCCCGCGCCCGCCGTCGGCCTGCGGCGCCGCCGCGTCACCGGAGCCGCCGCCGGACCCGCCGGATCCGCCGTCGGAGCCGCAGGCGGCCGTGCCGCCCAGGACGGTGACCAGCGTCAGGCCGAGCACCAGTTTCTTAGCCTGCATATGAGCTTCCTTCCAGGGTGACGGTTTCTCCGGTGAGCCGGGAGCGTTCGGCGGCCCAGGCGATGAGGTGGCTGTGCAGGCTCTCCCCGGGCGAGGACAGCACCCGGCCGGGGTCGCGGGTGCGGACCGCGTCCAGGAACGCCTCGACGAGGCCCCGGTCGCCGCCGCCGTGCCCGTCCGAGGCCGACGCGCCGCCCTCCGGGACGGTCTCGATCGTCTCGGTGGCGCCGGTGACGAAGTCGTGGAGGGTGATCCGGGCCCCGTCGCCCTCGATCGAGCCGTGGGTGCCGAAGACCCGCGTCTGACGGAAGTCCAGGGGGGTGAAGGCGGTCATGGTGAACGCCGCGGTCGCGCCGCCGTCGAACTCCAGGTTCACCACCTGGTGGTCGACCACGTCGTTGTCGCAGGCGTAGACGCAGCGGCCGTAGGGGCCGGTCCGCAGCGCCTCGGTGACGCCCTCCGTCGTGACGTCCTCGGTGAGCACCCGCAGCGGCCACTTCTCCCAGGAGGGGTCGCCCACCATGGGTAGGTAGGTGCGCGGCGCCGAGTAGGGGCAGCCCGGCTCGACCGGGCAGTCGAGGCAGCGGTCCGCGGCGCCCTCGGGGCGGTTCCCCGCGTGGAAGTGGGCGAGGCCGCCGAAGGAGGAGACCCGCCTGACCCGCCTGCCGGTCAGGTGGACCAGCCAGTCGAGGTCGTGGCACGACTTGGCGAGCAGCATGAACGTCGACTCGTCGCTGCGCCGCCAGTTGCCCCGGACGTAGGAGTGGGCCTGGTGCCACCAGCCGACCGGCTCCAGGTGCTGGACGCTGACGATCTCGCCGATCCGCCCGGAGTCGATGATCTCCTTCAGCGCCCTGCTGTAGGGCATGTAGCGCATGACGTGGCAGACCGCGAAGATCGACGCCGAGCGTTCGGCCGCGTCGACGATCCGGCGGCAGTCGTCCTCGGAGACCGCCATGGGCTTCTCCAGGAGGATGTCGTAGCCGAGCTCGGCGAACCTCGTCGCCGGCTCGACGTGGTCGGCGTCCTGGGTGGTGATGACCACCGCGTCCGCCTGCCGGGGGAGCCGGGCCAGCTCCCGCCAGTCCTCGTACGGCACGGCCGCCGGGTGTTCGGCGGCGACCCGGGAACGGCGGGCGGCCACGGGATCGGCGACCGCCGCGATCTCCGCCCCGGCGGCTGCGGCGTGGCGGGCGTACACGGTCCCCCGGGAACCGGCGCCGACCAGGGCGAGGGTCACCGCTCGCGTCATGAGTCCTCCACTTATGTAACTCGTTGACGTATGTCGGCCGATGCTAGAATCACTGTCTATCGGGGTCAATGGGGTGATCTGGTAACATTTATGAAACGGAGTCTCGTAAGTGGCTGACATGCGTCCGGGGGACCCGTCCCTGCTTCGGCGGGTCAACACCCAGATCACGCTCCGGGCGCTGCGGAGACAGGGCGTCGCGACCCTCACCCAGCTGGGCCGCATCACCGGGCTCTCCCGGCAGACGGTCGAGACGGTGCTCGACGAGCTGGGCGGGCGCGGCTGGGTTCAGGAGACCCCGCCGGACGAGGGGGCGATGGGCCGCCCCGCGCGGCGTTTCCGGTTCCGCGCCGACGCCGGCTACGTGCTCGGCGTGGACATCGGGGCCAACAAGATCCTCGCGACGCTCGCCGACCTCAACGGTGAGGTCGTGGCCGTCGAACGGGTCGCGGTCGACGACGGGGCGCCGGCGCCCGAGCGGCTGGCGCTGGCGGAGCGGACCGTCCTGGCCTGCGTCGACGGCGCCGGTGTGCCGAGGAGGCGGGTCTGGACGGTCGCCGCCGGCACCTCCGGCATCATCGACCGGTCCGGCCGGGTGTCGCTGTCCATCCTGCTGCCGGGCTGGACCGGGGTCGACCTGGCGGCCGTCGCCGGCCGCTGGCTGGACTGCCCGGGACTCGCCGAGAACGACGCCAACCTCGCCCTGCTCGCCGAACACTGGCGCGGCAGCGCCCAGCACGCCTCCGACGTCGTCTACCTGCTCGTCGGACACCGTACGGGAGCGGGTGTCCTCATCGCCGGGCGGCTGCACCGCGGCCGGAGCGGCGGGGCGGGCGAGATCGGCGCCCTGCGCCAGGTGGCCTGGGAGAGCGGGTCCGTCGAGCTGACCCGGGACGCCGCGGCCGACGAGGTCTTCGTGGCGGCCGGGGCCGGCGACCCCGGCGCGCTGCGGATGGTCGACCGCTTCGCCGCGAACCTCGCGGTGGGCGCCTCGGCGCTCGTCCTGGCGATCGATCCCGAGCTCGTGGTGGTCGGCGGCGGCTGCTCGCGCGCCGGAGACGTCCTGCTGACGCCGCTCCGCCGCCACCTCGACGAGCTGTGCCTCACCCCGCCACAGGTGGCGCTGTCCACCTTCGGCGACGAGAGCGTCGCGCTCGGCGCGGTCCGCCTCGCCCTGGACCACGTCGAGCGGGAGGTGCTCGGCCTGTAGGGGCCTTCGGCGGCGCCGCCTCACCCGGTACGCGGAGGCTCTCCGCCGGCCGGCGCCGCGGGCCTGACGGCGGGACAGCTCAGGGTGGCGCCGAACGGAAGATCGCGGATCTTCCCGCCGTCGCTTCCCGGTCCGCCCTGGACGAAAGAACCGACGACGACGTTGCCGTCGATGCCTGCCGGGTTCGTGTCGGTCAGGGTGGCACCCGGCGCGTAGATCGTCCCCTTGACGGTACCGCCCCGCCCGGGCGGCATGGTGATCGAGACGGCGTCCGGGAAGTCGAACAGGATGAAACGGGCCTGTTTCCCGCCGATCCCGGTGACGGCGGGCGGCACCCAGGTGAGGACGCCGTCCTCGGCCGAGGTGTCCACGACGACCAGCAGGGGCGAGGCCGCCGTCGGTCTGCGGGTGAAGACCAGACGGGTGATGGCCGCCAGGTTCCGGCCGGTGATCCGGATGACGTTGGTGGTGTTCCCCGCCAGGCTGATCCGCGCGGTTGAGCCCGGGGGGATCACCCCGCCGGGGAACGGCCGGCCGTTCCCGTCGCGCAGCACGACGTTGTTCTCGCACGCGGCCAGCTCCGCGGACCGCGCCCGGTAGGTCTCGAAGAGCCGCTGGAAGTCGAAGATCGTGGCCGGGCCCACCGAGGCGGCGGGCTGGCGGACGTTCAGCTCCATCCGCTTGGGATCCTCGTAGTCCCCCGTGGAGTTCACCCGCGTGTCGGCCGGCGCCTGGTTGTCGTCGGTGTCCATGACGACGGAGTCCACCAGGGAGCCGATCTTGACGTATCCCCGGGAGGGGACCGAGACGCGGCCGGTGGGGGTGCTCTGGTCGAAGGCGACCCGGCCGCCCACCACCAGCGCCGTCGGCCGGGCGTCGCCGTCGACGAGGTAGGAGCCGGCCGTGGCGAGGGCGACCCGGTAGTCGCCGGTCATGATGAGGTTCCCGCCGATCGCCAGCGTGCCCTCGTTCTCGTTGCTCGTCAGCGTGGCGTCCCCCTCCACCATGACGGTGAAGCCGTTGTTCCCGGCGATCGGGTTGATCGGTTCCATCGCCGAGGCGGGGGCGAGGGCGATGGCCCCCGCGCCGATGCCGCAGGCTCCCAGCCCCAGCCGGTACCTCAGAGCACGCATGAGTCCTCCGTACATGATCCATCTCTCCGGCCGAGTCTGGAGAGAGGAGCCGTGTCCCGCTCCGCGCCGCGCCGCGCGCCGGGCGTTCCTGGAGGGAGCCTGGTGCTCCTCTGTGAAAGATGTGACGTACGTCATGTTCGGGAGCCGTTCCCCAGGGCAGGGTCAAGCGACGTGATGGAGCGCGAAGGCCGGTGACGTGTGTCGTGGCGGCGCTCGGGGAGGACGTCCACCGGCCCGGTCCGGGCGGGAGACGGGGTCGCAGCGTGGCGACAGAATGGGGTCGGGGATGAAGATCATTGGAATCGCGGGTGGCCTGCGTCCGGGAGCGTACGTCGGAAGGCTGCTGGAGGCGTCCGGGCGCGAGCTGCCGGCCTCGGTGGGATTCGAGACGTGGGAGGGCCTGGAGGAGGTGCCGCCGTTCGAGGACGGCCCGCTCCCGGGCCCCGTGGAGGAGCTGTGCCGGGCGCTGTCCGCCGCGGACGGCGTGCTGATCGCCGCTCCGGCGCACAGCGACCTGCCTCCCCAGCTCCGTCACGCCCTCGACTGGGCGGCCTCCGGGCGCGGCGGCGCGGTCCTGGTGGACAAGCCGGTCGGCGTGGTGACCGCCTGCCTGCGCCCGTACGAGGCGATCTGGACGCAGATCGAGCTGCGCCGCGCCCTCGGCGCCGCGGGCGCCGTCGTGCACGGCGTGGACCTGCCGGTGCCGCCGGCCGCCGGCCGGTTCGACGAGGCCGGGCGGGTCGCCGACCCGGAGCTGCGTGACCGGCTCCGGCAGGTGCTGCGCCATCTGTGCGGCGCGCCGCAGGGCGCCACGGTGCCGCAGCCGTCCAAGCCCCTGGAGCAGTCCAGGACTCCGCAGCCGTCCGAGGCCCTCCGGCTCTCCAAGCCTTCGCAGGTTTCCAGGCCGTCGGCGATCGCCACCCGGATGGGGTGAGAGCCGCCGGTCCGACGCTCCGCCCGCCGTCCCCGCCCGGCCCGGGGGGCGGCGGGGGCCGGAGGCCCGGGTGTCAGAGGCCCGGGTGTCAGAGGCCCGGGTGTCAGAGGCCCGGGTGTCAGAGGCCCGGGTGTCAGAGGTCCGGGACGCCCGCGAGGTCGCGTTCGACGTCCAGGACGGTCCGGTGGAGATCCCGGGCGAACGCGCCGACCCGGTCGGGGCCGAACCTGGCCGAGGGGACGGCGATCGACAACGCCGCGACCGCGGCTCCCCGACCGTCGCGCACGGCGGCCCCGACGGCCGAGACCCCCTGCTCGGTCTCCTCGACGTTGAGGGCGTACCCGCGGGCCCGGACCTCGTCGAGCTCCCGCGTCAGCCTGGCGAGCTCCGCCTCCGTCAGGTCGGGGCAGACCTCCCCGAGCCGGTCCGCGGGCAGTACGGCGAGCAGCGCCTTGCCGCCCGACGCCCGGTGGGCGGGCAGGATCGAACCGCGGCGGTCGCCGACGTGCAGGATCTGCGGTGACTCCGCGCTCGACAGGAAGCGCACCTCCGCGCCCACCCGGATCATCAGGTTGACGGTCTCGTGGACCCGGCCGCAGAGCGCCTCCATGTGGGGCTGGGCGACCTCGCGCAGCCGCCGGAGGGCGGAGCCCCCGACGCCGCCGGCGGAGGAGAGGAACGGCCCCGGCAGGTAGGTGTGGTTCTCGTCCTGCACGGCGAAGTCGCGGTAGACCAGCATCGCCAGCAGCCGGTGCGCGGTCGAGCGGGCGATGCCCAGCTCCTTCGCGGCGTCGGTGACCTTGAGCCTCCCCTGGTCGCGCAGCATGTGCAGCAGGAGGAGCACGTTGTCGACGGAGCCCAGCGCGTACGCCGGCTTGTTCTTCATAGAAGAATGCTAGTGCGTCATGCAGAACAGGTCGATAGCTTGAGGCCATGAATCCAAGTGAGGACGCCGCCCTTGGGCGGCTCTACGCCGATTTCGAGGCCGAACACCTCCTCCCGCTGTGGACGCAGGTCGGCGACCTCATGCCCCCGCACCCCCGGCCCGAGGCCGAACCGCACGTGTGGGAGTGGAAGAGACTCCACCCGCTGGCCCGGCGCGCCGGCGACCTCGTGCCGGTGGGCCGCGGCGGGGAGCGCAGGGCCATCGCCCTGGCCAACCCCGGGCTGGGCGGCCGGCCGTACGCCACCCCGACGCTGTGGGCGGCGATCCAGTACCTCGGCCCGCGCGAGGTCGCCCCCGAGCACCGGCACACGCAGAACGCCTTCCGCTTCGTGGTGGAGGGCGAGGGGGTCTGGACGGTCGTGGACGGCGACCCCGTGGCGATGCGGCGGGGCGACTTCCTGCTCACCCCCGGCTGGCGCTTCCACGGCCACCACAACACCACCGACGAGCCGATGGCCTGGATCGACGGGCTGGACATCCCGTTCGTCCACTACACCGGCAGCTCGTTCTTCGAGTTCGGCCCGGAGCAGGTCACCGACACCTCGACGCCGCCGTTGTCCCGCTCCGAGCGCCTGTGGGGGCATCCGGGCCTGCGGCCGCTGTCCGGCCTGGACGCCAGGCCGCACTCGCCGATCGCCGCCTACCGCTGGGAGCACACCGACCGCGCGCTCGACGAGCAGCTCGCCCTGGAGGACGAGGGCCACGCCGTCACCGTCGAGCCGGGGCACGCGGCCGTCCGCTACACCAACCCCACCACCGGCGGCGACGTCATGCCGACCATCCGGGCCGAGTTCCACCGGCTCCGGCCGGGCACGCGCACCAGGACCCGGCGCGAGGTCGGCTCCTCGGTCTACCAGGTGTTCGACGGCGAGGGCACGGTGACGCTGGACGGCGTGGAGCACCGGCTCGGCCGAGGCGACCTCGTCGTGGTGCCCTCGTGGTCGGCGCTGACCGTGCGGGCCGACTCGCGGTTCGACCTGTTCCGCTTCAGCGACACCCCCGTCTTCGAGGCACTGCACCAGTTCAGGGAGGAGATCGGATGAGGCTCGCCACGCTGCGCCTGCCGGGCCGTACGGTGGCCGCGCGGATCGAGGGGGACCTGGCCGTGGAGCTGGACGCCGCCGACGTCGGCGAGCTGCTCGCCAGGCCCGGCTGGCGCGAGCTCGCCGCGGCCGGGGGAGGGGCGTCGCACCCGCTGTCCGGAGCCGGCTACGCGCCGGTGGTCCCGCGGCCGGGCAAGATCCTGTGCGTCGGACTGAACTACCGGACCCACATCCTGGAGATGGGCCGTGAACTGCCGCGGCACCCCACGATCTTCGCCAAGTTCCCCGAGGCGCTGGTCGGCCCGTACGACGACATCGTCCTGCCCGCCGTCTCGTCGGAGATGGACTGGGAGGCCGAGCTGGCCGTCGTGATCGGCGACACGGTACGGCACGCGAGCCCCGAGCGGGCGCGGGCCGCCATCGCCGGCTACTCCGTCCTCAACGACGTGACGGCCCGCGACTACCAGTACCGGACCGTGCAGTGGCTGCAGGGCAAGACCTTCGAGGCCACCACGCCGTTCGGCCCGGTCCTGGTCACCCCCGACGAGCTCGCCGGGGACCCGTGGCCGTCGTGCGAGATCTCCTGCGAGGTCGACGGGGAGACCGTGCAGCGGGCCGGCACCGCCGACCTGGTCTTCGGGCCCGCGGAGCTGGTCTCCTACCTGTCGGAGATCCTGACCCTGCGTCCCGGCGACGTCATCGCCACGGGGACCCCCGGCGGGGTGGGGCACGCCCGAGACCCGAAGCGTTACCTGGCCGGCGGAAGCCGGCTGGTCACCCGGATCGCCGGGATCGGCGAACTGGCCAACACGGCGCGCCGCGATGGCTGACGCCCGCGACCCCGGCGCCGGGAACCCCGGCGCAGAAGACCCCGGCGTTGAGGACCCCGGCGCGGGGAACCCCCGAACCGGGAACCGCGGAACCGGGGACCCCGGCGTCGGGACGGCCCTGGAGTGGGCCCGCCACGGCACGGTGTTCTTCACGGCCGCCCTGGACGCCGCCGACCTGGACCGGCCCACCCCGCTGCCGGGCTGGACCGGCCGCCACCTGGCGGCCCACGTCGCCTTCAACGCCAGGGCGCTGACCCGGCTCGTCCACTGGGCGCGCACGGGGGAGGAGACCCCGATGTACCCCGGCGGACCGGAGGCGCGCGACGCGGAGATCGCCGAGGGGGTCGCGCTGGAGCCCGCCGAGCTGCGGGGGCTGGTCGCCCGGACCGCGGCGGAGCTGGAGGGGGCGCTCACCGGGCTGTCGGACCTCCAGTGGCGGACGAGGGTCGTCACCGCCCAGGGCCGGACCGTCCCGGCGACCGAGATCCCGTGGATGCGGAGTCGCGAGGTGTGGGTGCACGCCGTCGACCTGGGCACGGGCGCGAGCTTCGACGACTTCCCCCCGGAGTTCGTGGACGCGCTGCTGACCGACGTGATGGAACTGCGACGCCGGCGCGGGCAGGAGCCCTCGCTCACCCTGGCGCCCGTCGGCCGCGACCGGACCTGGAGCGCGGGCGAGCCCTCACCGCCCCTCACCGCGCCGGCCGCGCGCCTCGCCGCCTGGCTGACCGGGCGCGGCGCCGCCCCGGGCGGGGCGCCGCGCGACCCGGGCCGCTGGCTCTAGGAGATCTGGGAGGAGTGGAAGTGCATGTGAAGCGTGCCGACGTGATCGTCGTCGGAGGCGGGATCGGCGGGCTGGCCGCCGCGTACGCCCAGGCCAGGGCCGGCCGCACCGTACGGCTGCTCGAACGGGCCGACGAGTTCGGCGAGGTCGGGGCCGGGCTGCAGCTCGGCCCCAACGCCACCCGCGTGCTGGCCGGCTGGGGCCTGCTGGACGAGGTCGCGGAGAAGGGGGTGCTGCCGAGGCGGCTGGTCTTCCGCGACGCGGTCAGCGGCGAGGAGCTCACCCACCTGGACCTCGGCGAGGGGTTCCTGCGGCGCTACCGCGGCCCCTATGTCGTCGTCCACCGCAGTGACCTGCACCGCGTCCTGCTCCAGGCGTGCGAGCGCGAGGGAGTGGACCTGATCAGGGGATGCCACGCGGAACGGGTGGAGCACCTGCCCGCGGGCGCGCGCGTCATCTGCGCCGACGGCTCGGCGTACGAGGGCGACGTGGTGCTGGGGGCCGACGGGCTGGGGTCGGGTCTGCGGGCGGGGTTCGTCGCCGACGGCCCGGTGGACTCCGGATTCGTCGCGCACCGGGGCACGGTGCCCGTCGCCGGCCTCGGCGTCAGCCTCGACGAGGTCGTCGCCTGGCTGGGCCCGGACTGCCATCTCGTGCAGTACCCGCTGCGCCGGGGCGCCCTGCTCAACCAGGTCGCGGTCTTCCGCGGCCCCGGCGACCCGGAGGCGGCCTTCGAACGGTGCTGCGACGAGGTGCGCGGCGCCCTGGCGCACCTGTGGCGCGACCGCCACTGGAACATGCTCGACCGGGAACCGGCGGACACCTGGGTCGACGGCAGGGTCGCGCTGGTCGGCGACGCCGCCCACCCGATGCTGCAGTATCTCGCCCAGGGCGCCTGCCAGGCGCTGGAGGACGCCCAGGTGCTGGCGGAGCAGTCGGCGGGGCACGCCGGCTCGTGGGACGACGCGCTCGCCGCCTACCAGAGGATCCGCGTCCCGCGCACGGCCCGGGTGCAGGCCACCGCCCGCGTCTGGGGCGACATCTGGCACGTCGACGGCCTGGGCCGGACGCTGCGGAACGAGCTGATGCGCACCCGCGACCCGTCCGACCACCGCTACACCGACTGGCTGTACGGCCTCTGACCGCGGAGCCTGAAGCAGAGGGGGTCCGGTCGCCGTCGACGGCGACCGGACCCCCTCTGCTTCAGGCTCCGCGGTCAGAGGCCG
>NZ_JBIAMC010000016.1:142933-174069 GCF_042873875.1 Streptosporangium sp. NPDC004379
GGCCGCCCCCGCCCCGTGGGCGGGGTGCCCGGGGCCGGCCCCCGCCGGGCCCCGATGGCCCCGGCCGGGCCCCCACCCCGGCCCCCCGGGGGGGGGGGGGCGCCGCCGCGGCCCCCCGGACCCCCTCTGCTTCAGGCTTTCTTCTCCGGACCGGGTCCTTCGGAGCCCGGAGGGGCCGTGCCCGGGTCTCCCGGACACGGGGACGGGGACGGCCGTGCCCCCGAACGGCCGCCCCGGGCGTGTCAGGGCAGGAAGGCGTCCTGGCGGAGCAGTTCGGCCCGTACGGCCGGCCCGTCGGCCCCGCCCCGGTCCGCCGTCAGCGCGGCGGCGATCCCCGCGGCGTGGCCGGTCGCGAACGCGGTGCCCATGACCCGCAGCGACCCCCCGGCCAGCCGGTCGCCGTCGAGGTTGCGGCCGGCCGCGAAGAGGTTCCCGGTGTCGGCGCTGCACACCGCCCCGAACGGGATCTCGTAGTATCCGTCGCCCTCGATGAACCGCCACTCCGACGGCACGCCCGGTCCCGGGTGGTACTCCACCGGCCAGGCGCCGAGCGCGACGGCGTCGTCGAACCGGCCCGCGCCGAGCACGTCGTCGTCCGTCATCCGGTAGCGGGCCTCCACGTGCCGCGACTCACGGGTGCCCAGCTCGGGACCGGTGCTGACGATGTAGGCGCCCGAGCAGCCCGGCAGGGAGCGGATCACCTCCAGGTAGGCCCGCGACTGCTCGCGCGCGGAGACCTCGGCCCGGCTGGTGTCACGCGCGTCGCGGGCGTCGTAGGCCTCGTCGACCAGGTAGGCGATGACGTCGCCGGAGACCGGCAGGCGGGCGACCAGTCCCTGCTCGGCCAGCAGGGGCCCCACCCCGCGTTCCCGGGCGGCGCGGACGGCCTCGCGGACCGTCTCCCTGGTGACCGGGGCGTCGGCGGGCACCCCGCCGAAACGGACGCCGAGGGAGCCGTTCTGGACCATGCCGCCGGAGCCGTAGCGGACCCCGGCTCCGGCGCGGGTGGCGAGGTCGGCCTCGCCGGTGGCGTCCACGAACGCGTCCGCGGTGATCTCGTGGACGCCCGAGTGGTCGGCGACCAGGGCCGAAACGATCCGGCCGTCCTCCCGCCGGGCGTCCAGCAGCGTGCTGTGCAGCCGCGGTTCCGCGCCCGCGCCGACGCACACGTCGTCGAGCACCCGCTTGACGGTCTCCGGGTCGAAGACGACGGCCACGGCGGTGAACCTCTGCGGCCCGGTGACGGCGTCCTCCGCGCGCAGGCCGGCCATGACCTCCTCGGCCACGCCGTACACCACCTGCCGGTACGGCTCCGCCCGCGTGTACAGGCCGCAGTAGGTGAGCACGTTGCGCAGGGTGGCGGCGCCGCCCAGGCACGGGCCGCGCTCGACGAGGAGCGTGCGCGCCCCGGTGCGGGCGGCGCCCACGGCGGCGGCGACCCCGCCGGATCCGCCGCCCGCGACGATCACGTCGTAGTGCTCGGTCATCTGGGTCATGCCGCCTTTCCGGGTTCGCGGACGAAGAACATGAGGATCGCGCCGACGAGCGGGCCGACCGCGAGGGCGGCGAACGCCGCGAAGAACGAGCCCGTCGCCTGGAAGATCGCGCCGATGACGACGGGGACGATGACGCTGCCGAGCTGCCAGACCGCGTTGGTCGCCCCCGCCGCGGAGCCGGCCAGGCGGCTGCCGGACAGTTCGGGGATCATGGCGACCATGAGGGGGCTGTAGAGGTAGGCGCCGATCCCGAGGAAGGGCGCCACGATGAGGAACTGCAGCGGGGTGCTCATGGAGCCGAAGACCAGCAGCGCGGCCACGAAGAACAGCAGGACGGCGATGGACGGGATCCTGCGGCCCCGGCCGATGAGGTCGGTCACCAGGCCGACCAGCGGCTTGCTGACGACGGCCACGATGGCGAAGACCACCACCACGGTCCCGGCGGTCACCGGGTCGACGCCGTTGCCCTTCACCATCAGCGTGTTCGACCAGGTGATGAAGCCGTAGGTGCCCCACAGGCCGCCGAAGCCGGCCAGGCCGAGCAGGAGCAGGTCGCGGTTGCCCACCAGCGGGCGCACGTCCGGCTTGCGCGGACCCTCCCCGGCCGCCGGGTTCCCCTCGCCTCCGCCTTCGGGAGCGCGGCGGCGCAGGAGCAGGAAGCAGATCACGGCCAGCACCATCGAGACCACGCCGAACACGTGGTACGAGGTCTCCCAGCCGCTCGACCGGATCAGCCTCGGCACGACGGCGTTGGCGATCACGGTGCCCAGCGAGGTGGCCGTCATGAACACCCCCATGGCCAGCCCCCTGCCCTGCGGGGTGAACCACACCGCGATGAGCTTGACCCCCGCCGCGTAGTCCGCCCCGGCGAACAGGCCGATGAGCGCCTGGAAGGCGATGCCGGCCCCGGCGGAGGGGCTGGAGCCGAACAGCACCATGAACGCGCCGGCCACGAACAGCGACCCGGAGAGGATGTTCCGGGCGCCCAGCCAGTCGGTGAGGAAGCCGCCCCCGGCGTTGGAGATGACGTAGCCGACGTAGTAGGCGGTCGCGAAGACGCCGAGACCGGCCAGGGACACCCCCAGCGCCTCGCCGACCGAGGCTGAGGCGGGACCCCAGGTGGACCGGTCGAGGGAGGTCATGGTGAATGACGCCCAGCACAGCAGCAGGACGGTCCAGCGGTACGGGGACGAGGTACCGGCCGCGTCCCGGCGCGGCATGGTGCGAACGCTCATGAAAGCCCTTTCGACGCCGGCTGACCGGATACGGGGGTCGATACCGGCCAAACGGTGGGAGTGGGCTCACGTTACTGCTTGCGTAGCGCGGTGAGGAAAGGTCATCGCGAGTTTCTTCTATGAGGAACAAAACCCCGGGTCGACGCGGTGACGGTCCCGGAACCCGAGGCAGCCCCCCTGGCCGGAAGCATCCGCATCCGGGGCGGGCACATGGCCGGGAACATCCGGGGCGGGTGCACGGCCGGGAACATCCGGGGCCCGAAGCGGACGGCCGGGCCGGGAGCGCCCGGGAACCCGGGCGGGGGACCCCGAACCCGGGGCCCGGCAACCGCTCCGCCCCGCAGTACGAAACCATGGACATACGGGGGAGGGGGGAGAGTGCCATGGGCGACCTGATCGAGGAGCGGGCACTGCGGGCGCTGAGCGAGGCGTTCGACGCCACCGCGCCCGTCGTCCGGCACGACCGCAGGGAGTTCCCCGAGGGCACCCCCTTCCTGTCGCTGCGCCTGCCGGGCTCCGCCGACGCGGCGGTCTTCCTGGACGACAGCCGGTGGATCTACCTGAGCGAGCCGGAACGCGGCCGGATGCCCACCCAGTTCGCCGCCGGCCGGGTGGACGACGACCCCGAGCTCGTCGTCCGGCGGCTGGTGGCGGTCCTGGCGCCGCCCCGCGGTGACCGCCTGCCGGTCCGCCTGCTCAAGGCGTTCCTGCTCGCCCTGATCGCCGGGCTGGGCGTGGGCATGCTGAGCGTGGTGATCATGGCGGTGCTCATCGCGGGCAACGGCTACCTGTCGGAGACGGCGATCGCCTGGGCCTACGGCCTCGGCGGGCTGTTCGCCATCGCAGCGGGGGGCTGGACGGCGGTCCGCTGGTGGAGGGCGGGCTGACCCCGCGTGACCGCGCCCGTCGCGGGCAGTGACCGGGGAGACGAGGCACGGGAGCGCGGGAGCGCGGCAGGGGAACGGGAGTGAACGGCATGGCGGAACTGCTGGCGGTCTGCAACGGGGGAGCGGGGAGCGCCGACGACGCCGCGCGCGACGCGGCGCTGAAGACGCTGCGCGCCGGGGCCGACGTCGTCGAGGTCACGGCGGGCGAGGGGGAGGGGGACCTCGACGAGGCGCTCGACGCCCACCCCGGCCGGGACGTGGTCGTGATGGGCGGCGACGGATCACTGCACGTGACGGTCGCCGCCCTGCACCGGCGCGGCGAGCTGGACTCCCGCGTCGTGGGACTGGTCCCCATGGGCACCGGCAACGACTTCGCCCGCGGGCTGGGCATCCCGCTGGACCCGGAGGCGGCCGCCCGCGTCGTGCTCGCCGGCCGGCCGCGACCCCTCGACCTGCTGGTGGACGACGAGGGCGGCATCGTCGTCAACGCGGTGCACCTCGGCGTCGGGGCGGAGGCGTCCGAGCGGGCCACGCCGCTCAAGCCCGGCCTCGGAAAACTCGCCTACGCCGTCGGCGCGCTGCTCGCGGGCGCGCGGAGCACCGGCTGGCGGCTGCGCGTGACCGTGGACGACCGGACCCTCACCGACCGGCGGGTGCTCATGCTCGGCGTCGGCAACGGCGTCACCATCGGCGGCGGCACCCCGCTGACCCCGAAGGCCAGGCCCGACGACGGCATGGTGGACGTCGTCGTGGCGCTGACCACCGGGCCGGTGCGGCGGCTCGTCTACGCGTTGCGGCTGCGCGGCGGCCGCCATCCGGAGCTGCGGGACGTCGTCACCGCCCGGGGCCGCGACGTGGCGGTCGAAGGGGAGCCCGCGCCGGCGAACGCCGACGGGGAGCTGACCGGCCCGGCGGCCAGGCGGCACTGGAAGGTCGTCCCCGCCGCCTGGCGCATGTTCACGCAGCCGTGACTCCGGAGGGCGCCCCGGCCGCGGCCCTGGAAGCGGTCCCGGGAGCGCCCCGGCCGTGACCCCGGAGGCCGCCTCGGGAGCGGCCTCGGGAGCGGCCTCGGGAGTGCCTTACTTCAGGGCCTGCGAGACAAGGTCCCGGGCGGCCTCCTGCACCCGGGCGAGGTGCTCGGGCCCCTCGAAGGACTCGGCGTAGATCTTGTAGACGTCCTCGGTGCCGGAGGGCCGGGCGGCGAACCAGGCGCTTTCGGTGACGACCTTGACCCCGCCCAGCGGGGCGTCGTTGCCGGGCGCGCTGGTGAGCACCTCCCTGATCGGCTCGCCGGCCAGGGTGCCGGCGGTGACCTGGCCGGCCGAGAGCCGGGACAGGATCGCCTTCTCCTCGCGGGAGGCGGGGGCGTCCACCCGGGCGTAGGCGGGGTCGCCGAACCTTCCGGTCAGCGCGGCGTAGTGCTCGCTCGGCGAGCGGCCGGTGGTGGCGATGATCTCCGAGGCCAGCAGCGCCAGGATGATCCCGTCCTTGTCGGTGGTCCACACCCCGCCGTCGCGGCGCAGGAACGACGCCCCGGCGCTCTCCTCGCCGCCGAAGCCGAGGGAGCCGTCCAGCAGCCCCGGCACGAACCACTTGAACCCGACCGGCACCTCGACCAGGCGCCGGCCGAGGTCGGCGGCCACCCGGTCGATCATGCCGCTGCTCACCAGCGTCTTGCCCACCCCGGCGCCGGCCGGCCAGTCCGGCCGGTGGGAGTAGAGGTAGGAGATCGCCACGGCGAGGTAGTGGTTGGGGTTCATCAGGCCGCCGTCGGGGGTGACGATGCCGTGCCGGTCGGCGTCGGCGTCGTTGCCGGTGGAGACGTCGTACGCCTCGCGGTTCTCGATCAGCGAGGCCATCGCGTACGGCGACGAGCAGTCCATCCGGATCTTGCCGTCCCAGTCGAGGGTCATGAACCGCCACGTCGGGTCGGTCAGCGGGTTGACCACCGTCAGGTCCAGCCGGTGCCGCTCGGCGATCTCCCCCCAGTAGGCGACGCTCGCCCCGCCCAGCGGGTCGGCGCCGATCCGCACCCCGGCCGACCGGATCGCGTCGATGTCCAGCACCGAGGGCAGGTCGTCGACGTAGGCGCCCAGGAAGTCGTGCCGCCCGGTCGTGTCGGCGGCCAGCGCCCTGGTGTAGGGGACGCGCCGCACGCCCTTCAGCCCCTCCCTGATGAGGGTGTTGGCGCGGTCCTGGATCCAGGAGGTGGCGTCGGTGTCGGCGGGACCGCCGTTCGGCGGGTTGTACTTGAAGCCGCCGTCGGAGGGCGGGTTGTGCGAGGGCGTCACCACCACGCCGTCGGCGAGGCCCGCCGTACGGCCCCGGTTGTGGGTGAGGATCGCGTGGGAGACCGCCGGGGTCGGGGTGTAGCCGTCGCGGTCGTCGATCAGGACCCGCACCCCGTTGGCGGCGAAGACCTCGAGCGCCGACACCCGCGCCGGCTCCGACAGCGCGTGGCTGTCGGCCCCGAGGAACAGCGGGCCGTCGATGCCCTGCTCCGCCCGGTACTCCACGATGGCCTGGCTGGTGGCGAGGATGTGGTCCTCGTTGAAGGCCGTCCTCAGCGAGGAGCCGCGGTGGCCGGAGGTCCCGAACGCCACCCGCTGCCCCACCTCGTCGGGGTCGGGCCGCAGGGAGTAGTAGGCGGTCACCAGCCGGGCCACGTCGACCAGGTCGGACGGCTGGGCGGGCTTGCCCGCGCGCTCGTGCGTCATAAGAAGTCTCCTCACCTCACCAGGGCCGCTTCGCCGAGGCCAACGGTACTTACCCGCGGATCGGCGGCTCACCGCCCCCTTCGACGCCCGCTCCGGTGCCCCCTTCGATCTCCTCCAGGCGTGCCCGGAGCCGGGCCCGGATCTCCTCCGGCGTGTAGGAGCGTCGCCGCCGCTCGGCCCGCGCCACCACCGCCCCGGTCGCCGCGACACCCGCGATCCCGGCCAGGCCGACTATCTTCCACAACCGCATGTGCCTAGGCTACTTCCCGTGATCGGCAAAAGCGTCAGCCTCGACGAGGCGGTCAACCTGACCCGCACCGGCGACGTGTGGCTGTTCCGGGGCCGCAGCGTGCCCGACCGGGCCATCCAGACGGTGACGAACAGCCCCGTCAACCACGTCGGCATGTCCGTCGTCATCGAGGACATGCCTCCCCTGATGTGGCACGCGGAGCTGGGCAGGTCGCTGCCCGACCTGTGGTCCGGCACCCACCAGCGCGGCGTCCAGCTGCACGACCTGCGCGACGCGGTCCGCGTCTGGGCCACCCGGTACGGCCAGCGCGGCTGGCTGCGCCAGCTCGAACCCGAGGTCACCGCCGGGATGGAGGACGCGGTGCTGCGCGTCATCTCCCGGCTGGACGGCACGCCGTTCCCCTCCACGGCCCGGCTCGCCGGGCGCTGGCTGCGCGGACGGGCGCCGCGGATCCTGCGGCGCGGCGCGGCCGAGAACGCCCTGGAGAGCGCCTACTGCGCGGAGGTCGTCGCCGTCACCTACGAGGAGATGGGCCTGCTCCCGGCCGGGCGCCGGCCCCACTGGTACGACCCCGGCCGCTTCTGGAGCGGCGACGACCTGGAGCTGACCGGCGGCTTCCAGCTCGGCGGGGAGATCACGGTACGGCTCGCCTAAGCCGTGCGGCCCCGCGCGGGCGGCCGTCCGGAACCCGGTTCCCGGGTCCGGCGCCGGCCGGGCGGGGCGGGGCGCCGCGGCCCGGACGCAACCCCCGGCGTCCCGGCCGCCGAAGGCACGATGGGGCGGATCCGCCGCCCCGCGAGCCGGGCGGGGCCGTACGGCGCCGCCCGAAGGCGAAGGGGGACGCACATGCCAGAGACGGTGGTCGTGGTCGGCGCGGGCCTCGCGGGCCTCGCGTGCGCGGTCCGGCTGCACGCGGCCGGGGTGCCGGTCCGCGTCGTCGAGGCGGAGGACGAGGCGGGCGGCCGGGTGCGCACGGACGTCGTGGACGGCTTCCGGCTGGACCGCGGCTTCCAGGTGTTCAACACGGCCTATCCCGAGGCCCGGCGGGTCCTGGACATCGGCGCCCTGGACGTCCGCCCGTTCTCCTCGGGACTGATCGTCTTCGACGCCGGGCGGCGGGAACGGATCATGCTGCCCTGGCGGCACCCCGGGCACGCGCTCAGCGGGGTCCTGGCGGCGGTGGGGTCGCTCCGCGACAAGGCGGCGCTGGCCGCGCTGACCGCGCGCGACATCGCCCTTCCCGCGAGTGTGCTGCGCGGCGGAGCCGAACGCACCACCGAGGAGGAGCTGAGGCGCCGGGGCGTCTCCCCGGAGATGGTGGAGAAGCTGTTCCGCCCCTTCCTGGCGGGCGTCGTGCTGGAGCGGGAACTGGAGACCTCCAGCCGCTTCTTCCACCTGCTGTGGCGATCCTTCGCCCGCGGCACGATCGGGCTGCCCGCGCTCGGCATGGGACGGATCCCGGCGCAGCTCGCCGGCCGCCTCCCGGACGGCGCGGTGCTCCTCGGCACCCCGGTCGCCGCGGTCACCGGCGAGGGGGTGGAGACCGCGGAGGGGGCGGAGATCCCGGCCCGCGCGGTGGTGGTGGCCACCGACCCGGCGACGGCGGCCCGCCTGGTCCCCGGCCTGCGGGAGCCGGAGATGCGGTCGGTGACGACCTTCTACCACGCCGCCCCGCGCTCCCCGCTCGGCGAGCCCACCCAGGTCATCGACGCCGAGGGGCAGGTCACCGACACCATCGTCGTCAGCGACGCCGCGCCCGCCTACTCGGGCGACGGCCGCGCGCTGGTCTCCACCTCGGTGCTCGGCGTGCTGTCCGCCGACGACGAGCCGCGGGTCCGGGCGCGGCTGGCCGAGGTCTACGCCGCCGACACCTCCTCCTGGGAGCACCTCGCGACGTACCCGGTCCGCGCCGCGCTGCCCGCGATGCCGCCGCCCTTCCCGCTGCGCCGGTCCGTCCGCCTCGCACCCGGCCGGTACGTGTGCGGCGACCACCGCGACACCGGGTCCATCCAGGGCGCGCTGGTCTCCGGCCGCCGCGCGGCCGACGCCGTACTGGCCGACCTGACCGGGCTCACCGCCTGACCCCCGCCCGTGCGCGGAGCGTCGGGACCGTCCACCCCCCGGTACGGCGACACACCATGGCCACAGCCTCAACTGATCATTTAGGGAGATATGTGGTCAAGAGTCACCTTATGCGGTATTTATCGGCAAATTCGAGGGGAATCGATCAGCGAAGAGAACGATGGGCACCTTCGGGCCCGCCCGACCGGATCCCGGAGGACTCAACCGTCCGACAAGGAGATCACCGTGAAGAAGTCTCTTCTCGCCGCGGCACTGGCGGCCCTCACCCTGGCGGCGGCCCCGGCGGCGCAGGCCGTCACCGCGGCCTCCTTCCTCAACACGCCCAGCCCCGGCCCTTCGGACATGACCTCCCCCGGCCCCTCCGAGATGTCCGGCTCGCCGTCGGCCGGTGAGGCGGGCAAGCCGTTCGGTCCCGGGTGCTCCCAGCTGCCGGCGGAGGGGCCGGGCAGCCCGGCCGACCTGGCGGGCAAGCCGCTCGACCAGGCCCTGAAGGACATTCCCCAGCTGTCCACGCTCGCCAAGGCCGTCGAGGCCGCCGGGCTGACCGACCAGCTGAAGTCCGCCCAGGACATCACCGTGTTCGCGCCCGTCAACGACGCCTTCGCCAAGATCCCGAAGGAGGCCCTGGCCAAGGTCCTGGAGGACAAGGAACAGCTCAGCAAGATCATCCAGAACCACATCGTCGAGGGTCGCAAGAGCCAGGCCGACCTCGCCGGTGGGACGCTGACCACCGTGGGCGGCGGCACGCTGAACGTCACGGGTTCCGGTGAGGACTACACCGTCAACGACGCCAAGATCCTCTGCGGCAACATCCAGACGTCCAACGCCACCGTCTACCTCGTCGACTCGGTCCTGATGCCCGAGGCGGGGGCCTCGGCCTCGGCTTCGGCCTCGGCGTCGCCGAGCTGAGCGGCCGGGCGGGGGCCCCGTGACGGGCGCCCCCGGCCGTGCCCCGCCGGCCCTTCTCTTCGTCTCCTCGTCGAGGACTACCCCGCCCGTCCGTGGGCACGGGCGGGGTATTCGAACACAGACGGGAGAGCCGTATGAGCAAGGGCGGATCCGGCCGGGTGGCGCGGCGGCTGCGGGAGGCCGCCCGCGAGGCCTTCGGATGGGACGACCTGCGTCCCGGGCAGCCGGAGGCCATGTGCCACCTGATGGACGGCGGGGACGCGCTGGTGGTCATGCCCACCGGGGCGGGAAAGTCGGCCGTCTACCAGGTCCCCGCGCTGCTCATCGACGGTCCGACGGTGGTGGTGTCACCGCTGATCGCCCTGCAGCGCGACCAGGTGGCCGGGCTGCGGGAGGCCGGCGCCGCCGGGGCGGTCGCCGTCAACTCCACGCGGTCCGACGGAGAGGCCTCCTTCGAGGCGATCCGCACGGGCTCGGCGGAGTTCCTGTTCCTGTCCCCGGAGCAGCTCGCCAAGCCCGAGACGATCGAGCGGCTCCGCGAGGCCCGTCCCTCACTGATCGCCATCGACGAGGCCCACTGCGTGTCGGCGTGGGGACACGACTTCCGCCCCGACTATCTGGGCCTGGGGCGGGTGATCGAGGCCCTCGGCCATCCGCCCGTGGCGGCGCTGACCGCCACGGCCACCCCGTCGGTCCAGGAGGAGATCGTCCGGACGCTGGGCCTGAAGGACGTCCACCGGATCGTGCGGGGCTTCGACAGGCCCAACATCGACCTGGAGGTCCGCCGCTTCGTCACCGCCGAGGACCTGCGGCGGGCGCTGGTGGAGGACGCCGCCTCCCGCGAGGGCGTCGGGCTGGTCTACGTCGCCACCCGCCGCGCCACCGAGGAGTACGCCGACGGGCTGCGTGAGCGGGGCCGCCGGGTCGAGGCGTACCACGCGGGGTTGAAGGCGGCCGAGCGCAAGCGGGTGCACGACCTGTTCCGCGACGGCGAGGTCGACGTCGTCGTGGCGACCTCGGCGTTCGGCATGGGGATCGACAAGCCCGACGTGCGCTACGTGCTGCACGCCGCCCCGCCGGAGTCCCCCGACTCCTACTACCAGGAGATCGGCCGCGCCGGGCGGGACGGCGAGCCGGCCTCCGCCGTGCTGTTCTACCGGCCGGAGGACCTGGGCCTGCGACGCTTCTTCGCCGGAGGCCGGGCCGACGAGGAACTGCTGCTGCGGGCCGCCACGCTGGTCGGCGGGCACGGCGGCGCCGTTCCGGCGGGCGAGCTGCGCGCCGTGCTGGACGTCAGCCCCACCCGGCTCACCCGGGTGGTGAACCTGCTGGAGAAGGTCGGCGCGGTCAAGGTGACGGTCGAAGGCGACGTGCGCGCCGTCCCCGGCGGGCCTGCGCCGAAGGAGGCGACGGCGCAGGCCGTCGAGATCGACGACACCCGCCGCCGCATCGACGAGTCCCGCATCGACATGATGCGCGGCTACGCCGAGACGACCGGCTGCCGCCGCCGGTTCCTGCTGGAGTACTTCGGCGAGCCGTACGAGCGCCTCTGCGGTGCGTGCGACACCTGCCGGGAGGGCGCGCCCGCCGGCCCCGGGCCCAGCGACTCCTTCGCCATGCACGCCAAGGTGTGCCACAGCTCCTGGGGCGACGGCATGGTGATGAGCAGGGAGAGCGACCGGATCACCGTGCTGTTCGACGAGGTCGGCTACAAGACCCTCTCCCTGGAGGCGGTCGAGCGCGAGGGCCTGCTGACGGCGGCCTGCTGACGGCGGTGCTCAGGCCGGGCGTGGGCGCGGCGTCGGACACGGGCCCGTGCCCGGACGTGGCGGGAGGCGCGGCGGGGCCGTACCGGGGCCCGCGGAGGGTGAGGGGGCGCTCGCAGCGGGGCGGCCGGGGCGGGTCAGCCCGTTTTGCGGGCCACCCCGGCCATCGTCCAGGTCCTGGTGGGTCGCTGCGCGGCGAGCGGGTTGTCGGGGCGCCAGTGGCGGGCGTACACGAAGCCCGGATCCACCAGCTCCATGCCGTCGAAGAAGCGCAGCACCTCGCGGCGCGTGCGCGCGGTACGCTCGCCGTCGCGGTTGAGGGCCCTGCGATAGACGTCGGTGATCGGGTCGGCCACCTCGGGGTGATCGTCGAAGACGGCGTGGGCGATGACGAGGTGGCTGCCGGTCGCCAGTGAGTCGCGTAGCAGGGCCACGCTCTTGTGCGGATCATCCTCGTTGGGGATGAACTGGAGCGCGTTGGTGATCAGGACGGCCACCGGCCGGTCGGGGTCGATGAGCGCCAGCAACTCCGGGTCGGCCATCAGCTCGTCCTGGTGGAGGATGTCGCCCCGGACGACGGCCGTGGTGTCATCGGTGGCCAGCAGCGCCCTGCCGTGGGAGAGCACGACCGGGTCGTCGGAGACGTAGACCACGCGGACCCCGGGCAGGACCGACCGGGCGACCTGGTGGACGTTCTCCTGGGTGGGCAGTCCCCAGCCGAGGGCGAGGAACTGGTCGATCCCCTCCTTGACCAGATGGCGCACCGCCCGGCCGAGGAACGCCTCGGTCTCCTTGACCATGGTCTTGATCTCCGGGGCGATGGCCAGGATCCGATCGGCGGTCTCCCTGTCGGCCGCGAAGTTGTTCTTGCCGCCGAGGATGTAGTCCAGCATCCGGGCGATGTTGGGCGTGCTCGTGTCCAGCCGCGGCGGTGGGCGCCGATCCGGGTCGCTCACGTCACCTCCCTCGTCGCCTGTGAGGGTAGAGAACACCGACGACTAAGGATAGACGTCCGAGAGGGGACAAAGAGAGAAAAATTCTTATTTTTCAGGGCATCACGGCGTGCGGGGGTGAACCCGGGCGGCACGCCTCCCCACGGTACGGAGGTCCGTCCCGGTAGGTCAGCGGCATGCCTCCAGGCGCCGGGCGGTCCCGGAGGGGAGGGTGAACGACGCCCACACGGCCTTTCCGCTGGTCTCCAGCGGAGTCCACCCCCACGTCTCGCAGATTCCCCGCACGACCTGCAGGCCGCGGCCGCTCTCGGCCTCGAAGTCCGGCTCGCGCAGCAGGGGGCCCTCGTCGCGGGGGTCGGTGACCGCGCACAGCACCGCGTGCTCGGTGTGGCAGACGACGACCCGGACGTCGTGGAACGGCCGGGGGCGGACCTCTCCCCGCAGCCCGTGCCGTACCGCGTTGGTGACCAGCTCCGACACCACCACGGAGGCGTCGTCGACGAGGGACTCGAGCTCCCAGGACACCAGTGCGGCCGCGGCGAACTCCCGCGCGGTGCGGGCCGCCCAGCGATCGTGGGACAGGCCGCGCGCGGCCAGCCGGAGCTGTCCGGCCGGGGCTTCGGCGCCGGACCAGGGCGGAGGGCCGCCCGGGGGGAGGATGCGGCCGAGGATCGACAGCCACCGCTCCCATCCACCGGGCTCGGCCCGGAGGGAGGGGGCGGGGTGCGTGGGATAACCAGTCATCTGTGACCTTGGGATGCGTGACGCTCGCGTAACAAGGGCAATGCGAATAGCTATATTGCCCATGATTGTTGTGCATAAGCAAGTACGGATGCACGTGCAGCTGCACAAAGCTCTATGATCGAGGCGTGTCTTCCCTGCGGTCCCGGTGAGAGGCGAGGATGGACGAGCAGCTCAACGGCGTCTCGGCGGCCCTGCTGGCCGGAGTCGCGTGGCGCAAGAGCCGGTTCAGCAACCCCAGTGGCAACTGCGTCGAACTGGCTCCCCTGCCCGGCGGCGCGGTCGCCGTGCGCAACTCCCGCGACCCCGACGGCCCGGCCCTGGTCTACACCCGCCACGACCTCGACGCCTTCGTCAGAGGAGTGAAGAACGGGGATTTCGACGACCTTATTGTCACAATTGGTTGAAGAATAAAATTCGCTGTGGCTGGGAACGAGTGATCAGAGTACGGTGAAGGCTCGCGACGGCCACAAAGAGTGGGCGGGGGCTCGCGTTCCGCGCACGAAGGACTGCCAGATGACCACACCTCACGCCGGTGGTGAACCGGTCGCTCCCGTCTCCATCGCCGCGCCGAGGGGCAGTTCCACGGTTCTCCGGATCGTGCTCGGCGCCCAGCTGCGCCGGCTCCGTGAGGGACGCGACATCACCCTGGAGCGGGCCGGCCACGCCATCCGCGCCTCCCACTCGAAGATCAGCCGGATGGAGCTCGGCCGGGTGAGCTTCCGGGTCCGCGACGTCGCCGACCTCCTCACCCTGTACGGCGTGACCGACGACGACGAGCGCCGGCCCCTGCTCGGCCTCGTCGAGCGGGCCAACCAGATCGGCTGGTGGCACAACTACAACGACGTCCTGCCGAACTGGTTCGAGACCTACGTCGGCCTGGAGGAGTCGGCCTCCGGCATCCGCAACTACGAGGTCCAGTTCGTGCCCGGTCTGTTGCAGAGCGAGGACTACGCGCGGGCCGTGATCCTGCTCGGCTTCCCCTCCGCGGGCGAGGAGGAGCTGGAGCGCCGGGTACGGCTGCGCATGGCGCGCCAGCGGGTGCTGCGCGGCTCCGACCCGCCCCACCTGTGGGCGGTGCTGGACGAGGCCGTGCTGCGCCGCCCGCTCGGCGGGGCCGAGGTGATGCGCGGCCAGATCGACCACATCCTGGCCGCGCTGGAGCTGCCGAACGTGACGGTGCAGATCGTGCCGTTCAGCGTCGGCGGCCACGCCGCGGCCGGCGGGCCGTTCAGCATCCTGCGCTTCGCCCAGCCCGACCTGCCGGACATCGTCTACCTGGAGCAGCTCACCAGCGCGGTCTACCTGGAGAAGCGCGACGAGGTGGAGCGCTACATCGAGGTGATGGAGCGGCTCTGCATCGAGGCCGAGCCGGCCTCGCGCACCCCCGAGATCCTCAGGCGGATCCGCGACGAGCTCTGAACTCCGTTCCGTGGACCCTCGCCACGGCGAGGGTCCACGGAACGGACCGCGGCGGTGAGTCCCGGGCGGACCGCCCGGGACGGCAACCGTCCGGCCCTCTCCGCGCGAAGACATCGGCGTGAGATGTCTCGTCACCGGTGCGACCGGATACATCGGCGGGCGGCTGGTGCCCGAACTCCTCGAGGCGGGCCACGAGGTGCGCTGCATGGCCCGTACGGCCGGCAGCCTGCGCGACCAGCCCTGGGCCTCCCGCGTGGAGATCGCCCAGGCCGACGCCACCGACGCCGGGAGCACGAGGAAGGCGCTCGACGGGATCGACGTGGCCTACTACCTCATCCACACCATGGGAGGGGGCGGCGACTTCGCCGAGGCCGACCGCCGCGCGGCCGCCACGTTCGCCGAGGCGGCCGGTGAGGCGGGGGTGCGGCGCGTCGTCTACCTCGGCGGCCTCACGTCCGACGAGGGGCTCTCGCCCCACATGCGCTCCCGCGCCGAGGTCGCGGAGATCCTCCTCCGTGCCCCGGTGCCGGCGGTGGTGCTGCGGGCCGCGGTCATCATCGGCTCCGGCTCGGCCTCCTTCGAGATGTTGCGCTACCTGACCGAGCGGCTGCCGGTGATGACGACGCCGCGCTGGGTGCGCACCAGGACGCAGCCCATCGCCATCCGGGACGTGCTGCGCTACCTGGTCGCCTGGGCCGGCGCCGAGGGGGAGGTGAACCGCTCCTTCGACATCGGCGGCCCCGACGTGCTGACCTACGCGGACATGATGAACGGCTACGCCGAGGCCGCCGGGCTGACCCGCCGCCTGATCATCCCGGTGCCGATGCTCAGCCCCGGCCTGTCCAGCCACTGGGTGGGCCTGGTCACCCCCGTCCCGGCGAACCTCGCCCGCCCGCTGGTGGAGTCGCTGCGCAACGAGGCCGTCTGCCGCGAGCACGACATCGCCCGCCACGTCCCCGACCCGCCCGGCGGGCTCGTCCCCTTCCGCCGGGCCGTCGAGCTGGCCCTGCAGCGCGTCAGGGACGCCAACGTCGCCACCCGCTGGTCCTCGGCCTCCACCCCGGGGGCGCCGAGCGACCCGCTGCCGACCGACCCCGGATGGGCGGGCGGCAGCCTCTACTCCGACCGGCGGGCCCGTGAGGTCGGCGCCTCCCCGGAGGCGCTGTGGGCGGTGATCGAGGCGATCGGCGGCGAGACGGGCTGGTACTCCCTGCCGGTCGCCTGGCGGGCCCGCGGTTTCCTCGACCGCCTCGTCGGCGGTGTCGGACTGCGGCGCGGGCGGCGCGACCCCGGGCGGCTGCGCGTCGGGGACTCGGTCGACTTCTGGCGCGTCGAGGAGGTCGAGCCCGGCCGCCTGCTGCGGCTGCGCGCCGAGATGCGCCTGCCGGGCCTGGCGTGGCTGGAGCTGAGCGTCGCCCGCCACCGGGGCCGGACGGTCTACCGGCAGCGGGCGATCTTCCATCCCCGGGGCCTGGCCGGGCACCTGTACTGGTGGGTGATCTCGCCCTTCCACAGCGTCATCTTCGGCCGCATGCCGCGCAACGTCGCCAGGGCCGCCGAGGCGGCCTCCCGCGCGCCGCTCAGAGGTACTTCGGGAACAGGTCCGTCGTCGGCCAGCCCGTCACCGTCACGGCGTTCATCCGCGGGCTGAGCACGTCGTAGTCGAGCGTGCCCGCCTCCTCCCGCCGGTTGAACAGGGCCGCGTAGCTGAAGCCGTTCTGCAGCCGGGCGAGGTAGGTGTAGGTGCCCGGCATGCCGCCCGAGTGCCAGGTGTTGAGGTGGCCGGTGACCTGGCGGACGTACCAGCCGGCGCCGTACCACCAGCCGTCCCCGCTGACGCCGATCTCCGGCTTGGCGAACATCCGCGAGATGGAGGTGGAGTTCAGCACCGGCCCGGCGGCGTCGAAGACGCGGGCGAACCGTACGAGGTCCACCGCCGAGGCCACCCAGCCGCCGTTGGCGTCCTGGTTGGGCATGTTGAACCCGCCGTACTGGTAGGGCACCACGGTGCCGGAGTCGTCCAGCACCGTCTTGCGGGTGTACTGGGAGTCGTAGGGCACCTCACCCGGCAGCGCCTCCGACCGCAGGCTGCGGCCGACCCGCATCCGGGTGACGCCCACCGGGTCGAGCAGCGTCTTGCGGACGTAGGACTCGTAGTCCGTGCCGGAGACCTTCTCGACGATCCGGCCGAGCAGCAGGTAGCCGTAGTTGCTGTAGACCATCTTCGAGCCCGGGTCGAAGTCCAGCGGCCGTGCGGTGGCGTAGCGGACGATGTCGTCGTGACCGATCGGCAGCGGCGCGTCCAGCGCGGCGGAGATCGTGTGGTCCAGCCAGAGCTGGTCGCCCGAGGCGTCCCTGTCCCAGCCGCCGAGGTGCTGCAGCAGGCGCAGCACGGTCACCTCGGCGAGCCTGGGGTCCACGGCGGCCGACAGGCCCAGCAGCGTGGTGACCGGGGCCGACAGGCTCAGCCGGCCGTCCTGGACCAGCCGCATGATCGCTGCCGCCGTGATGTGCTTGCTCAGGCTCGCGATGCGGAACAGCGAGGTCGGCGTCGTCTGCGGGACGTAGTGCGAGCCGTCCGAGTAGGTGTACCCGCGGGCCAGCACGAGCCTGCCGTACTTGGTGATCGCGAGCTGGGCGTTGGAGATGTCCCGCTCCTTGACGAAGGTCTTCATCACGTTGTCGAACCCGGCCAGCGAGGAGGGGGCGGTACCGGAGACCGTGACCTCCGGCAGGGGAGCCGCCAGGGCGGGCCGGGCGCCCAGCGCGAGGGCGGGCAGCGCCCCCGCGCCCGCCCTGAGCAGGTTCCGGCGGCTGAGCGTCGTCACTTTCTGACCTCCAGGATCGGTGCACTCCAGAAAGATCAGCATCTTACGGATATTTCCTGAAAGTGATCACCGTCTCGCCCCGCCGAGGTCTGTCCGGCGGAACCGGGGGCAGCAGAAAGGACCGGGCATCGACCCCCGGAACAAACGAAAAGGGGATTTATATGACAAAGCATGCCAACCCGGACCCGGACTTCTTCGGCTTCGCCGAGCTGCTCACCGACGCCGAGCGGGCGCGGCTCGCCGAGATCCGTGAGTACCTCGACCGTGAGATCCGGCCTCTCGCCCGGGCGGCATGGGAGTCGTCGGAGTTCCCCTTCGAGGTCATCGGCAAGTTCGCCGAGCTCGGCCTCGCCGGGCACGGCTACCCCGAGTTCGGCGGCCGGGCCCCGCAACGGGCGCTGTTCAGCGGGTTCGTCTCACTGGAGATGAACCGCGTCGACCCCTCCCTCGCCGTCGCCTACGGCGTGCACACCGGTCTCGCCATGGGCAGCATCGACGGCGGCGGCAGCGACGAGCAGCGCCACCGCTGGCTGCCCGACATGGTCAAGTGGAACAAGATCGGCGCGTTCGCGCTCACCGAGCCCGAGGGCGGCTCCGACGTCGCCGGCGGCATGCGGACCACCGCCCGCCGCGAGGGCGACCGCTGGATCCTCGACGGCGCCAAGCGGTGGATCGGCAACGGCACCTTCGCCGACCTGATCGTCGTGTGGGCCCGCGACGTGGCCGACGACCAGGTCAAGGGCTTCGTCGTGGAGAAGGGCACCCCCGGCCTCACCACCTCGAAGATCGAGGGGAAGATCGCCCTGCGCGCGGTGCAGAACGCCGACATCACCCTCACCGGCGTCGAGGTGCCCGAGGCGAACCGGCTCCAGCGCGTCGACGACTTCCGCGACGTCGCCGAGGTGTTGCGCAGCACCCGCGGCAACGTCGCCTGGCAGGCCCTGGGCGTGTCGGTGCGCGCCTACGAGCTGGCCCGCGCCTACGCCGTCGAACGGGTGCAGTTCGGCCGCCCCATCGCGGGCTTCCAGATGATCCAGGACCTGCTGGTCCGGATGCTCGCCGACATCACCGCGTCGTTCGGCATGCTCGTCCGGCTGGCGCAGCTGGCGGAGGAGGACCGGGACACCCCCGAGCAGGCCGCGCTGGCCAAGGCGTTCACCACGACGCGGATGCGCGAAGTGGTCTCCCGGGCCCGCGAGCTGTTCGGCGGCAACGGCATCGTGCTGGACCACGAGATCGCCAAGCTCTTCGCCGACGCCGAGGCGATCTACTCCTTCGAGGGCAGCCGTGAGATGAACACCCTCATCGTCGGCAAGGCGATCACCGGCCACAGCGCCTTCGTCTGATCAGCCGAGCCGGTCGCGGGCGGCGGCCACCGCCGCCTGGCCGAGGCTGATCCCGCCGTCGCCGGGCGGCACCCGCCGGTGCGTCAGGACGGCGAAGCCGCGGTCCTCCAGCAGGGCGACGGTCCGTCCCAGCAGCAGGACGTTCTGGAAGACGCCCCCCGACAGCGCCACCGTGCCCAGGCCCCGCGCCTCCCGAAGCCGCTCGCAGCCCGCCGCGACCGCCGCGGCCAGCCCGTTGTGGAACCGGGCGGCCACCGTCCCCGCCGCCGTGCCCGCCCGCAGGTCCTCGGCCGCGGCCAGGACCAGCTCGCTCCCGGGTACGGTGAACGGCACCCCGCCGGCCAGGCCGCAGCCGTACCCGTCCCGCTCGCCCTCGTCGGCCAGCCGTTCCAGCCCCGCCGCGGCCTGCCCCTCGTAGGTGATCACGTCGCGGACGCCGGCGAGCGCCGCGACCGCGTCGAACAGCCGGCCCGCGCTGGAGGTGAGCGGGGCGTTCACGCCGCGCCGGGCCATCGCGGCCACCGCCTCCCAGCGTCCGGCGTTGCGCCGCACCACGGCCAGGTCGCCGGGGACGTCCCCGGCGTAGGCGGCGTCGAGGTGGACGGCGGCCATCCGCCACGGCTGCCGGACCGCCGCCGTGCCCCCCGGCATCGGCACGGCGGCCAGGTGCCCGGCCCGTTCGAATCCGGTCAGGCAGGCGACGAGGAACTCCCCGCCCCACAGCGTCCCGTCGGCGCCGTAGCCGAGGCCGTCGAAGGCCACCCCGATGACCGGCCCGGCCACGCCGTTGTCGGCCAGGCAGGACGCCACGTGCGCGTGGTGGTGCTGCACCCCCGTCCGGTCGACGTCCTCCAGGGCGAGCGCGTACTTGGTGGACAGGTACTCCGGGTGCAGGTCGTGGGCCACGAGACGCGGCGTGACGCCGAGCAGCCGCCGCAGGTGGTCCGCCCCCTCGGTGAAGGACCGGAACGTCTCGTGGTTCTCCAGGTCCCCGACATGCGGGGAGACGAACGCCTGCCCTCCCCTGGCCAGGCAGAAGGTGTGCTTCAGCTCCGCACCGCAGGCGAGCACGGGCCGCGGGGCCGGCCGGGGGAGGGGCAGCGGGCGCGGCGCGTACCCCCGGGAACGCCGGATCGGCAGCGGCCCGCCGCGGAAGACGCGGACCACCGAGTCGTCGGCGCGCGCCCGGATCGGCCGGTCATGGACCAGGAAGGCGTCCGCGACACCGCCCAGCCGCGCCACCGCCTCCCCGTCGTCGTAGACGATCGGCTCGTCACCGAGGTTTCCGCTGGTCAGCACGATCGGCTCGCCGACCCGCCGCAGCAGCAGGTGATGCAGGGGGGTGTAGGGCAGCATGACGCCCAGCCACCGGTCTCCCGGCGCCACCGGCGGCGCGAGCCGCGAGCCGGGCCGCCGCGGCAGCAGGACGATCGGGCGCGAGGCGCCGGTGAGCAGCCGCTCGGCCGTCTCGTCCACCTCGCACAGCCGCCGCGCCGCCTCCGGGTCCACCGCCATGACGGCGAACGGCTTGTCCTCGCGGCGCTTGCGGGCCCGCAGCGCCGCCACCGCCGGTTCGCACGCGGCCACCGCGGCCAGGTGGTATCCGCCCAGGCCCTTGACCGCGACCACCGCCCCTGCACGGAGCAGCGCGGCGGCCGCCTCCAGGACGGCTCCGCCCGGGACGGCCCGATCCGGGACGGCTTGATCCGGAACGGCTCCGCCGGAGGAGGTCCGGCTGGGGGCGGCTCGGTCCGGGACGGCGGAGAATGGCGGGGGAGGGGAGCCGCCCCGGCCGGGAGGGCCGGGAAGGCCGCTCGGGGGAGGGGCGGATTCGCGGCCGTCCGGGCCGAGCAGCCGCAGCCGGGGCCCGCACGCCGGGCAGCACACCGGCTGGGCGTGGAAGCGCCGGTCGGCCGGGTCGTGGTACTCCCGCTCGCAGTCGCCGCACATGGCGAACCCCGCCATCGTGGTGTTCGGCCTGTCGTACGGCAGGTCGGTGACGATGGTGAAGCGGGGCCCGCAGTTCGTGCAGTTGACGAACGGGTAGCCGTACCGCCGGTCGGCCGGGTCGTCCATCTCGCGCAGGCAGTCGGCGCAGGTCGCCGCGTCCGGGGCGACGAGCGCCCGGCGCCGCCCGCCCGGGGAGCTGGGCACGACGGCGAACCCGGCCCGGCCGGTGACCGGGACGGGTGCGGCGGCGACGCGCTCCACCGCCGCCAGCGGCGGCACGTCGTCCCGCAGCGCCGCGGTGAACTCCCCGACCAGCTCCGGCGCTCCCTCGGCCTCGATGAACACCCCGCGTTCGTCGTTGCCGACCAGCCCGTCCAGGCCGAGCCGGGTGGCCAGGCCGTACACGAAGGGGCGGAAACCCACCCCCTGTACGGTGCCCTCCACCCGGATCGCCACCCGGACCCGTCCGTCCGTCCGCCCGCCGCCCATCGCACTCCATCGCCGTACCTGGCCTTACATGGCCGTCCAGTGCCGTCCGGCGCGTCCGTAGCCTCCGGTGCCCGGCCGTTCTGCGGCTTCCGTCCGCGCCCGCCGGGCGGTGCGTCCGGGTGCGCCCGCTCACTCCGGCCCGCCGGCCCCGCCACATGATCGATGCCCGCACCCGGGGTGGCGGCTCCGCCCGGCTGGAAGTCTTTTCCCGATCTTGCCCGTCCCCGGCTCGGCCCTTGTCTTACTTTGTAAAGGCGAATGCTCGTGACAAACCGAAAAGAGGGCATAGGGAAGGGAGGAAAGACGTTCGAGGATGACAGAGTGCCGATTGAGACAGGGGTTGACGATGGGAAAGCTGAACGAGGACGCCAAGGAACTGCTCCGGCGGCCGATCCACGGCTGGGTGACCACGGTCCGGCCCGACGGATCGCTGCACAACACCGTCGTCTGGGTCGACGTCGACGGCGATGACGTGATCTTCAACACGGCCCTGGGCCGCGCCAAGGACCGCCACCTGCGCGCCGATCCCCGGGTGTCGGTGAGCGTGCTGGACCCCGAGGACGCCTTCCACCTGGTCAGCGTGTCCGGCGCCGCGACGATGGAGGAGGAGGGCGCCGACGGGGTCATCGACCGGCTGGCGAAGAAGTACCTCGGTGTGGACACCTATCCGTACCGGCAGCCGGGCGAGAAGCGGGTCACGGTGCGGGTGACGCCCGAGCGGGTGGTCTACAGCGGCGGCCGCTGACCGGTCCCGCTCGGGGGCGCCGGTGTCTGGACCCGCGAGGGGGCGCCGGTGTCTGGACTGAGGAACGCAGCCGCGAAGCGGCGGAGTGACGAGGGAAGGCACCGGTTACCAGCCCCCGAGCCGCGACGCGCCAGCGTCGCCATGAGAGTGGCGGGTGACGAGTTCGGTGCCGATGCGGGCGAGTTCGTCCCGGACCGAGCGTGGTTCGACGATTTCGATCAGGGAGCCCCAGCCGGCGAGGTCGCGGGCGATGTCCAGGGGGGTCGGGGCGGCGAGGCGGACCCGGACGCGTCCCCGGTCGGGTTCGCCGTCGATGTGGCAGTGCCGGCCGAACCGGTCGCGCAGGATCGGGGCGAACCGCTCCTCGATGAGCACGGTCGCCCAGGTGCGGGAGCGGCGTCGTTCGATCTCGTCGGAGACCTCCTGCCAGGCGGTGGCGAGGGTGAAGTCGTCGGGGCGGTCGGCGGGTTCGCCGGTCGGCTCGGCGTGGGTGATCCGGTCGGCGCGGAAGGTGCGTCGTCCCCGGTCGGTTCCGGCGAGGAGGTACCAGACGTCGTCTTTGTCGATCAGGCCCCACGGGTCGACGAGGCGTTCGGTCTGTTTCCCGGTGTGGCCGGCGTAGGTGAGGCGGATTCTGTGCCGCCGGATCACGGCGGTCTGCAGCAGGTCGATCACCGGGGGCCGGGGGCGGTCGTGTCCGCCCCACCGGACGGGGTCGGTGACCGTGGCCTCGGCGGCGGCTTCGGCGTCGGCGCGGAAGGTTCCGGGCAGGGCTCGCATGAGTTTGCGGAGTGCCGCCCTGGCGTGGTCCGAGAGGGACGCGGCGGGGCCGACGAGCAGGAACAGCGCCCGTGCCTCGGCGGCTGTCAGGCCGCTGAGGTCGGTGCGGGCGCCGCCGACCAGGGACCAGCCGCCGCCGCGGCCGGGCTGGGGGTAGACGGGGACGCCGGCCGCTGACAGCGCCTCCAGGTCGCGGCGGGCGGTGGCGACGGACACCTCGAGTTCGGCGGCCAGCTCGGCGGCGGTGACCCTGCCGCGGGTCTGCATCAGCATCAGGACGGCCACGAGGCGGTCGGCGCGCATGGTCCGGATTCTTCCGTAAAAGTGCGCAGAAGATGAGCACTTTGCCGTGGAGCATTGGTGATGTCACCCACCGGGGAACACCCTTCGAGGAAGGAACCGTCCATGCTGCGAGGCCTCACGACCGTCAGTCTCTTCGCCGATGACGTCGCCGCCGCCGTCCGCTGGTACGCCGAGGTGCTCGGTGTCGAGCCGTACTTCGAGCGTTCGGCCGGCGGGGCGCCCGCCTACGTCGAGTTCCGCGTCGGCGACCACCAGCACGAGCTGGGGATCGTCGACAGCCGCTTCGCGCCGCATCCGCACCCCGGTACGGCCGGCGGCGTGGTGGTGTACTGGCACGTGGACGACATCGAGGCCGCTTTCGGGCGGCTGCTGTCCCTGGGCGCCGCGGCGCACGACAAGCCGACCGAGCGCGGCCCCGGTTTCGTCACCGCCTCGGTGATCGACCCGTTCGGCAATGTGCTGGGTGTCATGTACAACCGGCACTATCTGGAGATGCTGGACCGCTGACCTGAACTCGAAGGGCGCGAGCCCCGTCCTTCAGGGCCGGGAGGAAGTCAAGAAGCAGAACTCGTTGCCCTCCGGGTCGTGCATGACCTGGAAGGCTCCGGCGGCGTCGCGCCGGGGGGCGCCCGACCGCCGTCCGCCCAGTGCGACCGCGGCGTCGGCGGCGCCGGTGAGGTCCTCCACGTCGAGGTCGAGGTGGAGCCGGTTCTTTCCGGGCCGCGGTTCGGGGACCCGCTGGAAGGCCAGGCGCAGTCCTCCCGGCGGGTCGATGCTGGACCAGCCGGGGTCGCGGTCCACGGGGGCGGCGTCCAGGAGCGTCCCCCAGAACGCGGCGAGCCGCGCCGGGTCGGCGCAGTCGATGACGAGCTGGCTCTGACGGATGATCACCCCCTTATCGTACGGCCCGGTTCGCGGCGTATGGGAGGATCCGGCTCGGTGGTGAGACGGGCATCCGGCTGCGGATGGGAACCGAAGGAACAGGTATGGACATCGGGAAGGGCGGCGTGCTGAAGGGGCAGGGGGAGGATTTCCGCGAGTTCTGGCGGGAGCGCCACCTGTGCACGCTGACCACGCTCCGGGCCGACGGCACGCCGCACGTCGTCCCCGTGGGGGTGACGCTGGACGTCGACTCCGGAATCGCCCGGGTGATCACCTCGGGCACGTCGCGCAAGGCCCGCAATCTGCCGGAGATCGGCGAGGAGGGGGCGCCGGTGGCGGTCTGCCAGGTGGACGGGCGCCGCTGGTCCACCCTGGAGGGGCGGGCGGTGGTCCGCCGTGACCGTGAGGCGGTCGAGGACGCCGAGCGCCGGTACGAGCTGCGCTACCGGATGCCCCGGGAGAACCCGGCCCGGGTGGTGATCGAGATCAGCGTCACCCGGGTGCTGGGCAACGTCTGAGGCCGCCGGCCCCGGGGCCGGCGGCCTGGTGACGGGTCAGGAACGGCGGCCGAACCAGCGGCGCTTGGCGGGCTTGGCGTCCTGCGCGGCCGGGGCGGCTGCGGTCACGGCGGACTTGGCGGGCTCGGCGAAGCCGGCCAGCGGCTGGACGGTGGGGGAGCAGTCCGACAGCGCGATCGGGTCGCCCATGGCGACCACGATCTTCCGCTGTCCCTTGAACGCCTCGCGGGCGTGCGCCGACAGGATGTTGTCGACGATGAGGATGTCGCCCACCTGCCAGGTCTCCCTGACCGTGGCCCGGCGGTAGGCCTCGTCGATCGTCTCGATGTCCTCCCTGGAGATCGGCTCGCCGTCGCCGTAGGCGGTGTTGAAGGGCAGGTTCTCATGGCCCAGGTCGTCGATGAACACCTCGCGCACGTCGGGGTCGAGTGCCCATTCGTTCCAGAAGACGGTGTGGTTGAACCAGACCTCCTCGCCGGTCCCGGGGTGGCGGATGACGGCCGAGCGGCGCTGTCTCGTGCGGAGCTGGTCGTCGCCGACCCACTCGTGGGCGATGTGGTTGTCCGCGCAGTAGGCGGCCACCTCGTCCCTGTCCTCGGTGGCGAAGGCGGTGCGCCAGCCCAGGCTGATGTGCTCGCCGTAGTTGCGCACCAGTGACCAGCCGTGCTCGCGGAACCGGGCGGCGAGCGGCGCGGGGATGTCCCGCAGGACCTTGCGCACGTCGGTGACCGGGGTCGCGCCGCCCTCGTCGGGGGCGACGAGGCAGCCGAACATCAGGATGCCGGGGAAGCTCAGCGCGTAGCTGTTCTCGTTGTGCGGGCGGATCGCGTGCGAGGGCGGCAGGTCGGTGGAGGAGTAGACGTCCTTGCCGAAGTGGCTGCGCGGGGTGGCCTTCTCGACGTACCCGGCGAGTTTGGAGACCAGCGCGTCACGGACCTCGGCGAAGTCCTCGACGGTCTTGATCGGCAGGCCCCGCAGGTAGACGGCGCCGTGCTCGTCCAGTCCCGCGCGGATGGCCTCGCGGTTCTCCCTCAGCCATTCGCAGGTCCGGTCCAGGTCGGACCCCTGGACGTCGGCCGCGGCGGGTCTGCCGTCCCTGACCTCCCAGTCGATGGTGGTGTTCATGCGGCGTGGGTCCTTTCCAGCTCTTCGATGCCGATGAGGTCGTCGGGCTTGGCGTCGGGCACCTCGTCGTCGAAGCGCGCCAGCCTCCTGACGCGCATCCCGGCGAGGGTCAGCAGGCCCAGGGCGAGCCCGCAGATCAGGTAGAACAGCCCCAGCCCGCGTCCCGGGCCGGTGCCGATGAGCGCGCCGACGGTTCCGGCGAGCGGGCCGCCGGCGGCCATCAGCGGGTCGAGCAGGGGAGCGGCGAGCGGCGCGACGACGCCGAAGCCGATGGGCACGGTCGCTGCGGCGATCATGGTGTTGACCGCGATGATCCGGCCCTGGAAGCGGTGCGGCACCTTCACCTGGATGATCGTGGCGATGATGCCGTTGATCAGCGACAGCGAGAAGGACATGCCGAACGCGCCGGCGCCGATCAGCCACAGGTTGGGCTGCAGGCCGGTGACCAGGCCCGCGAGCGCCATCAGCCCGGCCGAGGCGATCGCGCCGCGCAGCCTGCGGTGGGTCGGGCCGCCCCACAGGCTCATCACCAGGCCGCCCACGATCGCGCCGGCGCCGCCCGCGACCGCCACCGTGCCGGCGGCGGCCAGGGTGGAGAACGACAGCACCAGCGGCGAGACCATGACGAACATGGGCGCCAGGAACAGGTTCACCCCGGCGAAGAAGAACAGCATCGCGCGGAAACCGCGGTGTCCCAGCGAGTACCGGAAGCCGTTGACGATCTCCGCGGAGATCGGCTCGCGGCGGCGCAGACCCAGCGCGGTGGGGAACTTCACCAGCAGGACCACCAGGACGGCGAACGCATAGGCGGCGACCTGGACGGTCAGGATGCCCTCCAGCCCGATCGCGGCGAGCATGCCGACCGCGATGAGCGGGGCCAGGAACTGCCCGCTGCCGATGGCGAGCTGCACGATGCCGTTGGCGTGGCCCAGGTAGCGCTTGGGCACCAGCTGCGGTATCGACGCCTGGTAGGCGAGCCGCTGGAACGTCACCGAGACGGAGACGATCGCTATCAGCCCGTACAGCGGGCCGACGGTGAGCCGGTCGGTCAGCAGCAGCGCGAGCATCACCGCCTGGGTGAGGCCCGACGCGGCGTCACCGGCGATCATCACGCGCCGCCGGTCGTAGCGGTCGACCACCGCGCCCGCCAGCGGCGCCACGATGATGCCCGGTACCAGGGCGAGCAGCGCGATGAGCCCGAAGTGGGCCATCGATCCGGTCTTCTGGAAGATCCAGATCGGCACCGCGAACTCGGTGAGCGCCGACCCGACCAGCGACACCAGCTGGCCCAGCGCGACGGGCAGGAAGCGGCCCATGCTCGGCTCACGCTCGGTGCGCGCGGCCTTCCGGTGCACGGTCTCCTGCAGCCACCAGGTGCCGCCCGCCTCGCGGGAGTGCTCCTCGCGCCAGGTGTCGTCGGCGCGGTGCGTACCGGTGACGATGCGGGCCAGTTCGTCGGCGCGGTACTTGGGGAAGAAGTGCCCGGCCTCGTCGATGACGACCAGCGACGCCGTCTCCGACAGGAAGCACCACTCCTTGAAGCGCTCCTGGTAGAACTCGGTGCTGGGGTCGCGCTCGCCGACGACCGAGACGATCGGCGCCTTCAGCCGCGGCTGTTCGGTGGCGAACAGGTCGGTGAAGTACTCCTCGGCCATCCGGCCGTCCTGGCGCATCAGCTCGACGGTGAACGTCACCTGTTCCTCGTCGAGGCCGGTCATGTCGCCGCCGAGCGCGCGCAGTTCGGCCGCGATGCTGCGGGTGCCGTGCAGACGGTCGTTGATCAGCGTGCTGAGCGGGCCGAGGAGGCGGCCCCTGGGCTTGGCGAAGGGGAAGATGCCGCCGAGGTAGAGGGCGTCCAGCTGGCGTCCGGACGCCTCGACCTGCCTGGCCAGCTCGATGGCCAGGGCGCTGCCGGGCGCGCAGTGCCCGTAGATGACCAGGGGGCCCTGGACGTGCTGGGCGATCTCCTTGACGCACTGCGCGGCGACCTCGGCGAAGGGGAGCTGCGCCTCCTCGCCCGGTTCGCGGCCGGGGGCGGCGACCGCGTAGAGGGAGTAGCCGGCGGGCATGGCGTCGGCGAGCGTCTGGTAGACGACCGCGTTGGCGCCGCCGTACGGCACGCAGATGACGGTGCCGCGGTGGTCCTTCGGGGCGATCGGGCGGGTCAGCTCGGCGAGCATCCGCCGCGGCCCGGCGGTCTCCCCGCGCCGTTCGACGATCAGCTTCGCGAGCTGGGCGACGGTCGGGTTCTTGAACATCTCCAGCACGCCGATGGGCGGTCTGCTGTCGGGGAACGCCTTGCGCATCCTCGCCACGACCTGGGTGGCCAGCAGCGAGTGGCCGCCGAGATCGAAGAAGTCGTCGTTCGCGCCGACCTGTTCCAGGTCCAGCACGCCCGCCCAGATGGCGGCGACGGCCTCCTCGACGGGTCCCTCCGGGGCGGTGTAGCCGGCTCGCTGGTCGGCGCGTTCGGGTTCGGGGTCGGGCAGTGCGCGGCGGTCGACCTTGCCGTGCGCCTGCAGCGGGAACCGGTCGAGCCAGGCGAAGCGGCCGGGGACCATGTACTCGGGCAGCCGGTCCAGCAGGTGCGCCCGCAGTTCGGCCACCGGCGCCTCCGCGGCGTCCGGTTCCTTCTCCAGCCAGGCCGTCAGGTGGTCGCCGCGCAGGTCCACCACGCCCTGGACGACGCCGGGCAGGGTGGCGAGCGCGGCCTCGATCTCGCCGAGTTCCACCCGGTAGCCGCGGATCTTCACCTGGTGGTCGGTGCGGCCCAGGAACTCCAGCCGTCCGTCGTCGAGGCGGCGCACCAGGTCGCCGGTGCGGTACATCCGCGCACCCGGCTCGCCGTAGGGGTCGGCGACGAAGCGTTCGGCGGTCAGCCCGGGGCGGCCGAGGTAGCCGCGGGCCAGGGTGTCGCCGCCGATGTACAGCTCGCCGGCGACGCCCGGCGGGACCAGACGCAGCGCCCGGTCCAGCACGTAGACGCGGGCGCCGGGCAGCGGGCGGCCGATGGGCCAGGCGGTGCCGGGCGCCGCCGCCTCGGGGTCGACCCGCTCGGTGGTCACCGCGACGACGGTCTCGGTGGGGCCGTAGCTGTTGAAGACCGCGCAGCCGGTGCGGGAGGCGAGGTCGCGGACCCACGCGGTGGGCGACGCCTCGCCCGCCAGGATGAGCGCGCGGCGCGGCAGCAGCCGCTCCGGCTCCACCTCGGCGCCGAGGGCGGCCAGGTGCGAGGGCGTCATCTTCAGGTAGTCCAGGTCCGCGATGGCCTCGGCCAGCTCGGGCGCGGAGCCGCGGCGCGGCAGCTGGTGCAGGGTGCCGCCGCCGGTGAGCGGCAGGTAGAACATCAGCATGCTGAAGTCGAAGGCGAGCGACTGCAGCAGGCCGAAGTGGGCGTCGGGCACGATGCCGTACTCGGCGCGGATGTACTCCAGGTAGGCCACGATGTGGCGGTGGGTGACGCCGACACCCTTGGGGCGGCCGGTGGTGCCGGAGGTGTAGATCACGTAGGCGAGGTCATCGGGTCCGGCCAGCGGCTCCAGCGGGCCGTCGCCCTCGCCGGAGGCGTCGCCGGGGTGGTCGAGCTCCACGACGGGTCCGGTGTAGCCGGGCGCCCGGTCGCGCAGCGACGAGCCGGTGACCAGCAGGACCGCCGAGGAGTCGGCGAGCAGGAACTCCAGCCGGTCGGCCGGCTGCTCGGGGTCCAGCGGCAGGTAGGCGCCGCCCGCCTTGAGCACCGCGAGGATCGCCACGGCGGCGTCCACGTTGCCCTCCAGGCAGATCGCGACGCGGGTGTCGGGGCCGACGCCCATGCCGCGCAGCCGCCTGGCCAGACGGTTCGCCCGGCCGTGCAGTTCGGCGAAGGTGAGCGACCGGTCCCCGGCCACGAGGGCCGGGGCGTCCGGGGTCCGCTGCGCCTGGGCCTCGGCCATCTCGCCGAGCGTGCGGTGCGACGGCTCCCAGGTGCGGGTGCCGGCCCACTCGCCGAGCAGCGCCTCGCGTTCGGCGTCGCCGAGCAGCGACACCTCCGACAGGCGGCGCCCGTGGTCGGCGACGGCCTGCTCCAGGAAGCGCCGCATCGCGCGCTCGACGCGCTCGACGGACGCGGCCTCGAACAGGTCGGTGCGGTAGGTGAAGAACCCCTCCAGCCCCTCGTCGGTCTCGGTGACGTACAGCGCGAGGTCGAACTGGGTGATGGTGAGCGGGAACTCGAACGGCGCGATCTCCAATCCGGCGACGCCGCGGCGCGGCTCGGCCCGGTTGTTCAGCGCGAAGGTCACCTGGAAGATCGCCGACCGGCTGGGGTCGCGCTCCACCCGCAGGTCGTTGACGAGCTGGTGGAAGGGATGGTCCTGGTGGCCGAGCGCGCCCAGCACGGTCTCGCGGGTGCGCAGCAGGTGCTCGGCGACCGTCGGGTCGTCACCGGTGCGGCTGCGCAGCGTCACCATGTTGACGAAGGAGCCGACCACGCCCTCCAGCTCCCGGTGGGGCCGTCCGGCCACCGGCGAGCCGACGCCGAAGTCGTCCTGCCCGGCGAGCCGGGCGAGGACCGCCTGGTAGGCGGCGAGCAGCGTCATGTAGAGCGTGGCGCCGTGCGCCCTGCCGAGTTCGCGGACCGCCTCGGTCAGCTTCGCGTCCCAGGCGAAGGCGGACAGCGCGCCCTCGAAGCGCTGCTCGGCCGGACGCGGGTGGTCGGTGGGCAGCTCCAGGTCGGGCATCCCGGTGAGCTGCTCGCGCCAGAACGCGACGTCGGGCTCGGCCTCGGGCCCGCCCAGCCGTTCCCGCTCCCAGACGGCGAAGTCGCCGAACTGCGTCTGCGGCTGCGGCAGTTCCGCCGGGGCGCCGTCGCGCAGCCCGGCGTACAGGGCGAACAGCTCGTCGGCCATGATCTCCAGCGACCGGCCGTCGCTGACGACGTGGTGTACGGCGAGCAGCAGCACGTGGTCGTCCGGCGCGAGGCGGACCAGCGTGGCCCGCAGCAGCGCGTCGGCGGCCAGGTCGAACGGCCGCCTGACCTCCGCACCGACGATCTCGGCCGCGTGGGCGGCGTCGCCGGCCGTCACGACCTTCAGCGTGGCGGGGCCGGGTTCGTCGATGACGACCCGCGGCCGCCCGTCCCGGCTGGGGAAGCGCATCCGCAGCGCCTCGTGCCGGGCGACCAGCGCGGTCAGCGCGGCCTCCAGCAGCGTGGCGTCCAGTTCGCCGGCCAGCCGCAGCGTCAGCGGCATCGTGTACGCGGTGTTGCCCGGGGCGAGCTGCTCCATGAACCACAGGCGTTCCTGCCCGCTGGACGGCGGCGGCTCGGTCTCGGGGGAGCGGGGCCGGACCGTGACGGTCGCCGCGCGTGCTCGTAATCGCTGCGCCAGCAGGGCGCGCTTGTCGGCCGAAAGCGTGACGGCGCGTTCCGACAGCTGGTCGGTCATCTACGGTTTCCTCCTTGCGGGACGGCGGCGCTCAGGCGCCCTGTCCCTCGATGTCGGCGATCAGCAGTGCCTCCACGGCGTCGGCCAGCTTCTCGACGGTGGGGTTGGCGAAGATCACATTGATCGGGATCTCCAGGTCTACGGCGGCGCGGATCCTGGCGGCCACCCTGATCGCGAGCAGGGAGTTGCCGCCGAGGGCGAAGAAGTCGTCGTGGACGCCGATGCGGGTGGTGTCCAGGACGTCGGTCCAGACGTCGGTGATGAGGTGTTCGGCGTCGGTGCGGGGTGG
>NZ_JBIAMC010000017.1:0-9828 GCF_042873875.1 Streptosporangium sp. NPDC004379
GGGGGGACCCGGCCCCGGCGCGGGGTCTGGGGGTGCTGCCCCCCCCCCCCCTGTCGTTACCCCGCCGCCCGCCCCGGCGTGGGCCCGTTGGGGGCACCCCGCGCGGGGCGGCCCACCCACGAAACAGGACCTGGGCGAGGAAGGAGGCCGCGCGTGATCGAACTCGAAGGTCTACCCAAGCTCGTCGACCCGGTGCTCATCGCCGCGTTCGAGGGGTGGAACGACGCGGGCGAGGCCTCGAGCGGAGTGATCGCGCATCTCGAGAACGAGTGGAAGGCCACACCGCTGGTCTCCTTCGACCCCGAGGACTACTACGACTTCCAGGTCACCCGCCCGATCGTGGAGATGGGCGACGGGCTGACCAGGTCGATCACCTGGCCGACCACCCGGCTGCTGGTGGCCCGGCCGCCGGGGGCCGACCGCGACGTCGTACTGCTGCGCGGCATCGAGCCCAACATGCGCTGGCGCACGTTCTGCCAGGAGATCACCGATGTCTGCCGTCACGTGGGGGTGGAGCTGGCGGTGCTGCTCGGCGCGCTGCTCAACGACTCCCCGCACACCCGGCCGGTGCCGATCGTGGGCTCGGCGAGCGACGAGGACCTGGCGCGGGCGATCAACCTGGAGCTGAGCCGCTATGAGGGGCCGACCGGCGTCGTCGGCGTGCTCCAGCACATCCTGGGGGAATCCGGGATACCCGCGGTCTCGCTGTGGGCGTCGGTGCCGCACTACGTCGCCCAGCCGCCCAACCCCAAGGCCACCCTGGCGCTGCTGCGCCGCATGGAGGACCTGCTCGACATCCCGATGCCGCTGGGTGAACTGGCCGAGGAGTCCAGGGCGTGGGAGCACGGCGTGGACGAGCTGGCCTCCCAGGACAGCGAGGTGGCCGAGTACGTCAAGGAGCTGGAGGAGCGCAAGGACGCCGCGGAGCTGCCCGAGGCCAGCGGCGACGCCATCGCCGCCGAGTTCGAGCGTTACCTGCGCCGCCGCGACCGCGACGGCGACGGCTGAGACCCCGGGAGCGGACACGGCCCCGGGCTGCGGCCCGGGCCTGCGGGCCCCGCCCCTCCCGGGCGTCCCTGGGAGAACACTCAGCGCATCGTTACCGTTACTCCATCCCCGGCGCCTCCACGCGGGTCCATAATCGGCCCCACCCGGTTCGGCTGCGGACCGTCCGCCGGGTGACCGCTGTGTAACGATCAGACGACCCGGAGGGACACAGCTCCGTGAACTCCGGTGAACGACCCCTCCCCCACGCCGCACATTGTCCGGGTGACTGCGCACGTTAGGGCAACCATGGCGACTCCCCAGCTCGACCCCCGTCGGCTCGACCCCTACCAGAAGGCCCAGGAGACGCGGCGCCGCGTCCTCGAGCTGGCCGGGCTGATGAAACGCGAGGACGGCGAGAACGCCGCCTCCTCCCCCCGCGCGGGCGGCGCCGCCCCCGGCCAGGCGGTCGACATGTTCCTCGCCCTGCTGCAGGACCGGCTGCCGGTATGGCTGCGCATCCTCGACGACCTGGCGCACCTGGTCGGCCGGGGCGAGGTCGGCGGCAACCTGCTGCCCGTCGCGCGGGCCGGCATCGACTACTACGTCGAGGTGCAGTCGGCGGCGCTGCCGGTCTTCAGCTCCCCCTCCGTCACGGTGCGCTTCCGCGAGGCGCTGCGCGACTCCACGCTGGGGCCGATGGCGGAGGTGGTGCCGCTGACCGCCTACCTCGCGGCCGAGCAGCGCGCGGGCCGGATCTCCTCCGGTGTGGACCCGATCGCCAGCGCGCGCCTGCTGCTGGCCGGGTGCTTCCGCCACGCCTACTACGAGATGCTCGTCGGCACCGACCTGCTGCCCTCGCGCGACGCCGCGGCCGGGGAGATCGTCCGGGAGCTGAGGCTGGACCCGTCCTGAGGCCCGCCCGCTCCGGCGGTCCCGCCCGGCCGGGGTACGGCGCGAGCCCCCGGCGCCGCCCCCGCCGCCCCCGCCGTCCGGCGCCGCGGCCTCGGAGGGGGCGGAGCGGCGTCAGGCGGCGCGGTCGCAGGCCAGGCGGTAGCCGCGCTTGATGACCGTCTCGACGATGCCGGACCGGCCCAGCGCCCGGCGCAGCCTGGTGACGGCCATCTCGACGGCGTGCTCGGCGGAGTCGCGGGACGTGGCGCCGGGCAGCACGGTGCGCAGCTCCGAGCGGGCCACCACGTGGCCCGGTTTGACGGCCAGGCGCTTGAGCACCGCCATCGGGGCGGGCGGCAGCGTCCGCAGGCCGCCGTCCACGGCGACGGCGTGCCCGCGGATCTCCAGCTCGCAGCCGGCGGCGACCAGGCGGGTGACGCCGTGCTCGGGCAGGTGCCGGGCGAGGGCGCGGGCCAGCGCGCCCAGCCGGGGCCGCTCCGGGCACACCACCGGCACGCCCCTGGCCAGGAGGGGTCCGGCGGTGACCTGGCCCACGCAGGCCGCGACGACCGGGCCGGCGAACGCGGCGACGAGCGCCTCCTCCAGTCCCTCGGCGCGGGCCGCGGCGAGCATGGCCAGCACGGCGGGGGCGCTGGTGAAGGCCACCGCGTCCACCGCCCCGGTGACCGTCTGGCTGATCAGCCGGCGCAGGGGCGAGGGGTCGCGGTACGGCAGCCAGCGGTAGACCGGCACCTCGACGACCTCCGCCCCGGCCGCGCGCAGCTCCGCCACGAAGCCGGTCAGCGGCTCGCCGTGCAGCTGCACGGCGACACGGCGTCCGGTGAGGTCCTGGGTGAGGAGGTGGCGTTTGATCTCCTCGCACGACTCGGAGGGCGCCGTCCAGTGGTCGTCCAGCCCGGCGGCCCGGACCGCGCCGCGCGCCTTGGGACCGCGGGTCAGCAGCCGGGCGCGGGTCAGGTGGTCCGCCAGGTCGCCCGACAGCCCCCAGCCCTCGGCGGCGGCCATCCAGCCCCGGAAGCCGACACCGGTGGTGATCACCACGTCGTCGATCGGACCGGACAGGGCCTCCCGGGTCGCGGCCAGCAGGTCGGCGTCCTCCTCCAGGGGGACGAGCCGGATCGCCGGGGCCCGCACGACCCGCGCGCCGCGCCGTTCCAGCAGGGCGCAGAACTCCTCGCGCCGCCGGGTCGCGGTGACCCCGACGGTGAACCCGGCCAGCGCGTCGGGCGCGGTCTCGGGGGAGGTGACGGTGCGGCCCCCGAGTGTCCCTCCCCGGCCCGGGGCGTGCTCCGCGTCCGTCCCCGCTCCGAGGGCGTCGTGCTCCGTGCCCGCCCCGGTCCCGGCGTGTCCCGGGGTCACCGCGGTCCCGGTCACGGAGCGCTCACCTCCACCGCGCCGTCCGCGAGCCGTACCGGATAGGTCGGCACGGTCACCGCCGGGTCGTCGAGGCAGACCCCGGTGACCAGGGAGAACGCCTGCCGGTGCATGGGCGAGATCACGACGGGCGAGCCGCCGCGGGTGCCGACGATCCCACGGGAGAGGACCTGGGCGCCGCTGAACGGGTCGTGGTTGCCGATCGCGAACAGCTCGCCGTCGAAGGTCCGGAACAGCGCGATCTGGTGGCGGCCGACGAGCGCGCACACCCCGCGTTCGGGCAGCAGGTCGGTGTAGGCGCACACCGGCGTCCAGCGGGGCGCCGCGTCCTCCCCCGACGGGGCCGCGGGCGGGGTCCCGGACGGGGCGGCGGGCGGAACGGCGGACGGCGTCTCGTGCAGAACGGTCATCGGCTGACCTCTCCTTCGGTTCGGACGGATCTTCCGGGGCGGCGGCCCGGCGCCGGAGGCGGAGGCGGGGCGGCGCGGTGTCGGGCGCGATGTCAGGAGCGGACCGCCTCCAGCGGGATGAGGACGGGCTTGATCTGGTCGCGTTCGGGCTCGAAGGCGATCGACGGGTCGGGGGTCTGCGGGGCGTTGACGAAGGAGACGAAGCGCCGCAGCTTGTCCGGGTCGTCGAGGACGGCGCGCCACTCGTCGGCGTAGGAGGCGACGTGCCGCTCCATCTGGGCGTCGAGGTCGGCGCAGATGCCGAGGGAGTCCTCCAGGACGACCCGCCTGACGTGGTCGAGGCCCTGCTGCTCCAGCCACGCCGAGGTGCGCTGGAGCCGGTCGGCGGTGCGGACGTAGAACATCAGGAACCGGTCGACGACGCGGACGAGCTCCTCGGTGTCCAGGTCGGCGGCGAACAGGTCGGCGTGGCGGGGGGAGAACCCGCCGTTGCCGCCGACGTAGAGGTTCCAGCCCTTCTCGGTGGCGATGATCCCGAAGTCCTTGCTCCGGGCCTCGGCGCACTCGCGGGCGCAGCCGGAGACGGCCGACTTGATCTTGTGCGGTGAGCGCAGGCCCCGGTAGCGCAGCTCCAGGGCGATGGCCAGGGCCGCCGAGTCCTGCACGCCGTAGCGGCACCAGGTGGAGCCGACGCACGACTTCACCGTGCGCAGCGCCTTGCCGTACGCGTGGCCGGACTCGAAGCCGGCGTCGACCAGGCGCCGCCAGATGAGCGGGAGCTGCTCGACCCGGGCGCCCAGCAGGTCGATCCGCTGCCCGCCGGTGATCTTGGTGTAGAGGCCGAAGTCGCGGGCCACCTCGCCGATCACGATCAGTCTCTCGGGGGTGATCTCCCCTCCGGGGACGCGGGGCACCACCGAGTAGGTGCCGTTGCGCTGGATGTTGGCCAGGAAGTGGTCGTTGGTGTCTTGCAGGGCGGCCTGCTCGCCGTCGAGGATGTGGCCGCCGCCGAGCGAGGCGAGGATCGAGGCGACGGCGGGCTTGCAGACGTCGCAGCCGCGGCCGGTGCCGTGCTCGGCGATGAGTCGGGAGAAGGTGGTGATGCCGCGCACCCTCACGATGTCGAACAGCTCGGCCCGGCTGTGCGTGAAGTGCTCGCACAGGGCGGTGGAGATCTCGACGCCCGCCCCGGCCAGGATCTTCCGCAGCGCCGGGACGCAGCTGCCGCAGGTCGTCCCGGCGCGGGTGCAGGACTTGACGCCCGCGACGTCGGTGAGCCCCTCCTCGGCGATGGCGGCGCGGACCCGCCCGGCGGTGACGTTGTTGCAGGAGCAGACCTGCGCGTCGTCGGGGACGTCGATGTCGGCCGGGCCGCCGGTGAACAGCAGCTCGCCCGGCGCGGCCGGCAGGTCGCGGCCGACGAAGGGCCGCAGCGTGTCGTACGGCGCGGCGTCGCCGACGCAGACGCCGCCGAGGAGGGTGCGGGCGTCGTCGCTGACCAGGAGCTTCTGGTAGACGCCGCCGACGGGGTCCATGAAGGTGACGTCCAGCGCGCCCTCGGCGGCGCCGAACTGGGCGACCTCCACGCCGAGCAGTTTGAGCTTGGTGGAGGTGTCGGCCCTGGCGAAGGCCGCCTCGCCGCCGAGGACGCGGTCGGCGGCCACCTCGGCCATCGTGAAGCACGGCCCGGCCAGGCCGTAGACGACGCCGTCGTGCAGGGCGCACTCGCCGACGGCGTAGATCGCGGGGTCGGAGGTGCGCATGCCGTCGTCGACGACGACGCCGCCGCGCTCGCCGACCGCCAGGCCGGCCCGCCGGGCCAGCTCGTCACGCGGCCGGACGCCCGCCGAGAAGACCACCACCTGGGCCTCGATCGTCTCGCCGCCGGAGGTGACGAGACCGGCGACCCGCCCGTCCGGCCCGGCGACGACCTCCTGGACGCCGGTCCCGGTGTGGACGGCCAGGCCCAGCGCCTCGATGTGGCGGCGCAGCACGGCGCCGCCGCCCTCGTCGACCTGCCGGGGCATGAGCCGGCCGGCCATCTCCACGACGTGGGTGGTCAGGCCGAGGCCGCGCAGCGCGTCGGCGGCCTCCAGCCCCAGCAGACCGCCGCCGACGACCACCCCGGCGCGGGCGCCGGCGCAGGCGGCCCTGATCGCGTCCAGGTCGTCGATCGTCCGGTAGGTGAAGCAGCCGGGCAGGTCGCGGCCGGCGACCGGCGGGACGAAGGGGCTGGAGCCGGTGGCCAGCACCAGCGTGTCGTACGGCTCGGCGCGGCCGTCGGCGGTGGTCACCGTGCGGGCGTCCCGGTCGATCCCGGTGACCGGGTGGCCGAGCCGCAGCTCGACGCCCTCGGGCACCGGGTAGGTGAGGTCCTCGGCGCTGCGGCCGGACAGGTAGGAGGTCAGCGCCACCCGGTCGTAGGCGGCTCTCGGCTCCTCGCCCAGCACCGTGACGCGCCCGGCGAAGCCGCCGGCGGCCAGCGCCTCGGTCAGACGCGCGGCGGCCGGGCCGTGTCCCACCACGACGAGCCTGGTCCCGGCTCCGGCGGGGAGATGGTCGGAAGATCTCATGCGGGTATGCCCTCCTGCTCGCACAGCCAGCCGACGATGCCCTCCACGGCGTCGCGGCAGCTTCCGCAGCCGGTCGTGGCGCGGGTCGCGGCGACGACCGCCGCGACGTCCCTCGCGCCCGACTCCCAGCAGCTCCGGATCTGTCCCTTGGTGACGTTGTTGCACTGGCAGACGCGCGCGGCGTCCGGCATCCGGACCGGGCTGTCGGCCTCGGTGCCGCCGTCGAGGCCCGGGAACAGCAGCCCGGCCCGGTTCGCGGGCAGCGGGCCTCCGTGGTCGAACATCCGGGTGACGGTGCCCACCGCGGGCGTCTCACCGAGGAGGATCGCGCCGACCAGTCGGCCGTCGCGGATGACGAGCTTGCGGTAGGCGCCCCGGGCCCGGTGGCTGAACCGCACGATCTCGGCCTCGTCCTCGGTCAGGTGGGTCTCGCCCATCGCCGCCAGTTCCACGCCGCGCGCCTTGAGCCGCGTCACCAGCCGCGAGCCGCGGTAGCGGGCGGTCTTGTCCGCGGCGGTCACCAGGTCGGCGACCACGGCCGCCTGCTCCCAGGCGGGCGCGACCAGGCCGTAGACCGTGCCGTCGTGCTCGGCGCACTCGCCGATCGCGAAGACCGACGGGTCGCCGGTGCGCATCTCGTCGTCCACGACGACGCCGCGGGCCACCGCGAGCCCGGCGTCCCGGGCCAGCCGGGTCACCGGCCGCACGCCGCAGGCGAGGACCACCAGGTCGGCCTCGACGACCTCCTCCCCGAGCTCCGCGGGCTCCGCGAGCTCCCCGGCCTCCCCGGGCCCGGACGTCCCGGCTCCGGGCGCCCCCGGACCGGCGGTGAGCCGTACGCCGCCGTCGAGGATCTCCCGGACGGTCACGCCGGTACGGATCTCCACGCCCAGTCCGGCGAGGCTCTCGCCCAGCACCAGCCCGGCCTCGGCGTCGAGCTGGCGCTCCATCAGATGGCCGGCCAGGTGCAGCAGCGTCACCGGCAGCCCGCGCCCGGCCAGGCCGCGGGCGGCCTCCACGCCGAGCAGGCCGCCGCCGACGACCACCGCGCGCCGCGCCGTACTGGCCGCGTCGAGGATCGCCTCGCAGTCACCCAGCGTCCGGAACGCCACGGCCCGCTCCGCGCCGGGCAGCGGCGGCACCACGGCCTCGCTGCCGGTGGCCAGCACGAGCACGTCGTACGGCTCGCGACGGCCGCAGGCGGTCCGCACCTCCTGGGCCTCCCGGTCGATCCCGGTCACCTCGACGCCGGGCAGGGCCGTCACCCCGTGGTCGGCGTACCACTCCGCGTCCAGCAGCCGCACCTGGCCGGGCGTCATCGTCCCGGCCAGCACGTTCGACAGCAACGCCCGGTTGTAGGGCCGCCCGGTCTCGGCGCCGAACACGGTGATCCGGATGTGCGGGTCGCGGGCGCGGACCTCGCTCACCAGGCGCGCGCCGGCCATCCCGTTGCCCACCACCACCAGCCGGGTCACGCGGCACGCTCCAGGCGGACCGCGCAGACCTTGAACTCCGGCATCCGCGACACCGGGTCCAGCGCCGGGTTGGTGAGGAGGTTCGCCCCCGCCCAGTGGAACGGCATGAACACCGTGTCCGGGCGGATCGCCGGGCTGACCCTGGCCACCGCCTCGGCCGTCCCCCGGCGGCCGACCACCCGCACCCGGTCTCCGGACTCCACCTCCAGCCGCTCGGCGAGGTCGGGGTGCAGCTCCACGAAGACCTCCGGGGCCGCCTCGTTCAGCGCGGCGATCCGCCTGGTCTGGGCGCCGCTCTGGTAGTGCGCCAGCACCCGGCCGGTCGTCAGGTACAGCGGGTGGTCGTCGTCGACGTCCTCCTCGGGCGGGCGGTGCTCGACCGGCGTGAACCTGGCGCGGCCGTCGGGGGTGGCGAAACGGTCCAGGAACGGCCGGGGCGTGCCCGGGTGGGCGGTGTCCGGGCAGGGCCAGAACACGCCCGTCTCCGCGGCGATCCGCTCGTAGGTGATGCCGGAGTAGTCGGCGATCCCCCCGGCGGAGGCCCGCCGCAGCTCGTCGAAGACCTCGCGCGGCTCGGCGGGGAAGCCCTCCGGGCCGCGCAGCCGGGCCGCCAGGCCCCCGAGGATCTCCAGGTCGCCGCGGACCCCGGACGGCGGAGCGACGGCCCTGCGGCGCAGCAGCACCCGGCCCTCCAGATTGGTCATCGTGCCGTCCTCCTCGGCCCACTGGGTGCTCGGCAGCACGACGTCGGCCATCGCCGCCGTCTCGGACAGGACGAAGTCGGAGACGACGAGCAGGTCCAGTGAGGCGAGCCGCTCGGTGACGCGCCCGGCGTCGGGTGCCGAGATCACCGGGTTGGAGCCGAACAGCAGCAGCGCCCGGGGGCCCGCGGCGGTGCCGAGGGCGTCCAGCAGCTCGTAGGCGGACCGGCCGGGACCGGGCAGCTCGGCGGGGTCGATCCCCCACACCGCGGCCACGTGGGCGCGGGCGGCGGGGTCGTCGATCCTGCGGTAGCCCGGGAGCTGGTCGGCCTTCTGGCCGTGCTCACGGCCGCCCTGGCCGTTGCCCTGGCCGGTGACGCAGCCGTAGCCGGATCCCTCGCGGCCGGGCAGCCCGAGGGCGAGGGCGAGGTTGATGAACGCGCTGACGGTGTCGGTGCCCTTGGCGTGCTGCTCGGCGCCGCGGCCGGTGAGGACCATCGCCCGGCGGGCGTCGCCGAGGATCGCCGCGGCCTGGCGCATGCGGGCGACGGGCACGCCGGTGATCCTCTCCACCCGCTCGGGCCACCAGGCGGCGGCCGAGGCGCTCACCCGCTCGAACCCGGTGGTGCGGGCGGCGACGTACGCCTCGTCCACGTGCCCCTCGGTGATCACGAGGTGCAGCAGGCCCATGGCCAGCGCCAGGTCGGTGCCGGGGACCGGCTGCAGGTGCAGGTCGGCCCGCCGGGCGGTGGCGGTGGCCCGGGGATCGATGACGATGAGCCGGCCGCCCCGCTCCTGCATCGCGGTCAGGTGCCGCATGAACGGCGGCATGGTCTCGGCCATGTTGCCGCCGGCGACGAGGATCGCGTCGGCCTCGGCCAGGTCGGTGATCGGGAACGGCAGGCCGCGGTCCATGCCGAAGGCCCGGTTGGAGGCCGCGGCGGCCGAGGACATGCAGAACCGGCCGTTGTAGTCGATCTGGCTGGTGCGCAGCACCATCCGGGCGAACTTGCCGAGCTGGTAGGCCTTCTCGTTGGTGAGCCCCCCGCCGCCGAACACGGCCACGCCGTCGGGGCCGTGTTCCGCCTGCACCGCGCGGATCCGCGCCGCGACGGTGTCGAGCGCCTCCTCCCAGGTCGCGGGCCGGCCGTCCACGAGCGGGGTGGTGAGGCGGCGGTCGCGGCCCAGCAGCTCCCCGGCGGTCCAGCCCTTCTGGCACAGCCCGCCGGCGTTCGCCGGGATGTCGTGCCTCGGGGTGATCGTCACGACCGGCCCTTCGGCTCCCCCGGTTCCGGCGACGTCCATGCCGCACTGCAAGGCGCAGTACGGACAGTGCGTCGGGGTGCTCACGGCGACGCTGCGCGTCGCGGCTCGGGGGCTCTTGAACCGGTGTCTT
>NZ_JBIAMC010000017.1:9924-164874 GCF_042873875.1 Streptosporangium sp. NPDC004379
TCTTCCCTCGTCACTCCGCCGCTCCGCTCCCTGCTGATGGCGACACTGCGTGTCGCGGCTCGGGGCTCTGGATCCGGTGTCTTCCCTCGTCACTCCGCCGCTCCGCTCCCTGCTGATGGCGACACTGCGTGTCGCGGCTCGGGGCTCTGGATCCGGTGTCTTCCCTCGTCACTCCGTCACTCCGCTCCTGCGTTCCTCAGTCCAGACACCGGCGCCCCTCGCGGCGCCCCTCAGTCCAGACACCGGCGCCCCTCGCGGCGCCCCTCAGTCCAGACACCGGCGCCCCCTCGCGGTATCCGCCCTCACAGGCGCGGGAGCGGCGGGTGAGATCGTCATGTGTCCGATGGTGCTTTCAGGCGGTTTCACCGCTGGGTCCCCTCTGTTACTGGTGTGCTACAAGCCGCCAACGCGGTTCACATCGGCGATCGACGGGTGTGAACCCTCCGTGGGCGGCTCAGACCCGGGCGGTGGCCAGGCCCGTCACCGGCCCGGCCGACCGCAGGTAGCAGGCCCACGTCAGCAGCGCGCACACCGCGTAGAAGCCGGCGAAGGCGGCCAGCGCGGCGCCCGCGCCGCCGGTCCCGGCGATCGAGCTGCCGAACCCGCGGTTGATGAAGAAGCCGCCGAACGCGCCGATCGCGGAGATGATCCCGACCGCGGCCGAGGCGTCACGCCGACCGGCTGCCAGGGCGGCCTCGTGGGCGGGGGTCCCGGGTGCGAGCCCCGCCGTGGCCTTGGCCCGGAAGATCGCCGGGATCATCCGGTAGGTGGAGCCGTTGCCGACCCCGGTGGCGGCGACCAGGAGCAGGTAGGCGCCGAAGAACAGGAGGAAGTCGTGCCGGGCCAGGCCCTGCCACACCAGCGCGGCCGCCGCCGCCATCGCGGCGAAGTTCACGAGCGTCACCCGTGCCCCGCCGAGCCGGTCCGACAGCCACCCGCCGGCCGGGCGGACCAGCGAGCCGAGGAGCGGGCCGAGGAAGGCCAGCCAGACCAGGGAGGCCCGCTCCGGGAACTGGCTCTTGATCAGGAGCGGCAGCGCGGTGGAGTAGCCGATGAAGGAGCCGAAGGTACCGATGTAGAGGAGGGACATGATCCAGGTCTGGGCCCGTCCGGCGATTCTCAGCTGCTCGCGCGCCGGGGCCCGGGCGGCCGACAGGTTGTCCATGAAGAAGAACGCGCCGAGCGCGGCGGCGACGATGAAGGGGATCCAGAACAGCCCGGCGGCGGCCAGCCCGAAGGCGCCGATCACCAGGGGCATGAGGAGCTGGACGGAGCTGACGCCGATGTTGCCGCCGGCCGCGTTGAGGCCGAGCGCCGCGCCCTGCCGTTCCTGGGGGTAGAAGTGGGTGATGTTGGCCATGCTGGAGGCGAAGTTGCCGCCGCCCAGGCCCGCGGTGGCCGCGATCACCAGGAACATCCAGTACGGCGTGGCCGGGTCGCTCACCGCGACGGCCAGCAACACCGCGGGGACGAGCAGGAGCAGCACGCTGACCACGGTGAAGTTCCGGCCGCCGAACCTCGCCGGGCCGAAGGTGTAGGGAAGGCGCAGCGCCGAGCCCACCAGGTTGGGCAGGGAGACGATCCAGAAGAGCTGGTCGGTGGAGAACCGGTAGGAGCCGAGCTGCACGGCTACGATGCTCCACACCGTCCAGAGTGTGAAGCCGAGATGCTCGGCGAAGATCGAGAAGACGAGGTTGCGCCGCGCGATCCTCCGCCCCCTATCGGCCCAGAACCCGGGGTCGTCGGGCCGCCACTCGGCGATCCAGCGGTTCGCCATCGTTCCTCCTGCTCGCTTCTGTCCTGTCGGACCGCCGGACGCGGTTCGTCCGGCAAGATCAGCCAGCATCCTAGGAGGGTTGGTTACTCACTTTCGTGACTCGGGATAGTGAGCCGGTTAAATACGGCTAACCGTGGAAATGCGCAACGCACGAGCCGCACGGATGAAACATCCCGGAAACCCGGCGGCGGTAGGGCCCGCCACCCGGCGGGCCGTGCCGGGCCGGAGCCGGATGCCGGGCGCGCGCGGAGAGGACGACCGGCGGGGGTTCGGCGGACCGCGGGGAGGACCCGGTGATCCGCGGTTGAGACGACGCCGGAGCGGGAATCGTCCGCCTGACCTTCCGCCTGTCGTTTCGCCGCCCCGGGGAGTGCGCGTGGCCGTCCAGCCGATCCGACTGTTCGCCGATCCCGTCCTGCGCACCGCCGCCGAGCCGGTGACCGCCTTCGACCGGTCCCTGCGGGAGCTGGTCAAGTCGCTCCAGGCCACGCTGCGCGCAGGCGCCGGCCGGGCGGGCCTGGCCGCCCCGCAGATCGGTGTCCCGCTGCGGGTCTTCGTCTACGACGTGGACGGCCGGTCCGGCCACCTGGTCAACCCGCGCGTCGAGGCGTCCGAGCGAACGGTGCTGGCCGACGAGGCGTGCCTGTCGGCGCCCGGCGTCTGGTGGCCGCTGGAGCGTTCCTACATGGTCACCGCCCGCGGGCGCGACATGTACGGCAAGCCCGTCACCCTCCGCGGTCTGGGCACGCTCGCGCGGGTCCTGCAGCACGAGGCCGACCATCTCGACGGCGTCCTGTTCGTCGACCGCCTGCCCGATGACGAGCGCGAACGATTCCTGCAGGAGATCTCCTCCTGAGTGTCGGTATCGTTCGCCGCCGGGAGCATGTAGAGTTGTGGTGTTGCAGTCGCAGTTCTTGATGACGCTTGACGACGTTTGTCAGCTCAGGTGTTCCGGGAAGCCGCCGACAACGGGCGCCCCATTTTCTCCGGTGATTCTGGCGGATACGAGGTGGTCCGCGCAGCCCCGAGCCGTCACCTGACGGATCGGTGAGACTAGATCAGGAGAAAAAGTTTTGTCTGAGGGCACCGTCAAGTGGTTCAACGCCGAAAAGGGCTTCGGATTCATCGCGCCGGATGACGGCAGCGCCGACGTCTTCGTGCACTACTCGGCCATCGCCTCCAGCGGCTACCGCAGCCTGGAGGAGAACCAGCGTGTCAGCTTCGTCACCACTCAGGGCCAGAAGGGCCCGCAGGCCGAGCAGGTTCAGCCTCTCTAATCAGGGCTGACCGCGCTCGACCGGTCTGGGCCCTGCTTCTGTGGATCCTCACCACGGTGAGGATCCACGAGAACAGGACCTGAGGGGGCCATGGGCTTCCATCCGGGCCCGCACCGCTTCGGCGGTGCGGGCCCGGACTCGTTCTCCGGCATCAGAGGGCGACGACGGCGCTCCGGCCGGGGCTCAGCAGGGTGAGCCGGTCGGCGAGTCCGGCCTGGCTGAACGCCTCACGCAGTTCGTCGCCGCCCTCGGTGAAGTGGCTCCAGCCCTCGAAGCGCAGCGGAACCACGTGCCGGGCGCCGAGGAGGGCCGCCGCCTCGGCGGCCTGGGCGCCGGTGAGCGTGCGGTGGCCGTCGATCAGCGCGGTCCGCGCCGCGCCCGCGAAGAGGACCGCCACGTCGATCGGGCCGGTCCGCGCGGCCATCTCGCGCACGATCCGGAGAGAGGCGTTGTCCCCGCCGACGTAGACGGTCGGCGGGTCCTCCCCCGACAGCACGAACCCGGCGACCTCGCCGACCAGGTGCTCGCCGCCCTCAGCCCCTCCCCGGCCCGAGCCGGCGGCCGGAACGGACGTCAGGGAAAGGGCGGATGGCGAGGTGCGGTGGTTCATGCCGACGATCGTCCCGTTCGACCGTGGTGCCCCGGGAGCGGCCTGAAAGCCATCCTGCAATAGGTTCACGCCACGCGAGAGCCGTGCGGGGACCGTGCGAAGGCTCGTTCCCCGTCACTCGTGGACACCGCCGATGCGCCGAGGTGACCAGCGGCGCGCAGCCCTCTTCCGTGGACGCAGCCTTCCGGATTGACATTGCTAGCTATTTCAGTCATGTTTGAAATAACTAGCCAACAAGCACGGAGCAGGCCATGGAACACGTGACCTTCAACAGCCTCGGCACCCGCTGCGCGGGCGATCTCTACCTGCCCGAGACGAGCGGCCCGGCCCCCGGGCTGGTGCTCGGGCACAGCGGGGTGATGGTCAAAGAGGCGCTGGCGTTCTTCGCGCCGCACTTCGTCAAGGCCGGCTTCGCGGTGCTGGCCATCGACTACCGCACGGTCGGCTCCAGCGAAGGCGAGCCGCGCGGCCTGGACCACCCGGAACGGCAGGTGGAGGACTTCCGCAGCGCCGTGTCCTACCTGCAGACCCGTCCCGAAGTGCAGCCGGAGCGGATCGGGGTGTGGGGGGTGAGCATCGGCGGCTCGGTGGCGGCCCAGGCCGCCGTGCTCGATCGGCGCATCAAGTGCGTCGTGGTGCAGAGTCCCAGCCTGTGGAACGGATGGCGGTACATGGAACGCCTCCTGGGTCGTGCCGGTGTCCACGCGCTGCGCGACCGGCTGCAGCAGGACTGGCAGCGGCGCTACGAAGGCGGGCAGAGCGCCCGCGTGCCGCACCTGACGCTGGAGGGCGACAGCGTGAAGGACACCCCGGACATGTCGACCCACCTGTTTCCCGCCTATCGCAACGAGAAGACCCTCGACTCAGCCGAGCACCTGCTCACCTTCGCACCGGAGAACCTCATCCACCGGCTCGCGCCGACGCCGCTGCTGATGATCGCCAACGGCGGCTGGGACCCGTACCACATGCTCAAGGAGGCGCAAAGCGCCTTCGCCAAGGCGGGCGAGCCCAAGCGGCTCGTGGTGCTGCCCTACGACGTGCTCGGCCTCTACACCGGTCCGGGCCTGGAGGAGGCGATGGCGCTCGCGATCGACTGGTTCGACCTCTACCTGCGCAGGACCCGGCTCGCGGACATCACCCCGGCACCCACCTACGAGTCGGTGGCCGCCATGACACAGTGAACCCGCACGCGATCGACAACGGAGGATGCGACGATGAGCACTGAGGAACAGCAGGACCGGCTGCTCCGCTGGGTGGAGCGGGTGGCCACCTTCTGCGTCGAGGAGTGGGGGCTGCCGCCCATCACCGGACGCATCCTCGGCTGGCTCATGATCTGCGATCCGGCCGAGCAGTCCGCCGGGCAGATCTCGGAGGTCATCCAGGCCAGCCGGGCCTCGCTCACCTCGAACATGCGGTTTCTCACGGCCATCGGCCTGGTCAAGAAGGTGAGAAGACCCGGCGATCGCGTCTCCTACTACCGCATCGAAGACGACGCCTGGCAGAAGGTCATCCAGCGCAAGCTCGAAAGCCTGAGCGCGTTCGGCGAGATCGCCGACGAAGGGTTCGGCATCGCGGGCGGCGAGGGACACCGCACCGAGCGCATCAAGGCCGCCCACGACTCCCTGACGTGGCTGCAGAACCTCGCGGCCCGTCATCCGCTACGCCGTTGAGGAATCCCCATGCACCGCTGGCGACCCGAGCTCGGGCTGATCCAGGAAACGCTGCTGCTCACCCTCCACGCCAGAGCCCTGGACGCCGGGCGGCCCAGCCCGATCCTCGGCGACACGTTCTCCGCCGATCTGGCCGGCAAGATCGATTACGACTTCGCCAGGCTGCGGGTCAAACCCAGCCTCGTCCTCACCACGGCACTGCGCGCCAAGAAGCTCGACGGTGTCGTCCGCGCCTACGTCGCCGCTCACCCCGGATGCGTGGTGCTCGACCTGGGCTGCGGCCTGGACACCAGGATGCTCCGCTGTGATCCCCCGCCCGGCGTCGACTGGTACGACATCGACTTCCCGGAAGTGGTGCACCTGCGGGCCGGATGTCTGCCCGGCCGTTCCCACCTGGTCGGAGCCGACCTCACCCGCTCCGACTGGCTCACGGCCATCCCCGGTGACCGGCCGGCGATGATCGTCGCCGAGGGGCTGCTCCCCTTCATGCCCGGCGACTCCTTCCAGGCGATGACCCGCGCGCTGGCCGGCCGTTTCCCTTCGGGCGAGCTCGCGCTCAACGGCTACACCCGCTTCGCCGCCTGGGCCATGAAGTACCACCCGACCATCAAGGCGCTCGGCATCAAAGCCGCCCAGGGCTTCGACGACCCGCACGAACCGGAGTCCTGGGACGCCGGCCTCGAACTGATCGAGGAGCAGATCCTCACCCGCGCACCGGAAGTGGCCCGGTTCCCGCAACCCCTACGCGCGCTCACCCGTCTCACCGCCCGCAGTACGGCCTTGTCGCGGCAAGGGGCCCGCATTCTCCGCTACCGATTCTGACCGCCCCGGTCCCGCGCGGCGTCCGCGCGCGGGACCGGCGAGGCCGGTGTCAGCCCGGCCGGCCGGCGAGGCGGCTTCAGAGGGCGACGCCCAGCAGGGCGTCGGCGAGGTCGCGGACCAGGGCGGGCGCCTGCGGCTCGGCCCCGCCGCCCGCCAGGGCCTCCTCCACCCAGGCGTCGACTGCGGCGAGCGCCCCGGGGGTGTCGAGGTCGTCGGCCAGGCGGGCGCGGACCTCGCCGAGCAGGGCCAGGGCGTCCGGACCGGCGGGCAGCGCCGCGGCCGAGCGCCAGCGGGCCAGCCGGGCCTCGGCGTCCGCGAGCTGGCCGGCGGTCCACTCCCAGTCGGCGCGGTAGTGGCGGGCCAGCAGGGCCAGCCGGATGGCCATCGGGTCGGTCTCCTCGCGCAGCCGCGAGACGAACACGAGGTTGCCCTTGGACTTGGACATCTTCTCGCCGTCGAGGGCGACCATCCCCGCGTGGACGTACGCCCTGGCGAAGGGCCACTCGCCGCAGGCGACGTGCCCCTCGTGGGCGCCGCACTCGTGGTGCGGGAAGATCAAGTCGGAGCCGCCGCCCGCGACGTCGAAACCGCTGCCGAGGTTGTCCAGCGCGATCGCGGTGCACTCGATGTGCCAGCCCGGCCGGCCCGGCCCGAACGGCGAGGGCCACGAGGGCTCGCCGGGACGCTCGGCGCGCCAGAGCAGCCAGTCGAGGGGGTGCTTCTTGCCCGCCCGGCCGGGATCGCCGCCCCGCTCGGCGGACAGGGCCAGCATCGTCTCCTCGGAGTACCCGGAGACGGCGCCGAACTTGGGGGCGGCGGCGACGTCGAAGTAGACGTCGCCGTCGAGGTCGTAGGCGGCGCCCTTGTCGCGCAGGGTCTCGATGAGCTCGACGACCTGGCCGATCGCCTCGGTCACGGCGACGTACTCGCGCGGCGGGATGATCCGCAGCGCCTCCATGTCGGTGCGGAACAGCCGGATCTCCCGCTCGGCCAGGTCACGCCAGTCGACGCCGGTCTTCTCGGCGCGCTCCAACAGCGGGTCGTCCACGTCGGTGGTGTTCTGGGTGAAGTGCACCTCGTGCCCGCCGTCCCGCCAGACGCGGTTGACCATGTCGAAGGCGAGATAGGTGTTGGCGTGGCCGAGGTGGGTCGCGTCGTAGGGCGTGATGCCGCAGACGTACATCCGCGCCGTGGGGCCCGGCCGGGTGGGGACGACCTCTCCCGCGGCGGTGTCGAACAGCCGCAACGGGACACCGGCACCGGGGAGCGGAGGGACCTTCGGCGCAGACCACGATTTCATATGACGAACCTATCCAGCAGACAGACCGCCCCGATCGCCTCGGGGCGGTGGACACACAAAGGGCAATGATGTCAACCGCGGTGACGCACCGGCTCATTCCGGCCGGGGCGGCATCGGGCGGCGTCAGATGGGGGGCCAGGGGATGGCGGGCCAGTCCTGGGAGGGCAGCGGGTGCAGGCCGGTGTCGAGGAGCCTGCGGACCCTGACCCAGGTGGCCTCGACCTCGGCGAGGGTGAGCAGCTCACGCAGCCGGCGGCCGAGGCGGCCCTGCTCCAGGTCGCGCTCCAGGCGGGCCAGGACGTTCATGGCCTCGCGCGACAGGGGCTTGCCGCGCCACTGCCACAGCACGGTGCGCAGCTTGTCGTCGGTGGAGAAGCAGACGCCGTGGTCGACGCCGTAGACGTGCCCGTCGGGCAGCGGGAGCAGGTGCCCGCCCTTGCGGTCGGCGTTGTTGATGACGGCGTCGAAGACGGCCATCCGGCGCAGGGCCGGCTGGCGTCCGCGGATCAGCGCCATCAGGTCGGCCTCGGGGTCGGCGTCGACCCACAGCTGGCACATGCCGGGGCCGAAGGGGCCCTCGCGGTAGACGGTCGGCGGCACGATCCGCCAGCCGGTCGCCGCCGACACCTCGAAGGCGGCCACCTCGCGGGCCGCCAGGGTGCCGTCGGGGAAGTCCCACAGGGGACGCTCCCCCCGCACGGGCTTGTAGACGCAGGCGGCGGTCAGCCCGCCGTGCCGGATCGAACAGTAGAGCGTCATGTTGGTCGCCTCGACCAGCCGCCCGGCGATCTCCATATGCCCCTCGCGGAGCAGACGCAGCGCGGTCTCGTCGTCCATTCCCGCCGTGGACGCCGCGCTCAGCGCAGGCTCGCTCTCGGCACTCATTCGCCTCCCTCGCCCGGTGAAACGCTCCTACCCCGATAACCGTTGAGACGCACGCAGATATGCCCCTCGGCGTCGAGAGGCTGGCCGCACAGCGGGCACGGCGGCCGCCCGGCCGCGACGAGGGCCAGGGCGCGCTTGCTGAACGCGCGGGCCGCACCGGGGGTGATGTGCACCCTCAGCAGGGCCGGCTCGGCGAGTTCCTCCTCGAACACCTCGCCCTCGGCGCCCTCGGCGGTGACCTCCTGGGCCTCGATGACCACCATGGAGGCGTCGGCGTCCCAGGCGAGCGCCATCGTGCCGACCCGGAAGTCCTCGCTGATGGGCATGTCGAGCGGGTCGTTGTCGGTGAGCGCGAGCGGCGCGGCGGCGGGCACCTCCGCGGTGCCCCCGCTGCGCCGCAGCACCTCGTCGAGAAGCTCGTCCAGGCGATCGGCCAGGGCCGTGACCTGGAATTTCTCCAGGGAGACGGTGGTCAGTCTGCCCTGTGCCCTGGCCTGGAGGAAGAAGGCGCGTGACCCCGGCTGCCCAACGGCACCGGCCACGAATCTGTCGGGCGGGTCGTAGTCGAAGACCGGCATAGTCCTGACCTTACGTCGTTCCGGCTCCGCCGCCGACGGCGGCGTCGCTTCCGGACGGGTTTTCTCCTCCGCCGGCGTCGTCCGCGCCCTCCGGGGGCCGCAGGCCGGCCACGTCTCCCCCGAGGTCGTTGAGCCTGAGCACGAAGGGACGCATGGGGGTGTAGCGGATCGCGGTGAGCGACGCCGGGTCGGCGGATATCCGCTGGAACTGGTCCAGGTGGAGCCCCATGGCGTCGGCCACGATCGCCTTGATGACGTCCCCGTGGCTGCAGACGAGGTAGACGGCCTTCGGGCCCAGCCGCTCGTTCCACTCCCTGACGGCGCTCACCGCGCGGTGCTGGACCGCCGCGAGGGACTCGCCGCCGGGGAAGGTGACGGCGCTGGGGTGGTTCTGCACGACCGGCCAGAGCGGGTCCTTGGCGAGCTCGCCGAGCGGGCGCCCGGTCCAGTCGCCGTAGCGGCACTCGCCGAACCGCTCGTCGGTCCGCACCGGCGTCTCCCGGCCGGCGGCGACCGCCAGGGCCGTCTCCTGGCAGCGTTCCAGGGGACTCGAGACGATCGCGTCGAGCTCCAGGGCCGAGAGCCGGGAGGCCAGCGCCCCGGCCTGTTCTCGGCCCCTGTCGCTGAGGTGGACTCCGGGGGTCCATCCGGCCAGCACCGGGCCGGTGAGGTGGGTGAGGCCGTGTCTGGCCAGCAGCAGGGTCGTCACGCGGCCAAGTCTTGCAGGCGGTGCTCCACTACTTTTAACTGGCCGGACGGTAACCTGGCCGGATCATGGAGCAGCGCTATGTGGGCCGGAGCGGGCTGTCGGTCTCCCGCCTCGGACTGGGGACGATGACGTGGGGGAGCGACACCGCCGCCGAGGAGGCCGCGGCCCAGCTCCGCGCCTTCGCCGAGGCCGGGGGCACGCTCATCGACACCGCGGACGTCTACACCGGCGGCGAGGCCGAGAAGCTGCTGGGGCGGCTGCTCCGCGACACGGTGCCGCGGTCGCGGCTGGTGCTGTCCACCAAGGCGGTGCTCACCCCGGCCGGCCGCCGGCCCCGGGACGCCTCCAGACGGCACCTGATCGCCGCCGCCGACGCCTCGCTGGCCCGTCTCGGCGTGGACGAGGTGGACCTGTGGCAGCTGCACGCCTTCGACCCGGAGGTGCCGCTGGAGGAGACCCTGGCCGCGGTGGACACCATCGTGGCGTCCGGGCGGGCGGCGTACGCGGGGGTGTGCGACTACACGAGCTGGCAGCTGGCGGCGGCCGCGGCCGGGCAGCGGGCGGTCCACGGCCGGGCGCCGATCGTCGCGGCGCAGGTCGAGTACTCCCTGCTGGCCAGGGACGCCGAGCGGGAGCTGATCCCGGCGGCCGAGCACTCGGGCGCCGGCGTGCTGGCCTGGTCCCCGCTCGGCAGAGGCGTCCTGACCGGCAAGTACCGCACGGGCGTCCCCGCCGACTCCCGGGCGGCGACCCCGCACTTCGCCGACTTCGTCAAGCCGTACCTCGACGAGCGGTCGCGCCGGGTCGTGGAGTCGGTGGCGACCGCGGCCGAGGGCCTGGGCGTCTCGCCGCTCTCGGTCGCGCTGTCCTGGGTGCGCGACCAGCCGGGGGTCGTCGCGGCCATCGTCGGCGCCCGGACCTCCGCCCAGCTCGCCGGAGCGCTCCAATCCGAGGAGCTGACGCTGCCGCTGGAGATCAGGGAGGCGCTGGACGACGTCTCGGCCGACTGAGGCCCGCCGGAGCGGGCACCGGCCGGGCACCGCGTGCGACGCCTCCCCGGGCCGGAGATCGGTGATGACGGCCCGCGCGGAACGGACGCCGACGAGTAGAACAAGAATCGATCTCGTTTATCACGCGTCAATACCGAATCGTCCCTTCATCTGGCGAGACCGGCCCTTCCCGCAAAACTGTCGATTAGCGCATCGGGAGGGGAGCCCGGTGGCCAGCGAGGCGTCGTCGAGCGAGGGGGACCGTTGCGAACTGCGATCTCGGCCGGTGCGCTCGTGCTCGCACTGATCGGGGCCGTCCCCCTGGCCGCCGCGGCGCCCGCGGGGGCCGCCGTGTGGCCGGCGCAGCCGGGCTGCGAGCACCGGGGGCCGCTGGGCGGCGTGACCGGCGGGCTGTGCGAGACCCTCGGCACCGTCGGCGACACCGTCGGCAGGACGGTGGACGGCGTCGGCGAGGCGGTGGACGGCGTGGGCGAGACGGTGGGCGGCGCCGTGGACCGCCCAGGCGAGACGGTGGACACCGGACGGTTCGGCGTCACCGCCGAGACCACCACCGGCACCGGTTCCGGCACCGGCGACACCGGTCTCGGCGTCGAGGTCGGCGTCACCACCGGCACCCGTACCACCGGCCCGGACACCGGCGCCGGGACGAAGACCTCCGACGCCGCTCCCCGGTCCGCCGGACCGGGCGACGACTCCTCTCCACCGGGAGACGGCGCGGCCGGACCCGCCACCGCCGCGCCGCGGGCCTCCGCCGGCCCCTGCGCCCCAGCGGTCTCCTCCCCGTGCGCGGAGGAGGCCGAGCGCTCCGGCCGGAAGCCTCCCCTCGGCAAGGTCCCGCCGACCGCGAGGCCGCTCCCCCGCCCCTCGCGGAGCGACGAGCCCGAGCAGGCCGTACGGCGGGACACGTCGTACGGCCCGCCCCGCCCGGAGGCGACCCCGCCCGTCCGCGACACGGACGCGGGGCCGGTGACCGCCGAACCGTCCCCCCCGGTGGCCGATCCCGAGGCTCCGCGGGTGGAGCTGCTGTGGCCGGGCGCCGGGATGCACGAGTTGCGCGACCGGATGCCCACGGACCGGCCCGTCAGGCCCACCCGGTCGTCCGACCCGGCCGGCACGGCGCTCACCACCGTGCTGCTCGTCGTGGCGATCCTCGCGGTCCGCCTGCTGTACGTCCGGCGGGGCGGCAGGGAGTCGATGCCCTTCGAGCCGCTGAGACTCGGCCGGCACCGGACGGCGCCGGCCTCCCGGCTCTGAGCGGCCCAGGGCTCCGCAGGGATCCCGCCCGATCCGGGCGGTTCACCGGCTCCCGACGCCGGAGAGCCCCGGAGACGTGGGTCCGCGAGACGCCGGAAAGCACGGGGGCCGGCGCCATGGACGCCGGCCCCCGCTTCGGCACGCCGTACGGCCCGTCAGCCGCCGATCGCGTGCACGCCCCCGTCGACGTGCACGATCTCACCGGTCGTGGCGGGGAACCAGTCGGACAGCAGCGCCAGGCACGCCTTGGCCGCGGGCACGGTGTCGCCCAGGTCCCAGCCGAGCGGCGCCTTGCCGGGCCAGCTGTCCTCGAACTCGGCGAAGCCCGGGATGCTCTTGGCCGCCATGGTCCGCAGCGGCCCGGCCGCCACGAGGTTGACCCGGATGCCGTGCCCGCCGAGGTCACGGGCGAGATACCGGGAGCAGGACTCCAGGCCGGCCTTGGCCACGCCCATCCAGTCGTAGACGGGCCAGGCCTTGCTGGCGTCGAAGTCGAGGCCGACGATCGAGCCGCCCTCCTTCATCAGCGGCAGGCAGGCCTGGGCGAGTGCCTTGAACGAGAAGGTGGAGACGTGCAGGGCGGTGGAGACGTCCTCCCATGAGGTGTTGAGGAAGTTGCCGCCCAGGCAGCTCTGCGGGGCGAAGGCGATGGAGTGGACCACGCCGTCGAGCCCCCCGACGTGCTCGCCGACCCGGTCGGCCAGCGAGTCGAGGTGCTCGGTGTTCTGCACGTCCAGCTCGATCACCGGCGGCGGCTCGGGGAGCCGTCTGGCGATCCGCTCGACCAGGCTGAGCCGGCCGAAGCCGGTCAGCACGACCTGCGCCCCCTCCTCCTGGGCCAGCTTCGCCGCGGAGAAGGCGATCGAGGCGTCGGTCAGCACTCCGGTGACCAGGATGCGCTTGCCTTCGAGGATTCCCATGCTCAGTGCCCCATTCCCAGGCCGCCGTCGACGGGGATGACCGCCCCGGTGATGTAGGCGGCGTCTTCGCTCGCCAGGAACCTGACCACGCGGGCGACCTCGTCGGCGCTCGCGTAGCGGCCCAGCGGGATGTTCTTGCGGATCATTTCCTGGTGCGCCTCCTCCAGCTCCGCCGTCATGTCGGTCTCCACGAAACCCGGGGCGACGACGTTGACGGTGATGCCGCGCGAGCCGAGCTCACGCGCCGCGGAGCGGGCGAAGCCGATCATGCCGGCCTTGGAGGCGGCGTAGTTGGTCTGGCCGGCGGAGCCCAGCATGGCCACCACCGAGGAGATCAGCACCATCCTGCCGCGCCTGAGGCGCAGCATGCCGCGGGTGGCCCGCTTGACCACCCGGTACGCGCCGGTCAGGTTGGCGTCGATGACGTCGGTGAAGGTCTCCTCCTTCATCAACGGAAGCAGGGTGTCGCGGGTGATGCCCGCGTTGGCGACCAGCACCTCGACCGGGCCCTGCTCGGCCTCGACCTTCCCGAACGCCTCGTCGACGTCGGCCGCGCTGGTCACGTCGCACCGCACGGCGAGGAAGCCCTCCGGGGGCTCCCCGGAACGGTACGTCACGGCGACCGAGTCACCGGCCTTGGCGAGTTCGCGGGCGATCGCGAGGCCGATGCCGCGATTGCCGCCGGTTACGAGAACAGATCGAGCCATGTGAGCGACGCTATCGCCTACCGGGGGGTAAACCTCTTGTCCGCCAGGGACAAGATCACAGGGCTAGGATCGTCGACATGCGCCAGATCGACTCCGATTTCCTCGCCCTTCCCCTGAGACGGCTGGCCGACGCGGCCCTGCAGCGCGCCCGCGACCTCGGCGCCGAGCACGCCGACTTCCGGCTGGAGCGCATCCGGTCGGAGGTGCTTCGGCTGTCGGACGCCTCCTTGGAAGGTTCCATGGACGCCGACGACCTCGGCTACGCCGTACGGGTCGTCAAGGACGGCACCTGGGGCTTCGCCGCGGGCATCGACCTCACCCCCGAGGCGGCGGCGCGGGTCGCCGAGCAGGCGGTGGAGGTGGCGGCCGTCTCCGCGGCGGTCAACCGCGAGCCGGTCGAGCTGGCCCCCGAGCCGGTCCACTCCGACGTCACCTGGGTCTCCTCCTACGAGATCGACCCGTTCGAGGTGCCGGCGCGCGACAAGGCGGCGCTCCTCGCCGAGTGGTCGGACGGCCTGCTGCGCGACCCGCGCGTGGACCACGTCCGGGCCTACCTCAACCAGGTCAAGGAGCAGAAGTTCTACGCCGACACCGCGGGCACGGTGACCACCCAGCAGCGGGTGCGCCTGCACCCGTATCTGGAGGCGACGAAGGTCGAGGCCGACCGCTTCGACTCGATGCGCACCCTCGCCCCACCGGTCGGCCGGGGCTACGAGTACCTCACCGGCACCGGCTGGGACTTCCCCGCCGAGCTGGCCGCCCTCCCCGAGCACCTCGACGGGAAGCTCAAGGCCCCCTCCGTCGAGGCCGGCGTCTACGACCTGGTCGTCGACCCGTCGAACCTGTGGCTGACGATCCACGAGTCCATCGGGCACGCCACCGAGCTGGACCGCGCCCTGGGCTACGAGGCCGCCTACGCCGGCACCAGCTTCGCCACCTTCGACCGGCTCGGCTCGCTGGTGTACGGCTCGCCGGCGATGAACGTGACGGGCGACCGCACCGTCGAGCACGGCCTGGCGACCGTCGGCTACGACGACGAGGGCGTGGCGACCCGGGAGTTCGACATCGTCTCCGGCGGGATCCTGACCGGCTACCAGCTCGACCGGCGGATGGCGCTGCTCAAGGGGCTGGGCGCCTCGAACGGCTGCGCCTTCGCCGACTCCCCCGGGCACATGCCGATGCAGCGCATGGCCAACGTCTCGCTGCGGCCCGCCGACGGCGGCCCCTCCACCGAGGAGCTGATCTCCGGCGTGGAGCGCGGCGTCTACGTCGTGGGCGACAAGAGCTGGTCCATCGACATGCAGAGGTACAACTTCCAGTTCACCGGCCAGCGGTTCTACCGGATCGAGGACGGCCGGCTCGCCGGGCAGCTCCGCGACGTCGCCTACCAGGCCACGACCACCGACTTCTGGGGGTCGATGGAGGCCGTGGGCGGGCCGCAGACCTACGTCCTGGGCGGCGCGTTCAACTGCGGCAAGGGGCAGCCCGGCCAGGTCGCCGCGGTCAGCCACGGCTGCCCGTCGGCGCTCTTCCGCGGCGTGCGCATCCTCAACACCCTCAAGGAGAGTGGCAAGTGAGCCCCCAGGAGATGATCGAGAAGGCTCTCGACCTCTCCACGGCCGACGACGTCGTGGTGATCGCGGACGAGAGCTCCAGCGCCAACCTGCGTTTCGCGGGCAATACGCTGACCACCAACGGCGTGACCCGCTCGACGCGGCTCACCGTGATCTCGGTGGCCGGGCGGGGCGTGGGCGTGGTGTCGCGGTCGGCGGTCCGCCCCGAGCAGCTCGCCGACATCGTCGCCGAGGCCGACCACGCCGCCGAGGACGCCGCCCCGTCCGAGGACGCCCGCCCCCTGGTCGAGGGGTCCCGCTCGGCCGGCTGGGACGACCCCGCCGAACCCACCTCCATCGGAGTGTTCGGCGACTTCGCCCCCGCGCTGGGCGAGGCGTTCGCCGCCGCCGAGGCGGGCGGGCGCAGGCTGTACGGCTTCGCCGAGCACATCGTGACCACGACCTACGTCGGCACCTCGGCCGGGACCCGGCTGCGGCACACCCAGCCCACCGGCCGGCTGGAGCTCAACGCCAAGTCGGCCGACATGAGGCGCTCGGCCTGGACGGGCGTGGCCACCCGCGACTTCGCCGACGTCGACGTGGCGGCGCTGGACGCCTCGCTGGCCCGGCGGCTGAAGTGGTCCGAGCGGCGGATCGACCTGCCCGCGGGCCGGTACGAGACGCTGATCCCGCCGTCGGCCGTCGCCGATCTCATGATCTACATGTACTGGACGGCCGGCGCCCGGGACGCCCTGGAGGGCCGCACGGTCTTCTCCAAGCCCGGCGGCGGCACCCGCGTCGGGGAGTCGCTGGCCCGGCTGCCGGTCCGCCTGTACAGCGACCCGGCCGCGGCGGGCGTCGAGTGCGCGCCGTTCGTGGTGGCGCACTCCTCCGGCCGGCAGAGCTCGGTGTTCGACAACGGCCTGCCGCTGGCGCCCACCGACTGGATCTCCGGCGGCGCGCTGTCCGGCCTGATCCAGACCCGGCACTCGGCCGGGCTGACCGGCCTGCCGGTGACGCCGGCCGTCGACAACCTCCTCATGGAGGGGCCCGGGGGCGGGCGGTCGCTGGAGGAGATGATCGCCTCCACCGAGCGCGGCCTGCTGCTCACCTGCCTGTGGTACATCCGCGAGGTCGACCCGCAGAGCCTGCTGCTGACCGGGCTGACCCGGGACGGCGTCTACCTGGTGGAGAACGGCGAGGTCGTGGGCGAGGTGAACAACTTCCGCTTCAACGAGAGCCCGGTCGGGCTCCTCGGCCGCCTCACCGAGGTCGGCGCCTCCGAGCAGACCCTGCCCCGGGAGTGGAACGACCACTTCACCCGCGCCGTCATGCCGCCGGTCCGGGTGCCGGACTTCAACATGTCCACGGTCAGCCAGGCCAGCTGACCGCCTCCGCCGTACGGCGGGACCCCGGCTCCGGGGCCCCGCCGTACGGTCAGGCGTCCTCCAGGCGGAAGCCGATCTTCATCCCGACCTGGAAGTGCCCGACCTCGCCGTCGACGATGTGTCCCCTGACCTCGGTCACCTCGAACCAGTCGAGGTGACGCAGGGTCTGCGAGGCGCGCCGGACGCCGTTGCGGACGGCCGCCTCGATGCTCTCCTCCGAGGTTCCGACGATCTCGGTCACCCGGTACGTTCGATCCGTCATACCGTCCTCCTCCATGGCCATGATCGCACGGCCGTCCACGAGGCCCGGGTTGGACCCGCCCCGGCCGAGGTCTAGGTTGGATACGTGAAGGTATGGCACAGGCGCCAGACGGTCCACCAGGTCACCGATGCCCGCCCGTCCCTGACCGAGGACATCGGCAAGCGCGAGAAAAGCTATCTGATCAAGATGGGGATCCGGCTGGCCTGCCTGATCCTCGCCTTCACCGTGCCCGCCCCACTGCCCGTGCGGCTCCTGCTCTTCGCGGGGGCGATTTTTTTGCCGTACGTTGCCGTGATCGGGGCCAACGCCCCGCAGAAGGGCCCACCGCTTGACCCTGACATGCACGAAACGGGACAGAGTGAAATACCTCGCCACCGACGCGAGATCGGGTCGTGACTAAGTCTTGACGCACCTTGGGGGTAGTAGGTGTACGCTTTAGCCAAGTGCCCTGGTCCCCCGTCGGGGCACTGGTGCCGGCGTTCCGGGCCCCCGTCGGAACGCCGATGAAGCGGCGCCGGGTGGTTTGCCCCCGTAACCACCCGGCGTCGCCTTTTCTCCCTCTTTCTTCTCCGACGCGCAGGCTCTCCGGCATGCGAGCGGAGACGGTCGGCTTCGCCGTCCCTCTCCGCCGCGCGGCGGTCCTCCCCCGCCCGCCTCTCCGGCGCGGAGGCGGTGACTACGCGGTCTCGCCGCCGGCCCGCCGTTCCCAGTCCCTGGCCAGTCCGGTCAGCCGCTCCACCGCGTCCGGCGGCGCCGTGCCCGCGCCCTGGGCCAGCCCCAGGAGATACGCCGTCAGCGGCGCGGCCGGGCGGGTCACGCCGTGCGCGACCTCCTTGGTCAGGTCCAGCAGCGCGTCGCGGTCGACCACCGAAGGGTCGATGCCCAGCTCGCGGCAGGCCAGGGCGGTCCACTCCGTCAGCACGTTCACCTGTTCACTCCTCGTCAGGAACCGGCCCGGTCTCACCCCGGGCGCGTAGCAGATCGTCCATCGTGTCGCAGTCGAACCACGGCGATCCTCCGAGACGGAGCCCGGCGGGCGCCAGGGGGGCGAGGAGCCCGCGCAGGGATCGCCCGTCGTAACGCGCGAGGGCCCGGGTGAGCTCCGCGGTGCGCCAGGCCCCCGCGAGCCACTGCTCCCGGCCCTCGTCGTCGAGGAGCACCGCCCCGGGGTCGGCCGCCTCCAGCAGCGCCCGGACGTGGCCGGCGGTGAGGAACGGCAGGTCGGCGGCGAGCAGCGCGACCAGCGGCGCGGTAACCTCGGCCAGCCCCGCCCGCAGCGCGGGGACCGGTCCGCCGCCGGGCGGGTCCTCCCGCAGGAAGACCGCGCGCGGCAGGCCGGAACGGGGCGGCCCGACGACGACGAGCCGCCCGGCGTCGGCGACGGCCGCGGCGACCGTCTCGATCAGCGGGCGGCCCGCGACGAGCATGCCGGGCTTGTCGCGTCCGCCGAGCCTCCTGGCCTGGCCGCCCGCCAGCACGCACGCGTCGTAGCGCACACTCAGCCGCCGATGGCCGACATCGGCCGGGACGGCTGCAGGAACGCCGGGTCGTCGATGCCGTGGCCCGCCTTCTTTCCGCGGACCGCGGCCGTCCACCGCTCGGCGAGCTCGTCGTCACCGGCGCCGGAGCGCATGGCCGCGCGCAGGTCGGACTCCTCGGTGGCGAACAGGCAGTTGCGGATCTGGCCGTCGGCGGTGAGCCGTACGCGGTCGCAGGCGCCGCAGAACGGCCGGGTGACGGAGCCGATGACCCCGACCCTGGCCGGCCCGCCGTCGACGACGAACAGCTCCGCCGGGGCGCTGCCGCGCTCCACCGGGGAGTCGGGGACCAGGTCGAAGGACTCCTTCAACAATGCGAGGATCTCGTCGGCCGTGATCATGTCGTCCCGGCGCCAGCCGTGCTGGGCGTCCAGCGGCATCTGCTCGATGAACCGCAGCTCGTATCCCCGCTCCAGGCAGTGGCGCAGCAGCGGCACCGCCTCGTGGTCGTTGACGCCGCGCATCAGCACCGCGTTGACCTTGACCGGGCGCAGCCCGGCGGCGTCGGCGGCGGCCAGGCCGTCGAGGACGTCGGCGAGCCGGTCGCGGTGCGCGAGCCGTTTGAAGGTCTCCCGGTCGAGGGTGTCGAGGGAGACGTTCACCCGGTACAGGCCCGCCGCGGCGAGCGGCGCGGCCAGCCGGGCCAGCCCGATGCCGTTGGTGGTCAGGGAGACCTGGGGGGCGGGGTCCAGCGCCGCGGTGCGGGTCACGATGTCGAGGAGCTCGCGGCGGAGCAGCGGCTCACCGCCGGTGTAGCGGACCTCGGTGATGCCGAGGCGCTCCACGCCGATGGTCACCAAGCGGACGATCTCGTCCGCGGTCAGCAGCCCGGCCTTGGGCAGCCAGTCGAGGCCCTCGGGCGGCATGCAGTAGGAGCACCGCAGGTTGCAGCGGTCGGTGAGGGACACCCGCAGGTCCGTCGCCACCCGGCCGAACGAGTCCTGCAACATGGGACGTCACCTCCCTTGTCAGTGCTGACCGGACGGGACCGGTCGGAAACCGGCCCGGTGCGCCCATGAAACCACGTCCGGCCGATGAGGACATCATCGGCCGGATCGCCGGTTCCGCGGGCGGACGCCCATTCTTTCGCACCGCCGCCGGACCGCCATCCCCTGATCGGCCCCGTACCTCCCCTGAAGCCCCGGCCGCCGCCGACCGGCGGCGGCCGTCCCTGGGGGGAGGTCCGGGGGGCGGCCGCGGGAGACGCCCGTCACATCGCCGTCGTCCCCCGGCGCGGACGGGCCGCGTCAGCCCTTGACGCAGACGAGCTGGCGCAGCCGGGCGACGACCTCGACCAGGTCGGACTGCGCGGCCATGACGGACCGGATGTCCTTGTAGGCGCCGGGGATCTCGTCGATCACACCGGTGTCCTTGCGGCACTCCACGCCGTCGGTCTGCGCCTTGAGGTCGGCGAGGGTGAAGGTCCGCTTCGCCTTGCTGCGGCTCATCCGGCGACCGGCACCGTGTGAGGCGGAGTTGAACGCCGCGGCGTTCCCCAGACCCTTCACGATGTAGGTGCCGGTCGCCATCGAGCCGGGGATGATGCCGAGATCGCCGGATCCCGCGCGGATCGCGCCCTTGCGGGTGACGAGCACATCCACGTCGTCGTACCGCTCCTCCGCCACGTAGTTGTGGTGGCAGGAGATCGGCTGCTCGAAGGTGACGCCGGGCAGCTGGCGCCGGAGCACGTCGCAGGCCAGGGCCATCATGACCGTCCGGTTGCGCCGCGCGTAGTCCTGCGCCCAGAACAGGTCGCGGCGGTAGGCGTCCATCTGCGGTGTGCCCCCGACGAACACCGCGAGGTCCCGGTCGGGCAGGTCCTGGTTGTGCGGCAGCGCGCGGGCCCGCCCGATGTGGTGCTCCGCCAGCTCCTTGCCGATGTTGCGTGAGCCGGAGTGCAGCACGACCCAGATCCCGTCCCGGTCGTCGGCGCAGACCTCCAGGAAGTGGTTGCCGCCGCCGAGGGTGCCCATCTGCGCCTCGGCGCGCTCACGCTTCGGGTGGACGGCCGGGGCGAGGCGCTCGAAGTCCTTCCAGAAGCCCTCCCAGCCGGCGGTCCGGACCCCGTGCAGCCTGGACGGGTCGACCGGGGTCTTGTGCAGGCCGAAGCCGACCGGGATCGCCTGCTCCAGCTTCGAGCGCAGGCGGCCGAGGTCGTCGGGGAGGTCCGCGGCCGTGAGGGAGGTCTTCACCGCGGTCATGCCGCAGCCGATGTCCACCCCGACCGCGGCCGGCGAGACGGCGTCCCGCATCGCGATGACCGAGCCGACCGTCGCGCCCTTGCCGTGGTGGACGTCGGGCATCACGGCGACGCCGTGGGTCCAGGGGAGGTTCGCCACGTTGCGCAGCTGCCGCATCACCTCGGGCTCGACCCCGTCGGGGTCTGCCCACATGCGGATCGGGGCCCGCCCGCCGGCCACCTCGTTGTACGCCATCGTCGCATCGCCTCCTTCCGTACGGTCCGCCGATCGCCGCTGATCGCTGTCGATCGCTCCCAATGACGCCAGAACGCCTGGGAAGCCGCAACCGATTAAAGATCCCCGCACCCGCCGCCGGGACCGCGCTCCCGGGGCCGGCCGCGATGAACCGCGAGGTCGCGGGCGGTGTCCGGGAGCCGGAGACGGCGGCCGCGGTCTCCGGGACGGCCGGGGTCAGGCGGCGGTGATCTCGGTGCCGCGGGCCAGCAGTAGGACCACCCCGACCGCCGCCACCGCGATCGCCGTGGCGAACGGGACGCGCGGCGAGCGCCCGCCCAGCAGCGTCCCGGCGCCGGTGAGCGCGACGGCCGCGGCGAGGGCGGCCCAGCCTCCCGCGCCGGGCGGTCCCGGCGGGGCGAGGGCCAGCACCGCCGTGGCCGCCAGCAGCGGCAGCGGGACCAGCACGCGGACGCGGGCCTCGCCCAGCCGCTGCGGCCAGCCGCGGACCCCGGTGGCGAGGTCGCCCGGGATGTCGGGCAGGACGTTCGCCAGGTGCGCGCCGCAGCCGAGCAACGCCGCCGCCAGGACCGCCCACCAGGCGGGCCAGGGGCGGCCCGGCAGCCCGAGGGCCACGAACGCCGGCAGCGAGCCGAACCCCACGGCGTACGGCAGCCACGACAGCGCGGTGGCCTTCACCCCCAGGTCGTAGGCCCAGGCCGCGGCCACGCCGATCAGGTGCGCGGTCCCGGCCGCGGGCCCGGAGGCCAGCGAGAGCGGCACGCACAGCGCCGCGGCGGACGCGGCGGCGGCCCACACCGTCCGCGCGCCCACCGCGCCCTCGGCGACCGGCTTGCCGGTACGGCCGGCGGCGACGTCCCTCCCGGCGTCCACCGCGTCGTTGCACCAGCCGATGGACAGCTGCCCGGCCAGCACCGCGGCGGCCGCCAGGACGCAGCCGGCGGCGTCGCGGCCGCTCGCCACGGCGAGCGCGGCCACCATGGCGGTGACCGCCGCGGTCGGCCCCGGATGGCAGGCCCGCGCCAGCGCCCACGGCACCCGGATCATGCCCGCCGGACCCCGGCGGCCCTCCCGCCCGGCGGGGTGCCCGTGCTCCCGCGAATGCCCGCTCATCGTCACGGACCGATCGTAGAGGGGAAGGTCGCGCGGCCACCCGGCACGGGCCCGCGTCCGGCCGGGCGGATCCCACCGGGCAGGTGCGAGACCAGGCCGTCGCGGGGCGCCGGGCAGGCCCTGGGCCGGGGCGGCGCGTCGCCGCCTGGGGCGGGTGGGACGTCACACTACTGTTAGGGCGGGTGAGGCATGTCACAGACGTAGGTGGGCAAGGAAGCCGGTGACCGCTTTCCTCCGTGCGGGGGGTACCTGCCACATGACGCGAATCGCCGCCGTGCGCGGCGCGCTGCCACCGAACCGCTACTCCCAGGCCGAGATCACCGACGCCGTCGCGCGGATGTGCGGGCTCGAAGGCACCGGCCGGCGGCTGCTGGACCGGCTGCACGGAAGCGCCCGGGTCCGCTCACGGCACCTGGCACTCCCCCTCGACGGGTACGCCAAGCTCGACGGGTTCGGCGCGGCCAACGACGTGTTCGTCGAGACCGCCGTGGACCTGGGCGCCGAGGCCGTCGGCGCGGCGCTGGACGCGGCGGGACTCGAACCCCGCGACGTCGACATGATCATGTTCACCTCGGTGACCGGTGTCGCCGCCCCCTCGGTGGACGCCCGGCTGGCCGGCCGCTTGGGCCTGCGCCCCGACGTCAAGCGGGTGCCCGTGTTCGGGCTCGGCTGCGTGGCGGGGGCCGCCGGGATCGCCCGGGTGCACGACTACCTGCGCGGCTGGCCCGACCACGTGGCCGTGCTGCTGTCGGTGGAGCTGTGCTCGCTGACCCTGCAGCGCGACGACGCGTCTCCGGCCAACCTGGTCGCCGGCGCGCTGTTCGGCGACGGCGCGGCGGCGGTGGTGGCCTGCGGTGACGGGCGGGCCGCCGGAGACGGCGCCGTGGCGCCCGCGGCTGCGGCTGCGGCTGCGGCTGCGGCTGCGGGAGACGGTGCCGGGGGCGGCCGGGGGGCGGCCCCGGCGGGTCGCGGGGCGGACGGCGGGGCGGGCCCGCGGGTGGTGGCGACCCGCAGCCACCTGTATCCCGACTCGGGGCACGTGATGGGCTGGGACGTCCGCGACAGCGGCTTCAAGGTGCTGCTCGACCCGGGCGTGCCCGACGTGGTGCGCGCCTATCTCGCCGACGACGTGCACGGCTTCCTGGCCGACCACGGCCTCGCCTCCTCCGACGTGACGGCGTGGGTGTGCCACCCCGGGGGCCCCAAGGTGCTGGAGGCCGTCTCCGAGGCGCTGGAGCTGCCCGCCGGCGCGCTGGACGTCACCTGGCGTTCGCTGGCCGAGGTGGGCAACCTGTCGTCGTCCTCGGTGCTGCACGTGCTGCGTGACACCATCGCCCTGCGGCCACCGCCGGGCACCCCGGGGCTGCTCATCGCGATGGGCCCCGGCTTCTGCTCGGAACTCGTCCTTCTGCGCTGGTAGGGACCGATGACCTGGGATCTCTCGATGTGGTACCCGCTGCTCGTCCTGCTCGTCGGGGCCGAACGGCTCGCCGAGCTGGTGGTCGCCCGCCGCAACGCCCGCTGGAGCCTGGAGCGGGGCGGGGTGGTGTACGGGCAGGGCCACTACCCGTGGATGGTCGCCCTGCACACCGGGCTGCTCGCCGGGTGCCTGCTGGAGGCCGGGCTGGCGGACCGGCCGTTCGTCCCGGCGCTGGGCTGGCCGATGCTGGCCGTGGTGGTCGCCGCCCAGGCGCTGCGCTGGTGGTGCATCGCGGCGCTGGGCCCGCGCTGGAACACGCAGGTGATCGTGGTGCCGGGCCTGCCGCTGGTGGAGCGGGGCCCGTACCGGCTGTCCTGGCTGCGCCACCCCAACTACGTGGCGGTGGCGGCCGAGGGCGCGGCGCTGCCGCTGGTGCACGGCGCCTGGGTCACCGCGGCCGTCTTCACCGTGCTCAACGCCGCGCTGATGGTGGTGCGGATCCGGTGTGAGGACGCCGCACTGGCCACGGCGGCTCCGCCGGTGCCCGGGCGGGCCCCGGCGTGATCGACGTGCTGGTCGCCGGTGGCGGGCCGGCCGGCCTGGCCACCGCGATCCACGCGACGCTGGCGGGCATGGAGGCGGTCGTGGTCGAGCCCCGCCTCGCGCCGGTGGACAAGGCGTGCGGCGAGGGGCTGATGCCGAGCGGCGTCGCCGCGCTGGGGGCGCTGGGCGTGCGGCCGCCGGGCCGGGCGCTGCGCGGCATCAGCTATCTCGACGGGCGGCACCGGGCGCAGGCGGCGTTCCGCGACGGACCTGGGCTGGGGACGCGGCGCACGGAGCTGCACGCCGCGCTGTCGGCGCGCGCCGCCGAGCTGGGGGTGAAGGTCCTGCCCGGCAGGGTGGAGGAGGTCCGGCAGGACGGCGAGGGGGTCGGGGCCGCCGGGCTGCGCGCCCGCTGGCTGGTGGCCGCCGACGGCCTGCACTCCCCGGTGCGGGCCATGCTGGGGCTGGGCCTGCCCGATCCCGGGCCGCGCCGGTACGGCCTGCGGCGGCACTACCGCGTCGCCCCCTGGAGCGACTTCGTGGAGGTCCACTGGGCCGCCGACGGCGAGGCGTACGTGACGCCGGTGGGCGACGAGCTCGTCGGGGTGGCCGTGCTGAGCTCGCGGCGGCGCGGGTACGCCGAGCACCTGGCGGACTTCCCCGCACTGCTGGAGCGGCTGGACGGCCGGGCCGTGACCCCGGTGCGCGGCGCCGGTCCGCTGCGTCAGCGGGTCCGGGCCCGCGTCGCCGGCCGGGTGCTGCTGGTCGGCGACGCGGCCGGGTACGTCGACGCGCTGACCGGCGAGGGGGTGTCCCTGGCGCTGGCGTCGGCGCGGGTGCTGGTGGGCTGCCTGCGGGCCGGCGTCCCGCAGGCCTACGAGGGCGCCTGGCTGCGGCTGTCGCGGCGGCACCGGCTGCTCACCGGGGCGCTGGTGTCGGCGCGCCGGCACCGGGCGGTGCCGCGGCTGGTGGTCCCGGCGGCGCAGCGGCTGCCGGCCCTGTTCGGCGCGGTCGTGCACGCCCTGGCCTGAGCCGGCGCCGCGTCCGGCGCGGACGGCCGGCCGTACCCGTGCCCGTCTCCGCAGCGGGGCCCGGCGCGTGCCCGTGCCCCGCGGGGGTTCCGGGTGTCACCGGCCGCCGGTCGGGTGGATGACGCTCAGCCGGGCGGCGTGGCCGGACGCCCCGGCGTACCGGATCCGCCAGTCGCCTCCTCCCCCGCGGGCGGCTCCCGGCACCCGGCGGGTGAAGCGTCCCTGCCGGTCGGTGACGGCCGTGGCCGCCGTCGCCCAGCCCTCCCGCCCGTCCTCGCGGTGCAGGATCTCGACGGGCTGGCCGGGGAACGGGGCGTAGTCGAGGTAGCCCTGCGGATCGACCCGGTTCAGCACGCCCGTGACCCTCACGTCCCGGCCCTCCCGGGCCGCCTCGATCGAGCTGAACCGGGTGGCGCGCTTCACTTCGAAGCGGGCGTACCCGGTGGCGGAGGCGCCGCCGGCGCCCCTGGCGGTGGCGATGACCATCCAGGGCCCGGTGGGGTACCAGCGGTTGAGCTGCTTGTCGGGCAGGAACCGCCACGTCTCCCATCCGCCGCCGGTCCTCCGTACGGCGGGCGCCCGGGAGGCGGCGGGACGCGAGAAGACGGCGTGGGCCGGGATCGGCGTCCCCCACTGCTGGAGGGTGGGCGGCAGGGGTTCGGGCCGGAGCACCGGGCCGCCGGCGGGCGGGGTTCCGGGCTCGACCCGGACGGCCACCGCGTCCGGCCCGGCGGCCCCGCGGGCGACCACGTCGATCACCAGGCGCAGGGAGCCGGTCGGGCCGACCACGGGGGTGCCGGGGCGCAGGGTCACGGAACGGATCACCGGCTCCTCCGCGGCGGTGGCGGGCCCCGCCTGCGCGGACAGGGCGGCCCCCGACGCCAGGAGCGGCAGAAGGAGTCTCATTGCCATGCCCAGGACGTTAGGAAACGCCCGGTAACGACCGGGCAGGCGACACACGCCCGGTTGGCAAAACGACGGCTCCCGGCGGAGATCGCGACGCTCCGGCCGGTGGCGGGTGCCGCCCCCGCCGCGCCCGCCGTCCCCGCCGCGCCCGCCGTCCCCGCCGCGCCCGCCGTCCCCGCCGCGCCCGCCGTGCCCGCCGTGCCCGTCAGTCGCGGTACAGCTCGTCGATGACCTCGGCGTACTTGGCGTGCACGACCCGGCGCTTGAGCTTGAGGCTGGGGGTCAGCTCCTCGGTCTCGGCGGTCCACTCGGCCGGCAGCAGCCGCCAGCGCTTGACCTGCTGGACGCGGGCCAGGCGCTCGTTGGCGGCGGCGACGGCGGCCCCGACCTCCGCCAGGACCTCGGGATGCCCGGCCAGGCCGGCGAGGTCGGTGGGCGGGATGCCGCGGCTGTGCGCCCAGCCGGGGGCGACCTCGCCGTCGAGGGTGAGGATCGCCACCGGGTACGGCCTGCCGTCGCCGTAGGCGAGGGCCTGGCCGATCAGCGGGTGCTCCTTGAGGTGGTTCTCGATGTTGGCCGGGGAGATGTTCTCGCCGCCGGCGGTGATGATGAGCTCCTTCTTGCGGTCCACGATGCGGACGAAGCCGTCGTCGTCGATCGTGCCGATGTCGCCGGTGTGCAGCCAGCCGTCCTCGTCGATGAGCTCGGCGGTCGCCTCGGGGCGGTTCAGGTAGCCGCGGGTGTTGGCGGGGCTGCGGGTGAGGATCTCCCCGTCCTCGGCGATGCGGACCTCCACGCCCGGCCCGGCCTGGCCGACCGTGCCGAGTTTGTAGCGGTCCGGGGCGTTGGCGGTGAAGGCGCCCGTCGTCTCGGTCATGCCGTACACGTCCAGCACGCACATGCCGAGGCCGGCGAAGAAGCGCTGGACCTCCAGCGGCATCGGCGCGGCGGCGCTGCCCAGCCAGGCGGCGCCGCCGAGGCCGATCATGGAGCGGATCACCGACAGCAGCCCGGCGTCGGCCCGCTCGTAGGCGGCCCGCACCTCGGGCGAGGGCTTGCCGCCGTACTGCCCGGCCTCCAGGTAGGCGAGCCCGGCGGCCATGGCCTCGCGCACGTCGCGCTGCCGCTCCTCCGGCTGGGAGACCAGCAGCGCCTGCAGGCGGGCCATCATCTTCTCCCACACGCGCGGCACGCCGAAGAACAGCACCGGCGACACCTGGCCGAGGACCGTGCCGAGACGGGTCATGTCGGTGCAGAAGTGGGTGTGGGAGATCTTCAGCAGCGGCAGGTAGAGGCTGAGGACCCGCTCGGCGATGTGCGCGTAGGTGAGGTAGGAGATCTGCGTGCCCCGCTGCGGCAGGTCGGCCATCCGGGTGGTCGCCGCCACCTCGAACAGCACGTTGGCGTGGGTCAGCGGCACGCCCTTGGGGTTCCCGGTGGTCCCGGAGGTGTAGAGCACGGTCAGGACGTCGTCCGGCCGGGCGGCCTCGCAGCGGGCCTCGACGGCGCCCGGGTCGGCGGCGAGCCGCTCGCGGCCCAGGGCCAGGAAGTCGTCCCAGGAGAGGAACCTCCTCCCCGCCGGGGCGTCCTGGAGCACGATGACCTTCTCCAGGGCGGGGAGGCGGTCCAGCACCGGCTCCCACCTGGCCAGTTCCGCGGGGCCGCCCAGCACCGCGATCCTGGCGCCGACGTCGTCGGCGACGAAGGCGACCTGCTCGGGGGTGAAGGTCGCGTAGACCGAGCAGGAGACGCCCCCCGCGTGCACCGTGCCCAGGTCGGCCAGAACGTGCTCGCTGCGGTTGACCATCATCAGCGCGACCGCCTCACCGGGCCGCAGTCCCAGGGCGGCGAGGCCGGCGGCGATCTCCAGGACGCGGCGGCGGGCGTCGCCGTAGGTGAGGGTGACCCAGCCGTCACCGTCCGGGTCGGAGTAGGCGGGGGCGTCGGGATGGTGCTCGGCCGCCTCCCGCAGCAGGTCGCAGACCGTACGGCCGCCGATCTCCCGCTCGATCTCCGCGCGCTCTTCGAGGACACCCGCCATGACGCCTCCGCACCGTGTTCGCAACGTGTTCGCGACGTGTTCACCCGCCCGGTTGGGATGCATCGCACCACACGCCACGGACCTGGGACAAGGCCCAAAAGCGAGAAGCGCCCCGGCCCGGGGCGGGCGGCGCCGCCGGCGCCGCCCACGGAAGCGGAAACCGCTATGACCTGTGCGAACGCCTCGAAACGGGCACCCCCCGCCGGGTCGGGCCACCCCCCTCCGCTACGTAGGGTGGAGTGTCATCACGCGACGAGGCCGGGGGGCTCACATGTCCGCGGAGACCCGCACCGAGGAGAAGACCTTCTTCGGGCATCCACGTGGCCTGGCCACGCTGTTCGGCACCGAGATGTGGGAACGCTTCAGCTGGTACGGCCTGCGCGCCATCCTGGCCACCTTCATGGCCGCCTCCCCCGTCGCCGGGGGCCTGGGGCTGTCGCAGCAGACCGCCACGGCGCTCGTCGGCGTCTACGGCGCGCTGATCTACCTCGTGGCGTTGCCCGGGGGCTGGATCGCCGACCGGGTCCTGGGGGCCCGCCGGGCGGTGCTGTGGGGCGGCTTCATCATCATGTGCGGCCACATCAGCATGGCGATCCCGGTGAGCGGGGGCGTGTTCGTCGCCCTGGGCCTGCTGCTCATCATCACCGGCACCGGGCTGCTGAAGCCGAACATCTCCGCGATGGTCGGCAAGCTGTACCCGGAGGACGACGACGCGCGGCGGGACGCCGGCTTCTCGATCTTCTACCTCGGCATCAACATCGGCGCCTTCGCCGCGCCGCTCATCGTGGGCTGGCTGGCCTCCGGCGACCGCTGGCACCTGGGCTTCAGCGCGGCGGCCGTCGGCATGGCGCTGGGGCTCGCGCAGTACGCGGCGGGCCGCCGCCACCTGCGGGGCGCGGGCGACGCGCCCGGCCACCGGCTGACCCCGCGCGAGCGGCGGCGCTTCACCGCCGTGGCCGGGGGCGCCGTCGCCGCGGCGGCCGTCGCGCTGGCGCTCTGGGCGGTCTCCGGCACGTTCAGCCTGGGCGCGTTCTCACTGGTGGTGACCCTGCTCATCGTCGCCGTGCCGGTGGGCTACTTCGCCTACATCCTGCTGGGCAGCCACAACCTGACCGAGGACGAGCGCTCGGGGATGAAGGCGTACGTCTGGCTGTTCACCGCTGCGGCGATCTTCTGGATGCTCTACGACCTCGCCCCGACCGTGCTGCTGTTCTTCGCCCAGGACCGCACCGACCTGTCGCTGTTCGGCGTCAGGATCACCGCGGCGACCACCCAGGCGTTCAACCCGCTGTTCATCGCGCTCCTCGTCCCCGTCTTCGCGGCGCTCTGGGTCAGGCTGGGCAACCGGGTGACCACCCCGCACAAGTTCGCCATCGCCCTGTTCATGAACGGGCTGAGCTTCGTGGTCATGGCGCTGGCCGCCAAGCTGGCCGAGCAGGGCAGGATCTCGGTGTGGTGGCTGGTGCTGGTCTACCTCGTGCAGGTCTTCGGCGAGCTGGCGCTGAGCCCGATCGGCCTGTCGATCACCAGCAGGCTGGCCCCCGCGGCGTTCAAGGGCCAGATGCTGGGGGTGTGGTTCATCGCCATCGCGGTGGGCGACGCGGTGGGCGGGCAGACCGCGCGGCTGCGCGACTACGTGTCGGAGCCCATGTACTTCCTCACGCTGGCGCTGATCGCGCTCGCCGCCGGGGCGCTGATGTTCGCGTTCGTCCCCCGGCTCAACCGGCTGATGCGGGAGCATCACGGGGAGGGGGCGGCGGCCGGCTCACCGTCCGCCTGAAACGGTGACCACATATATCCGGTCATGGGATGATTAGACGGTGATTCACGCCCTCGATCTCATCGGGATCTTCGTCTTCGCGCTCTCCGGGGCGCTGGTCGGCGTCCGGCGGCGGCTGGACGTGGTCGGCATGACCGTGCTGGCGGAGATGACCGCCCTCGGCGGCGGGATCCTGCGCGACCTGATCCTCAACGTGCGGCCCGCGGCCTTCTCCAGCACCGGCTACGTGGTCGTGCCGGCCGTGGCCGCGGCGATCGTGTTCTTCTGGCATCCCCAGGTGGAGCGGGTCATGCCCGCGGTGGACGTGCTCGACGCGGCGGGGCTGGGCCTGTTCTGCGCGGTCGGCACCGAGAAGGCGATGAACTACGGCCTCAGCCCGCTGCACGGCGCCCTGCTCGGCGTCACCACCGCGGTCGGCGGCGGCATCCTGCGCGACGTGCTGGCCGGGCAGATCCCCCTCCTGCTGTACGACCGCCAGCTGTACGCGGTGCCGGCCATGCTCGGCTCCGCGGTCATGGCCGCGCTCTACACCCTCGACCTGCACGGCTGGCCGGCCACGCTGGCCGCGGCGGTGCTGGCCTTCGGGCTGCGCATCGCCGCCATGAAGCTGCGGCTGCGCGCGCCGCTGGCCCGGGGCGTGGCCTCCGACCAGGGCCCCTGATCCCGCACCCGATCCGGTTCGGGGCGGCTCAGAGGACCGGGGTGAGCGGCTCGGCGGGGCGGGCGCCGTACGGGCCCCTGACCCTGGCCTCGGCGATGCGCGCCACCGCCTGGGTGAGGACCGCGGGCGGCTGGGTGAACGGCAGGCGCAGCCGGCCCTCCAGCGCGCCGTTCATCCCGAACCAGGGGCCCGGGGCGAGCCGCACGCCGTGGCAGGCCGCCGCGTCGGCGAGCGCGACGGCCGACGGGCCGGGCAGCCGTGCCCACAGCGCGCCGCCGCCTGCGGGCACGGTGAAGGTCAGGTCGGGCAGGTGCTCGGCCAGCGCGGCGACCAGGGCCGCGCGGGAGGCGCCGAGGGTCCGGCGGCGATCCGCCCTGGTCTCCTCGATCCTGCCGAACAGCTCGGTCACCACGAGCTGCTCGAACACCGGGCTGGCGATGTCCACGGCGGCGCGCAGCACGGCCAGGCGGCGCACCATGGCGGCGGTCGCGCGGATCCACCCGATCCGCAGGCCGCCCCACCACAGCTTGGACGCCGACCCGATGCTGATCACCCGCCCGTCGGTGTCGAAGGCGGCCAGCGGGACCGTGCGGGGCACCTCGTCGATGGCCAGTTCGCTCCAGGTCTCGTCCACGATGAGGACGGTGTCGTGCCTCCTGGCCGCGCCGACCAGGCCGGCCCGGACGGAGTCGTCCATCAGGTGGCCGGTCGGGTTCTGGAAGTCGGGGATCACGTAGGCCAGGCGGGCGGCCGACTGGCGCAGCGCGGAGGTGAGCAGGTCGAGGTGCCAGCCGTCGTCGGGGACGCCGACCGGGACGATCCGCGCGCCACGCGCCCTGGCGGCGTCGATCGCGTGCGGGTAGGTCGGCGACTCCAGCAGCATCGGATCGCCCGGCGCCAGCAGCATCGCCATCACCAGGTGGATCGCCTGCTGGGCACCGGTGGTGACGAGGATCTGCTCGGGCCGGGTGGCCAGCCCCCGATGGGTGTAGCGGGCCGCGACCGCCTCGCGCAGCGGGGTGATCCCGGGGGGCTCGTAGCCCGTGCCGAGCATGCGGCACGGATAGCGCTCGGCGGCGGCCGCGACGGCCTCGGGCAATATCGGGGGGGCCGGCGGCGCGGCGATGTGCAGCGGCAGCAGGCCGTCCTCCTGGGAGGCGATCCAGGGGTTGTCGGGACCCATCTCGGAGGGGCGCGGCAGCGCCGTCCAGCTTCCCGCGCCCTGCCTGCTGTCCAGGTAGCCCTGCTCGCGCAGGCGGTCGTAGGCCGCGGTCACGGTGGTGCGGCTGACGCCCAGCTCCTGGGCGAGGTGGCGTTCGGCCGGGAGGCGGACCCGCACGGGGAGCCGCCCGTCGAGGATCAGCGCCCGCACGGTCTCGGCCAGCGCCCGGTAGTACGGCCGGGCTCCGGGGTCGAGCGCCACCAGGCGGGCCAGCTGCGGGCCGCTCAGATACCGGTTCACGCATGCCACTGTAAGGCCATTTATCGATGATTGGCCCTTTTGCCGTGGATCAGTGGCCTTGAAGAATGAAGGCCATTATGAGTGAAGCATCCATCTCATCCCTGGGCTCCCTGCCGAACCGCCTCCTGCGTCTGTACGCGGGGCTCGCGCTGTACGGCGCCGGCATCGCCCTGCAGATCGAGTCGAGCCTCGGCGGAAGCCCCTGGGACGTCTTCCACCAGGGCCTCGCCGTCCACATGGGCCTCTCGGTCGGCACGTGGATCATCATCGTGGGCGCCCTGGTCATGCTGCTGTGGATCCCGCTGCGGCAGAGGCCCGGGATCGGCACCATCAGCAACGTCATCCTCGTCGGCGTGTTCGCCGACGCGGTCATGTGGCTGGTCCCCTCGCCCGGCCCGCTGGCCGCGCGCTGGGCCTGCCTGCTGACCGGGGTCGTCGTCACCGCCGCGGCGACCGGCCTGTACATCGGCGCCGGCCTCGGCCCCGGCCCGCGCGACGGGCTGATGACCGGCCTGAACCGGCTCGGCCTGAGCATCCGGGTGGCCCGCACCCTCGTCGAGATCACGGTGCTGGCCGCGGGCTGGCTGCTCGGCGGCGTCGTGGGCGTCGGCACCGTGGTGTTCGCCCTGGCCATCGGGCCCCTGACGCAGTTCTTCATGCCGTTCATGCGGCCGCGCGGCTGATCCGCCGCGGCCGGGGTTCAACCTGCTCTCGAATAAGTGTCCATGAGTGTCCTTTGGATGCGATGAGTGACTTATGATCTCGCGTATGAACTGACGGAATGGGCGCGCGCACAAGGGATCGCCCCGCGTACCGCGTACCGCTGGTTCCGCGAGGGCATGCTGCCGGTCCCTGCGGAACGAGTGGGACCGCGCACGATCCTGGTGAACATCGACGCGAACACCTCCCCACCGGTGACCGGTGGCGTGGGCCTGTATGCCCGAGTCTCGTCCCACGATCACAAGGCCGACCTGGACCGGCAGACGGCACGTCTGTCGGCGTGGGCCGCGAAGGCCGGGCACAGGATCGTGCGCATCGAATCCGAGATCGCCTCGGGCGTGAACGGCCGCCGCTCGAAGGCCGGGCGCCTGCTGGCCGATCCGAAGGTGACCACCGTGGTGGTCGAGCACAAGGACCGCCTCGGCCGGATGAACGTCGAGTTGGTCGAAGCCGCCTTGTCCGCCACGGGTCGTCGCCTGGTCGTGCTGGATGACGGCGAGGTCGACGACGATCTGGTGCGGGACATGGCAGAGGTGCTGACGTCGTTGTGCGAGCGCCTGTACGGTCGCCGGTCGGCGAAGAGGCGGGCCCGTAAAGCGCTGGAAGCGGCGGCTGCCGATGAGTGAGCGTAAGCGGTTGCGTGCCATCGACGCGCCGTTCGTCGCGCCCGGCCCGGCCGGTGTGGCGATACGCGACCGTCTCAAGCATCTGACGCCCGAGGACGACACGGTGTTGCGGCTGGTCGGCGAGCATCTCGGCCGCTTGGCGTCGCTGGATCTCAAGGCCCGCCGCATCGATGGCGCAGATCACAGCCCGGGCACCTGGGCGGCCCGCAAGCAGGGCCTGACGGCCGAATCGTCGTCCCGCTGGGCGGGCAGCATCACCAAGGCCACCCACGATCAGTGGGCGCTTTGCCGGCGCTGCCGGCTCGCTCACATCCAGGGCCTGCAGGCCGGTGTCGGCATCCTGATGCACCGCCTGTCCCGGCCGATCGGGGAAAAGGGCACCAAGCAGGCGCCCGGCGGATACCGCTCCAAGGGCGAGTGGTTTCACAAGTCCCGCCGCCTGGCGGCCCTGCAACGCCGCCTCGATGTCGCCCGGGATGAGCGTGAGGCCCACGTCGTGCATGTGGTGCGCGGCGGGCGTCAGTTGCTCAACAACCGTCACAACCTCCAAGCCGCCCGGCTCACCGAACCCCAGTGGCGTGAGCGTTGGGAGGCCGCGCGCTGGTTCCTGTCCGCCGACGGCGAGTCCGGCAAGCACTTGGGCAACGAGAAGACCCGCGAGAAGCATGGCCGCAAGAAGCGATTGCGGCAGATCATCTCTGGAATCCCGACCGGCAGGCTCAAAGCCCGGCTGGTCTCGATGGCTGCCGAGCGGGACCTCGCCATCGTCGCAGTGGATCCGGCGTATACCTCGATGTGGGGCGATGAGCACTGGCGCAAGCCCCTCACCAGCGGCAAACGAAAGATGTCCCGACACGATGCCGCCGGCATCGCGATCGGGCGACGCGCCCTCGGACACCCGATCCGGCGACGGGCGGCACCGCCCCGCGACGACCAGAGTGATCGTCGCGGGCATCGGACCGCCCAGGCCCGACCGGGTGACCGAGAGCGTGAGGGAACCCGCCCACTCGTCACGGAACCTGCACACGATGCACGCCGCCGGACGAGGACTCAGCGAACGCGGGAGACCAGCGCGTCCAACACCGTTCGGGATGCGCGCGGTTCCGGAAGCCGGCATCAGATGCCGCTCCTGGACACTGCCTAGGAACGGTAGCGTCGGAGCCATGCGGATCGAGGACTACGCGCTCATCGGCGACATGCAGTCGGCCGCCCTGGTCGGGCGGGACGGCTCCATCGACTGGCTCTGCCTGCCACGTTTCGACTCCCCGGCGTGCTTCGCGGCGCTGCTCGGCGACAAGTACAACGGGCAGTGGTGGCTGGGCCCGTCCGGCCCCGGGCGGCCGCCCGCCACCCGGCGGCGCTACCGGGGCGAGACGCTGGTCCTGGAGAGCGAGTGGGACACCCCCACCGGCACGGTCCGGGTGATCGACTTCATGCCCGCCAGGCACGCCAACCCCGACCTGGTCAGGATCGTGGAGGGCGTGTCGGGGACCGTCGAGATGTCCACCGAGGTCCGCGTCCGCTTCGACTACGGCCGCATCGTGCCCTGGGTGCGCCGCACCGACGGGCTGCTGCACGCCGTCGGCGGCCCCGACTCGATCTGGCTGCACTCCCCCGTCCCGCTGCACGGCGGCGACTACGCCCACCGCGCGAAGTTCTCCGTCTCGGCGGGCGAGCGGGTGCCGTTCGTGTTCACCTGGCACCCCTCCCACCAGCCCCGGCCCGTGGAGATCGATCCGCTCGAGCAGCTCACCGAGACGGAGGGGCTGTGGGAGGAGTGGGTCGAGCAGTGCACCTACCAGGGGCCCTGGCGCGAGGCCGTGGTCCGCTCCCTCATCACGCTCAAGGCCCTCACCTACGAACCCACCGGCGGAATCGTCGCCGCCCCCACCACCTCGCTGCCCGAGAACATCGGCGGGGTCCGCAACTGGGACTACCGCTTCTGCTGGCTGCGCGACGCCACCATGACGCTGGACGCGCTCATCGGCGCCGGCTATCTCGGCGAGGCCCGCGACTGGCGCGCCTGGCTGCTGCGGGCCATCGCCGGCCGCGCCCAGGACCTGCAGATCATGTACAGCGTCTCCGGGGAGCGGCGGCTGACCGAGCTGGAGCTCGACTGGCTGCCGGGCTACGAGGGCTCCCGTCCGGTCCGGATCGGCAACGGCGCGGTCACCCAGCTCCAGCTCGACGTCTACGGGGAGGTGATGAACTCCCTGCACCTGTCGCGCGCCTCGGGCATGGAGCCCGACGACCGGGCCTGGACCATCCAGCTGGAGCTGATGGACTACGTGGAGGCCCACTGGGACGAGCCCGACGAGGGTCTGTGGGAGGTCCGCGGCCCGCGGCGGCACTTCACCCACTCCAAGGTCATGTGCTGGGTCGCGGTCGACCGGGCCATCAGGCAGGCGGAGGACTTCGGCCGGCCGGGGCCGGTGGAGCGGTGGAAGGCGCTGCGCGAGCAGATCCACTCCGAGGTCTGCGACAAGGCGTTCGACGCGGCCCGCAACACCTTCACCCAGTCGTACGGCTCGCGGGAGCTGGACGCCGCGCTGCTGATGATCCCGATGGTCGGGTTCCTGCCGCCGGGCGACCCGCGGGTCGTCGGCACGGTCGAGGCGATCCAGCGGGAGCTGATGACCGACGGCTTCGTGATGCGCTACCCGGTGTCGGATGACGGCAACCTCGACGGCCTGCCCGGCGGCGAGGGCGCGTTCCTGGCGTGCAGTTTCTGGCTGGCCGAGGCGCTGGCGATGATCGGCCGCAGGGACGAGGCCGTGGAGCTGTTCGAGCGCCTGCTGGCGCTGCGCAACGACGTGGGCCTGCTCGCCGAGGAGTACGACCCCCGTCACGGCCGTCAGGTGGGGAACTTCCCGCAGGCGTTCAGCCACGTGCCGCTGATCCACGCCGCCCGCGCGCTCGCCGGGGACGACTGACCGGACGCGGCCGCCCGGCCGGGCACGCGAGGGGACGGGCCCGCCGTACAAGACGTGCCGGGAGGGCTGGCGCCCGGTGGGGCGCCGGGCCCGCCGTACCGGTGCGGGTCAGCGCTCGGGGGTCTCGGCGTCGGTGTCGGTGTCGGGCCGAACTGCCAGGGCGGCGATGACGCGGGCGAACTCCGGTGGCGGGGCCACCACCAGGCGGACCTGCCCGTCCTGGGCGACCAGGTCGGCCCGGACCAGGGCGAGCCCGCCGCCGTGCCACCAGTAGACGTGCGGGCTGAGGGCGCCGGCGCGCCGCTCGAACTCCCGCTGGGCGAACAGCCGCAGCCGCTCGATCGCGCGGACCACGCCGAGGCCCTCGACCGGGTGGACGACCACGGTGGCCGGCCCGGTCAGCGCGACCAGCGCGCCGTCGGCCGGGAGTGGCAGGTGCTCGTCCAGGCGGCGCAGGCAGGAGGCGGCGCCCGCGCCGTCCAGGTTCAGGACCGCGACGCCGCCGAGGTCGGCCTCGTTCACCGCGGGCCGTCCGCCGCGGACGTTGGCCGCGGCCAGCTCCAGCGCCTGGGCCGCGGTGACCGGCCAGCAGCCGGCCTCCTCGGGGCGGACCGGCCGCTCGGCCGCGCCGTGCCCGACGGTCAGCACCTCCACCAGGTCGGCGGCCAGGTGGCGGCCGACCACGAGGCCGTCGTCCAGGCCGTCGTCGAAGCGGACGCGGGTGCCCAGCAGCGGGCCGGCCTGGGCCAGGTCGCAGGCGTCGAACGGCTCGCCCGCCGTGGCCAGCACGTGGGAGAGGTGCCCGGACACCAACACCGGCCAGTCCTCCCGCGACCGGCGGCGCGCCTCGGCGCGCAGGCCCGCCAGCCGTACCTCGATCGTGCGGGGGCCCGACAGGGTCAGCGTGGCGCCGCCGGGCTCGAAGGAGCAGCCGTAGCCGAGGGTGTCGGCGACGAGGGCGAGCAGGGAGTCGAGATCGACCTCCTCGACCGGGCGGGCCGGCCCAGGCGGGGCCGATCTCGCCGCGTTCACCGTTTTCGCCGAGTCCACCGGGTTCGCCGAGGGCGCAACCCGCCGATCACGGTGCCGCCGGAACAGCCTCACGCACTTTTCCCCTCTCCCGTCCCCCTAGGTCTGCACCCAGGGTGCCTTCCCGGGATCGGTGAGTGAGCCCGTCAGAGAGCACGATTCTGCATCAATAGCACCAAGTGCCCCCAACTGCACACTGAACTGTGGTGTCCCATGGCCCACGGGAAGCCCGGCGACCACCGGCGCCCCGAGCGGCGCGAGCCGCTCGACGAGCGTCGGGTAGGGGTCGCCGCAGCCCACCCAGGACCCCAGGGCGAACCCGGCCGCGCCGTCCAGGGAGCCCGAGCGCAGGAGCTGGGTGAGCATCCGGTCGACGCGGTAGGGCTCCTCGGCGATGTCCTCCAGCAGGACGATCCGGCCCCGGGCCCGCATCTGGTGCGGCGTGCCGCACAGCGCGGCCAGCAGGCTGAGGTTACCGCCCGTCACCGGTGCGACGGCCCGTCCGGGGACGATGACCCGGTCCCCGGTGATCGGCCCGGGCTCGCCGAACAGCGCGGCGGCGAGGTGCTCCAGGGTCCGGGGCTCGGAGCCGGCGGGGCCGCTGAGCGCGTCGCAGGCGGCCATCGGGCCGAACAGCGAGGCCACGCCCAGCTCGACGGAGAACGCCTGGTGCAGCGCGGTGACGTCGCTGGAGCCGACGAGGGTCTTGGGCCCGGCGGCCCGCATGGCCTCCCAGTCGAGCAGGTGCAGGATCCGTGAGGCCCCGTAGCCGCCCCGGCCGCAGAACACCGCGGCGACCGCCGGGTCGCACCAGGCCCGCTGCAGGTCGGCGGCCCGGCCGGCGTCGGAGCCGGCGAGATAGCGGTCGCGGTCGAGGACGTGCTCGCCCATGACGACCTTCAGTCCCAGCTCCTCCAGCACACCCGCGCCGCGCCGCAGCTGCGCCGGGTCGGGCGGGCCGCACGGGCAGACCACCGCGACGGTGTCGCCGGGGCGCAGCCGGGGCGGGACGACGGCGGGCCGGACGGCCGCGCCGTCCGTGAGGGATGGTGTGGGCAGGGCCGGTTCGTTCACGCTGGAAACGGTGCCACACTGGGCACACATATGCGACCTCCGCCCCACATCCTCGTGGTCAACGGCATCAAGGTCCGTCAGCCGGTGTTCGTGCTCGCCGCCCCGCACTCCGGCTCGGACCTGCTGGCCCGCGCCCTGAAACGCTCCCCCGGTTTCCACGTCACCATCGGCCGCGCCCCGGTCGCCCACGTGGTGTACGCCTTCGCCCGGCGCCCGTCCATCGCGGGCCGGGGCATGGGGGCCACCCGGGTGCTACGCGACGCCCTGGCCGAGTCCTGGCAGATCCTCCCCGGCGCCTGCGGCGAGTGCCCGGCCGCCTGCCGGGAGGCGGGCGGCGTGACCGGTGCCGGGCCGTGCGCGGCGCCGGGCGCGGTGGCGCGGTTCGGCGATGCCAGCCCCGACCTGATCTACAGCGCCCAGGTGCTGCTCCAGGCGTTCCCCGACGCCCGGTTCGTCCAGCTGATCAGGGACGGCCGGGACGTGGTGGCCGACATGCTGGCCGACCCGGCGGCGCTGGCGTGGTTCAAGCCGGCCATGCTGAGCGAGGAGACCGAGTTCCCCAACCCGTTCCTCGGCGTCAAGGCCGCCGAGCACCGCGACCGCTGGAAGGAGATGCCCACCGCGGGCAAGTGCGCGCTGCGCTGGCGCAGCGCGGTCCGGCTGTCGGCCGCGCTCCACCGCGACCTGCCGCGCGGGCAGCTGCTGACCCTCCGCTACGAGGAGCTGGCCTCCTCCCCCGCCCGGACCGTGGAGGAGCTGTCGGCCTTCCTCCAGGCCCGGGTGTCCAAGGTCGCCCTGTACGGCGGGCACGCCCCCAGGGCGGGCGTGTGGCGGAGCAGGCTGCACGGCGAGGACGCCGCCCTGGTGGAGAAGGTGGCCCGCACCGAGCTCACCCGCCTGGGCTACCGGTGACCGCGCCTCCGGCCCGGTCCGTCCCGGATCCGCGGGTTCCCTCAGATCCCCGGGCCGCCGATGGTCCCCGTGCGGCCCGCCGCCGGGCCGCACGGGGAGGTCAGTCGCCGCTGAACTGGGTGCGGTAGAGCTCGGCGTAGACGGCGCCGCCGGCCAGCAGCTCCTCGTGGCGGCCCCGCTCCACCACCTGCCCGTCGACGATCACCAGGATCTGGTCGGCCTCGCGGACGGTGGACAGCCGGTGCGCGATGACCAGGGAGGTCCGGCCGTCCAGCGCTGTCTTCAGCGCCCGCTGGACCGCGGCCTCGGACTCGGAGTCGAGGTGGGCGGTGGCCTCGTCGAGGACGACGACCCGGGGCGCCTTGAGGAGCAGCCGGGCCAGGGCCAGGCGCTGCTTCTCCCCGCCGGACAGGCGGTAGCCCCGGTCGCCCACCACGGTCTCCAGGCCCTCGGGCAGCGCCTCGACCAGGTCGGCGATCTGCGCGGCGCGCAGGGCCTCCCAGATCTCCTCGTCGCCGGCCCCGGGCCTGGCGTAGGCGAGGTTGGCCCCGATGGTGTCGTGGAAGAGGTGGGCGTCCTGCATCACCACGCCCACGGTGTCGCGCAGCGACTCGAAGGTGGCGTCGCGCACGTCCAGGCCGTTGATGCGCACGGCCCCCTCGTTCACGTCGTACAGCCGCGAGACCAGGCCGGTGATGGTGGTCTTGCCGGCGCCCGACGGTCCGACCAGCGCGATCATCTGACCCGGCCGGGCGGTGAAGGAGACGTCCCGCAGCACCTCCTGGCCGGGCCCGGGGTCGGGGCGGGCCACCGACTCCAGCGAGGCCAGCGACACCTCGGAGGCCGCGGGGTAGGTGAACCGGACGCCGTCGAACTCGATCGAGGCCGGACCGTCCGGGACGGACCGGGCACCGGGCCGCTCGGCGACCATGGGCTTCAGGTCGAGCACCTCGAAGACCCGGTCGAAGCTCACCAGCGCGGTCATCACGTCCACGTGCACGTTGGACAGGCTCGTCAGCGGGCCGTACAGGCGCATCAGCAGGGCCGCGAGCGCCACCAGGGTGCCGAGCTCGAAGGCGCCGTCGATGGCCAGCAGGCCGCCCCCGCCGTACACCAGCGCGGTGGCCAGGGCCGCGACCAGGCCGAGCGCGACGCGGAAGAACGTGCCGTACATGCCGACGGTGACGCCGACGTCGCGCACCCGCCCGGCCCGGCTGCCGAAGTCGGCGGCCTCCTCGTCGGGGCGCCCGTACAGCTTGGCGACCATGGCGCCGGCGACGTTGAACCGCTCTGTCATCAGCGAGCTCATCTCGGCGTCGAGCTGCATCTGCTCACGGGTCAGGCCGGACATCTTGCGGCCCACCCAGCGGGCCGGGAAGAGGAAGACCGGCAGCAGCACCAGGGCGACCAGGGTGATCTGCCACGACAGCGCCAGCATCGCGCCGAGCACCAGCACCAGCATGACCACGTTGGACACCACCGACGACAGGGTGCTGGTCAGCGCCCGCTGGGCGCCGATCACGTCGGTGTTCAGCCGGGAGACCAGGGCGCCGGTCTGGGCGCGCATGAAGAACGCCACCGGCATCCGCTGCACGTGATCGAAGACCTCGGTGCGCAGGTTGTAGATCAGTCCCTCGCCGACGCGGGCGGAGAACCAGCGCTGGCCGAGGGTGAGGGCCGCGTCGGCGAGCGCCAGGGCCGCGATCACCCCGGAGAGGGCGAGCACCACGCCGGGCCGCTTCTGGGCGATGCCGTCGTCGATGATCGCCTTCATCAGCAGCGGGTTGGCGATCACGATGACCGAGCCCGCCACGACCAGCACCAGGAACGCCGTGATCTGCCGGGCGAACGGCCGCGCGTAGCGCGCTATGCGCCTGACCGTGCCCGGCGCGAGGCGCTCCTTGGTCACCGAGCTGTCGCGCCGCAGCGAGCGCATCGCCTGGGGGCCGAACCCCCCGCCCATCATCGCCATGTGGCCTCCTCCACCGGGAGGAGCGCCGGCCGGGTTCCTTCCATTCCGGCGTCAGCTTCCGGCGAACAGCGCCTTGACCCGGGCGACCTGTTCGCGCCGTTCGGCGGCGGCCTGCTCCTCCAGCGTACGGCCCGCGGCGCCCTGGAGCAGGCGCTTGGTGGCCGTCGCGGCGTCGCGGTCCACCGCCAGCAGCGCGGCGGCCAGGTCGCGTACGGCGCCGGCCAGCTCGTCCGGGGCGACCACGAGTTCGGCCAGGCCCAGCCGGACGGCCTCCTCGGCTCCCACGGTGCGGGCGGTGAGGCAGATCTCCAGGGCCCTGGGCAGGCCCACGATGTCGACCAGCGGCTTGGTGCCGGTCAGGTCGGGCACCAGCCCGAGGGCGGGCTCCTTCATGCACAGCTTGGCGTCGTCGGCGAGGACGCGCAGGTCACAGGCGAGGGCGAGCTGGAATCCGGCGCCGATCGCGTATCCCTGGACGGCCGCGATCGAGACGACGCCGGGGCGGCGCAGCCACAGGAACCCCCGTTGCGCCTGGGCTATCCGCTGTTCGAAGACCGAGTCGTCGAGCGTCGCCGAGGACGCGAACGATCCCTGGCCCGGCACCCCTTGCGGGGTGAACATCCGCAGGTCGATCCCTGCCGAGAAGGACGGTCCCTCGCCCCTGACCACGACGACCCTCACCTGCTGCGGCAGGCTGTCACCGATCCGGGCCAGCGCCGACCAGGTCGCGAACGTCTGAGCGTTCCGCTTGTCCGGCCGGTCCAGCGTGATCGTCGCGATCTCGCCGTCCACCTCGTAACGCAGACCGGCCTCCTCCGGGGAGGGCCCCTCCGCGCTTCCCGCGAACACCGCTTCCGTCATGGCTCGCTCTCCCAGCTGCCGTCTTCCGTCTCGCCCGAGCCTATCGATTCTCCAGAACGAGGTTCTACAGGCCCGAGCGGGACGTCTCAGCGTGGGGGACGAGCGGCTGCGGTCGCGCGTTCCGAGGCGGTGTCAGCGCTTCGACTTACCCCGGGTGGCGCCGCCGCGCCCTCGCAGAGTCACACCGGACTCGCTCAGGATGCGGTGGATGAAGCCGTACGACCGACCGGTCGAAGCGGCCAGGGCGCGGATGCTCTCACCCGCGCTGTAGCGCTTCTTCAGGTCGGAGGCCAGCTTTTCACGGTCGGCCCCGGTGACCCGGGTGCCTTTCTTGAGAGTCTCGGCCACGAGTACCTCCTGTAGTGCCAGACTTCCGCAGCGTTACTCACGCCATGATCAGTCATTTCAGCGCGATCGGCTACCTACTCCATGGGAAAAGATCCGTACCCGCTCAAATTAAGATCAGGCAAGTGCCACAAGATCGGAAAATTCATCACTCCAAGCATCTTCGACTCCGTCAGGTAGCAAGATCACCCTATCGGGTCGTAGCGCCTCGACTGCACCCTCATCATGCGTGACGAGCACAATCGCCCCAGAATAGGACTTTAGTGCAGTGAGGACCTGCTCACGGCTGGCGGGATCGAGGTTGTTCGTGGGCTCGTCGAGCAGCAGCACGTTGGCCGCGGACAGCACCAGGGTGGCCAGGGCCAGCCGGGTCTTCTCCCCGCCCGACAACACCCCGGCCGGCTTGTCCACGTCGTCCCCGGTGAACAGGAACGACCCCAGGACCTTGCGCAGCTCGACGTCGGCCAGCTCACTGGCCGAGCGCATGTTCTCCAGCACCGTCCGGTCCGGGTCGATGGTCTCGTGCTCCTGGGCGTAGTAGCCCAGCTTGAGGCCGTGGCCGGGCTTGACGGCGCCGGTGTCCGGCTGCTCCAGGCCGCCCAGGATGCGCAGCAGGGTGGTCTTGCCGGCGCCGTTCAGGCCGAGGATGACGACCCTGCTGCCCCGGTCGACGGCGGCGTCGACGCCGGTGAAGACCTCCAGCGAGCCGTAGGACTTCGACAGGTCCTCGGCGGTGATCGGCGTGCGGCCGCAGGGCGCGGGCTGCGGGAAGCGCAGCCGGGCGACCTTGTCGCCCTGCCGCTCGGCCTCCAGGCCCGACAGCAGGCGCTCGGCACGGCGCTGCATGTCCTGGGCCGCCTTGGCCTTGGTGGCCTTGGCGCGCATCCGGTCGGCCTGCGACATCAGGGCCGCGGCCTGCTTCTCGGCGTTGGCGCGCTCGCGCCTCCTGCGCTTCTCGTCGGTCTCCCGCTGGGTCAGGTAGGCCTTCCAGCCGACGTTGTAGGTGTCGACCACCGAGCGGTTGGCGTCGAGGTGCAGGACCCGGTTTACCGTCGCTTCAAGAAGCCCCACGTCGTGGCTGATAATGATCAAACCGCCCTGATGGGATCGTAAAAAATCACGAAGCCACCCGATTGAGTCGGCATCGAGGTGGTTTGTCGGCTCGTCAAGCAGGAGAGTCTCCGCCCCGCTGAACAGGATCCGCGCCAGCTCCACCCGCCTGCGCTGACCTCCCGAGAGGGTGGACAGCGGCTGCCCGAGCACCCGGTCCGGCAGCCCGAGGCTGGAGGCGATCGAGGCCGCCTCCGACTCGGCGGCGTATCCCCCCAGGACGTGCAGCCGGTCCTCCAGCCGCCCGTAGGCCCGCACCGCCCGGTCGCGGGTCCGGTCGTCCGCCGAGGACATGCCCGCCTCGGCCGCGCGCAGCTCGCGCAGCACCTCGTCCAGCCCGCGGGCCGACAGGATGCGGTCGCGGGCCAGCACCTCCAGGTCGCCGGTGCGGGGGTCCTGCGGGAGGTAGCCGACCGCGCCGGTGGTGGTCACCGTGCCCGACGCCGGCAGCGCCTCCCCCGCCAGCACCTTCGTCAGGGTGGTCTTGCCCGCGCCGTTGCGGCCGACGAGCCCGATCTTGTCACCCGGGTTGACCCGGAACGACGCGCCCTCGATGAGCAGCCGGGCCCCGGCGCGCAGCTCGATGTCAGAAGCCACGATCATGGTGGAAAACACTCCAGAATGGGATGGGACGGCTCACCGTACTGCCAGTACCGCCGAAGTACCGCCGAACCGGCCGTCGTGTGCTCCTCAGGCCCCCGGCCCGGCCGTCTCGCCTCGCGGGGCGGCGTCAATCGGAAGTGCGCATACCGATCAGTGTACGGCGCGCGTACGAGGGCTCTCCCCAGGTCGCGCCGGACCGGCCGTGCCGCGGGTGCGGTACGGCCGGGCCACCGGTACGGCCGGCCGCGCCCCCGGTACGGCCCGGCGGGGCCGGTCAGGTCGGATCGGCCAGCCGGATGCGGACCGCGCGGAACAGGCCCGGGGCGGTCCGGAGCACGGCCAGCCGGGGATCGGGGACCGTCAGGAAGGGCCCGGCCTCCAGCGCGAAGACCCCCTCCAGCCTGCGGTCGGCCCGCAGCGCGTCCACCGCGCGCCGGTCGCCGCCCAGGACCACCGCCTCCAGCTCGGCCAGACGCGGGGCCAGGACCCGCAGCGCGACCTCGGCCGCCGCCGCGTGGGCCTCCCCCACCTGCTTGTCCCTGCGCCGGGCGAACCGCTGCTGGGACCAGCCGCCCGCCGCGCTGCGCCCGTGCACGAGCCGAGAGCCCACCTTGGACGCCAGGAGCGTCTCCCCCTGGAAGACCCCGGCCGCGTGGCCGCCGAGCCGCACCAGCAGCACGCCGACGCGGCGCTCGGCGCGGGCGTGGGTGATCAGCCGTGCCAGCGGGCCGCCTCCGTCGGGCGTCAGCGGCGGGAACGGCACGTGACACTCGGCCACCGCGCCGTCGGCGGCCGCCAGCCGTACGGTCCCGTCACCCGCCGTCGTCTCCAGCGGGCCGTGCCGGGCGGCGAAGCCGTCGATCCAGCGGCCGAGCCGCTCCGGCCCCACCGACACCCAGCGGGCCCCGCCCCCGGCCGGTCGTGATGTCACGGGAACCGACCCTACCGGCCCCGTCGCCGCCCCGGACCCCGCCGGGAGGGGGACGCATCCGCCACGGGCGGCATGTCCACGGCGGCGTCCGGCCCGCCACGTGACGTTTCCGCCACGGTGACCGGCCGCTCAGCGCAACCCCCGGAGAAGACTCGGTGAACATCCCCGCGCCCGGTTCAGAAGCGCACCGGAGAGGCCCCATCCTCGGAACGTGCCGAGTGGAACGCCCCCTTTCTCGCCGGCTTCCGGGCCCGCCGCCGCGGCCCCCGCGCCCGTCGTCGATCTCGCCACCGGGGGCGTCATCGCCCTCCAGCCCGCGGTCCGGGGTGAGAACCTCTCCTCGGTGCTGCGGGCGATTCCGCACGTCGCCGGAGCCGGAACCCGCATGCCGCTGCTGCTCCCCCTGCCGTCGACGGTGGTGATCGGCGGATCGGCCGCGCTGGCGCCGCTGCACGAGGCCCTGCGCGTCAGCGGGCGTCGCCCCCCGGAGGTGATCCTGCTGGTGCAGGGCGACTTCGCCCCGATCGAGCGCCGGACCCTCCTCACCGGGCTGGAGGGGATACGTGCCGTCGGCTACCTGACGGCGATCGGCGGGCTCGGCACCGGCCACGTCCCGCTGGACCTGCTCGCCGACGCCGCGCCGTACCTGGCGGCGCTCTCCCCCGCACTGATGGCCGAGGTGCCGCGGGACCGGCGGCGCGCCACGCTCGCGGAGTCCCTCTCGGGCCTCGCGCGCAGTCTCGGCGTCCACATGCTCGCCCCCGCCGTGACCCGGGAGAGCCAGCTCGCCGCGGTGCGCTCCTGGGGGGTACGACTGGCGCAGGGGCCGCTGCTGGTCCCCGGTCCTTCCGGGCGGGTGCACGTACCGCTGCCCGTCGCCGAGCGGGAGCTGGCGGCGGCCCCCCTCGGCCCTCGCGTCCAGGAGTTCCTGCTCCCGGCGGTGACCCTGCCCTGCGAGGCCACCGCCGAGGAGGTGACCGCGGCCTTCGGTGGAGAGCCGTCGATCACCAGCGTGGTGCTGGTGGACGAGTACCAGCGTCCCCGGTCGAGTCTCGACCGGGGACGCTTCCTGCTGGCCGTCGCCGGCCGTTTCGGGCATGCGCTGCACGCCCGCAGGCCTGCCGCCCGCCTGGCCGACCCGGCCCGCACCGTTCCCAGGTCCACCCCCGCCGTCACCGCCATGCGGGCCGCCGGGCATGATCCGGCGCGGGTCTACGACGACCTGGTGGTCATCGACGAGATGGGCCGCTGCATCGGGATCGTCCGCGTCTCGGACCTCATCCGTCACGTCACGGCCGAGACGCGCTGAGCTTCTCGTCACCGCCGTTCCCCCGGCTCACCGGCGGTCGGCCGTTCCCGCGGATCACCGTCCGGACCCGGTTTCTTTACATCGTAGATTCATAGTTCGCGCTCCGCGTGCGAGCGCGCCGGGGGAAGGCGCGGACGGGCCGCCCGAGGACGGACGGGCGGAGCGCCCGCGGGCGCCGGAGCGCTCCCGGCCCCGTGGCGCGCCCCCCGCGGGAGCAAGTCCGGCAAATGCCCGTATCCTACGAATTAGGCGAACCTAACCTTCCCTATCGGAGTGATCATGGCAGAGGGCAGACCGGCGCGCAGGACGACCCGCGGCGAGGTGGTGCGGGTGGAGCGGCTCACCCCGCACATGATCCGGGTGGTGCTCGGCGGCGACGGCCTGGCCGGGTTCGAGGCGGGCGAGTTCACCGACCACTACGTGAAGCTGCTGTTCCCCCCGGCCGGGGTGACCTACCCCGAGCCGTTCGACCTGGCCGCCGTCCAGCGCGACCTGCCCCGTGAGCAGTGGCCCACCACGCGGACCTACACGGTCCGGGCGTGGGACCCCGCGGCTCGCGAGCTGACGCTGGACTTCGTCCACCACGGCGACAGCGGCCTGGCCGGCCCCTGGGCGGCCCGGGTACGGCCCGGCGACGAGATCCACTTCCTGGGTCCCGGCGGGGGCTACGCGCCCGACCCCGAGGCCGGATGGCACCTTATGGCGGGTGACGAGAGCGCCCTGCCGGCCATCGCCGCCTCGCTGGAGCGCCTCCCCGCCACCGCCCGCGCCCACGTGTTCCTGGAGGTGGCCGGCCCCGAGGAGGAGCAGCCGCTGAACCACCCGGCGGACACGGAGATCGTGTGGCTGCACCGCGGCGACGCGCCGGTCGGCGAGGCGCTGGTCGCCGCCGTGCGGGCGTTCGCCTTCCCCGAGGGCGAGCCGCACGTCTTCGTGCACGGCGAGGCGGGGTTCGTCCGGGACCTGCGCCGTCACCTGCGGGCCGAGCGCGGCCTGCCGCTGTCGCGGCTGTCCATCTCCGGCTACTGGCGCACGGGCCGCGACGACGAGTCCTGGCGCGCCACGAAGAAGGAGTGGAACCGGCGGATCGAGGAGGAGGAGTCCGCGCTGCTGTCGGCCTGAGGCGCGGCGTCACGGGGCCGGGAGCCCGCCGGGCCCGGACACGGGCCGCCCGGAGCGGAGCCGGGGCGGCCCCGTGGCGAGGTCAGAGCCAGCCCTGCGACCGGGCGCGCCGGACCGCCTCGATGCGGTTGCGGGCGTGGGTCTTGTGGATGGCCGAGGACAGGTAGTTGCGGACCGTGCCCTCCGACAGGTGCAGGCGCCCGGCGATGTCGCCGACGGTGGAGCCGTCGGCGGCGGCGGCCAGGACGTCGCGCTCACGGGGCGACAGCGGGTTCGGGCCGGCGCTCAGCGCCGCCGCGGCCAGGTCCGGGTCGATGACCCGCTCGCCGCGGCGCACCCGCCGTACGGCGGCGGCCAGCTCGCGCGCCGGGCTGTCCTTGACCAGGAACGCCACCGCCCCGGCCTCCATCGCCCGGCGCAGGTAGCCGGGGCGGCCGAAGGTCGTCAGGATCACGACCCTGCAGTCCGGCACCTCCTCGCGGATCATCGCCGCGGCCGTGATGCCGTCGCCGCCGGGCATCTCGATGTCGAGCAGTGCGACGTCCGGGCGGACCTCACGCGCCACGGCGACCGCCTCCGGGCCGGAGGCGGCCTCCCCCACCACCTCGATGTCGGGCTCCAGCCCGAGCAGGGACACCAGCGCGCCCCGGACCATCGCCTGGTCCTCCGCCAGCAGCACCCTGATCACGCCCGCGCCTCCCCCGCCGCCGCGGGGACCGTGACCCGCAGGACGAACCCGTTCCTCCGCGGCCCGGCGCTGACCACGCCGCCGGCCGCCTCCACCCGCTCGGCCAGGCCGCGCAGCCCGCTGCCCGGCTCGTACGGCCCCGCCCCGCGCCCGTCGTCGGCGATCTCCAGCACGGTGGCGCCGCCGTCGGAGGTCACGCCGATCTCGCACCGGCCCGCCCGGGCGTGCCGTATGACGTTGGTGACGCCCTCCCGCACCGCCCAGCCGAGCAGACCGTCCAGCTCCTCCGGCAGGGGCGTGCCCGCCAGGCGGACCGTCACGTGCGTCCCGGCGGCCTCCAGGGCCGCGCGGGCGCCGTCCAGCTCCTCCGGCAGGCCGCGCCTGCGGTAACCGGCGACGGCCTCGCGCACCTCGACCAGCGCCTTCCTGGCCACCGCCTCGACGTCGCGGATCTCCGGCAGCGCCCGCTCCGAGCCCTCCGCCGCCAGCCGCCCGGCCAGCTCGCTCTTCAGCACGATGAGCGACAGGCTGTGGCCGAGCAGGTCGTGCAGGTCGCGGGAGATGCGCAGCCGTTCCTCTCCCGCCGCCAGCCGGGCCATCTCCTCCTGCGCCCGGCGCAGCTGGGCGACCAGCAGCCGGGTGGAGCGCATGCCCCGGAACAGCGCGCCGAGGGTGACGGCCTGCAGCAGGAACAGTAGGGTCAGGCCGAGGTCGTGCTCCTCCAGCAGGCCGACCAGCGTGACGACGAGACACATCGCGGCGATGCAGGCCATCGACTGGCGCGGGCGCAGCATGCCGGCGTGCAGCACGACGGCGAAGATCGGCAGGGCCGTCCAGCTGCCGCCGAGGGTCGCCGCCAGCGCGACGGCCAGGACCGTGGCGGCGCCCAGCAGCCAGTAGGTGGAGCGGTCGGGCTCGCCGAACGTCCGCACGAGCAGCACCGCGGCGGCGTAGCAGGCCGTGAAGACCACCAGCCCGAGGACGCCCCACGCGGCCCTCGCGCCGGTCAGCTCCCCGGTGACGATCTCCAGGATCGGGAAGCACATGTAGACCAGGCCGGTGGACAGCTTGGCCAGCAGCCTGACGCGGTCGCCGTCCACCTCGCGGAGGAGCCGCGCGGAGAGGGTCTTCACGTCGGGAATCCTCCCATCAGGAGATCTCAGGCGCGCGCGGCTCGGGGATCTCAGGCGCGCGCGACGGCCCGCCGGTAGGCGAGCACCGCGATCACGCCCAGGACCACCGCCCAGCCGGCGAGGGCCAGGAGGTCACCCGGCGGCAGGCCGTCCCCGGCGACGATGCCGTGCCCCACGCCGACGTAGTCGGCGGACGGCAGCAGCCGGGCGACGCCGCGCATCCCCTCGGGCATGACCTCCAGCGGGATCCACAGACCGCCGAAGAGCGCCAGCGCGAACATCCCCATCATCGACACGGGCTGCGCGGTGTCGGGGGGCAGCAGCGAGCCGACGGCCAGGCCCAGCGCCGTGAACGGCGCCACGCCGAGCCACATCGCCGCCAGCAGGCCGAGCCACCGCCCGGGAGGCATCGAGACGCCCTGGAACAGCATGGCGGCGGCGCTGACGAGCAGGATCGCCGGCAGCACCAGCAGCATGGAGGCGATCAGCTTGGTCGTGATGATCTTCCAGCCGGCCAGCGGGGTGATCTGGAGCTGACGCAGCCAGCCGCTCCCGCGTTCCTGCGCCCACGGCACGGCGGTGCTCATCAGGGAGGCGGCGAGGCCGCCGTAGGCGCTCATCGAGACCAGGAAGTACGCCCTGCCGCTCAGCCCCCCGGCGTCGGCCTGGTCGCCGTAGACGCTGGAGAAGATGAGGTAGAAGACGACGGGGAAGACCACGACGAAGATGACGTAGCGCTTGTTGCGCAGCATCCGCAGGGCTTCGAGCCTGACGTAGTCCGTCATCGTGACTCCTGGACGAGGGAGAGGAAGGCGTCTTCGAGGTCGGCGCCGTCGATCCGCAGGTCGCGGACCTCCAGCGTGGTGCCGCGGTAGAGGGCCGCGACGGTGGCGTCCGGGTCGGCGGTGCGGAGCGTGGCGGTACCGGCGGAGATCTCCACGTCGGAGACGCCCGGCAGGGCCTCCAGGCCGGCCGCCGCCTGGCCGCCGAGGGTGAAGCGGACGGTGTGGCCGCCCGCCCCGGCCTTGATCTCGGCGGCGGTGCCGTCGGCCACGACGCGTCCCCCGGTGATGACGATCACCCGGTCGGAGTTCTCGTCGGCCTCGTGCAGGTAGTGGGTGGCGAACAGGACGGTCCGGCCGCCCGCGGCGTAGGAGCGCATCGCCTCCCAGAACCGCAGCCGCGACTCCACGTCCATGGCCGCGGTGGGCTCGTCCAGCACCAGCAGTCTGGGCGCCCCGGCGACGGCCAGGGCGAACCTGACCCGCTGCGCCTGCCCCCCGGACAGCTTGACGGCCCGGCGCCCGGCCAGGGCGGTGAGGTCGGCCATCGCAAGGATCTCGTCCAGGCCGAGCGGGGAGGGGTAGAGCCGCCGCACGAAGGCGACCAGCTCCCGGACGGTGAGCTCGGGGATGAGCTCGCCGCTCTGCAGCATGGCGCCGACCTCTCCCCTGGCGACGGCCTCGTCCGGGGAGTGGCCGAAGACCTCGATGCGGCCCCGGGTGGGGCGCAGCAGCCCGAGCAGCATGTTGATCGAGGTGGACTTGCCGGCCCCGTTGGGGCCGAGCAGGGCGACGGTCCGGCCGGCCTCGACGGTCAGGTCCAGGCCGTCGACGGCGAGCACGTCGCCGTAGCGTCTGCTCACGTCGGCGAAGGAGATGGCGTTCATGGGCGCAACGCTAGGCACGCCCGGACGCGGGGCTCAGTGCCCGCCGTCCGGGATCGGCGGTGACATTTGTCAGATCCGCCCCGCCGGCCGTACGGCCGCCCGCCGCGGGCCGTACGGCGGGCGGCCAGACCGGCGAGAGACGGCGCGCGGCCGGAGAGGACGGATCAGAGACGGCAGGCGAAGATGGCGGTGACCAGGATGGCCTTGGCGCCGATCTCCCAGAGCCGGTCCATCACCTGCTGGTGCCCCTTGCGCGGCACCATGGCGCGGACCGCCACCCAGCCCTCCCGGTGCAGCGGGGAGACCGTGGGCCCCTCCATGCCGGGGGTGAGGGCGATGGCCTCCTCGATCCGCTCGACGCGGATGTCGTAGTCCATCATCACGTAGTCGCGGGCCACCAGCACGCCGCGCAGGCGGCGCAGGATCTGCTGCATTCCCTGGGTCTCGGGGGCGCCGACCCGCCTGATCAGCACCGCCTCGGAGCGGGCGATCGGCTCGCCGAACACCTCCAGGCCCATGTTGCGCAGCGTGGTGCCGGTCTCGACGACGTCGGCCACGGCGTCGGCCACGCCCAGCCGGACGGCGGTCTCGACCGCGCCGTCCAGCTTGATCACCCGGGCGTCCACGCCCTGCTCGGCGAGGTAGGCCTCCAGCAGGCCGGCGTAGGCGGTGGCGACGCGCCTGCCCTTGAGGTCGGCGACGCCGGAGAAGCGGCCGGGGACGGAGGCGAAGCGGAAGGTGGAGCCGCCGAAGCCGAGGGGCAGGACCTCCTCGACCTGCGCGCCGGAGTCGCGGAGCATGTCGCGGCCGGTGATCCCGGCGTCGAGGGTGCCCTCTCCGACGTAGACGGCGATGTCCTTGGGCCGCAGGAAGAACAGCTCGCAGGAGTTGTCGGGGTCGACGACCACCAGTTCCTTGCTGTCCTTGCGCGGGCGGTAGCCGGCTTCCTTGAGCATGGTCTGGGCGCCCTCGGTGAGGGCCCCCTTGTTGGGGACGGCGAGACGCAGCATGGCGTGGAAGTTCCTTACACGGGCGGGAGAGGTGTCACGGGATCTGCGAGCCGGGCGGACCGGCTCACAGATGCTTGTAGACCTCGTCCAGCCCGATCCCTTTGGCGATCATGAGGACCTGCACGTGGTAGAGGAGCTGGGAGATCTCCTCCGCGGCGCGCTCGTTCGACTCGTGCTCGGCGGCCATCCAGCTCTCGGCGGCCTCCTCGACGACCTTCTTGCCGATGGCATGGACCCCGGCGTCCAGCGCGGCCACGGTCCCCGACCCCTCGGGCCGGGTGCGCGCCTTGTCGGACAGCTCGGCGTACAGCTCTTCGAAGGTCTTCATGGTCTCTCTCGGAAAGTCGTCGGATGTACCCGTCAAGGGTAGCCGGACCCCGGGACGTGCGGGGTGGGTGTTCGCACTTCGGGACGGGTACGAGGACGGCGGCCCGCACCGGGCGGACGCATCCGGGATGCTTCGTCCTGGATCGGCCCGCCGGACCGTCCATCCGGGCGGACCGACCCGGGCGTCCGTCCGGGCATCTGTCCGGGCGTCTGTCCGGGCGTCCGCGGAGGGGCCGCACCGGACCTGAGCGGCGGACCCGGCCGGCACGTCCACCCGGGCGGACGCGTGAGGGCCGGCACGGCATCGCCGTACCGGCCCTCACGGTCGGTCAGTCAGTCAGGCCGGCACGCGCGCCGGCGGCCCTCAGCGGCCGTGGTGGCGGTTGCCGCGCCCTTCGGGGCGGCCCCCGGAGCGGAACTCGCCGCGGAACGACTCGCGCTCCCCGCCGGAACGCCCGCCGCGGCGGGCGCCGGGCCTCGAGTCGGGGTGGCCGTCGGAGCGGCGCTCGGAGCGGTACTGGCCGCGCAGCTCCGAGACGTTCCCGCGGGGCTCGCCCGCGCCATGCTCACGGGAGCGCTGGCCGTCCTCGCCGCGGGCGGGCCGCTCGCGGAACCGGCGCGGGCCGCGGCCGCCGCCGCCGAAGCCACCGCCGCTGCGGCGCTCGCGCTGCTTGGTCGCGGGAGCGGCGGGCTCCCAGACCGGGACCGCCTCGCCGCTGGGCGTGCGCGCTCCGGCGATCTCCGAGAGGCGCGGGTGGCCCGGGGTGGCCCGCAGGCGGAACGGCTTGATGCCCGCGCGGCGGGCCATCGCGTCGGTGGAGCGGCGCTCGCTGGGGAGCACCAGCGTCATGACGGTGCCCTTCTCCCCCGCGCGGGCCGTACGGCCGCCGCGGTGCAGGTAGCTCTTGTGGTCCTGCGGCGGGTCGACGTGCAGCACGAGGCTGATGTTGTCGACGTGGATGCCGCGGGCGGCGACGTCGGTGCAGACCAGGACGTCGATCGTGCCTTCCTTGAACTCGGCCAGGATGCGGGTGCGCTGGTTCTGGCGCTTGCCGCCGTGCAGGCCGCCGGCGCGGACGCCGACCTGGGCGAGCTGCTTGCACAGCCGGTCGACGCCGTGCTGGGTGCGCGCGAACACGATGGTGCGGCCCTCGCGGTTGGCGATCGCGGCGGTCACCGCGAACTTGTCGTCGCGGTGGACCTCCAGGAGGTGGTGCTCCATGGTGTCCACCGGCGAGGAGGCCGGGGCGAGGGAGTGGGTGACCGGGTCGGTGAGGAAGCGGCGGACCAGCTTGTCCACGTCGCCGTCGAGGGTGGCGGAGAACAGCAGGCGCTGGCCCTTGGCCGGGGTCTGCTGCAGGATCGCGCTGACCACCGGGAAGAAGCCCAGGTCGCACATGTGGTCGGCCTCGTCCAGGACGGTCACCCGGACCTCGTCCAGGACGCACTCGCCCTGCTGGATCAGGTCGGTCAGCCGGCCCGGCGTGGCCACGACGATCTCGACGCCGCGGCGCAGCGCCTCGATCTGGCGGCCCATGGACATGCCGCCGACGACGGTCTTCATCCGCAGCGACAGGCCGCGGCCGAGCGGCTCCAGCGCGTCGGTCACCTGCATGGCCAGCTCGCGGGTCGGCACCAGGATGACGGCGAGGGGGCGGCCCGGGCGCGCCTTGGTCCCGGCGACGCGGGCCATCGTGGGAAGGCCGAAGGCGAGGGTCTTGCCGGAGCCGGTCTGACCGCGGCCGAGGACGTCGCTGCCGGCGAGGATGTCGGGGATGGTGGCCCGCTGGATCGGGAAGGGGGCCTCGATGCCCTGGCGGGAGAGACCGGTCACCAGCGGCTTCGGCAGACCCAGGAGGGTGAACTCGGAGACGCCCGCGGGGGCTGCGGCGGACTGGGTGATCTCGGGCAGGGCAGCGTCGAGCATGGTCACGAAGATTCGTGCCTTTCGATAGAAGTACGGGGCACGTCACTTCTGCGAAAGGACGAGCCTGAAGCGCGCGGCGTGGGCCGCGCTCGAGCGACGCCCATGAGGGGCGGTGGTGCGGTGCAAGTCGAGGCGCACCGCACGGAGGCGGGTGTGATCACCCGCACGCAGTCGAACCACGATCAAGCATGCCTGGCGTTCGCAGTGCCAGGCCGAACTCGGGGCGCTCCGCGGGAGACGGGCGCTTGTCCGACGACGGAGTCAACGCTCCGCACCGGGGTTTTGTTCCCCGGTATCGGGCATCCTCTCACATAATCCGGCCGCGGCGCGCACCGGCGGGTGCGGGCCGCGACCGGCGGGACGGTCAGACGTTGAAGCCGAGCATGCGCAGCTGCTCGCGCCCCTCGTCGGTGATCTTGTCCGGGCCCCACGGCGGGAGCCAGACCCAGTTGATCTTCACGTCCGAGACCATGCCGTCCAGGGCCGAGTGGGCCTGGTCCTCGATGACGTCGGTCAGCGGGCAGGCCGCGCTGGTCAGCGTCATGTCGATGGTGGCGATCGGCGCGGCGCCGGCCTCGCCGGCGTCGAGGTTGACCCCGTAGATGAGGCCGAGGTCGACGACGTTGATGCCGAGCTCGGGGTCGACGACGTCCTTGAGCGCCTCCATGACCTCGTCAAGGGTGGTCTCTCCGTCATACGACGCCGAGGTGGGCGTCTCCACAGGCTTGCTCACTCAGAACTCCTCATGACCGCGTCCTTGTAGGCCATCCAGGCCAGCAGGGCGCACTTGACGCGGGCGGGGTACTTGGAGACGCCGGCGAACGCCACGGCGTCGCCCAGCACCTCCTCGTCGCCCTCGACCTGCCCCCTGCTCTGCATGAGCCGGGTGAACTCCTCCACCACGGCGAGCGTCTCGTCCACGGTGGAGCCCTCGGTCAGCTCGTACAGCACCGAGGCCGCGGCCTGGCTGATGGAGCAGCCCTGGCCGTCGTAGGAGACGTCCTCGATCTTGCCGCCGTCGCCGAGCTTCACCCGCATGGTGATCTCGTCACCGCACGTCGGGTTCACGTGGTGGACCTCGGCGTCGTACGGCTCGCGCAGCCCCCGGCCCTGGGGGTGCTTGTAGTGCTCCAGGATCAGCTCCTGGTACATCGACTCGGCGATCATCTCAACTGCTCCGGCATTGCTAGGCGAACACCTTCCGCACATGGTGGAGGCCGCGGACCAGGGCGTCGATCTCGGCCGGTGTGGTGTAGAGGTAGAAGGACGCCCGCGTGGTGGCGGGGATCCCGAACCTCAGGTGCAGCGGGCGGGCGCAGTGGTGTCCGACCCGCACGGCCACACCGAAGTCGTCGTCCAGGATCTGCCCCACATCGTGCGGGTGAATCCCCTCCAGGGTGAAGGAGACCGTGCCGCCGCGCATGTCGAGGTCGCGCGGTCCGATGACCTTCAGCCCCGGGACCTCCGCCAGCGCCTCCAGCGCGTGGGCGGTGAGCTCCCGCTCGTGCCGGGCCACCGCGTCCATGCCGATCTCCGACAGATAGTCGACGGCGACGCCGAGGCCGATGGCCTCGACGATCGGCGGGGTGCCGGCCTCGAACTTGTGCGGCGCGGGCGCGTAGGTCGAGCGGTCCATCCAGACCGCCTCGATCATCTCGCCGCCGCCGAGGAACGGGGGCATGGCGTCCAGCAGCTCGCCCCGGCCCCACAGCACGCCGACGCCGGAGGGGCCGACGACCTTGTGCCCGGTGAAGGCGAGGAAGTCGACGCCGAGCGCGGCGACGTCCACCGGCTGGTGGGGGACCGACTGCGAGGCGTCCAGCATCATCAGCGCGCCGACCTGGCGGACCCGGGCGAGGACCCGCTCGACGGGGTTGACGGTGCCGAGGACGTTCGACTGGTGCGTGATCGAGACGATCTTCGTCCGCTCGTTGACCAGCTCCTCCAGGCCCGAGAGATCGAGGCGGCCGTCGTCGGTGACCCCGAACCAGCGCAGCGTGGCGCCGGTGCGCTGGGCGAGCATCTGCCACGGCACGATGTTGGAGTGGTGCTCCATCTCGGAGATGACGATCTCGTCGCCGGGACCCATCCGGAACCGGGGGTCGTCGTTGGTGCGGTTGCCGAAGGAGTAGGCCACCAGGTTGAGCGCCTCGGAGGCGTTCTTGGTGAAGACGATCTCCTCGCGGCTCGGCGCGCCGACGAACGCGGCGACCTTGTCGCGGGCGGCCTCGTACGCCTCGGTGGACTCAGCGCCCAGCGCGTGCATGGCCCGGCCGACGTTGCTGTAGTGCATGGCCATGTGCTCGCGCATCGCCTCGACCACCCGGGTCGGCTTCTGCGCGGAGTTGGCCGAGTCGAGGTAGACCAGCGGCCGGCCGCCGGGCAGCTCGCGGGAGAGGACCGGGAAGTCCTTCCTGATCCTCTCCACGTCAAAGCCGGTCGTCATCAGGCCGTTGCCTTCGTGTACGCCTCGTAGCCCTCGGCCTCCAGCTTCTCGGCGAGCTCGGGGCCGCCCTGCTCCACGATCCGGCCGGCCGCGAAGACGTGGACGAAGTCCGGCTTCACGTAGCGCAGGATGCGGGTGTAGTGGGTGATGAGCAGCACGCCGGTGTCGCCGCCGGCGCGGAAGCGGTTGATGCCCTCGGAGACCACCCGCAGGGCGTCGACGTCGAGGCCGGAGTCGGTCTCGTCGAGGACGGCGATCTTCGGCTTGAGCAGCTCCAGCTGGAGGATCTCGTGGCGCTTCTTCTCGCCTCCGGAGAAGCCCTCGTTCACGTTGCGCTGGGCGAAGGCCGCGTCGATCGACAGGGCGTCCATGCCGCCCTTGAGGTCCTTGGAGAACTGGCGGAGCTTCGGGGCCTCGCCGCGGGCGGCGGTGACCGCCGAGCGCAGGAAGTTGGAGACGCTGACGCCGGGGACCTCGACCGGGTACTGCATGGCGAGGAACAGGCCGGCGCGGGCACGCTCGTCCACCGACATCTCCAGCAGGTCGGCCCCGTCGAGCAGGACCTGGCCGCCGGTGATGGTGTACTTCGGGTGGCCGGCGATCGCGTAGGCGAGCGTGGACTTGCCGGAGCCGTTGGGGCCCATGATGGCGTGGGTCTCGCCGGCCCGCACGGTCAGGTTGACTCCGCGCAGGATCTCCTTGTCCGCGACGGAGACCTTCAGGTCGCGGATCTCGAGCGTGGAGCCCGCGGGGACCCGGGTCGAATCAGACACTTTATGACTCCTTCGAGAGCGAGACGAGGACGTCATCGCCGTCGATCTTCACTTGGTAGACAGGGACGGGCCTGGTGGCGGGAGGCCCGGTGGGCTTGCCGGTGCGCAGGTCGAAGCACGAGCCGTGCAGCCAGCACTCCAGCGTCTCGTCGTAGACGTCGCCCTCGCTGAGGGCGACCTCGGCGTGGGAGCACACGTCGTGCAGCGCGAATGCCTCGTGCCCCTTGCGCACGAGGGCCACCGGGGTGCCCTCCACCTCGACGGCGATCACTCCGCCGTCGGGGATGTCGCCGAGCTTGCAGACCTTTTCGAACGTCACTTCTCCAGCTCCGCCTCGACCTTGGCGAGAACGCGCTCGCGGAGCTCCTCCAGCTCGATCTTCTCCAGGAGCTGTGCGAAGAATCCGCGGATGACCAGGCGGCGGGCCTCCTCGAAGGGGATGCCGCGGGCCTGGAGGTAGAAGATGTGCTCGTCGTCGAGCCGGCCCGAGGCGCTGGCGTGACCCGCCCCGGCGACCTCGCCGGTGAGGATCTCCAGGTTGGGCACGGAGTCGGCGCGGGCGCCGTCGGTGAGCAGCAGGTTGCGGTTGAGCTCGTAGGTGTCGGTGCCCTCGGCCTCGACCCGGATGATGACGTCGCCGATCCACACGGCGTGGGCGCCGTCGCCCTGCAGCGCGCCCTTGTAGACGACGTTGCTGCGGCAGTTGGGCTGGGAGTGGTCGACGAGCAGGCGGTGCTCCAGGTGCTGGCCGGCGTCCACGAAGTACAGGCCGGTCAGGTCGGCGTCGCCGCCGGGGCCGGTGTAGGAGACCGAGGGCGACAGCCGCACGACGTCGCCGCCGAGGGTGACCACGAAGCTCCTGAACGTGGCGTCCTTGCCGAGCCGGGCGTGGTGGTGCGAGACGTGCACCGCGTCGTCGGCCCAGTCCTGGAGGCTGACGACCTTGAGGGTGGCGCCCTCGCCGACGGCGAACTCGACGTTGTCGGCGTAGACCGCGCTGCCCCGGTGGTCGAGGACGATGACGGCCTCGGCCATGGGCTCCACGTTGACGAGGGTGTGGCCGTAGGCGGCCCCGTCGCCGGACCCGGTGACGGTGACCACGGTCGGGACGGAGGCGACGGCCTCGCGCGGAACCGTGATCACGGTCGCCTTCTCGAAGGCGCCGTAGGCCTGGGCGCTGACGCGGTCGCCGGGGACGTAGGCCCGGCCGAGCCGCGGGTCGTCGCGGCCCACGGTCTCGACGGTGACCTCGGGGGCCGCCTCCACGGCGACCACGACGCCCCCGCCGGAGGCGGCGGCGCCGGTGTGCAGGCCCTTCAGGCGCGACAGCGGGGTGAAGCGCCACTCCTCCTCGCGGCCCGTGGGGACCGGGAAGTCCTCGACGTCGTAGGAGGACCTCTCGTGGAGGGTCGACAGGGGCTTTGTCTCGAGACCCATCAGCCGACGGCCCCTTCCATCTGCAGCTCGATCAGGCGGTTCAGCTCCAGGGCGTACTCCATGGGCAGCTCGCGCGCGATCGGCTCGACGAAGCCGCGCACGATCATCGCCATCGCCTCGTCCTCGTTCAGGCCGCGGCTCATCAGGTAGAAGAGCTGGTCCTCGGAGACCTTGGAGACGGTGGCCTCGTGGCCCATGGACACGTCGTCCTCGCGCACGTCGACGTACGGGTAGGTGTCGGACCGGCTGATCTGGTCGACCAGCAGGGCGTCGCACTTGACCGTGCTGGCGCTGCCGTGCGCGCCCTCCTCGATCTGCACCAGGCCGCGGTAGGAGGCGCGGCCGCCGCCGCGGGCGACGGACTTGGAGATCACGGTGGAGCTGGTGTTCGGCGCCAGGTGCACCATCTTGGAGCCGGCGTCCTGGTGCTGGCCCTCACCGGCGAAGGCGACGCTGAGGGTCTCGCCCTTGGCGTGCTCGCCCATGAGGTACACCGCCGGGTACTTCATGGTGACCTTGGAGCCGATGTTGCCGTCGATCCACTCCATGGTGGCGCCCTCGTAGGCGACGGCGCGCTTGGTGACCAGGTTGTAGACGTTGTTCGACCAGTTCTGGATGGTCGTGTAGCGGCAGCGGGCGCCCTTCTTCACGACGATCTCGACGACCGCGCTGTGCAGCGAGTCGGAGGAGTAGATGGGCGCGGTGCAGCCCTCGACGTAGTGGACGTAGGAGTTCTCGTCCACGATGATCAGGGTCCGCTCGAACTGGCCCATGTTCTCGGTGTTGATCCGGAAGTAGGCCTGCAGCGGGATCTCGACCGTGACGTTCGGCGGCACGTAGATGAACGAGCCGCCCGACCACACGGAGGTGTTGAGCGCGGCGAACTTGTTGTCGCCCACCGGGATGACGGTGCCGAAGTACTCCTTGAAGAGCTCCTCGTGCTCGCGCAGGCCCGTGTCGGTGTCGACGAAGATGACACCCTTCTCCTCGAGGTCCTCACGGATCTTGTGGTAGACGACCTCGGACTCGTACTGGGCGGCGACGCCGGCGATGAGGCGCTGCTTCTCGGCCTCGGGGATGCCGAGCTTGTCGTAGGTGGACTTGATGTCCTCGGGCAGCTCGTCCCAGGAGGTGGCCTGCTTCTCGGTGGAGCGGACGAAGTACTTGATGTTGTCGAAGTCGATGCCGGTGAGGTCGGAGCCCCAGGTGGGCATCGGCTTCTTGCCGAACAGGCGCAGGCCCTTCAGGCGAAGGTCCAGCATCCACTCCGGCTCGTTCTTGAGCGCGGAGATGTTGCGGACGACCTCTTCGGACAGGCCGCGGCGGGCGGCGGCTCCGGCGGTGTCCGGGTCGGCCCAGCCGAACTTGTAGTTCCCGAGGCCATCCAGCTCCGGGCGGTCGGTGACAGTCACCTTCCGGTCTCCTTGCTCATATCGTCGGATGTGTCTTGACGCGGTGCGGGCCGCTCGGACCCGGCCGCCCGCCGGAGCGCGTCCGGGCCGGGCGTCCTGCGCGGGCTCACGTGCGTGGTGCAGATGCCGTCGCCGTGGGCGATGGTCGCCAGCCGCTGCACCGGAGTGCCGAGGATGCGCGCGAACGCCTCCGTCTCGGCCTCGCACAGCTGGGGGAACTCCGCCGCCACGTGAGCCACGGGGCAGTGGTGCTGGCACAGCTGCTCGCCCCCGGATCCGGCCCCGCTGGCGGAGGCGGCGTAGCCGTCGTCCGACAGGGCCTCGGCCAGGACGCGCACGCGCTGGTCGGCGGGGACCTCGCGCATCCTGGGCAGCAGGCGGCCGACGAGGCCGGACACCTGCGAACGGGCGAACTCGGCCACCGCGTCCGATCCCATGCGGTCGGCGATGAAACGCAGGGCGTTGCCGGCGAGCCCGTCGTAGGCGTGCTCGAAGGCGCTGCGTCCCGCGTCGGTGATGGCGAAGAGCTTCGCCGGCCGCCCGCGTCCGCGCTGGCCCCTGGGCCTGGCCGTACGGGGCTCGATCATGCCCTCGGCCAGCAGGGTGTCCAGGTGGCGGCGGACGGCGGCGGGGGTCAGCCCGAGCCGTTCGCCGAGGGCGGCGGCGGTGATGGGTCCGTGCTCCAGGATGAGCCGGGCGACACGCGCGCGCGTGCTGCGCTCGGCGGACACGCCCGAGTGCCGCGCGATGGCGGCCTCCGGGGTGTCATGCATCTCGGTCACGTATTTCACAACATCAGTGTGGCGTAATTCCTTCCCGCCTGACAAACCGCTGCGTGCGGTCCCTCTCGTGCTGTTCATCACGCAGGAAAGGCTTACCTAATCCGCCGGGACGACATCCACCGGGACGACGGAGGAGGCGCCGCGGCGCAGCACGGTGAAGGCGGCGAGGGCGGCCAGCGCGAAGACGGCGAGCACCGCGGCCATCGGCAGCGCTCCCCCGCCCGCCAGGCCGGTCAGCGGCGCGGCGACGGCGCCGAGCGCGAACTGCAGCACACCGGTCAGCGCCGAGGCGCTCCCGGCGACCTGCTGCGGCTGCCCGGCCAGGGCGAGCGCCCCGGCGCCGGGCATCACCAGCCCGCCCCCGCACATCATGACGAACAGGCCGGCGGCCAGCACCGGCAGCGGCAGGTGGGCGAGGGCGGTGGCCATCAGCACCGCGGCGCCCGCGGCGAAGAGGACCAGGCCGATGACGATCAGCCGGGAGGGGGCGACCCTGCGCCCGGCCAGCCGCCCGCCGATCTGCGCGGCGACGGTCAGCCCGAAGGCGTTCAGCGCGAACAGCAGCGAGTACGTCTGCGGGGAGGCGCCGTAGACCTCCTGGACCACGAACGGCGAGGCGGAGATGTAGGCGAACATCGCGCCGAAGCCCAGGCCGCCGGTGAGCGCGCTGGACATGAACGACCGGTCGCGCAGCAGGTGCCAGAAGGTGACGAGGGTGTGCCGCAGCCCGCCCTCCTCGCGCCTGCCGGGCGGCAGCGTCTCGCGCACCCCGAACAGGGCCGCCGCCAGCAGGAGCAGCCCCGCGACGGAGAGCGAGACGAACACGCCCCGCCAGGAGGTGTGGGCCAGCAACTGGGCGCCCGCGATGGGGGCGAGGATCGGCGCGAGGCCGCTGACCAGCATGAGGGTGGCGAAGATGCGGGCGATGGCCGCGCCCTGGTAGAGGTCGCGGACGACGGCCCGCACGATCACCAGCGCGGCGCCGCCCGCAACGCCCTGCAGCAGCCGGAACCCGACAAGGCCGTAGACGCCGGGCGAGAACGCGCACAGCAGGGAGGCGACGGCGTAGGCCGCGATGCCGATCAGCAGCGGCTTCCGCCGTCCCCGCACGTCGCTGATCGGGCCGGCGAGGATCTGCCCCGCCGAGACCCCGATCAGGCAGGCGGTCAGGCTGAGCTGCACCTGGGACTGGCCGGCGTCCATCTCGGCGGCGATGGCCGGCAGCGCCGGCAGGTACATGTCGATCGACAGCGGGCCGATCGCGGACAGCGCGCCCAGGATGAGCAGCAGCGTCCCCCTGCGCCGCGCGGCGGGCGCCTCCACGGATCCGGCGGACGCCTCCACCGCCTCCACGGGCCCGGCGGGCTCGGCGAGCACCCCCTCGGGCGCGGCCGAGGCCTCCGCGGGCTCGACGGACGCCTTCTCTGACTCGGCGGCTGCCGCGGTCATCTACTCCAACCCCTTTTCCCTCACGGGCCACGACGGGCCCTTGAGGGCCAGGGGTCTGGAACCGCAATCAGGCCATCCGAATTCCCAAATTTCGGAAATATGAGGAAAAAAGGTTAGCGCTCGCCGTACGGCCGGCGCCGCGACGGCGGTGCCGGCCGGTCGCGGCCGGCACTCCGGTCACGGGGTCAGCCGGTCGCCTCCCGCGGGCCGACCACGGCGAACAGGGCCGCCTGCGGGTCGGCGACGACCGCCGTCCTGCCCGCCGGCGTCGTCGTGGGCGGCGTCTCCAGCGAGCCGCCCAGGTGGACGATCCTCGCCACGGCCTCGCCGACGTCCTCGACGGCGAAGCAGACCAGCCAGTACGGCGGCGCGCCGGGCGGGAGCGGCCCCCGGGCCGCCGAGGCCCCGGCGACGGGACGGCCGTCCACCCGCCACTCGACGCGGTCGCCGTCCGGCCCGCCGATCGCGTCGGTCCCACCGGCCCCGCCGGCCTCGCCGTCAGCGCGGCTCCAGCCGAAGACGGACGCGTAGAAGGGGTCGCAGCCCCGGGGGTCGGCGGTCACCAGCTCGCTCCAGGCGAACGCGCCCGGCTCGCCGGTCACCTCCGCGCCCCGGTGCAGGCCCGGCTGCCAGGCGGCGAAGACGGCGCCCCAGGGGTCCTGGAAGGCCGCGGCGACGCCCTCGCCGAGGACCTCCGCCGGCTCGCAGACGACCTCTCCCCCGGCGGCGCGGACCTTCAGCGCCGTGACGCCCGCGTCGTCGGTGGCCACATAGGTGTTCCAGACCGAGGGGACGCCGTCGCCCGAGCCCGGCCCGACGCCGGCCACGGCCCTGCCGCCGAGGGTGAACCGGCCGTACCCTCCCGACTCCGGACGCGGGTCGAACACCGCCTCCCAGCCGAAGACCTCGCGGTAGAACCGGACCGACAGGGTGACGTCGGCGCTCGACAGCTCCACCCAGCACGGGACACCTGATTTGCAGCCACTCCGCTCGGACACGCCGAACCTCCTCATGTCGTGATTCGGGACAGGCACAGAGTGGCACGCGGCCCTCGGCGGACCGGGCGGCCGATCGGGAGCCTTGGCGGGATCCGCCCGAAGCCTTTACCGGACGCGGGGACGGCTCGCCGCCACGCCGGGAACAACCGCAGGTCCGGCAGCGGGAGCACCCGGGGTGGTCCCTAAACTCGTGGTCATGGAGTCCCCAGCCGTCGAGATCATCGATCTGGTCAAGAGATACGGCCGCACCACCGCGATCGACGGTCTCACGCTCACCGCGGGCCGCGGCGCGGTCACCGCCATCCTCGGCCCCAACGGGGCGGGCAAGACCTCGACCATCGAGATCTGCGAGGGGTTCCGGCGGCCCGACGGCGGCACCGTCCGGGTGCTGGGCCTCCCGCCCGCCCGGCCGGAGCTGCGCGCCCGGGTCGGGGTGATGCTCCAGGCCGGGGGCGTCCCCCCGGCGGCGCGCTGCGGGGAGTGGCTGCGCCTGATGTCGCGTTTCCACGCCCACCCCCTGGACCCGGCGGCGCTGCTGGAGCGGCTCGGGATGACCGAGCACGCCCGCACGCCGTACCGCAGGCTGTCGGGCGGGCAGCAGCAGCGCGTCTCGCTGGCCGCGGCCGTCGTCGGCCGTCCGGAGCTGGTCTTCCTCGACGAACCGACCGCGGGCCTGGACCCGCAGGCCCGGCACGCCTGCTGGGACCTCGTCGCCGACCTGCGGGCCGCCGGCGTGTCGGTGGTGCTCACCACCCACCACATGGACGAGGCCGAGAGGCTCTCCGACCACGTCGTGATCATCGACCACGGCGGGGTGGTCGCCGAGGGCACCCCGAGCAGCCTCACCGGCGCCGAGCGGCAGCTGCGCTTCCGCGCCCGGCCGGGCCTGTCGCTGGACGAGCTGCTGGCCGCGCTGCCCTCCGGCAGCACGGCCAAGGAGTCCCCCTCGGGGCACTACATCATCGAGGGGCAGGTCGGCCCGGAACTGCTGGCCACCGTGACCACCTGGTGCGCCGCGGAGGGCGTCACGGCCGCCGACCTCAGCATCGAGCGCCGCACGCTGGAGGACGTCTTCCTCGAGCTGACCGGCCGGGAGCTCCGATGACCGCCACGCCCCGCGGCGGACCCGCCGGCGGAGCGCGAGCACCGGGAGCGCCGGGAGCACAGCCGGCACTGAGAACACAGCGAGCCCTGAGAGCCCTGAGGGCGCAGAGAGCACGGAGAGCGCAGTGACCACCCTCGACCTCACCCCGGCGCCCGGCGCCGCCCCGCTGCCGCGGATGGTGCTCGCGCAGGCGGGTGCGGAGATCAAGTCGACCCTCCGCAACGGCGAGCAGCTCCTGCTCACCCTGATCATCCCTGTGCTGCTGCTCGTCGGCTTCTCCACCACGTCGCTGGTGAACGTCGGCCGCGGCTCCCGGGTGGCCTTCATCGCCCCCGGTGTGATCGCGCTCGCGGTGATGTCCACCGCCTTCACCGGCCAGGCCATCGCGACCGGCTTCGAACGCCGGTACGGCGTGCTCAAGAGGCTGGGCGCCAGCCCGCTGTCCCGGACCGGGCTGATGCTGGCCAAGACGCTCGCGGTGATCGCCGTGGAGGTCGTCCAGGTGGTCGTCATCGGCGCGGTGGCGGTGGCCCTGGGCTGGCGGCCCTCGGGCTCCCCCCTGGCCGCGCTGACGCTGATCCTGCTCGGCACCGCCGCCTTCAGCGGCCTCGGGCTGCTGATGGCCGGCACCCTGCGCGCCGAGGCCACGCTCGCCGGGGCCAACCTGGTCTACCTCGTCCTGCTGGGCTGCGGCGGGGTGATCTTCCCGCTGACGGCCTTCCCCGCGGCGGTGGAGCCTGTGCTGCGGCTGCTTCCGATCTCCGCGCTGACCGGCGGGCTGCGCGCGGTGCTGACCGGCGGTGCGGCGCTCCCCCTGGGCGCCGTCGCGATCCTCGCCGTCTGGGCGGCGGCCTCCCTGGCCCTGGCCTCCCGCACCTTCAGGTGGGAATGACCCGCCGCCGGTGATCTCACATCCCGGACGGCGTCCGCCCGCCCCGGGCCCGGCGAGTAAGGTCTGAAAGTCGATACGGCACTGACATAGGGGGAGTCTCATGACCGCCGAGGGGCTGCCCGGGCCGGCGGAGCCGTACCGGCGGGGGCTGCCGGGGCCGGGAGCGCTGCTGCGGACCGCCGCCGACGCCGTCCCTCCGTCCGGGCTGGTCATCCTGGCCATCCTGTCGGTGCAGCTCGGCGCGGGTTTCGCCAAGGACCTGTTCGCGCAGCTGCCGCCGAGCGCGGTGGTGTTCCTGCGCATCGCGATGAGCGCGCTGGTCCTGGGCGTGGTCGCCCGGCCCCGGCTGCGGGGCCTGACCCGGCGGGACGTCGCGGCCGGGGTGGCGTTCGGCGTGATCCTGGGCGTGATGAACCTGTCCTTCTACGAGGCTCTGGCCCGGCTGCCCATGGGCATCGCGGTGGCGATCGAGTTCCTCGGGCCGCTCGGGGTGGCGGTGGCCGCCTCGCGCCGCCGCCTGGACCTGCTCTGGGTCGTGCTGGCCGGGTCGGGGATCGCGCTGCTGGCCCCGTGGGGCTCGGCGGCCCGGACGAGCTGGACCGGAATCGCCTTCGCGCTGGTGGCCGCGCTCTGCTGGGCCGGCTACATCGTGCTGTCGGCGGCCGTGGGCCGGCGCTTCCCCGGCACGACCGGCCTGTCCTTCGCGATGATCGTGGCGTTCGTGGTGATCGCGCCGCTGGGCGTCGGAACGGGCGGCGCGGATCTGCTGCGGCCGGAGGTGCTGCTGATCGGGCTCGGGGTGGGCCTGCTGTCATCGGTCATCCCCTACTCGATCGAGCTGGAGGCGCTGCGCCGGATGCCCAAGCAGGTGTTCGGCATCCTGATGAGCCTGGAGCCGGCCGCGGCGGCGCTGATCGGGCTGGTCGTGCTGGGCGAGGTGCTGGACGCGCGCGAGTGGGCCGCCATCGCCTGCGTGGTCGCCGCCAGCGTGGGCTCCACCCGCGGCGCCCGCTGACCCACGCCCGGCCCGGGGCGTAGGGCCCCGGTTCTCCCGGACGTACGGCGCGCGGCCTTCCGGCCGGGGCGGCCCGGGACGTTACTCGGCGCCGCCGGCCCAGATGCCGCGGACGTGGCCGATGTGGCGGCGGATCAGCCGCTCGGTGCCCTCCCGGTCGCCGGCCGCCAGCAGGTCGAGCAGGTCGAGGTGCTCGCGGGCGGAGCCGGCCAGGCCGCCCCGGGCGCTGAGGGCGGGCAGGCCGTACAGGCGGGCGCGGCCGCGCAGGTCGCGCACCACGTCCACCAGGTGCGCGTTGCCGGCCAGCGCCAGCAGCTCCAGGTGGAAGCGGATGTCGGCGTCGACGTAGGCGAGCAGGTCGCCGCGGTCTGCCGCGTCGACGATCCGCTGGGCCAGCGGGCGCAGCGGATCGAACCTCGCGGCGCCGCCGGTGCCTCCCGCGCCGTCCGCTCCCCCGCCCGCGCCGTTCCCGGCGGCCAGTCGGGTCACCGTGGGCACCTCGATGAGCAGGCGGATCTCGGTGAGCTCGTCCAGGTCGCGGTCGGACAGCTCGGTGACCCGGAAGCCCTTGTTGCGCACCGCCTCGACCAGACCCTCCTTCGCGAGGTCGAGCATCGCCTCGCGCACCGGGGTGGCCGAGACGCCGAACTGGGCGGCCAGCACGGGCGCCGAGTACACGACGCCGGGCCGCATCTCACCGGTGATCAGGGCGGCCCGCAGGGCGTGCGCCACCTGCTCCCGCAGGCTCTGCCGCTCACCCACCGCCGGCAGGTCGAGCCGGTCGTCCGCCGAAGGAGCCATCCCCGCGCCTCTCATCTCGTCATCCGGGCCCGCAGCCACGCCTCGTAGGCGGCTCCCGCCACCACCAGGTCCTCCCATGCCATGCCCACGCTCTTGAACACCCGCGGCCCCGGGCCGGGGGACACGGCGCCGGTGACCAGGTCCGCGAGGTTCCCGGCGAGATGACCGGAGGTGATCGTACCGTTCCGCAGCGGGATGACCAGATCACCCGCCTCGGCGAGGGCGGCGCGGCGCGCCTCGACGACCACGGTGGACCGTGCGACGAGATCGTCGTCGATCTCCCGGGCGTCCGGCTCGTGGGAGCCGACCGCGATCACGGTCACGCCGTCGCGGATCATCCTACCGTCGAACAACGGGGTCCTGGAGGTGGTACAGCAGGCCACGAGACCGCCCTGTCCGGGATCGGCCACGACGTGCGCCGCTCCGGGCTCCGCGCCCGCCGTCGCGCCGCCGGGGACTCCGTACGCGCCGGACGCCGCGCCGGACGGGGCCGCGTACGCGGCGGCGGGCACGGCGTCGGCCCGCAGGCCCGCGGCGGCGCAGCGGGCGGCGAACTCCCCCGCCCGGACCGGATCCCGGGCGACCACGGTCACGCGCCGCAACGGCCGGACCGTCCGCAGCGCCTCCACGTGCCCCCACGCCTGCGGCCCGGTGCCGAACACCGTCAGGTGCCCGGCGTCCCCGGCGGCCAGGTGCCGTACGGCCAGCGCCGAGACGGCCGGGGTGCGCAGCGCGGTGAGGGCGGCTCCGTCCAGCAGGGCCAGCGGGACGAGGGTCTCGCCGTCCATCAGCAGGTAGGTGCCGCAGATCCGGGGCAGGCCGCGGGCGGGGTTGCCCGGGGCGACGCCGGCCACCTTGATCCCGGCGAAGCGGCCCCAGGCGGCGGGCATCAGCAGCAGCTGCCCGGCGGGGACCTCCACGACGGGCCGCCGCGGGCCGTCCTCGGGGTCGAGCCCGGCGAGCAGCGCCTCCTCCAGGACCCGTACGGCCGCGGCCATCGGCACCAGCTCGCGCAGCGCCGGCCCGTCCAGGTAGGGGGGCGTGCTCATCGGAGCGTGAACCCGGTGCCCAGCGGGTCACACGGGTCCAGGGTGAAGCGGTGCTCGCCGGTGCGGTAGGCCATGCCCTCGATCTCGGGGACGACGCCCTCCTCCGTCTCCTCGGCCACCCACGCCCGGAAGGAGGTCCCCACGACGCCCTCGTGGACGAGCGTGCCGGTGAAGCCGTCGGCGTGCAGCAGCGCCAGCCGGGCGGCGGTGCCCGAGCCGCAGGGCGAACGGTCCACCTCTCCGTCGGCGAAGACCGTCACGTTGCGCTGGTGGCCCAGGCCCGCCTCGTCGTGGAAGATGACGCCGTAGATCCCCGACAGCCTCTCGTCCCGCGGGTGGCGGGCGGCGGGATGGCCGGCCAGGGCGGCCTTGACGGCCCGGCCGAGCGCGATCAGCGCGGTCAGGTGCTCGGGGGCCACGCTGAGGCCGAACGCGGCGGCCGGGACGGAGGCGTAGACGGCCCCGCCGTAGGCGACGTCGGCGGTCACCCCGGCCAGGCCGGGGAGTCCGGGGACGGACGCGGCCGGGCCGGCCGCGGCGGCGAGCGGGCCGAGGGCGACGTCCCTGGCGAGCACGTAGGAGGGGACGTTGCGAAAGGTGACGGCCTCGACGCGGCCCGCCGAGCGGCGCACCCGGGCCGTCACCCGTCCGGAGGGGACGTCCACCACGACGTCGGTCTCACCGTCCGGGTCGGTCGGGACCAGGCCGGTCTCGGCGGCGTGGACGCCGAGCGCGATGGTGCCGTGCCCGCAGGCGGTGGAGTAGCCGTCCTTGTGCCAGAACAGCACGCCGAGGTGGGCTCCGTCGTCGTCCGGCGGGACGAGGAAGCAGCCGTACATGTCGGCGTGGCCGCGCGGCTCGTGGCAGAGCAGCCGCCGCACGGCGTCGACCTCGGGGGCCCGCGCCGCCTCGCGGCGTTCGAGGACGGTGCCGCCGGGGATGTCCGGCGTCCCGGCGGTGACGATCCGGAACGGCTCGCCGCCGGTGTGGTAGTCCACCGTGTGGATCCGCATGTTCTCCCGTTCTGTCGTTCCGGCCCGGTGCGGGGCCGCCCTCCGTGGGGTCTTCTCCCCGGGGCGGCCCCGTGAAGGTCCTGCTCCGGGACGCGGCGCCGTGCGGCACCGTGCGGCACTGTGGGACGTCATGGGACGCCGTGGGACGCCGTGGGACGCCCCACGGTGCCGTCAGACGCCGCCCAGGTACGCCTCGACCACCCGGGGGTCGTCGCGCAGCTCGGCGGCCGGCCCCTCCAGCACGCGTTCGCCGTTCTCGATCACGTAGCCGCGGTGGGCGATGCCGAGCGCGGCGGTGGCGTTCTGCTCGACGAGCAGCACCGAGGTGCCCTCGGCGTTGATCTGGGCGATCAGCTCCATCACCGACGCGACCACCAGCGGGGCCAGTCCCATGGACGGCTCGTCGAGCAGCAGCGTCCTGGGCCCGGTGACCAGGGCCCGGCCGATGGCGAGCATCTGCTGCTCGCCGCCGGACAGCGTGCCGCCCTGCTGGGCGCGCCGCTCGGCCAGCCGGGGCAGCAGCCCGTAGACCCGGTCGATCCGCCGTCGCACCTCGGCCTGGTCACGGACGAGGTAGCCGCCGATCTGGAGGTTCTCGTGGACGGTGAGGGTGCTGAAGACCCGGCGGCCCTCGGGGACGTGGACCAGTCCCAGGGCGGTGACGCGGTGCGGCTTCGCGCCGGTGACGTCGTGGCCGTCGAAGACGACCGTGCCGCCGCTGGGCCGCACCAGCCCGGAGGCCGCCGCCAGGGTGGTGGTCTTGCCGGCGCCGTTGTTGCCGAGCAGGGCGACGATCTCGCCCTGCCCGACGGTGAGCGACAGCCCGCGCAGGGCGTGCACGCCGCCGTAGTGGACGTCGAGTCCGCTGATCTCAAGCATGGGTGTCGCTCCCGAGGTAGGCCTCGATGACGGCCGGGTCGCGGCGCACGTCCTCCGGGCGGCCGTCGGCGATCTCCTTGCCGAAGTTGAGCACGACCACGCGCTCGGAGACCTCCATGACCAGGCCCATGTCGTGCTCGATGAGGACGATGGCCACGCCCAGCGCCTGGATGCGGCGGATCAGGTCGAGCAGTTCGGTCTTCTCGCCGTGGTTGAGGCCGGCGGCGGGCTCGTCGAGCAGCAGCAGGTCGGGGCGGCGGGCCAGCGCCCTGGCGATCTCGACGCGGCGCTGCTCGCCGTAGGGCAGGTGGCGGGCCTCGCCGTACCGGTCGCCGCGCAGGCCGACGAAGTCGAGCCAGTGGTGGGCCTGCTCGGTGCACTCACGTTCGGAGCGGCGGTAGCGGGGGGTGTGCAGCAGTGCGTCCAGGACGTTCTGCCGCAGCCACAGGTGGGCGCCGGCCCTCACGTTGTCCAGGACCGACAGCTCGCCGAACAGGCGCAGGTTCTGGAAGGTCCTGGCGACGCCGAGCGCGGCGACGGCCGACGGCCGCAGGCCGCGCAGGCTCCGGCCGCGCAGGGTGATCTCCCCGGCGGTGGGGCGGTAGAAGCCGGTGACGCAGTTGAATGCCGAGGTCTTGCCGGCGCCGTTGGGCCCGATGACCGAGACGACCTCCGCCTCGTTCACCGAGAACGTCAGCCCGTCGATGGCCAGCAGCCCGCCGAAGGCCAGGCGCAGGTCCGAAACGCTGAGCAGGGTCGTCACGGGACCTCCTTGGACCGGGCGGGCCACAGCCCCTGCGGGCGCAGCAGCATGACGGCGATGAGCAGGACTCCGAACAGGAAGAACCGGTAGTCGGCCAGGTCGCGGAGGATCTCCGGCAGGATGCTGATCACGATGGCGCCGATGACGACGCCGGGGATCGAGCCCATGCCGCCCAGGACGACGGCCATCAGCACCAGGGCCGACTGCAGGAAGGTGAAGCTGCCCGGGGAGATCGCCGACAGGTGGGCGGCGAACAGCACCCCGGCCAGGCCGCCCCAGACGGCGCCGGCGATGTAGGCGGCGAGCTTGACGCGGTAGGTGTGCACGCCCATGGCCTCGGCGGCGTCCTCGTCCTCGCGGACGAACCGCCAGGCCCGGCCGATGCGGGAGCGGCCCAGCCGGGCGGCGCCGAGGACGGCCAGCGCGACGACGACCACGGTCAGGTAGTAGAACGCGACCGGGCTCCCGGTCAGGCCGGGGATGCCGTAGATGCCCGAGGGGCCGCCGGTGACGTCCAGGTTGTTGGCGGTGATCCGGATGATCTCGCCGAAGCCGAGGGTGACGATGGCGAGGTAGTCGCTGCGCAGCCGCAGGGTGGGCGCGCCGATGACGACGCCCGCGACGACCGTGACGACGATGACGGCCGGCACGGTGGCCACCAGCGGCAGGTCCAGGCGGGTGGCCAGCACGCCGCTGGTGTAGGCGCCGACCGCGAAGAACGCGACGTAGCCGAGGTCGAGCAGGCCGCAGTAGCCGACCACGATGTTCAGCCCGGCGGCGAGCATCACGAAGATGGCCGCGCTGGTCATGACCGACAGCGCGTACGGCGTGGCGTCGACGAACGGCGCGAGCAGCGCGACGAGCAGGCCGGCCAGCCCGGCCCAGCGGTTCTGCAGCAGCCGGGAGGCGCGGGTGGGCGGCTTGCCGGCGCCGCGGCGGCGGACCTCCGGGGTCTTGACGTCTTCGGGGGTGGCGTCGGGGATGCGGGTCACACTCGCTCCGTCACGCGTTCGCCGAGCAGGCCGGTGGGCCGCACGGTCAGGAACAGGATCAGCACCCCGAAGGCGAAGACGTCGCGCCACTCGCCGCCCAGCCAGAACGTGCCGAACGACTCCAGCAGGCCGAGCACCAGCCCGCCGAGCATCGTGCCGGGGATGTTGCCGATGCCGCCGATGACGGCCGCGGTGAACGCCTTGAGCCCGATCAGGAACCCCATCAGGAAGTCGATCTTGCCGTAGTAGGCGCCCGCCATCACCCCGGCGGCTCCGGCGAGGGCCGAGCCGATGAAGAAGGTCCGGGAGATGACGGCGTTGACGTCGATGCCCATCAGCGAGCTGGTGGCCGGGTCCAGGGCGATGGCCCGCATGGCGCGGCCCTCGCGGGTCCGGGTGACCAGCAGGTTCAGCCCGATCATCAGGACCACGGCCACCCCGACCAGGACGAGCTGCGCGAGCGTCAGCCTGGCCCCGGCGACCTCCAGCGAGGTGCCGCCGAGCCGCAGCGGGTAGACCCGCGGGTCGGCCCCGGCGGCGGCGCGCATGCCGTACTCCAGGGCGAAGGACGCGCCGACCGCGGTGATCAGCAGGGAGAGGCGGGGGGCGCGGCGCAGGGGCCGGTAGGCGATCCGTTCCAGCGCCACCCCGGCCAGGCCGGTGACGGCCATGGTGACCACCAGTACGGCCAGCAGCACCGGCAGCGCCATCGAGGAGGACACGCCGCCGACCGCGCCGAGGATGGCGAAGCCGGCGAACGCGCCGAGCATGTACAGGTCGCCGTGGGCGAAGTTGAGCAGTTTGATGATCCCGTAGACCATGCTGTAGCCCAGCGCCACCAGGGCGTAGAACGAGCCGACGAACAGCCCGTTCCAGATGAGCTGCGTCATTTCAGGGAGTCCTGCAGGGTGATCTTGCCGTCCTTGACGACCAGGATCTGGAAGCCGCCGTTGGACAGGGTGTGCTCGGGGGTGAACTTCAGCGGGCCGGAGAACATCTGGAACCCGTCGATCGCCTCCAGCGCCGAGATGACCTTGGCGCCGTCGGTGCCGCCCGCCTTGCCGACGGCCTCGGCGGCCAGCCTTACGGCGTCGTAGGCCTGGTTGGAGTAGGGGCCGGGCTCGGTGCCGAACTTCTTCTTGTACGCCTCGATCCAGCCCTCGGCGCCCTCCAGGGTGTCGGGGGTCTGGGTCATGGTGGCGTAGACGCCCTCGGCGGCCTCGGGCCCGGCGATCTCGACGAGCTTGGGCGAGACCGAGCCGTCGCCGACCATGATGGAGCCCTTGTACCCGGCCTGGCGGAGCTGGCGGGCGATCAGGCCGCCCTCCTGGAAGTAGCCGGTCCAGTAGACGAAGTCGGGCTTCTTGGCCAGCACGTTGGTGATGTTGGCGCTGTAGTCGCTCTCCTTGGGGGTCACCGCCTCGACGAGCGCGGTGTCGGGGCCGCCGGGGGCGTCCAGCAGGGTCTTGGTGCGCAGCGCGATGTCCTTGGAGTAGCTGGTGTTGTCGTGCATCAGCGCGACGTTCTTGGCGCCCTGCTTGGTCATCCACTTCTCGGCGGCGGCGGCCTGCTGGGTGCCGGTGCCGTTGATGAGGAAGACGTGCTTGAGCTTCTGGTCGACCAGCTCCTGGGAGTTGGCCGCCGGGATGATCATCGGTATGTTCGACTTCCCGAAGATGGGAAGGGTGGGCAGCGTCGCGCCGGAGCAGTATCCTCCGACCGAGACGTCCACCCCCTCGGTGACCAGCTTGTTGGCTCCGGCCGCCGCGGACTGGGCGTCGCAGGCGTCGTCGGCGGTCTTGAGCTCCAGCTTTCGGCCGAGGACCCCGCCCTTGGCGTTGATCTCGTCCACGGCGAGCTGGGCCGCGTTGCTCATATAGGGGCCGATCGCGGCCTCGCTGCCCGACTGGGGGATCAGCATTCCGAGGACGATCGGCTCGTTCGTCTTGGCGGTGTCGCCTCCGTCGCCGCCGCCGAGCAGCCCCTGGCCACATCCGGTGGCGAGCAGGGCCACGGCGGCCAGCGAGGCGATGGGGGCAAGGGGGATGGCACGCATGTGCGGCTCCTCACGGCTAGTGATGTGTGACATTGCACATAGGTGGGCCCTGAGCCGTCAAGGACCGAAACAAGACCGTTAGCCTTCTCGTCCCGAACCTTCATCTACCGGCGTCCGGCACCCCGCGGACGCCCGCGGCACGGCACGCGGAACCGGTACGGCGGGCCGGTGCGGAACGGCCCGCCGTACCGGGGCACGGGACGACGGAGGCGGGTGCGGGCCGGGCCGGGTCAGGACCCGGCCCGGGATCACACCCGGATCAGAGCAGGAAGCCCGCGGGGAAGGGGTCGCGCGGGTCGAGGAAGTACTGCGCGGTCCCGGTGACCCACGCCCGCCCGGTGATGGCCGGGACCACCGCGGGCCGGCCCGCCACCTCCGTCTCAGCGACGAGCCGCCCGACGAACCGGGTGCCGATGAACGACTCGTTGACGAAGTCGGTGTCCAGGCCCAGCTCGCCCCGGGCGTGCAGCTGCGCCATCCGGGCGCTCGTGCCGGTGCCGCACGGCGAACGGTCGAACCAGCCGGGGTGGATCGCCATCGCGTGCCGCGAGCGGCGGGCGTCGGACCCCGGGGCGGTGAAGTGCACGTGGTGGCAGCCCCGGATGCCGTCGTCCAGCGGATGGACCGGCTCGTCCTGCTCGTTGACCGCCTTCATGATCTCCAGCCCCGCGCCGAGGATGCGGTCCTTGGCGGCGCGGTCGAACGGCAGGCCCACCGACTCGATCGGCACGATCGCGTAGAAGTTGCCGCCGTACGCCAGGTCGTAGCGGACCTCCCCCAGGCCGGGCACCTCGACCACCCGGTCCAGGCCGGCGCTGAAGGAGGGCACGTTGACGATGGTGACCGCGACGGCCGCGCCGTCCTCGACGCGCACCTCGGCGACGACCAGCCCGGCGGGGGTGTCGAGCCGGATGGTGGTGACCGGCTCGACGACCTCGACCATCCCGGTCTCCACCAGCACGGTCGCCACGCCGATGGTGCCGTGGCCGCACATCGGCAGGCAGCCGGACACCTCGATGTAGAGCACGCCGTAGTCGGCGTCGGGCCGGGTGGGCGGCTGCAGGATGGCGCCGCTCATGGCCGAGTGGCCGCGCGGCTCGTACATCAGCAGGGTCCTGACGTGGTCCATCTCGGCCAGGAAGTGCTCGCGGCGCTCGGCCATGGTGGCCCCGGGGATGACCCCCACCCCCCCGGTGATCACCCGGGTGGGCATGCCCTCGGTGTGGGAGTCCACCGCGTGGAAGACCCGTTTCGTTCTCATCTCCCCCTCCTCGGGGACGTTCGGTTCCCCCTCGGGAGGGCTCGGTCTCCCTCCCTCGGGGACGTTCGGCCTCCCCTGCCGGGGAGGTACGGCGGGCGCCCTCAGGACCCGCGGTGCTAGCGCAGGCCCTCCGCCAGGACCTTCTCGGTCGCGGTGCGCACCGCGGCCTCCTGCTCGGGGGTCAGCGGTGTGCGCGGCGGGCGGCACGGGCCGCCCGGCCGGCCGGCCAGGTCCATGGACAGCTTGATGGCCTGGACGAACTCGGTCTTGGAGTCCCAGCGCAGCAGCGGGTGCAGCGAACGGTACAGCGGCAGCGCGGTGGCCAGGTCACCGGCCGCGGCCGCGGCGTACAGGGCCGCGCACGACTCGGGCAGCGCGTTGGGGTAACCGGCCACCCAGCCGACCGCGCCGGCCAGCAGCAGCTCCACCAGCACGTCGTCGGAGCCGACCAGCAGGTCCAGGCCGGGAGCCAGTTCGGCCAGCTCGTAGGCCCGGCGCACGTCGCCGGTGAACTCCTTGACCGCGACGATCAGCCCCTCCTCGTGGAGCCGGGCCAGCAACGCGGGGGTGAGGTCCACCTTGGTGTCGAAGGGGTTGTTGTAGGCCACGATCGGCACGCCCGCCCGGGCGACCTCGCGGTAGTGCTCCAGCACGGCCCGCTCGTCGGCCCGGTAGGCGTTGGGCGGCAGCAGCATGACCGCCCCGCAGCCGGCGTCGCGGGCCTGCTCGGCCCAGCGGCGCGCCTCCAGCGCGCCGTAGGCGGCGATCCCCGGCATGACGCGGTCGCCGCCGACCGCCTCGACCGCGGTCTCCACGACCTGGGCCCGCTCCTCGGCGGTCAGCGTCTGGTACTCGCCCAGCGAGCCGTTCGGCACCACGCCGTCGCAGCCGCCGGCGACCAGCCAGCGGCAGTGCTCGGCGTAGCGGCCGAAGTCGGGCGCCAGGTCCTCGCCGCCGAGCGGCAGCGCGGTGGCCACCATCACTCCGCGCCAGGGCTTCTCACGGGTCATCACGGTCATCCTTCCGAAGGGGGGCGTTCCAGGCCGGCGAGGTCGCCGAGCCGGACGGGCTGGGCGATCGGGCGCCGCGGCGCGGCGGGGTCCTCGCCCGCCAGGCACGCCACGGCGTAGCCGCACATGCGGCCCTGGCACCAGCCCATGCCGGGCCGGGCCAGGAGTTTCACGGAGCGCGCGTCGACGGCGCCCAGGCGGCGTGCCTCGCGCACGGCCGACAGCGGCACCTCCTCGCAGCGGCAGACCAGGGTGTCGTCGCGCAGCCAGTCGCGCCAGCCGGGCCGTACCGGGTAGGCCTCGTGCAGCGCCCGCGCGAAGGCCGCGAGCCGGTCCACGCGCCGCGCCAGGGCGGGCAGCGGCGGGACGCGACGGCCCTGGTCGGCGGCGACGGTACGGCCGGCCAGGCGGCCCTCGGCCTCGGCCGCCTCCGCGCCGCCCACTCCGGTGGTCTCCCCCGCCGCGTAGACGCCGGCCACGCTGGTGCGCCGGCCCGCGTCCACCGCGACGACGGGGGTGCCGTCGGCGTCGCGGCGGGTCGCGCAGCCCAGCTGGACGGGCAGCTCCAGCTGGGGGACGAACCCGTAGCCGAAGGCGAGGGTGTCGCACTCGACGGTCCTCGTCGCGACCGGCCGCCAGTCCGCGTCGAGCCGGGCGACGGTGACGTGGGTCAACGCGTCCTCGCCGTGCGCGGCGACGACCGCATGGCGGCCGCGGTAGGGCACCCGGTGGCGGGCCAGGACGGCGGCGTAGCCGGCGGCCTCGGCGGCCTTGCCCGCGGCGAGCAGCGGGTGCCGGGCCAGGCCGAACCGGCCGCCCGCCTCGTAGACGCCGCGCACGTCGGCGCCGGCCCTGGCCAGCCCGGCGGCGACCGGCAGCAGGAAGGGACCCGTCCCGGAGACCACGACCCTGCGGCCCGCCACGACGAGGGAGCCCTTGAGCAGCGCCTGGGCCCCGCCGGCGGTGAGCACGCCGGGCAGGTCCCAGCCGGGGAACGGCAGCGGGCGGTCGTGCGCTCCGGCGGCTATCAGCAGCGCGCGGGCGTGGACGGTGCGGGGCCGCTCCTCGCGGTCCCCGGCCAGGCACCGCACGACCACCGCGGCGCCCGCCGCACCGTCCACCGTTCCGGCGGCGGAACCCGCCGAGCCGCTCGCCACACCGTTCACCGCGTCGTCCGCCGGGGCGTCCTCGGTGGGGCCCGCCGTGGCGCCCGCCGCGCCGCCGGTCCGTTCGACCGCCCAGACGCGGTGGCCGAGCAGCGTCTCGGCGCGCGACCGCAGCGCCTCCCACTGCCGCATGAACCGCTCCAGGCCGTGGTGCAGCGCCCCGGGTCGCCGGGCGTGGAAGGTCTCGGGCAGGTGGCGGTGGTACTGGCCGCCGGGCCGGGGCGCGGCGTCGATCACCACGACGTCCAGCCCGGCGAGGGAAGCCTCCAGCGCGGCGGCGACCCCGGCGGGGCCCGCGCCGATGACGGCCAGGTCGTACACGCGCGTCACCGTCCGCTCACCCCCTCCTCCCCCGCGGACGTGCGGACCCGGTCGCCGGGGCGGGCCTCGGTCACGCAGGCCCGCAGGGCGGGGACGTCGTTGACGGTGACCAGGCAGTCGAAGCAGACCCCGATGCCGCAGAACAGCCCCCGGGGACGGCCCCCGAACCGGGTGGAGCGCCAGGAGCGGACACCCGCGGCGTGCAGCGCCGCGCCGACGCTCTGACCGGGGACGACGGGGACGGCCCTGCCGTCCACGCTGATCTCGAACGCGGGGTCGGGACGCGCCCCCACGAGCTCGTACGGTGACCGCATCAGTCCTCCTTCGCGGGTGTTCCGGTGCCGGAACCGTCCGGCTCGAAGCGGTCCGGGCGGAAGGGGTCCAGGTCGAGGCCAGGCCGGACGCCGGTCAGGGCCTGGGCGATCAGGTGCCCGGTGGCCGGGGCCAGGCCGATGCCCGCGCCCTCGTGGCCGCAGGCGTGGTGCAGGCCCGGGGCCCTGGGGTCCTCGCCGATCACCGGGAGGTGGTCGGGGCAGTAGGGGCGGAATCCGCAGTAGGCGCGGATCACCCGGCGCGCCGCCAGCGCGGGGAACAGCTCGACGGCCTGGCGGGCGAGCCGTTCCAGGACCGGGATCGAGACCGTGCGGTCGAAGCCGACCCGTTCGCGGCTGGCGCCGATGAGGACCGGTCCCGACGGGGTGCCCTCGACCACGGCCGAGGTCTCCAGGCCCTCCGAGTCGCTGGCGACGTTGGTGACGTAGGCGGCGGTGTAGACCTTGTGCAGCACGAGCGGCTCGTCGAGCGGCTCGGTGACCAGGATGAACCCGCGCCGCGGCAGGATCGGCAGGTACACCCCGGCCAGCGCGGCGACCTCGCCGCCCCAGGTGCCGGCGGCGTTGACGACGGCCCCGGCCGGGATGTCGCCGTGGTCGGTCCGCACGCCGGTGACGCGCTCGCCGTCGCGGAGGAAGCCGGTGACCGTGACGCCGGTGCGCAGGCTCAGCGTGCCGTGCCCGGCTCCCCGGGCGTCCAGGGCGCCCTCGCGGAGCAGCGTGGCCGCGGCCAGCATGGGCTGGACCTGGGCGTCCTGGGGGTAGAAGACGCCCCCGGCGAAGCCCGGGGCCAGGTGGGGCTCGTAGTCGGCGAGCCCTCCGGGCTCGACCACGGTGTGCTCGACGCCCTGCCCGGCCGCCAGCGCGGTGAGGGCGGACAGCACCGCGTCGTCCTCGGCGACGACCAGGCCGCCCTTGGGCTCGTACTCGAACCCGCCGAGCCCGGCCAGCTCGCGCCACAGGCCGGCGGAGAGCACGGCCAGGTCCAGTTCGGGGCCGGGCTCCTTGTCGGAGACCAGCACGTTGCCCTCCCCTGCTCCGGTCGTGCCGCCCGCCACCGGCCCGCGGTCGAGCACGACCACGTCGAGCCCGGCCCGCGCCGCGTAGTGGGCGCAGGCGGCGCCCACGACCCCGGCGCCGATCACGACGACATCCGGCACGGCCCACCTCGTTTCCTCGTCCGGCCCGCCGGTACTATGTCACATACCTCAAGGGCGATCAATGCCTTCCCGTCCTGATTCCACCCTCCGCCGCCCTCACCTCCCACGCCCTGCCCCGTCGCCCCGGCCTTCCCCCACCGCCCCGGCCCCGTACGGCCTCCGCCGGGGCGTCCGGCGCGCGGCCCCGCCGCTCCCGAGGACCCGGGGGCGAAGGCGGGACCATCCCTCGCGCCGCCTAGCATGTGAGCCGTGAACCACCTTTTCGACCAGGCTCGTCACCGCGCCGCGGGCATGTGGCTGTCCGTGTGGTCACCCACGACCGCCACCATGCGCCGCTGGGCGCTGGCCGCGGTGGTGGCCAACGCCGGAATCACCGTGACCGGCGCGGCCGTACGGGTCACCAAGTCGGGCCTCGGCTGCCCGACCTGGCCCCGGTGCACCCCCGAGAGCCTGCTGCCGACCGCCCACGAGGGCATCTCGGCGGCCAACATGGCCGTCGAGTTCGGCAACCGGCTGCTGACCTTCATGGTCCTGGCCGCCGGCCTGGGCTGCCTGATCGCGGCGGCGCGGCTCTCGCCCCGCCGCCGGGTCCTCATCGGCCTGGCACTGGTACAGCCGGCCGGCGTGGTCGCGCAGGCCCTCTGGGGCGGCCTCGTCGTGCGCAGCGCGCTCAACCCGGTCACGGTGAGCGTGCACTTCCTGCTCTCCATCGCCCTGATCGCCGCCTGCTTCGCCCTCTACGCCCGCGCCGGGGAGGGCGACGGCGCCCCCGAGCCGCTGGTCCACCGCGACATCCGGATCCTCGGCCGCGTGCTGGTCGCCGCCGTGGCGGTGCTGCTGGTGGTCGGCGTCGTGGTGACCGGCACCGGCCCCCACTCCGGCGACCAGATCGCCACCCGGTTCCCGTTCGACATCCAGGCGGTGGTCCGGCTCCACGCCGACGTCGTCTACGTCGTCCTCGGACTCACCCTCGCCCTGCTGCTCACCCTGCGGGTCAGCGGAGCCCCGGCCCACGCGCGGCGCGCGGCGCTGGTACTGCTGGGCGTGGAGCTGGCCCAGGGGGTCGTGGGATACGTCCAGTACTTCCTGGCCGTGCCCGCCGTACTGGTCGGTGTGCACGTGCTGGGGGCGACGCTGGTGTGGATCTTCACGCTGCGCGCGGTGTACGCCCTGCGGACCCGGCCCGCGCTCGCCGTCCCCTCCGCCGAACCGGAGAGACTCACCCCCGTCCCGGCCTGACCGGGCTCGCAACGGGCGACGGGCCTACCGACCGCGTCAGAGCGTGACCGGAGCCGCCCCGACGACGGGAGGCCCGGTCGCGTCCGGCGTGGTCAGGAGAAGAAGGCCGTTCCCGCGCCGGGTCAGGCCGGGGCCACCCTTAGGTCGGGGAGCCGGAACAGCTCGTGGGCATGGTCGGCCAGCAGGCGGGCGACGGAGGCCGGCACGAGGTCGATTCCGGCGAGACCCGCCGAGGTGAGCGGGACCTCCTCGACGACGTACTCGCCACGCGCCGGGTCGGCGAACTCCGGCCCGTCCCGGCGAGCCGAATCCCAGGAATGGATCCGGGCCAGGAAGAAGTACTGGCGGTCGTCCCCGTCCTCGATGTGGATCAGCGCGTGGACGGTGGCGGCTCCGGCGAGTTCCTCGCGGATCTCCCGGTGCAGCGCCGCCTCCAGGCTCGCGTCGCCGTCCTCGACTCCGCCGCCGGGCAGCACCCAGTACGGTGCGACGCCGGGTCGGAGACGTCTGATGGTCAACAGGCACCCGGTCGGGGTGACCAGAACGCCACGGACTCGTTCCCGCATGCGGGCGTCCTTTCAGTGCAGCAGCCATCCGCCGTCGACATGGAGGGACTGACCCGTGTTGACATCCTCCCCTCCCTGCACCCCGACGTCCTGGCCGCCCAACGCCGCGAACGCGCCCGCATCCGCAGCGAACGCCGGCAACGCTGGGGCCGACCACGCCGAGCAGCGGCATGATCAACCCCGGTGAGCGCACCAGCGTTCACCGAGTTCAGTGATCTGCGGCCGGTCGGTCGTCGTTGACCAGCCACTGCCGCCCGTCGATCAGCTCCCGGACCGCGTCGAGCTGTCCGGCGTGCGTCGCAGTGTCGACGATCACGTGCATCAGCACTTCGCGCAAAGACCCCAGCCGCCATGGCCCCGAACCGAACATCTTCGTCGGCCACCAGGCCAGCACGGCATCGATCGCCGTCGCCCCGATGACCCTGTTCGACTGCTCGATCGTCTGTCGATACCGTGCGAGCACGTCCGCGCCGGAGAACTCCTCGGGGACCTTCCAACCGAACTCGCCGGCCACGAGCGTGTCGATGACCTGGCGATCGGCGGTCATCGCTCCACGAAACCAAAGCGCCTCGGACCAGGTCAAATGGTGCACCAGGTCGCGGGGTGACCAACCGGACGGCAGCACCGCCTTGCGTAGGTCCCCCTCGCCAAGGCCGTCCAGGATGCCCAGGACGTGCTTGCGCTGCGAGTCCAGGTAACCGAGCAGTGTTTCGCGCTCCACAGCCTTGCTCTCCCCCGATATTTGTGGATTTCAGACCATACAACAACGAGATCGGCAACCGCATGGATCAACGTGAGCGCGGCCAAGCCGGCGTGTTGTCCACCCGGTGAACGTTCATGGTCACCGCACCAGGTGATCTGGTCACGTCCCGGCATGATCGGGACAGCGAGCCCGCGCGACGGGACAATGGGGGCATGCAGTTGTCTCGCGGGCTTCTCCGGCGTTCCTATCTGGCGGCCGTCCTGTCGAGCGTGCTGGCGCTCGCCCCGATGACCTGGGCGTGGCTGGCCAGCTCCGGGCACCGGGCGGTCGCCGACGCCTCCCCCGGCTGGCTCTCGGAGGTCCCGCCGGCGCCGGTGGCGCTGGTGCTGGGCGCCAGGGTCAACGGCCGGACCCCCACCCCCATGCTCGCCCGCCGTCTGGACGTCTCCGCCGAGCTGTACCGGGCGGGCAGGGTCCGGGCGATCCTGCTGTCGGGCGACAACGGCCGCCCCGGCTACGACGAGCCGACCGTGATGCGCGACTACCTCCTCGCCCGCGGCGTCCCCGGCCAAGCGCTCGTCCTCGACTACGCCGGCTTCGACACCTGGGACTCGTGCGTGCGGGCCCGCGAGGTGTTCGGGGCCACCCGGGTGACCGTGGTGAGCCAGGTGTTCCATCTGCCCAGGGCCGTCGCGCTGTGCCGGGCGGCGGGGCTGTCGGCCTTCGGCGTCGGCGACGACTCCTCGCTGCGGTGGGCCTCCACCACCTACGCCTACGCCGTCCGCGAGTTCGGCGCCTCGGCCAAGGCCCTGCTGGACACGGCGCTGCGCTCCTCCCCGACCTTCGCCGGACCGCGCGAGACGACCCTGGACGCCGCCCTGCGGGCCGCAGGCGCGCCCTGAGCAGCCCTTCGGTCGACCGAAAGCCGTGCGGGGGTCGGGCGACCGTACGGGGCCGGTCGGCCGTACGGGCTCACCCGGCGGGCCCACCGCGGCCGTACGGCGGGCTCAGCGGACGGGCGGGACGGTCCGCGCGGGCGCGGGGAAGGAGGCGCGGGCGCCGGCGATGCAGCGCAGCAGCGCCTGCTGCTCCTCGTCGAACGTCCGCTCGTCGATCACGCCGCGCCGGGCCCGCTCGTGCAGCAGTCCCAGCTCGGTCGCGGCGAGCTGGAAGTCGCTCATCGCCCGCCGCCCGGCCCGGCCGCCGTGGTTCTTGGCCCAGTCGCGCGCCTGGCGGCGGGCCGGCAGCGACGAGAGCATGAAGACGTCGTACGGGCCCACCAGGCCGGTCGGCTGGTAGGCGGGCAGGTAGGTCTGGATCAGGGCGACGGTGCGCTTGCGGTCGCGGAAGACGATCACGATGAGCACCACCAGCACGACCATCAGCAGCAGGTAGGCCACGGCCAGGCCGGTGATGCCGGCGTAGGTGGTGAAACCGTTCCAGATGCCGTGCAGCAGCATCGCCCCGGCCCAGCCCGCCAGGACCACCCAGGTCCGGCCCGGGCCCCGGCGCAGCGCGGCGTAGGCCACCGCGACGCCGATCATCGAGGTGAACAGCGGGTGGGCGAACGGCGACAGCACGCCCCGCAGCACGACCGTCACCGCCAGGCCGTGCGTGCCGGCCTCCGACAGGGCGGCGATGTAGTAGCTGACGTTCTCGCTCATCGCGAAGCCCAGGCCGACCATGCTCGCGTAGATGACGCCGTCGGTGGGCCCGTCCAGCTCGGCCCGCCGGAACCGCAGCAGGCCCAGCAGCACCAGGCCCTTCATGGTCTCCTCGACCACCGGCGCGCCGAAGGTGGCCGCGACGGCGCGGGCCGCGCCCGGGCCCAGCTGGGCGGCGTTCTCGATGTAGAGCAGGTTGAAGGAGTTGATCACGCCGGCGACGAGCACCGCCACCCCCGCGCCCCAGGCGAAGGCGAAGACGAGGTTGCTGCGCGGCTCGGGCTCCATGCGGTCCAGGGCCAGCACGGCCGCCAGCAGGACCGGCACGGGCGCCAGGGCCAGGGCGAGCGCGATGAAGAAGTACACCGGGTCGCCGTTGAGCACGTCGAAGGAGAACGACACCAGCGCGCACAGCCCGGTCACGACGAGCCCGGAGATCAGCGCGACGGACGGGCGGTCCCTCAGCACCCAGCGGGGGTCACGGCTCGCCATGTGGCAACCGTAACGGAACAACCACGAGGTGTCCCAATCCCGCCCCCCGCGGGGGGCGCCCTGGCCGGGGACGGCCATCGGCCCGCCTCCGGACGTCCGTACGGGGCGGGTGGGTCAGACGAACATCGAGTCGATGGCGACGGTGAGGAAGAGCAGCGCCAGGTAGGCGTTGGACCAGTGGAAGAAGCGCATCGGGCGCAGGTCCACACCGGTCCGGCCGGCCTTGACCCGGCCGAGGAGGCGGTAGACCTCCCACAGGCAGGCGCCGCCCAGGACGGCCGCCACGACGGGGTAGAGCAGGGTGGTGCGGGCCACCGGCCACAGCAGCAGCGAGCACAGCACCGTGGCCCAGGTGTAGGCCAGGCTCTCCAGCACCACGCGGCGCTCGGTGGCGACCACCGGCAGCATCGGGACCTTCGCCGCGGCGTAGTCCTCCCGGTAGCGCATGGCGAGGGTCCAGGTGTGCGGGGGCGTCCAGAAGAACACCACCCCGAACAGCACCACGGGGGCCCAGTCGAGGTCGCCGGTGATGCCCGCCCAGCCGATCAGCACCGGCATGCAGCCGGCGATGCCGCCCCAGACGACGTTCTGCGAGGTGCGGCGCTTCAGGAACATCGAGTAGACGAACACGTAGAACAGGTTCGCGGCCAGGGAGAGGCCGGCGGCGAGCCAGTTCACCGCAAAACCCAGGCCAAGAGTCGACAGGACGCCGAGGGCGACGCCGAAGATCAGCGCGTTGCCCGGCGGAACCTGCTCGCGGGCCAGCGGCCGGCGGCGGGTGCGGCGCATCGCCGCGTCGATGTCGCGGTCGATGTAGCAGTTCAGCGCGTTGGCGCTGCCCGCCGACAGGGTGCCGAAGACCAGGGTCGAGACGGCCGTCCACAGCGGGGGGAGGCCCCGCGCGGCCATGAACATCACCGGTAGCGTCGTGATCAGCAGCAGTTCGATGATCCGCGGCTTGGTGAGGGCGACGTATGCCTTCACGACGGCGCCGAACGAGCGCGGAGCGGCGGACGCCGCAGCGCCCGCGTGAAGCGGGGCCGTCGTCGGTTGCTTGTCGGTCAGCACCATCTAAGGCGCTTCCAGCACGTGCGGGGTCAACGCGTAACCTCTGATTAGAGCGGATCCGTGAATGCGGGCACCAGCCAGCCTTGAGGTCTCAACTGTAGTTGCTGAGAGGGGCGGTCCCGGCACAGGGTGCGGAAAGCGGTGTGAGCGGACGGCCATGGGGTACCTCCCGTGAGTCGTCCGCGCTGGTGAGCGCCCGACGGAGCCGCCGGTGATCGGCCTGCGCGACGCTGGGGAGGCCGACCCGTTAGGGTCCGGTGTGGGCGGGAAAAGCCAAACCGGCGCCACCATCACACGACAAGATCCGGAGATCGAGCACTTGAGCAGCGAACTCGTGCCAACCCTTGAATGGAACGACCTCGACCGCAGGGCGGTCGACGTCGTACGGGCTCTGGCGATGGACGCGGTAGAGAAAGCGGGGTCGGGCCACCCCGGCACCGCGATGAGCCTGGCCCCCGCCGCCTACCTCCTGTTCCAGAAGGCGATGCGGCACGATCCCTCCGACCCGACGTGGGTGGGTCGCGACCGGTTCGTCCTGTCCGCCGGACACTCCAGCCTCACCCTGTACATCCAGCTCTTCCTGTCGGGCTACGGCCTGAGCCTCGACGACCTGAAGTCGCTGCGGCAGTGGAACAGTCTCACCCCGGGTCACCCCGAGCACGGCCACACCGTCGGCGTGGAGACCACCACCGGCCCGCTGGGCCAGGGCATCGGCAACGCCGTGGGCATGGCCATGGCCGCCCGCCGCGAGCGGGGCCTGTTCGACCCCGACGCCCCCGAGGGCACCAGCCCGTTCGACCACATGATCTGGTGCATCGCCTCCGAGGGCGACATCGAGGAGGGCGTCAGCCACGAGGTCAGCGCCCTCGCCGGCCACCAGAGGCTGGGCAACCTCGTCGTCGTCTTCGACAGCAACCACATCTCGATCGAGGACGACACCCAGATCGCGCTGAGCGAGGACATCACCAAGCGCTACGAGGCCTACGGCTGGCACGTCCAGACCGTCGACTGGACCGGCGACGGCGAGTACAGCGAGAACGTCGGGGCGCTGAACCAGGCCCTGGAGGCCGCCCGCGCCGAGACCGGCAGGCCGTCGTTCATCCGGCTGCGCACCATCATCGGCTGGCCCGCGCCCAACAAGCAGAACACCGGCAAGGCCCACGGCTCGGCCCTGGGAGCCGAGGAGATCTCCGCCACCAAGCAGATCATGGGGATGGACCCGGAGAAGAGCTTCGACGTCCCCGCGGAGGTGCTGGAGCACACCCGCGAGGTCGTCGAGCGCGGCCGGGCGGCCCGCCACGAGTGGGAGCGGGCCTACGCGAGCTGGCGGGAGGCCAACCCGGAGCGGGCCGCGGAGTTCGACCGGATCAGCCACCGGCGGCTGCCGGCCGGCTGGACCGAGGCGCTGCCGACGTTCGAGCCCGGCGCGTCCGTCGCCACCCGCAAGGCCTCCGGCGAGGTGCTCAACAGCCTCGCGCCGGTCCTGCCGGAGCTGTGGGGCGGCTCGGCCGACCTCGCCGAGTCCAACAACACCACGATGAAGGGCGAGCCGTCCTTCATCCCCGAGGAGTTCCAGACCAAGGAGTTCCCCGGCAGCCGTTACGGCCGGACGCTGCACTTCGGCATCCGCGAGCACGGCATGGGGGCGATCCTCAACGGCATCGCGCTGCACGGCGGCACCCGCCCCTACGGCGGCACGTTCCTGGTCTTCAGCGACTACATGCGGCCCTCGGTACGGCTCGCCGCGCTGATGAAGCTGCCGGTCACCTACGTGTGGACGCACGACTCCATCGGCCTGGGCGAGGACGGCCCGACCCACCAGCCGATCGAGCAGCTGTGGGCGCTGCGCGGCATCCCGGGGCTGGACATCGTCCGGCCGGCCGACGCCAACGAGACGGCCGCCGCCTGGCGCGCCATCCTGGAGCACACCGACCGCCCGGCCGGCCTGGCGCTGACCCGGCAGAACCTCCCGGTCTACGAGGGCACCCTCGACTACGACAAGGTCTCCAAGGGCGCCTACGTGCTGGAGGAGGCCTCCACCGGCCAGCCCGCGGTCATCCTCATCGCCACCGGCTCGGAGGTCGAGCTGGCCGTCGGGGCCCGGAAGCTGCTGGAGGAGGAGGGCATCCCGGCCCGCGTGGTGTCGATGCCGTGCGTCGAGTGGTTCCAGGAGCAGGACACCGCGTACAGGCAGCTGGTGCTGCCCAAGGCGGTCCGCGCCCGCGTCGCGGTGGAGGCGGGAATCACACTGGGCTGGCGGCAGTTCGTGGGAGATGAAGGGGAAGTGGTGGGCCTGGAGCACTTCGGTGCCTCGGCTCCCTACAAGACCCTGTACGAGCAGTTCGGCCTGACCGCCGAGCGCGTGGCCGCCGCCGCCAAGGCGAGCCTCGCCCGGGTCGGGGCCGACAAGGGCGAGACGACGGGAAACTGATCATGAGCGAGATCCTGAAGAACCTCTCCGACCAGGGCGTGTCCATCTGGCTGGACGACATCAGCCGCGAGCGCCTGCGCACCGGCAACCTGGAGGGGCTCATCCGCGACAAGCACGTGGTCGGCGTCACCTCCAACCCGACGATCTTCGCCTCGGCGCTGAGCAAGGGCGACGCCTACGACGTCCAGATCCACGACCTCGCCGTGCGGGGGGTGGACCTGGAGGAGGCGGTGCGCGCGATCACCACCTACGACATCCGCTGGGCCGCCGACGTGCTGCGGCCGGTCTACGACGCCACCGGCGGCCTGGACGGCCGGGTCTCCATCGAGGTGGACCCGCGCCTGGCAAAGGACACGGACAAGACGATCGCCGAGGCGCGCGCCCTGTGGTGGCTGGTCGACCGCCCCAACACGATGATCAAGATTCCGGCCACGGTCGAGGGACTGCCCGCGATCACCAAGGCGATCTCCGAGGGCATCAGCGTCAACGTCACGCTGATCTTCTCCCTGGCGCGCTACCGCGCGGTGATGGACGCCTGGCTGGCCGGCCTGGAGCAGGCGAAGGAGAAGGGCCTGGACCTCTCCGGCATCGACTCGGTGGCCTCCTTCTTCGTCAGCCGGGTGGACACCGAGATCGACAAGCGGCTCGACGAGATCGGCACGCCCGAGGCCAAGGCCCTCAAGGGCAAGGCCGCGGTCGCCAACGCCCGCCTGGCCTTCGCCGCCTACGAGGACGTGGTCAACTCTCCGCGCTGGCAGGCCCTCAAGGAGGCCGGCGCCCGGCCGCAGCGCCCGCTGTGGGCCTCCACCGGCACCAAGGACCCCAGCTACCCCGACACCCTCTACGTCGACCAGCTCGTCACGTCCGGCACGGTCAACACGATGCCGGAGAAGACCCTCGACGCCGCGGCCGACCACGGCCGGATCGAGGGCGACACGGTCCGCCCCTCCTACGAGGACGCCTGGAACACCATGGCGGCGCTCAAGGACGCCGGCATCGACTACGACGACGTGGTCGCCGTGCTGGAGCGTGAGGGCGTGGAGAAGTTCGAGGCGTCCTGGAAGGAACTGCTGGCCACGGTCGAGTCCGAGCTGCGGAAGGCGTGAGGCACATGACGGCATCCGTGACGATCGGCAACGAGCGGCTGGCCGAGCGGGCCGCCGAGACCGTCAAGGACCTCGTCGCCACGGGCTTCCACCAGGCCCTGGCGAACGGCGATCCCGGCCTGTGGGGCCCGGACGCGCAGGCCGAGGCGGCCATCCGCCTCGGCTGGCTCAACCTCCCGCTGACCAGCCGGGAGCTGCTGCCGGAGATCGGCAAGCTGGTCGAGCGGGCCCGCGCCCAGGGCCTGGACCACGTGGTCCTGGCCGGCATGGGCGGCTCCTCCCTGGCGCCCGAGGTCATCACGACCACCGCGGACGTCCCGCTGACCGTGCTCGACACCACCGACCCCGGCCAGGTGCGCCGCGCGCTGGCCGACCGGCTGGAGCGCACGATCGTGGTGGTGGCCAGCAAGAGCGGCGGCACCGTCGAGACCGACAGCCACCGCAGGATCTACGAGCAGGCGTTCCGCGAGGCGGGCATCGACCCCGCCGAGCGGATCGTCGTGGTCACCGACCCGGGATCGCCGCTGGAGCAGGCCGCCATCGAGGCGGGCTACCCGGTCATCCTGGCCGACCCCAACGTCGGCGGCCGCTACAGCGCCCTGTCGGCGTTCGGCCTGGTGCCCAGCGCGCTGGCCGGGGCCGACATCGAGAAGCTCCTCGACGACGCCGAGGCCGTGCGCCCGCTGCTGGCCCAGGCGGAGGGCAACCCGGGTCTCACGCTCGGCGCCGCCCTGGGCGCGGCCGCGGCCGCCGGGCGCGACAAGCTCGTCCTGGAGGACAGCCTCGCGGAGATCAACGGCCTGCCCGACTGGATCGAGCAGCTGGTCGCCGAGTCCACCGGCAAGCAGGGCCGGGGCATCCTGCCGGTCGTCGGCGCCGACCCCAACGACACCGACGACGAGCTGGTCGCCGGGATCGAGTCCGGCGGCGACGTGACCGTCAGCGGCCCGCTGGGCGCGCAGTTCCTGATCTGGGAGTACGCCACGGCCGTCGCCGGCCGCGTCATCGGCATCGACCCCTTCAACCAGCCCAACGTGGCCGAGTCGAAGGAGAACACCGCCAAGATCCTCGACCGCGCCGAGCCGCCGACCGGTACGCCGGTCCTGGTGGACGGCCCGGTGGAGGTGTACGGCGAGGTGCCGGGCTCCCCGGCTCCCAAGGACCTCTCCGAGGTGCTCACCGCGCTGCTGGAGGCCATCCCCGAGCGGGGCTACCTCGCGGTCATGGCCTACCTCGACAGGGAGGCCGCGTTCGACGCCCCGCACGCCGAGGGCGCCTCGTTCGAGGAGATGACCGACGCCTGGAGCGCGGCCGACCCGGCCACGCTGCGCGGGCTGCTGGCCGTCCGCACCGACCGGCCGGTGACCTTCGGCTGGGGTCCCCGGTTCCTGCACTCCACCGGCCAGTACCACAAGGGCGGCCCGCAGGACGGCGTCTTCCTCCAGATCACCGGGGCGAACGAGACCGACGTCGAGGTGCCGGGCAAGCCGTACACCCTGGGCAGGCTCCAGCTCGCGCAGGCCCTGGGCGATCTGGGCGCGCTGGCCGACCGCGGCCGGCCCGCGGTGCGGCTGCACCTGACCGACCGGGCCGCCGGGGTCGCACGCCTGCTAGAGGCAGCGCGGGAGGTCTGAATGAGCAAGCAGAGAGCCGGGAAGGCCGCCGAGGCGGCCGTTCCCGACGGCACGGGCGACGGGCGGTCCGCGGCGCCCGCCGAAGCATCCGCCGGCACGTCGGCTGAGACGTCCGCCGAGACGCGCGACGGGGCACGCGCCGCGTCGCGCGCCGGGACGCCGGAGGACGGCGCCCGCCGCGGCGATGACCTGCACACCTCCGACTCGGTGGCCGTCGCCTCGGCGGGGGCCACCGCGGGCACCACCGACGCGGTGGTGGCGGCCAACCCGCTGCGCGACCCGCGCGACAAGCGCCTGCCTCGGGTGGCCGGGCCGTGCGTGCTGGTGCTGTTCGGCGTGACCGGCGACCTGGCGCGCAAGAAGCTGCTGCCGGCGATCTACGACCTGGCGAACCGGGGGCTGCTGCCTCCCGGCTTCTCGCTGGTCGGGTTCGCCCGCCGCGACTGGGAGGACCAGGACTTCGCGCGGCTGGCCCACGACGCCGTCAAGGAGCACGCGCGCACGCCGTTCCGCGAGGAGGTCTGGAAGCAGCTGTCGGAGGGCATCTTCTTCTGCCCCGGCGAGTTCACCGACGACGGCGCGTTCGACGCGCTGGCCATGATGCTCAAGGAGATCGACGAGACCCGGGGCACCGGCGGCAACTACGGCTTCTACCTGTCGGTGCCGCCGAAGTTCTTCCCGGTCGTGATCGAGCAGCTCAAGCGGACCAGCCTCGCCGACGCGCCCCCCGGGTCGTGGCGGCGGGTGGTGATCGAGAAGCCGTTCGGGCACGACCTGAAGAGCGCGCAGGAGCTCAACGCCGTCACCAGCGCGGTCTTCCCCGAGAGCTCGGTGTTCCGCATCGACCACTACCTCGGCAAGGAGACGGTCCAGAACATCTTGGCGCTGCGCTTCGCCAACAACCTGTTCGAGCCGATCTGGAACCGCGGTTACGTCGACCACGTCCAGATCACGATGGCCGAGGACATCGGCATCGGCGGCCGGGCGGGTTACTACGACGGCATCGGCGCGGCCCGCGACGTCATCCAGAACCACCTGCTCCAGCTGCTGGCGCTGGTCGGGATGGAGGACCCGACGTCCTTCGACGCCGACTCGCTGCGCCGGGAGAAGGAGAAGGTCCTCAAGGCGGTGCGGCTGCCGCAGGACCTCGCCCTGGGCACCGCGCGCGGCCGCTACGCCGCCGGCTGGCAGGGCGGCGAGCCGGTCGTCGGCTACACCGAGGAGACCGGCATCTCTCCGGACTCCACGACGGAGACCTACGCCGCCGTCAAGCTGGAGATCGCCAACCGCCGCTGGGCGGGCGTGCCGTTCTACCTGCGCACCGGCAAGCGGCTGAGCCGCCGGGTGACCGAGGTCGCCGTGGTGTTCCAGCGCGCGCCGCACCTGCCGTTCAGCAAGGACGAGACCGAGATCCTGGGGCAGAACGCCCTGGTCGTCCGGGTCCAGCCGGACGAGGGCATCACGGTGCGCTTCGGTTCCAAGGTGCCCGGCACGGCCATGGAGGTCCGGGACGTCTCGATGGACTTCGCCTACGGCGAGTCGTTCATGGAGTCCTCCCCGGAGGCCTACGAGCGGCTGCTGCTGGACGTGCTGATCGGCGACCCGCCGCTCTTCCCGCACCAGCGCGAGGTCGAGCTGTCGTGGAAGATCCTCGACCCGGTCGAGGAGTTCTGGACGTCGCAGGGCCCGCCGGAGGAGTACCCCTCCGGGACGTGGGGCCCGGCCTCGGCCGACGAGATGATGGCCCGTGACGGCCGCGCGTGGAGGAGGCTGTAGATGGCGAACTTCATGCTCAGCGGCACGACCGCGTCGAAGATCTCCTCCCAGCTCACCCAGCTGCGGCACCAGATGGGCACGCCCGCGCTCGGCATGGTGCTGACCCTGGTCGTCGTCTGCGACGAGAGCAACCAGTACGACGCGGTCCGCGCCGCGACCGACGCCGCCCGGGAGCACCCCTCCCGGATACTGGTCGTCATCGCCCGCGACGCGTCCGAGCCGAACCGGCTCGACGCCGAGATCCGGCTCGGGGAGTCCACCCCGGGCGAGGTGATCCTGCTGCGCCTGTACGGCGAGCTGACCCGGCACGCCGACTCGGTGGTCAGCCCCCTGCTGCTCACCGACACCCCGGTGGTGGCGTGGTGGCCGGGCCACTGCCCGGAGTCGCCGTCCAAGGACGCCATCGGCGTTCTGGCCCAGCGCCGCATCGTCGACGCGCACGCCGCGCCCGACCCGGTCGCGGCGATCTCCTCCCGCGCCGACGCCTACCTGCCGGGCGACACCGACCTCGCCTGGACCCGGCTGACGTCGTGGCGGAGCCTGCTGGCCGCCGCGTTCGACCAGCAGGTCAGCCAGGTCACCGGAGGCACGGTCGAGGCGGCTCCCGGGCACGCCAGCGCCCCGCTGCTGGCGGCCTGGCTCGGCGGGTGCCTCGGCGTCCCGATCAAGGTGGCCGACTCCGCGGGACCCGGCCTGACCGCGGTCCGGCTGGAGACCCCCGGCGGGGAGATCGCCATCCTGCGCGAGGACGCCCGGGTGGCCACCCTGCAGCGGCCCGGCCAGCCGGACCGGCAGGTCGCGCTGACCCGCCGCCCGCTGTCGGAACTGCTGGCCGAGGAGCTGCGCCGGCTGGACCCCGACGAGATCTACGAGGGGGCGATCCGGCGGATCGCCCGCGGCGGCCCGGAGGGCTGACGCGGCGGGCGCCCGGCGGTCCCGGGCGCCCGCGCGGTCGCCGAGGCGGTCTCCCGGTGGGACCGCCGACGCGGGAGACGCCCTGCGGCACGCCGCGGGGCGTCTTCGCGTCGCCGGTCCTCCGATGGGAGCCTGCTGTCGCACGTCCCCCTTCGCCCGCCGTACCGACTTCCCGTTGAATGAGAGGTTCCGTGAGCGTTCCCACCGTGATCGTCCATCGTGACGCCGACATGCTCGCCAAGGCCGTCGCCGCGAGGGTGATCACCCGCACCGTCGACGCCCAGTCCGCCAAGGGGTCGGCGTCCCTGGTGCTGACCGGCGGCACCGTCGGCACCGCGACGCTGGCCGAGATCGCCGCCAGCCCGGCCCGCGACGCCGTCGACTGGCGCAACCTGGACGTTTGGTGGGGCGACGAGCGCTTCCTGCCCGACGGCGACCCCGAGCGCAACGAGACCGGCGCCCGGCGGGCCCTGCTCGACCACGTCGACCTCGATGCGGCCCGCGTCCACCCGATGCGCGGCCCCGACTCGGGGATGACCGCCGAGGAGTCGGCCGAGGCCTACGTGGAGGAGTTGCGCCGCGCCGCCCGGCCGGAGGACCACGGGCCGGCGCCGTCGTTCGACGTCATGATGCTGGGCATGGGCCCCGACGGGCACGTGGCCTCGCTGTTCCCCGGGATGCCGGCGCTGTACGACGAGCGGCCCGTGGTGGCGGTGCACGGCTCCCCCAAGCCGCCTCCCGTCCGCGTCTCGCTGACCCTGCCGGTCATCCGGAACTCCCGCGAGGTGTGGGTGATCGTCGCGGGTGAGGACAAGGCGGGCGCCGTACGGCTGGCGCTGTCGGAGTCGGGGCCGATGCAGGTCCCGGCGGCCGGGGCCCGGGGCCGGCAGCGGACGCTGTTCCTGCTGGACCGCGCCGCCGCCTCCAAGATCCCCTCCTCCCTGAGCCGCATCTCCTCCCCCTGACCCGCCTCCCCGGCCGGACGCGCGAGCCGTCCGGCCGGGCGGCGGTCAGCGTGCCGGTTCCGGCGTTCCCGAGCCGGTCTGAGCGGCGACGACGGCGTCGATCTCGGCGAGGAGGGCCTGCTTGCCGGCCGGGTCGAGGTAGGAGGCGACGACGGCGTTGCGGGCCAGACCGGCGAGCGCCTCCCGGTCGGGGCCGAGGATCCCGGCGGCGGCGCGGTACTCGCCGCGGAGGGTGGTGGCGAACATGGGCGGGTCGTCGCTGTTGACGGTCACGAACAGGCCCTCCTGAAGCATGCGGGGCAGGGGGTGCTCGGCGAGGTCGGCGATCTGGCCGGTGCGGAGGTTGGAGGTGGGGCAGACCTCCAGCGGGATGCGGGTCTCACGCAGGTAGGCGACCAGGCGGGGGTCTCCCATGCAGCCGATGCCGTGGCCGATCCGCTCGGCGCGCAGCCCCTCGACGGCCTCCCAGACGCTCTCGGGACCGGTCATCTCCCCCGCGTGCGGGACGCTGTGCAGCCCGGCGGCGACGGCGGCGCGGAAGGCGTCGCGGAACGCCTCTCGGTACCTGGGGCGCACGTGTTCGCTTCCGCCGAGGCCGAAACCTACCAGCGCCTGGGGAGGTTCACTCAGCGCGTGGTCGAGTGTGACGCGGGCGCTCTCGGCCCCGCACTCGCCGGGGATGTCGAAGACGTAGGCGACGCGGACGCCGTGGTCGCCGAGGGCGGCGCGGGCGGCCAGGTCCAGCGCCTCGGTGACCTCCCGCATCGGCATGCCCACGACGTGGTGGGAGTAGGGGGTGACGGTCAGCTCGACGTAGCGGGCGTTCTGCGCGGCGAGGTCCCGGGCGAGACCGGTCACCAGGGAGGCCACGTCCTCGGGCTCGCGCACCAGGGCGTTGACCGCCTGGTACACCTCGGCGAAGTGCCCGAAGTCCCGGAACCGGTAGAAGTCCCGCAACTCCTCCTCGGTGGTGGGAACCCGGCTGTCCGGATGGCGGCGCGACAGCTCCAGGACGGTGGGCACCGACGCGGAGCCGACGAGGTGGACATGCAGTTCGGCCTTGGGCAGCGCGTCGATGAAGGCGTCGATCGTCATGGCGCAGACCTTACGGACCTCTTCTCTCTCAGCGGTAGCGATTACCGACGAATCTGACACTAAAAAGTCATGTTCATTTCTGTCGGTGGCACAGGCTTGACTGGGCGGACACGGACTCCGGGTCTCCGGCGCCTCGCGGGCGCGCCCCGGGGACGACCGGCTCAGAAAGGTGAACCGCATGGCGACGTACGTGTTGATCCCCGGCGCCGGCTGCGACGCGTGGCTCTGGCACCGGGTGACGCCGCTGCTGCGGGCTCGCGGCCACGACACGGTGGCGGTCGAGCTGCCCTGCGAGGACGACTCGGCCGGGCTGGCCGAGTACGCCGACGCGGTCGTGACGGCCGTCGGCGACCGCGCCGACCTGGTGCTGGTGGCCCACTCCATGGGGGGCTTCACCGCGCCGCTGGTGTGCGAGCGGCTGCCGGTCGGCCTGATGGTGCTGCTGACCGCGATGGTCCCCTCGCCCGGCGAGTCACCGGGTGACTGGTGGGCCGCCACCGGTCACGCCCAGGCCGTGCGCGAGGTGAACGAGCGCCACGGCCGACCGGCCGACGCCCCTTTCGACCTGGACTTCACCTTCCTGAACGGCGTCCCGCCGGAGATCGCGACCCAGGTGGAGGAGCACTCGCTGAGCCAGTCCGGCACGCCGTTCCTGAAGCCGTGGCCGCTGCCGGCGTGGCCGGACGTGCCTACCCGGTTCCTCGTCTGCCGCGACGACCGCTTCTTCCCCGCCGGTTTCCAGCGGCGCGTCGTCCGCGAGCGGCTCGGCATCGTCCCCGACGAGACGGCCGGCGGCCACCTCGCGCCGCTGAGCCACCCGGAGGAGCTCGTCGAGCGCCTGGAGGCGTTCCGGACCGCGCTGTAGGACCGCGCTGTGAGACCGCGCGGGTCAGGCCGCGGACGCCGCCCGGGACTCCGCGGGCGGCCCGGACCTCACGGGCGTCCCGGACTCCGGGGACGCCATGGAGGCGCCCCGTCTGGGCGTCGCCGTGACGCCGACCGCGAGCCTGGCCTCCACCACGCCCGGGTCGTCGGTGAGGGTCAGGGTCGCGCCCAGCGAGGACATGAGCCTGCGCATACGCGTGTTGCCGGCCAGCATGCTCGCCCGGACCTCGGCGAGCCCGAGGTCGCGGGCCTCGGCGAGGAGGATCCCGGCCAGCGCCGAGCCCAGCCCCCGGCCCTGCCAGCGGTCCTCGACGAGCAGGGCCAGCTCGGCGATGCCCGGGTCGGGGGTGAACATCAGGCTGGCCAGTGCGATCGCCTGGCCGTCGTGCCCGGCGACCATCGAGTGGCCGTGCGCGCGGTCGCAGAGCCGGTCGAAGACGCGGTCCGGCAGCGTGGACACGGGGGTGAAGTAGCGGAACCGGCGCGACTCCGGCGAGCAGCGGTCGTGCAGGTCGCGGACGGCCTCGCGGTAGAGCCGGGTGACCGGGCGCACCTGCGTCTCGGTGCCGTCGGTCAGCCTGGCGGTCCGCGTCGCCCCGGGCGGGCGGTGGCAGGCCGGCTGGGCGAGCCGTACGAAGGAGGCCGCGCGGGCGGCCTCGGTCAGCGTGAAGGGCAGCCCGGCGCGGCGCAGCCGTACGGCGCGGCGCGGTGCGACCGGCACGGTGAGCTGTGTGGGGTCGGGCAGCTCGCTCATGTCGGCGCCGTAGACCCAGCGGGAGTCGTCGGCGCGCAGCAGCTCGCCCAGCAACGCGGGCAGCCGCCAGGGCTCGGCGCGCAGCCGGGAGGCGAGCAGGAGCGCGCGGGTGGGCTCGTCGGTCAGCTCGTGGGCGGTGGCGGGGACGACCTGCACCCGACGTCCGCCGGCGGCCTCCAGCGCCCGGCGCACGGTCTCCGGGCCGGCGGGGATGTCGGCCACGAACTCGTCCACGGTGCCGTCCGCGTCGGACTGGACGCTCAGGCCCAGGATGTTGCCGCCCCGTTCGGCGAGCGCGGTGGCCAGCGAGGCGAGCCGCCCCGGCCGCTCATCGACGGTAGTACGAATCCTCAGAAACCCCATCAAAGCTCCCTCCATCGCCATCAGCTTGGCGGAGCCCTGTTACGGCCCCGCTACACCGGGGTGAGCCCGCCGTTACGTCTCAAGGGAGTTGTGGATGATGCGGTTGTACAACGGTTTCCGTGGGGTGATGCACGCCTCATGACGGATATAGCAGGATATGTGGCCATGAGCACGCGAGTTCCCCTGTCTGGGGACTTTGTCAACGGGGATGTCTCCTTCTGGTACCGCTCCCTCGGCATCCCCGTGGCAGGAGAACCCCTCGACGGCGACCGTGAGGCCGACGTCGTGATCATCGGAGCCGGTTACACCGGCCTGTGGACCGCCTACTACCTCAAGCGGGCCAGACCCGATCTGCGGGTCACCGTGCTGGAGAAGGAGTTCGCCGGATACGGCGCCTCCGGCCGCAACGGCGGCTGGCTGGTCGGCGAGCTGGCCGGCACCCCCGAGCGCTACGCCCGGACGCACGGCGTGGACGCGGCCAAGCGGCTCCAGCGGGAGATGTTCTCCTCCATCGACGAGGTCATCGCCGTCGCGGACAAGGAGGGCATCGACGCCGACATCGTCAAGGGCGGCGTCACCACGGTCGCCACCAACGCCGCCCAGGACCGGCGGCTGCGCGCCCTGCTCGACCACGAGCGCCACTGGGGCTGGACCGAGGAGGACGTCCGGCTGCTGGACCCGGCCGAGCGGGAGAGCCGCCTGCGGGTGGACGGCGCGGTCAGCGCGATCTGGAGCCCGCACTGCGCCCGGATCCAGCCCGCCAAGCTGGCCCGCGGCCTGGCCCGGGTCGTGCGCGACCTCGGGGTGGAGGTCTTCGAGCGCACCCCGGTCACCGAGATCGTCCCGCACGAGGCCCGCACGCCGTACGGCACGGTCCGCGCCGGCCATGTCATCCGCGCCACCGAGGGCTTCACCGCGGAGCTGCGGCAGTACCACCGGGCCTGGCTGCCGATGAACAGCTCGATGATCGTCACCGAGCCGCTGGGCGACCTGTGGGACGCGATCGGCTGGGAGGGCCGCGAGCTGCTCGGCGACATGGCCCACTACTACATGTACGCCCAGCGCACCGCCGACGGCCGCATCGCGTTCGGCGGGCGCGGCAAGCCGTACCTGTACGGCTCGCGGGTGGACGACCGGGGCCGCACCCACGCCTGGACGATCGAGGCGCTGTGGGAGCTGCTGACCGGCATGTTCCCCGCCGTGCGGGAGTCGAGGGTGGCGCACGCCTGGTCCGGCGTGCTGGGCGTGCCCCGCGACTGGTGCGCCACCGTGCACGTCGACCACGGGACCGGGATCGGCTGGGCGGGCGGCTACACCGGCCACGGGGTCACCGCGACCAACCTCGCCGGCCGTACCCTGCGCGACCTGATCCTGCGCGAGGACACCGGCCTCGTGGCGCTGCCGTGGGTGGACCGGAAGGTCCGCGGCTGGGAGGTGGAGCCGCTGCGCTGGATCGGCGTGCACGCGATGTACGACCTGTACCGCCGCGCCGACGCCAGGGAGAAGGCCGGCCTCGGCCGCACCTCGGCGCTGGCCCGCGTCGCCGACGCCATCACCGGCCGCTAGGTTCGGTTCCATCGCCGTCCGAGGTTCCGTCGCCGCCCGAGGTTCCATCGCCGTCCGAGGTTCCGTCGCCGTCCGAGGTTCCGTCGCCGCCCGAAGGAGAAGCATGCCCCACCTGCCCGGTCCCGCCGCCCGCACCCCGGCGGCGACCGAGTGAACGAGATCCTCTTCCGCGGCGGGCGCGTCTTCCTGCCCGGCGGAGCCTTCGCCGAGGCCGTGCTGGTCCGCGGCGACCGCGTCGCCGCCGTGGGCTCCGAGGCCGACGTCGCACGCCGGGCCGGCCCCGGCTGCGAGACCGTCGGCCTGGACGGCGGCCTGCTCATCCCCGGCTTCACCGACGCGCACATCCACCCGGTGCAGGCCGGCCTGGAGCGGGCCAAGTGCGACCTGGCGGAGGTCTACGGCCTGCCGGAGTATCTGGAGAAGATCGCCGCCTACGCCGCCGCGCACCCGGACCGGGAGTGGATCGAGGGCGGCGGCTGGGACATGTCGGCCTTTCCCGGCGGCCTGCCGCACCGCTCCCAGCTCGACTTCCTCGGCCGCCCGGCGTACCTGGTCCAGCGTGACCACCACGCCGCCTGGGTGAACGGCCGCGCCCTGGAGCTGGCCGGGATCACCCGTGACACCCCCGACCCCGCCGACGGCCGGATCGAGCGCGACGCCGGCGGAGAGCCCACCGGGGTGCTGCACGAGGGCGCGATGGAGCTCGTCGGCCCGCTCGCCCCGCGGCCCACCACCGCCGACCAGGTCGCGGCGCTGCTGGACGCCCAGCGCCACCTGTTCTCCCTGGGCGTCACCGCCTGGCAGGACGCCATCGTCGGCCCCTTCGCCGGCTCCCACGACCAGCTCCCCGCCTACCTGGAGGCCGCCTCCGCAGGAAGGCTCACCGCCCGGGTGGTGGGCGCGCTGTGGTGGGACCGGACGCGCGGCGCCGAGCAGATCCCCGAGCTGCTGGAACGCCGGAAGGCCGCCGAGGGCCTGGAGCGGTTCCGCGCCACCTCGGTGAAGATCATGCAGGACGGCATCGCGGAGAACTTCACCGCCGCGGTGATCGAGCCCTACTGCCGCTGCGGCGGCGCGGGCGGCGGCACGGGCCTGTCGTACGTCGACCCCGAGCTGCTGAAGGGCCACGTCGCCGAGCTGGACCGGCACGGCTTCCAGGTGCACTTCCACGCGATCGGCGAGCGGGCCGTGCGCGAGGTGCTCGACAGCCTCGCCGGGACCGACCCGGCGAACCGCCACCACGTCGCGCACCTGCAGATCATCGAGCCGTCGGACGTCCCGCGCTTCGCGGAGCTGGGCGTGACGGCCAACCTGCAGCCGCTGTGGGCCACCCACCACGCCCAGATGGACGAGCTGACGATCCCGTTCCTCGGCGAGGAGCGCTCGTCGTGGCAGTACCCGTTCGCCGACCTGCTGCGGGCCGGCGCCCGGTTCTGCGCGGGCAGCGACTGGCCGGTCTCCAGCGCCGACCCGATCCAGGGCATGCACGTGGCGGTCAACCGCACCGAGCCGCCGAGCTCGGTGCACGCGGACTACCCGACGGCGCAGACCCCGTTCCTGCCAGGTCAGTCCCTGGACCTCGTGACCGCGCTGACCGCCTACACCGAGGGCTCGGCGTGGATCAACGGCGACGACGACGCGGGGGTCATCGCACCGGGCAACCGCGCCGACCTCGTCGTGCTGGACCGCGACCCGTTCACCGAGCCCGCCGCCGACATCTGGCGGACGAGGGTCGCGGCGACCTTCGTCCGCGGCGAGCAGGTGTACGGCCGCTGACGTCGGGCCGCCCGCGCCGCGCCGTACGGCCCCCTCGGGCCGGACGGCGCGGCACACGCCGCACCGTGGCTTCGTCGTGACCGCGTCCCTCGCACGCCGCCACGGCGTTCGCCTGCTTCGTCCGCGGCGAGCGGGCGTCCCCGGCGCGACGGGTCACTCGATGGCGGCGAGGTTCACCACCACCCGCCTGCCGTTGAGGACATAGTCGAGCAGCCCCGGCGCGGTGTGGTCCAGGTAGGTGTCCTCCAGGTGGGAACTGCGCCCCCGGTCCATTCGCCTGTCGCGGAAGCCCAGGTCGGCGACGCGGCCGGTGGCCAGATCGTAGAGCACGATACGGCTCTGCTGATCGCCGGTGCCGGCGCCGAGGGTGCCGTACTGCGGGAACGTGAGGAACCGGCCGAGTGCCGGAAAGCCCCTCGGCCCTCCCGGGATCACGCGCTCGCCGGAGCCGTCGCGGCGGCGGGCGACCACCTCCGCGCCCCCGCCCGCGGCAGGCCGGGTCAGCGCGCACCAGGTGACCCCGCAGCCGCTGATCCGCTCCTTTCCGGTCTTGACGACACCCTGCTTCTCACCGTTTACGAGGTTGACGATGCGGTCGAAATCGGATTGTGGGTCGCGGCCGCTCCCTGACCCGGCCCAGGGCCACCGGAGAAGGTGATATCCCTGGGAGCGAGGGACCATCGTCGTCTTCCCGCCGGAGAGTGAGACCCGGTAGACGCCGCCTTTCACCACGCGCGACCACACCACGTGCCCGTCGGCGATCTCCATCATGTCGAGGTCGCCGTATTTCATGGTCTGCGGGAACGAGGCGATCCGGCGCGGCGTCCCGCCCGTGACCGGAGCGGTCCAGACGTCCACGAACGAGCGGAGGTCCTTCCAGCGGACGGTCGCCCACGCCAGCCGGCCCTCACCCGACACCGCGGAACGGATGTGGGTCGTGCCGGCGGGCGGAGCGAGGTCGACCAGCCGCCTGGCGCTACCGGAGCCGAGGTCGTAGGCCCAGAACTCGTCGGGCCGGTTCCCAACGTCCTTCCTCCCGGTCCGGACCAGCAGCGTGCGTTCGTCGAGGAACAGCTCCGGAAGCATTTTCCTGCCGTCGGGCAGCTTCGTGGGCATGGTGTGGACCGCGTCCGGCCAGACCTTGGCAGGCGGCGGCGCGACCTCGTCGGTGGTCCCCGGCTCAGGAGGCACCGAGGCGGCGGAACGGGGTGCGGGCGTCCTCTTCTGAACGGGAGCCTCCGAGGACGCCTGCCCGGACGATCCGGAGCCGGAGGACAACCCCTCGACCGCGAGCGTGGAACCCACCGCCAGCACGGCGACCGCCGCGGCGGCGGCCAGGACGGGGCCGGGACGGCGGCGCCGTACGTCATGGGGCCGTACGTCACGGGTCCGCAGGAACCGCTCCGGTGACGGCGGCGGCTCCTCTTGAGCCATCTCGGCGAAGGTCTCGCGCAACAGGTCTTCGACGTTCATCGGAACTCCCTCACCGTGTCCAGTTCCGGGGCGACCTTCCTCAGACGTTCCAGCGATCGGTGGATCTGACTGCGGACCGACCCCACCCGGATGCCGAGCGTCCGCGCGATGTCGGTCTCGGACAGGTCCTCGAAGTAGCGCAGCACCAGCATGGTCCGTTGCCGGGGCGTCAGGCGGGCCAGAGCGGCCCGCATCGTCAGCCGGAGGTCCACCGACTCGGCGTGGCCCTCCCCCACCTGCTCGGGCAGCCATCCGACGGCCGTCTCCGTCCCCCGGGAACGGCGACGCCACCGGCTGACCTGCTCGTGGTACATGGCCCGGCGGACGTATCCCTCGATCGCCGCCGGGTCGCGCAGAGCGCTCCACCTGGCCGCCGTCTTCGCCAGTGCCGACTGCACCAGGTCCTCGGCGACATGCCGGTCACCGGTCAGCAGATACGCGGTGCGGAACAGCGCCGCCGACCGGTTGACGACGAACTCCCGGAAGTCCGCCTCGAATCCTGGATCCACCCGTCCTCCTCGTCATGTCAAAGAGCAAGGACGCGGACGAGCCGAGGATCTATGCCGGTCGTCCCGGATCGGCCGGTTTCCACTGTGGCACCGTAGGAGGGTGGGGCGATCGGGAGACGTCCAGCCCGCACGGCTCAGCCGGGTCGACCTGCGATGAGGTGATGCCGGGAACCCCTTCCCGGGTCACGGAAGAGGTTCGGCGTCCTACCTGCCGACTCGACAGCCGGGCGGCGAAGTGGTCGGTTGAGGACAGGGTCACCAAGGATTGCATTTAATGCAATTATTGCATATTGTGCAAATCATGGATGCAGCGGAGGAGCGTCGCGGACGCAACAGGGCGCGGAAACGGCGGCTCATCGGGGACACGGCGGTGGGCCTGGCCCTGGAGGTGGGACTGGAGAACCTGACCGTCGAGAGGATCGCCGAGGCGGCCGACATCTCCACCCGGACCTTCTTCAACTACTTCTCCTCCAAGGAGGAGGCTCTCACCGTCGGGCCCTCACGGTCGGCGGAGGAGCTGGCGGCGCTGGTGGCCGCACGTCCCGCGGACGAACCGGCGGTCCGGACGATGCGGGTCATGGCCAAGGAGATCGCCGACTCCTTCGTGCCCAGCCGACAGCAGATCGCGCTCTGGCGCCGCAACCCCGAACTGCTCGCCCGGGCACGCAGGCCCGCCGACCAGGAGCGGATCTTCGCGACCCTCATGCGGGCCGTGGCCGCTCGGACGAAGCGTCCGCCCGGCGAGGTCTACCCCGGCGTGCTGGTCGTCACGACGTTCTCCATCATCGAGTGGGCCGTACGGGCCTCCTGGCAGGACGACGCCGGCAGGTCGCCGGACGATCTGATCGACGAGGCGTTCGACCTGATCGAGTGCGGCCTGTGACGAGCATGCAGGCGCGGCTGACCACCGTCGCGGTCAGGCTGATGGGCGTCAAACGGCGCATGTACGGCAGCGCGGAGAAGGTGCACAGGAGCATCGCCGCGGATCGCAGGAGAGGCCCCGCCGTACCCGGATACAAGGATCGGCTCTCCGTCGAGGAGCGGCGCATGGCCGCTCACCGCGTCTACACGGTGAGCCCGAAGACCGGCCGCACCGGCCGTCACCTGCTGTATCTGCACGGCGGCGGCTGGTCCCTGTCGATCACCTCGCTGCACTGGGACCTCATCGGCACGCTGGCCGAGCGGCTGGGCTGCTCGATCACCGTCCCCATGTACCCCCTCGCCCCCGAGCACAGCGCCCGCGACGTGTGGGCCATGCTCCTGCCTCTCTACCGGGATCTCGCCGGGGAGTCCTCCCCGGAGCGCCTGACCGTGGTGGGCGACTCGGCGGGGGGCAACCTGGCCCTGTCTCTGGTCATGCAGGCCAGACAGGCCGGCCTGCCGCAGCCGGCGCGTCTGGTGCTGGTGTCGCCGTGCGTCGACGTCTCCTGCAGCGATCCGGCGATGGCGAAGCTGGAGCGGGACGACCCGATCCTCGCCCCCGAGGGCGTGCGCGAGGCCGGTCGTCTGTACGCGGGAGGTCTGGACCCGCGTGATCCGGTGGTCAGCCCCCTGTACGGCTCGCTCCGCGGCCTGGCTCCCATCGCCGTCTTCACCGGAACCCTCGACATCCTCAACGTCGACGCCCACCGGCTCAGGGACAGGGCACGACAGGAGGGCGTGTCCCTGGAGTGGTTCGAATACCCCGGCATGATGCACGTCTGGCCCCTGTACTCCCTGCCCGAGTCCAGACGGGCCGTCGACGAGATCGTCGCGATGATCGAAGGGCCCCGGACCTGAGTTCCTCCACCCGTTCCAGCCGGGCGCGCGGGTGGGCCGGCGCGAGCCAGGGCGGCGAAGCCGTACGGTGAGCCGGCCTTGCCGTGACTGCCGACGATCCGGGGCATCTGTCGGGGGATCCGCGATCACTGCCGATGGCGGAAGCCGATGCGCATCAGCCGGCGGTCAGCCCGGTCCTCGAGTCGAGTCGGCCGGACGGTGCCGGGGTCGTGGGGCTGGTTGAGATCCGCGACGATCTCCGCCGGCACGGCCTGACGTTCAGCTGGGTCGGTGACAGGCATGGCCCGTGCAGGCAGATCTGCGCGGATCCCGTTCTTGAGGTGGAAGGTGAAGCCGGGATCGGCGAGAAGGTTCGCATGCCAGTCGGTCTCGGCACCGCCGGCGCCGCTGCACAGGCAGGTGGTGCCCGCAGCACGGTAGAAGAAGATCTCGATGTGGCGTGGCCGGCCGGTGCGGCGCCCCAGCGTCGTGATGTCGATGATCCGTTCGCTGGTGCCTGCCGCAGGTGTGATCTCGATGGCTCGCCGGACGTGATCGGGCAGGTGCGACAAAGACGCGTCATGTGCGGAGTCGTTCCATCCGGTCGTGTCTGGACTGCTCATGCGGTCTCGGTCTGAAGGGCGGGCCCGAGGAGGAGTCCACCGTCGATGACGTACTCCGACCCCGTGATGAACGACGCGTCCGATGACGTGAGGAACAGGAGAAGCCGGGTGACGTCGGCCGGCTCTCCGAGTCGGGGGATGGCGAACGGCTCGGGTGAGTAGAAGTCGGCGATTGCCGCGGTGGCGCCGGCCGCTGGTTCTTGGATGAAGGGAGTCGCGATCACGCCGGGGTGGATGGTGTTCACGCGGATGCGGTCCCGGCCGAGCTCGAGCGCCGCCGTTCGGGTAAGTCCTCGCACGGCCCACTTGCTGGCGACGTACGGCGCGTAGTGCGCCGTGCCGCCCAGGCCCATCGTCGAGGCGATGTTGACGATGGCTCCCCCTGTCGCGCGGCGCAGAGCGGGGGCGGCGACCTTGATGCCGAGGAAGGTCCCTGTGAGGTTGATGTCGAGGATGCGCGACCACGTGGCCTGGTCCGTGTTCTCAATCGGCACCGGCGGGTTCTGGACGCCCGCGTTGTTGACGAGCACGTTCAGGGCGCCGAAGGCGCTCTCGGCGGCCAGCACGGCAGCGGACCACGAACTCTCGTCGGTGACGTCGAGGCGGGTGAAGTGAGCGCGGGTCCCGAGCTCGCCGGCGAGAGCGGCGCCGCGTTCGGTGTCGATGTCGCCGATCACCACGTTCGCTCCCTCCGCGTGAAAGGCGCGTACGTGGCTCGATCCCTGGCCACCGGTCCCACCGGTCACGAGCACGGTCTGGTTGCCGAAGCGGTTCATCCGATGTTCCTTCGGTACGTGGGTGACCGACCGGGATCATCTGCGATGAACGGCCGGCCGATGGTGAGCCGGGCGACTCGCCACTGCCTTGACAGTAGGTCGGCGGCAGTGGCGAGTCAAGCCACTCACCTCGTATGCTCGGTCCATGAACAGGGTCGTACCGACGTACCACCAGCGCGTCGCCCAGGAAAAGCGCGCGCTGATCGTGACGGCCGCGACCGCGCTGTTCCTCGAGTTGGGCTACGACCGGACATCGCTGGCGCGGATCGCAGAGCGCTCGGGTGTCTCGCGGGCCACCTTGTTCAAGCAATTTCCGAGCAAGGCCGCCCTGTTCGACGCCATCGTCACCGAGTCCTGGTCAACCGCCGACGAGGAGGATCCTCCGCCGGCGGGCAACGTCGTCGGCGGGCTCAGCGCCATCGGCCGCCGTTACGCCGAGCTGTTGAGCCGGCCCCAGATGACCGACCTGTTCCGGATCGTCATCGCCGAGCTGCCGCGGTTCCCGGAGCTGGCCCATGCGCAGTTCTCGCACGGGAAGATGCCCTACTTCGAGTCCGTCCGCAGCTACCTTCTGGCTGAGCACGAGGCGGGAACGGTGCGGGTCGAGGACGTGGACCTCGCAGCCACCCAGTTCCTAGGCATGATCTCCAATTACGTCTTCTGGCCGAAACTCCTGGTGCCGGGCTGGGAGGTGAGCGCCGAACGCGTCGCTCAGGTCGTCGACGAGGCCGTCCGCACCATCGCCGCCCGGTACGCCGCGACTGGGCCGGGGGCGTCCACCAACGACTGAGTCCCGCCGCCGCCAAAGGAGTTCGGCGTCCAGGCTTGCGCGGGACTCTCTGACCTGGATGGTGGTGCCGTACGGGTCCAGGCGGGCGGAGAAGCGGCGGAGGCGTTCGACCGAGCGGGCGGAGGTCAGGGCTCCGGCCAGCGGGACGCGCCCTCGATCCACCGCTCCGCCTCGGCCGGGTCCGCCCCGAACACCTTGGCCATCCGCGCCCGGTAGATCGGCCTGATCTCCTGCCGCCCCCGCTCCCAGCGGCTCCACGTCGTCGGCGACACCCACAGCGCCCGTGCGATCTGACTCTGGCTCATCCCCATCCGCTTGCGCGCCCGCACCAGCTCCGGACGCCCCGCGCCGCATCCCGGCCCCTCCATGGCCACCCCGATCACGCATGGCAACCGATACGGAACCCATTGTCAACACGACTGACGGGCGTCGGGTGTCGGCGACGGAAACGACCGGGAAACGACCACCCGGCGGCGTGATCCGCTCGCTGTACGGCGGCGGCCGTACCCGTGGGACGACCCGCGCAGCGAACGGCGACGACATCGGGGGGATCTCCCCCGCGCCGCTCCGGGTGCCGTCTCCTACTGGACGACGGTCACCGACGGCGACGGAGGACGCGCATGCCTTCATCCCCCTGCCGCCCCGCCGACCGGCCCGGAGCCCTCCTTCACGACGGGAGCGCCCGGTAAGGCGGTCGGCTTCGCCCTGCCCACCCACTCGGGCGAGCGCCTGACCGCGCCCCCCCACTTCACCTGGCCCGCCGTACGGTCCGGCTCCGGTTGAGCCCATGAAGCCGGGCAGACCACCCGGGGCCCGACCGTCCCCCGAAAGGGCGCCAAGGGCGAGTCTCCGCCTTAAAGCCCAGGTCAGCGGGTTACATTGGCGTGAAACGCGACAACGTCGGGCATCGCAGGGCAGGCCACACGACGGGGGCGGCTGGAGGGGTCCATGAACTTCGTGGTGAGTGTCCTGTTCCGCGCCATACCCCTGGTGTTCGGGGCGGTCTGTCTCGCGTACGGCCTCTACATCAGGAGCGGCGGCGCGGACGCCGGCCACTTCGTCGCGGGCTCCGTGAACATGGCGCTGGCCGCGATCTGCTACGCGCTCTTCACCACCGCCGCGACGATCATCCGCCAGTTGATCAACCGTTACAGCCTGTTCTGGCGCGTCGCACTGCCGTTGTCGGGTTACGTCGTCGCGCTCGTCACCATCGGCTGGGGCGTCGCCACCGTGCTCCGGGGTGACGCCGCCGAGTTCGTCGTCGGCGGCCACGTGATCTTCGGCATCGGCCTCATCGCCACCTGCGTCAGTACGGTGGCCACGGCCTCCACGGCCTTCGCCCTCATCCCGGTCAACGCCGCCGGCAGCCCGGAGGACGGTCCTCCGGAGGGCGCCTACCTGCGAGGGCTGGGCATGGTGCTCGTGGCGGTTCCGGTGGTCTGCGCCGTCGTGGGGTTCACCCTCGCCTTCGTCCTCTTCACCCGGGGAGGAAGCGCCGGCTACGTCGCCGGGCACGTCGTCTTCGGGCTGGCGGCGATATGCGCCAGCCTGACCGCCCTGGTGGCGAGCATCGTCCGCCAGGTCCGCAACACCTTCGGCGAAACCGAACGGTACCGGTGGAGCTGGCTGGTCATCGTCATGGGGACGATCAACCTCGTGCTGGGCCTGTACGTCCTGCTGGGCTCCGACAGGCCCTACCGCATCGCACCCGGTTTCATCCTGATCGGCCTCGCGCTGGTCTGCTTCAGCATCCTGTCCAAGGCGCTCCTGCTGGCCCTGGTGTGGCGCCGTTCCTTCCCCCTCGCCGACCGCATCCCCATCCTGCCGATCGTCACCGCACTGACCTGTCTTTTCCTCTCCGCCTTCCTGTTCGAGGCCGCCGTCACCGACTCGCAGTTCTTCGTCCCCGCGCGGGTGATGGTGGGACTGGGCGCGGTGTGCTTCACCCTCTTCTCCATCGTCTCGATCCTGGAGGCCGGGACGTCCGGCTGACCGGGCCCACCGCGCAGGCGGGACGCCGCCGACGGCGACGGCGTCCCGTGCGACCAGGCCGGTTCCCGCCTCGCCCGCCGTCCGCGTCCGGGAACCCGCGGGGGCGGTCCGCCCCCGCGGGTCTCATCCCAGAGGACGCCCCGGCCGGATCGCCCCGTCAGGCACGGCCGGCCTCGCGTGCCAAGTCCTCCAGCCGGGCGCGGTAGCCCTCCCACCACGACCGGTCGCCCGGCGGCAGGTTCCCGGCGTCCTGCCGCAGTCCGGCGGCCCCGTCGATGAGCTCCCGGACGATGTCGGCGTGCCCGGCGTGCCGGTCGGTCTCGGCGATCATATGGATCAGGATCCGGTGCAGGGTCACCTCGTCACGGCCCTCCGGCCACCACGGCACCCGGCCGGTCGCGTCCAGCTCCAGCGCCTCGATCGTCGCGTCCGAATGCGCCTGCACCCGGTGGTACAGCGCGATGATCTCGTCGCGCGACTCCTCCGCGGTCGCCCACATGTCCGCGTTGGCCTCGGCCTCGTCCTCCATCCAGGGCAGCGGTTCGGGGAACGGCCTGCCGAAGACGTCACCGAAGTACCCGGCCTCGGTGCCGGCCACATGTTTGATCAATCCGAGGAGATTGGTCCCGGTGGGGGTCATCGGCCGGCGGATGTCGTACTCCGCCAGTCCGTCGAGCTTCCAGACCAGGGCCTCACGGGCGATCTTCAGGTAACGATGGAGATCCGACTTCGGATCCGATGCAGTCATGCCGGACATCCTGCCACCCGATGCCGCGAACCGGTCCGCCGCTTCCGCGGCACGCCATCCGGGTAGATCCCGGGGATGAGGGACATCATCGTCAGGCGGGTGTACGACGGCGGGCCGTTCGAGGGGACGGCGTTCCTGGTGGACGGCATGTGGCCGCGCGGTGTGCGCAAGGACGAGCTGGAGCGGGTCCGCTGGGTCCGTGACCTCGCGCCCTCGGCGGAGCTGCGGCGCTGGTTCGGGCACCGCCCCGAGCGGTTCGCGGAGTTCCGCCGCCGCTACCGCGAGGAGCTGGACGGCGAGGCGGACACCGTCCAGCCTCTGCTGGAGGCCGCGCGCGGGGGGAAGGTCACGCTGCTGTACGCGGCCAGGGACACCGAGCACAACAACGCCGTGGTGCTGCGGGAGTATCTGCGCGACCGGCTCGCCGGGCCGGACGGCTGACCCTCTCGGACGTCCCCGAAGCCGGCGGCCGCATCGCCGTCGCACGGGTGTCGGCACCGGCCGGAGACCCAACCGGTACGGTGCGGACATGCATCGAAGCCGCGTATACGCCGTTCTGATCGACGCCCCCGAGGCCGAGGCCGCCGACGCCGCGGCCTTCTGGTCCGCCGCGCTCGGCGTGCGGACCGAGCTCATCCCCTCCGAGCCGCAGTTCGTCACGCTGCACGAGGCCCTGCCCGGACTGGTCACCGCCGTCCAGTCGGTCGACGACGCGCCCCGCTTCCACCTGGACATCGAGACCGACGACGTCGAGGCCGAGACCGCGCGTCTGGTCGGGCTCGGCGCCGAGCAGGTGTCACGGTGGCAGGAGTGCCGCGTGCTGCGGGTGCCCGGCGGGCACCTGGTCTGCGTCCTGCCCGTGGAGAGCGACCGGGAGCTCTTCGAGTCCCAGGCCAAGGTCTGGCCCTGATCCCGCCTCCCCGGCCACGGGGCCGGTCTGCGGGCCGGCGGAGGACCTGCGGAGGTCAGTGCGCGACGGTGACCACGATCTTGCCGACCTGGGCGTTCGACTCCAGGTACCGGTGCGCTTCGACGATCTCGCCCAGGTCGAAGGTGCGGTCCACCACCGGCCGGAACGCACCCGAACGCAGCCCGGAGGTCACGAACGCGGCCGCCCGGCGCAGCCGTTCCGGCCGGCTCGCCGTCTCGATCATGGTGTAGGTGCGCATGTTCAGCGCGGGCATGCCGAGGTCGATGCCCGGATAGGGGGTCGGCTCGCCGCTCAGCGCGCCGTACACCAGGAGTGTGCCCTCGTCGGCGACCATCCGGGCCAGGTCCCGCACGCCGGGACCGGCGACGGCGTCGAAGACGAACTCGGCGCCCCGGCCGCCGGTCGCCGTCAGCACCCGCTCGGCCACGTCCTCCGACCCGGTGACGATCACCTCCACCGCGCCCTCCTTCAGCAGCGCCTCCTTCTTGGCGGCGGTGCGGGTGAGGGCGATGGGTGTGGCGCCGACGCGGCCGGCGACGTGGATGGCGGCCAGCCCCACGCTGCTGGAGGCCGCGTTCAGCACGACCGTGTCCCCCGCACGCATCCCCCCGGCCTCCACCAGCGCGCCGTAGGCCGTCAGGTACGGCATCCACACCGCCGCGCCCTCGACGGCGCCGAGTCCTTCGGGGCGGTGCAGCACCGAAGCCGCGGGCACGATCGCCCGTTCGGCGTAGACCCCGTGGTCGTTCTGCGAGAACCCGGGCACGGTGCTGACCGGCTGTCCGGGCCGGAACCCCTCGACGCCCTCGCCGACCGCCTCGACCACGCCCGCGGCCTCGGTGCCCAGCCGGGCGGGGAACCGCTTCACCGGCTCGATGTAGTGGCCGGTGCGGAACAGCACCTCGGCCCGGTTCAGGCCGATCGCGTCCACGCGGATCCGGACCTCGCCCGGACCCGGCTCGCCGATCTCCACGTCCTCCAGCCTCATCACCTCGGGGCCGCCGAGCTCGTGGAACAGCACCGCCTTCGCCATCATGTCGTTCTTCCTCCGTGAGAGACGATGATCGACTCAAACACGGAAGTACGATAGATGTCAAAATACGATGTTCGTCGTACTAAGAGGATCTGCGCCGAACGTATCCGCGGCGTCCCATCGCGTCCCATGGTGTTTTGTAGCGTCCGTGGCGGGCGGACGACCCCGCCCCGGGGTTCCCGATGCTCCCGGCGGACCGGACACGTCATACGGCGGGCGCCCCCTGCGGAAGCCCGCCGCACCGCGGGCGTCCCCTGCGGGAGCCCGCCGTACGGCGGGCACGACGGTTCAGGCGGGTACGGTCGCCGGCGCCCCGAACCACCGGGTCAGGGCGGCGCGGAGGTCCTCGCGCTCACCGGAGTCCGGACGGGGCGAGGACGAGGCCCAGGCGACGTAGCAGTCGGGCCGCAGCAGCAGGGCCGTGATCTCACCGGTCCCGCCCTCCCCGTTCGAGCCGTTCGAGCCGCCCGAGCCGTCCGGAGCACCCGAACCGCCCTGCGCACCGGGGGCGCTCGGGCCCAGCAGGCGCGCGGCGACCACCTTGACCCGGTCGTCCCATCCGGCCGGTTCCCCGGAGAGGGACGCGTCCCCGGTCAGGTCGAGCAGCAGCGGCCGGGCGTCCGCGGTCAGCTCGGCGAGCCGTACCGGACCGGTGCCGGTGTCGGTGTCGAGCGACAGGTCGGGCGCCCACCGGCCCACCAGGGGATGGGCGTCGCCCCCGCCGATCGCGCCCTCGTCGTCCCCGTCGCCCGCGCCCATGTCGTAGCGGATGTCCGATCCGGCCATGGTGGCGGCGATGTGCCGGACGACGTTCCGGTCGCCCAGCAACTCGGTGAACAGCCGCCGCAGCGCGGTGACCTCCGCTCCCGGGGCGATGAGAGCGGACTGCGCCTGGCTGTGCATGACGACCCGCTCCGCCGCGGGTCGCCGTTCGGCCTCGTAGCTGTCCAGCAGGCCGGACGGGGCCCAGCCGTGGATCTCGGCGGCGAGCTTCCAGCCGAGGTTGACCACATCCTGCAGGCCCAGGTTGAGACCGGGACCACCGATCGCCGAGTGCACATGGGCCGCGTCACCGGCCAGCAGCACCCGGCCGTCCCGGAACCGGTCGGCCAGCCGGGTGTTTCCACCGGCCAGGCGGCGCATCACGTGCGGACCGGACCCCGTGGACGGGCCGAGGGGGAGATCGGCCCCGAGAACGCGGCGGACGCTCTCGCCCAGCTCCTCCAGGGTCAGCGGCGGCTGACCGTCGCCCCCGGCCGCGGCGGGCTCCCATTCCATGGTGCTCACCAGGGCCGGGCGGCCGGGGAAGGGCGCGAAGACGAACAACCCGTGTTCGGTGCGGTGGTGCATGAACGGCGGGACGAGTCCGTAGCCGGGCACGTTCAGCCCGCCGGTGGCCGGGTCCACCAGTTCCGGCGGCACGGTGACGGACGCGGTGCGGGAGACCGTGGAGTCCCGCGTCACGCCGGGGAAGCCGATCCCCGCCAGTTTCCGCGTCACGCTGCGCCCGCCGTCGGCCCCGACGAGATAGCGGGCCCTCAGCCGGTAGGGGCCGTCCGGACCGGTGACGTCGGCGACGACCTCCTCGGCGTCCTGCGACAGGCCGGTGAGCTCGTGCCCCCGGCGGATCTCGACGCCCAGCTCGGCGGCACGCTCCTCCAGGACCTGCTCGACGCGCTGCTGCGGCGTCCCCAGCATGTAGAGCGGGTTGTCGTCCAGCGTGCTCAGGTCGAGCGGCAGCGCGCCGAACACGAACCCCGGCACCGGCCGGGGCGGCTCGGCGCCACCGCCGAGCCGCCCGTACAGGCCCCGGCGGTCGAGCATCCGCACCACCTGGCCGACCAGGCCGTTGGCGCGGTTCTCGGTGGTGCGTGCGGGCAGCCGCTCCAGCACGATCGGCCGCACTCCGGCCAGGCTCAGCTCGCAGGCGAGCATCAGCCCGTTGGGGCCGGCTCCGGCGATGACCACGTCTGCGGACATGGCGGTTCCTCCTCGGTGGGATGGATGGGGACTCAGGCCCCGGAGGTTCGGAGCCCGATGAAGAGGGGGCGGAACATGGCGACACAATTCGTCACGGTATTTTCACGTACGGTGACAGCAGGCGGCCGTGACGGACCACCCGGGCGACGGCCGACGGAGGCACACGGGTACGGGGTTCGGCGGGGTGGGGATCCGGCGGAGACCCGGATCCGGTGGGACGAGCATCCCCGGCCGGACCCCGGAAACCAGGCATTCCGGACCGGACCCCGGAGACCGGACCTCCCGGCCCGGACTCTCTGGGACGGCATCGATCAGAGCCGGCGGATCCGGGAGAGCCGGAAGTTCGGCGGGACCGGAAGGCGGATGAACCGCTCTCAGGCCCGGGGGCCGGCGGTTTCCCCTCGACCGGGAACCGGCAGCCCCGCGGCGAGCTGGCCGAGCGCGTCGCGGAGTATCGGCCCGAACGGAACGGGCGGGTCGGCCCGCAGCCAGCGCTCCATGACCAGGCCGACGGCCGCGCCGACCGCGCCGGACACCAGCCGCGGGTACAGGTCGCGGACGGCGTCGGTGCCGGTGCGCTCGGCGATCGCCGCGGCCAGCTCCGCCTCGGCGGCCGCGTTCGCCTTGAACATCTCGCCCTGCAGCGAGGGTTCGCTGATCATCAGCTGGACTCCGGCGATCCACCGCCGGTCGGGTGCCCGTCTGCCGCCGGTCACCTCGTCGCCCGCGCCGCCGGACATGTCACCGGACGCGTCGACGCGCGTGCCACCGGCCGCGCCGCCGGACATGTCGGCGGGCATGTCGGCGGGCGAGAACTGGGTCTGTACCGCGTTGAGGATCGCCTCCCACAGCGGCTCGGACTCCGGCCGGGCGCGCAGTTCCTCCGCGATCCGGCGTGCGCGGTCGAGGTGGCGGGCGGCGATCGCCTCACCCTTGCTGGAGAAATAGTTGTTGAAGGTGCGGGGGGACACCCCGACCTCGGCGGCGATGTCCTCCACCCGGACGGCGTCCAGCCCGCGCTCCACGACCAGGCGGATGGCCGCCCAGCTCAGCGCGGCACGGGTCTCCTGTTTCTTGCGCTCCCGAAGTCCCGGCCGCTCGGGTTTCCCGGTGTCCATGGGACCACCGTACACATACTTGCGGATTACGAAAAGATGCGTGCCGCGAAATTTTTTCGCCGTATGGCCCGAACCGCGTCGCACGGGCCATTCAGCCCGGCAGCCCGGTACGGGGACACGGACCATCGCCCCGATGCGAGGGCGCAGACCGCCGCCCCGGCGCGGGGACGCGGATCACCGCCCGGTGCGGGAATCGCGGACGGCGATCCGCCGACACTCCACCCACGGGTGGAGATCGAATCTCTCCACCCCGGCGCCGATCCGCCCCGGCGCGCGTTTCCCTACCGTCTTCCCCGTGAACTCGCTCACTCCGACGAACCCGCTGAGCACGGCGGCCGTCATCGTCCTCGTCATCGCCTTCGTGCTCTACCGGCAGATGATGACCCGGGTCGCCACCCGGACCGGCCTCCTCTGGCTCGCCCTGTTCATGATGGTGGCCGGCGCCGCCTCCGGCGGGCTCGTGGACCCTCGTCGTCTGCCGCTCAGCCTGCTCCTGCTGGCCGTGGATGTCGCCTGCGCGGTGGCCTTCGGTGTCCTGCGCGCCTCGACCGTCCGGGTCTGGCGGGACGGGAAGGGGACGCCCTGGTCCAAGGGCACCCGATGGACCCTGCTGGGCTGGCTGGCCTCCGCCGTCGCGCGCGTCGCGCTGCTCGGCGCCGGCCACGCCCTCGGGCTCGCGTCGGCGCCCACGGCCATCCTGTTCTTCATGGGCGTGACCATCGGCGTCCAGTCCCTCCTCGTCGCCCGCCGAGCCCGCGCCCTGCCCCCGCACCTCACCGCCCCGGCGCACGCGTGACCGCTCCCCGCACCGTACGGCGCTCCGTACCGGGCTCCGTATGCCGCCGCCCACCGCTGGGGCGTCGCCGTACGGCCCGCACCGCCGGACGCCGTCCGGCGCCCGGAGGCCCCGCGCGGCGGAACGCCGGAAACGGCCCGGTACGGAGGGAGGCCGAGCCCACGGGTATCTTCGGGACATGCCCGGAATCCGGTGGCAGGCCGCGGTCCTGCTGCGGGTCGCGGTGGTCGCGACGTTCGCCGCGTTCGCCGTCGTCCAGGTGGTCCGGGACCAGACCGCCGCCCCCGGCCACCGCCTCACGGTCGCGGCACTGGCGCTGGCCGTCGCCGGATGCCTGGCCGCCGCTCCCCCGCCGGGCTCGGCCCGCCGGGAGAAGCCCCCGGTCACGGTCCTCGGGATCCCGGTCAGGCTCGGCACCGCCGTGATCGCCTCGATCGGCCTCCTCGTTCTCTCTCCCGACGGCGGCCTGGCCGTCGCGGCCCTGCTCTTCACCGTCGGGGCGGCGGCCTTCCGCCATCCGCCGCACCGGGCCGTGCCGGTGGGGCTGCTCGCGCTGACCGGCCTGCTGCTGGCCGGGCTGGCCGGCCGTTCCTGGGAACAGGAGCTGCCCCTGGCCGTCAACGTCTGCGTGATCCTCCTCATCGCCTACGCGGTCCGGCAGCGCAGGGCGACCCGGGCCGCCGAGGCACGCGAGGCGGTGCTCGCCGAGCGGGCGCGGATCGCCAGGGAGATCCACGACGTGCTGGCCCACTCCCTGTCCGCGCAGATCGTGCACCTGGAGGGCGCGCGCCTGCTGTTGCGGGCCGAGCGGCACACCGAAGCACTGGAACGGGTGGAGCACGCCGGGCAGCTCGCCAGGTCGGGACTGGAGGAGGCCCGCAGGGCCGTGTCGGCGCTGCGGGAGGACAGCCCGCCACTGCCGGCGGCGATCGAAGCCCTGACCGAGGAGTTCCGGGCCACGACCGGGCAGGCGTGCCCGCTGACGGTGACCGGCCCCGAACGGCGGCTGGCGCCCGAGACCGAGCTGGCGGTGGTCCGCACCGCCCAGGAGGCCCTCACCAACGTCGGCCGGCACGCTCCCGGGGCGCCGGCCACCGTACGGCTGGCCTTCGCCGGCGAGGTCTGCGAGCTGGAGGTGACCAACCCTTCGGGGAGCGGGCCGGGCACACCGGGAGGGGGGTACGGTCTCGTCGGGATGGCGGAGCGGGCCGAGCTGCTCGGTGGGGCGCTGGAGGCCGGGGAGACGGACGGGGGTTTCCGGGTGCGGCTGAGGCTCCCCGCGGCGGAACGACCCTCCGGCCGGTCCCCCGCCGAACGACGGTCCGGGCGGATCCGTGCGGCGGAACGGTCGGCCGGGCCGTCTCCCATGACGGAGCGGCCCGTTGGGGGATCTCCGGCGGCGGGGCGCCCTCCGGGCCTGATCCCCGCCGCGCGCCGGCCCGTCGAGCCACCGGAGGAGACCGCAGGATGACCGAGGCCGGGAGGGAGACGGGCGGCGCGCCCGTCCGGGTGCTGGTGGTCGACGACCAGACGGTCGTGCGTGAGGGGCTGACGCTGCTGCTGGGCCTGCTGCCCGGCATCGAGGTGGCCGGTTCCGCGGGCGACGGCGAAGCCGCCCTGCGGCTGGTCCGGGAGACACGGCCGGACGTGGTCCTGATGGACCTGCGGATGCCCCGGATGGACGGCGTCGAGGCCACCGGGCGGATCCGCGCCGCGTATCCGGACGTCCAGGTCGTCGTGCTGACCACCTACTCCGACGACGAGTCGGTGTTCGCCGCGCTGCGGGCCGGGGCCCGGGGCTTCCTCACCAAGAGCGCCGACGCCGAGGAGATCTCCCGGGCCGTCGCCGCAGTGACGCGGGGCGACGCCCAGCTCGACCCGGCCGTCCAGCGCCGCCTCCTGGACGCCATGCCCCCGGCTCCGCCGACCGGTCCGGCCCGGAGAGACCTGGAGGACGCCCGGCCGGACACTTCCCGGGACCACGCCGCCGTGCCGGACCCCGTACGAAACCGTGCCGCCGTGCCGGACCCCGTACGGAACCGCGTCTCCCGGCCGGACCCCGTACGGGACCGCGCCGCCGTGCCGGATCCCGGCCGGGAGCGCGCCGGGCGGACGGGTCCCGCCCGGGAGCGCGACGCCCTGCCCGACGGGCTGACCAGGCGGGAGGGTGAGGTCCTGCGGCTCATCGCCGAGGGCCGCTCCAACGCGGAGATCGCCGCGGCCCTGTTCATCAGCGAGGCCACGGTGAAGACGCACGTCAACAACCTCTTCGCCAAGATCGGGGCGCGCGACCGCGCCCAGGCCGTCGGCTACGCCTACCGCCGCGGCGTGGCCGGGACCTGAACCCCGGCATCCGTACGGCGGGGCCGGGACGCCTCACCCGCCGCCCGGCGTCCCCTGGTCATGGGAGACGCGGAGGGCCCCCGCGGAAGCTCTCCACGGGGGCCCCTCACATCCGCCGGATCAGCGGATCAGTACATCGGGCGGGAGGAGGAACGCAGCCGCTCCAGGGCCTCGGCCAGGATCTGGGCGCCGTCCTTGTCGCTGCGGCGCTCCTTGACGTACGCGAGGTGCGTCTTGTACGGCTCGTTGCGCGGCGGCGCGGGCGGGTTGCTCTCGTCCTGACCGGCCGGGAGGCCGCACCGCGGGCAGTCCCAGAACTCCGGTATGGGGGCGTCGCTGGCGAAGCTGGGGCGCGTCTCATGCATGTTCGCGCACCAGAACGGGACCCTCACACGGGGAGCCGCCTCGCCGCGCTCCGCCTCTCCCATCGGGCCGGCTCCGACACGGCTGCCACGGATCGCGTTGCCACTACCCACGGATGAACTCCTCGCTCGATGGCCCCCCGCCGCTCCGGGTGGGCGCGGGGGGCTGAACCACTGTCACGCTTGGCGAAAGCCAGGGCGTCTGAAAGCCCCGGTCAGGGCTTGAGAAGAAGGCCCAGCGCGATGATGCAGACGAACCAGACCACACCGGTGATGATGGTGAGCCGGTCAAGGTTGCGCTCGACCACGGAGGACCCTCCGAACGATGACGAGAAACCGCCACCGAACAGATCCGACAGACCCCCGCCCTTGCCCTTGTGAAGCAGGACGAGCAGGATCATCAGCAAGCTCGCCAGAATGAGGGCGATGGAGATTCCGATTGTCACCGTTGACCTGTTCCCTATTTACGCGCGGCCCGCGTCCGGGCACGACCCTTGTGTGACGCCTGAGGCGTGACGATTCAAACTTGCTCTAAGAGGGTACGACCTCATGTCAAGTCGTACCCCCCGAACGTCTCGGTCAGCCTGACATTTCACCAAAACGGCAGATTTTCACGAACTCCACCTGATCGAGGCTGGCGCCGCCGACCAGGGCGCCGTCCACGTCGGGCTGCGCCATGATGCCGAGGATGTTGTCGGCCTTGACCGACCCTCCGTAAAGGATACGGACGGCGGCGGCCACATCGGCGTCATACAGCTCGGCGAGTCGGGAGCGCAGCGCCCCGCAGACCTCCTGGGCGTCCTCCGGGGTGGCCACCTCGCCGGTGCCGATCGCCCACACCGGCTCATATGCCAGCACGATCGACGCGGCCTGCTCGGCGGTGACCTTGCGCAGCGCCCCGTCGAGCTGGGCGACGCTGTGGGCCACCTGGCCGCCGGCCCGGCGGACCTCGAGGTTCTCCCCCACGCACAGGATCGGCGTGAGCGAGTGCCGGTAGGCCGCGTGGACCTTGGCGTTGACCACGTCGTCGTCCTCGCGGTGGTACTGCCGCCGCTCCGAGTGCCCGATCACCACGAAGGTGCAGCCGAGCTTGGCGAGCATCGCCCCGGAGATCTCCCCGGTGTACGCGCCGCCGTCGTGCTCGGACAGGTCCTGCGCGCCGTACACCAGGCGCAGCTTGTCGCCGTCCACCAGGGTCTGCACGCTGCGCAGGTCGGTGAACGGCGGCAGGACCGCCACCTCGACCCGGTCGAGGTCCTTGTCGTTCAGCGCGAACGCCAGCTTCTGGGTGTGAGCGATGGCCTCCAGGTGGTTGAGGTTCATCTTCCAGTTGCCGGCGATGAGGGGCTTGCGTGCCGTGCTCATCTGTCACCCGCCGTTCCTCGTCCGCTTCGCGGAGCGCTACTCACGTTTCTGGCGTCGGAAGCGGGCGCGCCGGGACGGCGCGCCCGCTCACCGAGTCGGTTCACTCCCCGCTGTCCAGGGCGACGAGCCCGGGCAGGGTCTTGCCCTCAAGGTATTCGAGGCTGGCCCCGCCACCGGTGGAGATGTGCGAGAACCCGTCCTCGGGCAGCCCGAGCGTGCGCACGGCCGCGGCCGAGTCCCCGCCACCGACGACGGTGAACGCCTCCGAGGCGACCAACGCCTCGGCGACCGCGCGGGTTCCCCCGGAGAACGCCTCGAACTCGAAGACGCCCATCGGGCCGTTCCAGAACACCGTCCGGGCGTCGGCCAGCTTGCCCGCGAACAGCTCGCGGGTGCGCGGGCCGATGTCGAGGCCCTGGCGATCGGCCGGGATCGCGGTGGCGTCGACCACCTCGTACTCGGCGTCCTCGGCGAAGTCGACGGCCGCCAGCACGTCGACCGGCAGGACGAGCTCCACGCCGCGCTTGGCCGCCTCGTCGAGGAAGCCGCGCACGGTGTCGAGCTGGTCCTCCTGGAGCAGCGACTTCCCGACCTCGCGGCCCTGGGCGGCCAGGAAGGTGTAGGCCATGCCGCCGCCGATGAGGAGCCGGTCGACCTTGGTCAGGAGGTTGCCGATCACGCCGAGCTTGTCGGAGACCTTCGCGCCGCCGAGGATCACGACGTACGGCCGGGCCGGCTCCTCGGTCAGCTTCCGCAGGACCTCGACCTCGGCGAGCACGAGCCGGCCCGCCGCGTGCGGCAGCAGCTTCGGCACGTCGTAGACGCTGGCGTGCTTGCGGTGCACCGCGCCGAAGCCGTCTCCGACGTAGAGGTCGGCGAAGGCCGCGAGCCTCTCGGCGAACGCGGCGCGCTCGGCGTCGTCCTTGGACTCCTCGCCCCGCTCGAACCGCAGGTTCTCCAGCAGCGCCACCTGGCCGTCGCCGAGGCCCTCGACGACGGACCGGGCCGAGTCGCCCACCACGTCGGAGGCGAAGGCGACGTCGGCCCCCAGCAGCTCACCGAGGCGCCGGGCCACCGGCGCCAGGGAGTACTTCGGGTTCGGCTCGCCCTTGGGCCGGCCGAGGTGGGCGCAGACCACCACCCGGGCGCCCTTGTCGGCGAGCTCCCGGATCGTCGGGACGGAGGCGCGGATGCGGCCGTCGTCGGTGATGACGTCCCCGTCCAGGGGGACGTTGAGGTCGGCGCGTACCAGGACGCGCCGACCCTTCACATCGAATGCGGACAGGTCCTTCATCAGAGGTCTCGGCCGACCTTCTCGACGAGGTCGACGAGACGGTTGGAGTAACCCCACTCGTTGTCGTACCAGCCGACGACCTTGACCTGGTTGCCGATCACCTTGGTCAGGCCCGCGTCGAAGATGCACGACGACGGGTCGGTGACGATGTCGCTGGAGACGATCGGGTCCTCGGTGTAGGTCAGGTAGCCCTTGAGCGGGCCGTCGGCGGCGGCCTTGAGCGCGGCGTTGACCTCCTCGACGGTGGTCTCGCGGCCGACCTCGACGGTCAGGTCGGTGGCCGAGCCGGTGGGCACCGGCACGCGCAGCGCGTAACCGTCGAGCTTGCCCTTCAGCTCGGGCAGCACCAGGCCGATGGCCTTGGCGGCGCCGGTGGAGGTCGGCACGACGTTCAGGGCGGCGGCGCGGGCGCGGCGCAGGTCGCTGTGCGGGCCGTCCTGCAGGTTCTGGTCCTGCGTGTAGGCGTGGATGGTGGTCATCAGACCCTTCTCGATACCGAAGGTGTCGTTGATGACCTTGGCCATCGGGGCCAGGCAGTTGGTCGTGCAGGAGGCGTTGGAGATGATCGTGTGGCTGGCCGGGTCGTAGGTGTCGTCGTTGACGCCCATCACGACCGTGACGTCCTCGTTCTTGGCCGGAGCCGAGATGATGACCTTCTTGGCGCCGTTCTCGGCGTGCACCCGGGCCTTGTTGGCGTCGGTGAACAGGCCGGTGGACTCGACGACGACGTCCACACCCAGGTCGCCCCAGGGAAGCTTGGCCGGGTCGCGCTCGGCGAAGGCCTTGATGGCCTTGCCGTCCACGATGATCTCGTCGGCGGTGCTCTTCACCTCGTACGGCAGGCGGCCGAGGATGCTGTCGTACTTGAGCAGATGGGCGAGCGTGGCGTTGTCGGTCAGGTCGTTGACCGCAACGATCTCGATGTCCTTGCCGCTGGCAGCGACCGCACGCCAGAAGTTGCGGCCGATGCGGCCAAAGCCGTTGACGCCTACGCGGATGCTCACGGTACCGATCTCCTCGTACGTCGGTGCGCCGGCCCCGGGGACCGGCGGCGTGTGGCGGGCTGAAAACCTCAACACGAACCCTATAGGACCCAAATTGGTTTAGACCACTGGTGGGGTGGGGTGTGTTCGGCGCGCCCGTTGACCTGCCGCGATGCCCCTCACGACATTCGCGGCGCACCCCCGGCACACCGCGCTCCCCCGCGGCGCTCCCGGCGGCTCTCCCGCACCGCACCCCGCGTCGTCACGGCGCCAGCATGTCGACGGTGAGGTTGGCCTCGGTGTTGGGGACGCCGATGTCCTGGGCGCGCTTGTCGGCCATGGCGAGCAGGCGGCGGATGCGCCCGGCGATGGCGTCCTTGGTCAGCGGCGGGTCGGCGAGCTGGCCCAGCTCCTCCAGGGACGCCTGCTTGTGCTCCACCCGCAGCCGCCCGGCCACCACCAGGTGCTCCGGGGCCTCCTCACCGAGGATCTCCAGGGCCCGCTGGACCCGGGCTCCGGCCGCGACCGCGGCGCGGGCCGAGCGGCGCAGGTTGGCGTCGTCGAAGTTGGCCAGGCGGTTGGCCGTCGCCCGCACCTCGCGGCGCATCCGCCGGTCCTCCCACAGCAGCACGCTGTCGTGGGCGCCCAGCCGGGTCAGCAGAGCGCTGATCGCGTCGCCGTCACGGACCACCACCCGGTCGACGCCGCGCACCTCGCGCGCCTTGGCGTGGATCTTCAACCGGCGGGCGGAGCCGACCAGCGCGAGCGCCGCCTCGGGCCCGGGGCAGGTGACCTCCAGCGACATGGAACGGCCCGGCTCGGTGAGGGAGCCGTGCGCCAGGAACGCCCCGCGCCAGGCGGCCTCGGCGTCGCACGTCGCCCCCGCCACCACCTGCCTGGGCAGGCCGCGGACCGGGCGGCCGTGGTTGTCGATCAAGCCGGTCTGGCGGGCCAGCGCCTCACCGTCGCGGTACACCCGCACCACGTAGCGGGCGCCCTTGCGCAGTCCCGCCGGGGCGAGGACGAGCACCTCGGCCCGATGCCCGAACACCTCGGCGATGTCCTTGATGAGCCGCCGCGCCGTGACGTTGGTGTCCAGCTCGGCCTCGATCACGATCCGTCCGCCGACCAGGTGCAGGCCGCTCGCGAAGCGAAGGAGCGTCGACACCTCGGCCTTACGGCAGCACGGCTTCAGGACCGGCAGCCGGCTCAGCTCGTCCTTCACCACTCCTGTCATCGCCGCCATATCGTTCGTCCTCCCCCATCAGACCTCGTGCAGCCCGGAACAACCGGGCACACAGAAGTTTCTCGCACTCACGGGCACCGCTGACCAGGATCAACGCTTCCCACGGAAAATCTCGTCCAGGACGGAGGCAAGACGTTGCGCATCGTGCCGCGGAGAGCCGTCGGGGGACGCGACGTCGGCCAGCACCAGCCGCCCGCCGAGCCCGGCCGCGGCCTTCTCCAGCTCCTCGCGGTCGTCGGCCACCCCCGCGTCGGCGAGCACCACGTCGATCTCCAGGGCAGGCGCGTGCTGGCGGAGCACCTCCAGGTGCTTCTGGGGGGAGAACCCGTCGGTCTCACCGGGCTGCGGGGCGAGGTTCAGCGTGACCAGGCGGCGCGCCCGGGTGGTGTGCAGCGCCTCGGCCAGCTCGGGCACCTTCAGGTGGGGCAGCACGCTGGTGAACCACGACCCGGGGCCGAAGACCACCCAGTCGGCGTCCAGGACCGCCTGAACCGCCTCGGGACCGGCCGGGGGGTCGGCCGGGACCAGGGAGACGGCCCGGACCCTGCCGGGGGTGAGGGCGCAGGCCACCTGCCCGCGCACGGTGCTCACCACACCGTCCAGCTCGACCTCCGCGACGATGTCGAGCGGCACCGACGACATCGGCAGCACCCGGCCGTGCGCGCCGAGCAGCCGCCCGACCCAGTCGAGGCCGGCGACCGTGTCACCGAGCCGCTCCCACAGCGCCACGATCAGCAGGTTCCCGAGGGCGTGCCCGTGCAGCTCGCCCTCGCTGCGGAAACGGTGCTGGACGACCTCGCTCCAGGTGCGGCCCCACTCGTCGTCGCCGCACAGGGCGGCCAGCGCCATCCGCAGGTCACCCGGGGGCAGCACCCCCAGCTCACGGCGGAGCCGCCCACTCGACCCGCCGTCGTCGGCCACCGTGACCACGGCCGTGAGCCGGGAGGTGACCCGGCGCAGCGCCGACAGCGAGGCGTACAGCCCGTGGCCGCCGCCCAGCGCGACGACCTTGAGATCCTCGGTCACTCCCGGCCCGCATCCCGGTGGCTCACCTGGACGTCCAGGCCGCCGCGGTCACGCAGCCGGGCTCCGATCTGCTCGGCCATGGCGACGCTGCGGTGCTTGCCGCCGGTGCAGCCCACCGCGAGCGTGGCGTAGCTCTTGCCCTCGCGGGTGTAGCCGGCCGCGATGATGCCGACCACCTCCTCGTAGGCGTCGAGCAGTTCCTTGGCGCCCGGCTGGCCGAGGACGTAGTCGCGCACCGCGGGGTCCAGGCCGTTCATCGGGCGCAGCTCGGGCACCCAGTGCGGGTTGGGCAGGAACCGGCAGTCGACGACCAGGTCGGCGTCGACCGGCAGGCCGTACTTGTAGCCGAAGGAGACGACGTTGACCCGCAGGCCCGGACGGTCATCGCCGCCGAAGAAGGCGACGATCTTGCCGCGCAGCTCGTGGACGTTGAGGTTGGAGGTGTCGATGACCAGGTCGGCGTTGGCCCGCACCTCCCGCAGGATGCCCCGCTCGCGGGCGATCCCGTCGACCAGCCGGCCGTCCCCCTGAAGGGGGTGCGGGCGGCGGACGTTCTCGAACCTGCGCACCAGTTCCTCGTCGCTGGCCTCCAGGAACACCACCCGTACGGCGACGCCCCGCCCGTCGAGCTCCCCGATCGCGGCGTTGAGGTCGGTGGTGAAGGCCAGGCTGCGCACGTCGACCACGGCCGCCACCTTGTCGGCGGCCAGCTTGACCCGGCCGGCCTCCTCGGCCATGGCGAACAGCAGCCCGGGCGGCAGGTTGTCGATGACGAACCAGCCCAGGTCCTCCAGGGCCTTGGCCGCGGTGCTCCGCCCCGCCCCGGACATGCCGGTGACGATGACGAACGCGGTCTGGCCGCCGGCCGCCCGGCGCTGATCCGGCCGTCCGCCGTCCGTGCCCTGCGCCTCACCCGCGCCGCGGTCCACGCCCGCGGTCGGCTCGTCGTTCGGGGCCTGTTCCTCGCTCATGATGTCTCATCCTTCAACGCCGACACGATCGTCTCGGCCGTGGCGGGGCCGATCCCGGGAACCTCGCAGATCTGGGCGGCGGTCGCCTCCCGAAGCCGCTTCACCGATCCGAAGTGCTTGATCAGGGCCTGCCTGCGGGCCGGCCCGAGCCCCGGTACCCCGTCCAGGGCGCTTTCCCTGACGCTCCTGGACCGCTTGGAACGATGGTAGGTGATGGCGAAGCGGTGGGCCTCGTCGCGCACCCGCTGCAGCAGGTAAAGGGCCTCGCTCGTGCGGGGGAGGATCACCGGCAGCTCCTCGTCCGGGAGCCAGACCTCCTCCAGCCGCTTGGCCAGGCCGCAGACCGCCACGTCGTCCACGCCCAGCTCGTCCAGCGCGCGCCGGGCCGCGGCGGCCTGGGCCGGGCCGCCGTCCACGACGACGAGGTTGGGCGGGTAGGCGAACCTGCGCGGCCTGCCGGTCTCGGGGTCGATGCCCGGCTCGGCGCCCGCCTGGGGTTCACCGCCCGGCCCGGCGCCCGCCTCGGCACCGGGCTCCCCGGCGCCTGTTTCGGGGCCGACGCCCGGCCTGGCACCCGCCTGAGGTTCCAGGCCCGGCCCGGCATCCGCCTCGACGTCGAGCTCCCCGGTGGCCGAGCGCTCCTCCAGGTAACGCTTGAACCGCCGCGAGATCACCTCGTGGATCGAGGCGACGTCTCCCCCGGTGGTGCGGACGGAGAACCTGCGGTACTCGCTCTTGCGGGCCAGGCCGTCCTCGAAGACCACCATGGAGGCCACCACGTCGGTGCCCTGCATGTGGGAGACGTCGTAGCACTCGATGCGCAGCGGCGCCTGGTCGAGGCCGAGTGCGTCGGCGACCTCCTGCAGCGCCCTGCTGCGCGACGTCAGGTCGCTCGCCCGCTTGAGCTTGTGCTGCCGGAGCGCCTCCGCCGCGTTGCGCTCGACGGTCGTCATCAGGTCCTTCTTGTCGCCGCGCTGCGGGACGCGGATCTCCACCCGGCCGCCGCGGTGCTCGCCGAGCAGCTCGGCGATCGCGTCGGCGTCCGGCGGCGGGGCCGGCACCAGCACCTCGCGGGGGACCGACTCGGCGGCCGCGTCGCCGTAGATCTGCAGCAGGAACCGTTCGACCAGCTCGCCGGGGCCGGTCTCCTCGACCTTGTCCACCACCCAGCCGCGCTGGCCCCTGATACGGCCGCCACGGACGTAGAAGACCTGGACGGCCGCCTCCAGCGGGTCCTCGGCCAGCGCGATCACGTCGCAGTCGGTGTTGTCGCCCAGCACGACGGCCTGCTTCTCCATGGCCCGCCGCAGGGCCTGGATGTCGTCGCGCAGCCGGGCGGCCCGCTCGTACTCCTGCTCGGCGGCGGCCCTGGCCATCTCGCGCTCCAGCCGCCTGACGAACCGGCCGGTGTTGCCCGCCATGAAGTCGCAGAAGTCCTCGGCCAGGGCCCGGTGGTCCTCGGGGCTGATCCGGCCCACGCAGGGCGCCGAGCACTTGTCGATGTAGCCCAGCAGGCAGGGCCGGCCGACCTGCCCGGCCCGGCGGAACACCCCGGCCGAGCAGCTCCGCATCGGGAACACCCGCAGCAGCAGGTCGACCGTCTCGCGGATCGCCCAGACATGGGAGTAGGGGCCGAAGTAGCGGGTGCCCTTGCGCTTGGCCCCCCGCAGGACCTGCACGCGGGGGAACTCCTCCCCCACGGTGACCGCGAGGTAGGGGTAGGACTTGTCGTCGCGGTACTTGACGTTGAACCGCGGGTCGTACTCCTTGATCCAGGAGTATTCGAGCTGGAGCGCCTCCACCTCGGTGCCGACGACCGTCCAGTCGACACCGGCGGCCGTGGTGAGCATGGTCTGGGTGCGCGGGTGCAGCCCGGCGAAGTCGGCGAAGTAGGAGTTCAGCCGCTGGCGGAGGTTCTTGGCCTTGCCGACGTAGATCACCCGGTCGTCGGGGTCCCTGAACCGGTAGACGCCGGGGGACTCGGGGATCGACCCCGGACTCGGCCGGAAGCTCGCCGGACCGCCTGCAGATCTCGCCACACCAAGAGCCTATCGGCCCGCGCCGACAGGTTTCCTTCCCGCGAGCCCTCCCCGGACCGGGGCTCCCGGGCCGGGCCCGGGAGCCCCGAAGGAGGCCCCGGGGGCTCAGGTGAGGACGATCGAGTCGCCCTCGACCTTCACCTCCTTGGCCTCAAGGGGCTTCGTGGCCGGGCCCTGCTTCACGGACCCGTCGGCGATGGCGAACCTGCTGCCGTGGCACGGGCAGTTGATCGTGCCGTCGGAGACGCTCTGCACCTGACATCCCTTGTGGGTGCAGACGGAGCTGAACGCCTTGAACTCCCCCGCCGCGGGCTGGGTGACCACGACCTTGCGGTCCTCGAAGACGGTGCCGCCGCCCACCGGGATGTCGGCCGTCTTGGCCAGGGTCCCCTGGCCCTGCTGCGTGTCGGCGTCGGCCGACCCGGCCGCCGACGGCTCCCCGACCTCGGCGGTCGTCTGCCCGCCGTCCCCGCCGCAGGCGGTCAGCACCGCCGCCACCCCGGCGCCCCCGGCTCCCAGCAGCATTGCGCGGCGTGTCGCGTCCGTCATCGTCACTCTCCCCAGATCGTCGTCGGGTGCGAACTCCCCGATGCGGATCAGCATGCCGTACCCGGCGTCAAAAATCTGTGAAGCTTCAACTTCTGCCGCGCTCCGCACCGGCGCGGCGACGGGCCGGGGGCCGCCGGGCCCCGGCGGTGCGGGAGGGGGACGCCACGACCGGTCGCCCGGCGCACCGCGGATCAGACGAGGACGATGCCGCCGCCCTCGACCTTCAGCGGGAACTCCGCGAGCGGGGCCTCCGCCGGGCCCTGGAGGAGCTTGCCGGAGTCGGCGGCGAACTCGCTGCCGTGGCAGGGGCACCTGATGACGCCGTCCGCGACGCCGCCGACCGCGCAGCCCCGGTGCGGGCAGCTCGCGCTGAACGCCTTGAACACCCCGGAGGAGGGCTGGGTGATCAGGACCTTCCACTTGGAGATGACGAGGCCGCCACCCACGGGGACGTCGGAGGTCTGCGCGACCACCTTGCCCTTGACGCCGGGCGGCACGATCGCCGGGCCGGGATCCCCCGAGGCGCATCCGGCGAGCGCCGCCCCGCAGGCCGCCACCGCCGTGGCACCGATGACGTGCCTGCGCGTGGGCATGGCGGAACCTTCACTGCTGCTCATCTGAGGCCCTTCCTCGTCTTCCCCGTACCGGAGGCCGCGGACCGTACCGGGGCGGCCCGTCGGGGGTGGTCCGCCGGGGGTGGTCCGCCGGGGGCCGGCCTGTGCCGCCGGTCACGACCGCCGGCCCGCGCACGCGGGCCGCGCCGGGACCGGACCCCCGCACCAAAAGGCTATTGATGCCGGGGTCCGGTCCCGCATCCGGCCTCAGGCGCCGAGGATCTTCCGCAGGAAGCGGCCGGTGTGGCTGTCCTCCACCAGCGCGACCTCCTCGGGTGTGCCGGTGGCCACCACGGTGCCGCCCCGCGAACCGCCCTCGGGTCCCATGTCGATCACCCAGTCGGCGGTCTTGATGACGTCGAGGTTGTGCTCGATGACGATGACCGTGTTGCCGCCGTCGACGAGCTTGCCGAGCACGCCCAGCAGCCGCCGGATGTCCTCGAAGTGCAGGCCGGTGGTCGGCTCGTCCAGCACGTAGACCGTCCGGCCGGTGGAGCGGCGCTGCAGCTCCGAGGCGAGCTTCACGCGCTGCGCCTCGCCTCCGGACAGGGTCGTGGCCGGCTGTCCGAGCCGGACGTAGCCCAGGCCGACGTCGTTGAGCGTCTTGAGGTACCGCTTGATCGAGGGGATGGAGTCGAAGAACTCCAGCGCCTCCTCGATGGGCATGTCGAGCACCTCGGAGATGGTCTTGCCCTTGTAGTGGACCTCCAGGGTCTCCCGGTTGTACCGCGCGCCGTGGCAGACCTCGCACGGCACGTAGACGTCCGGCAGGAAGTTCATCTCGATCTTGATCGTGCCGTCGCCCGAGCACGCCTCGCAGCGGCCGCCCTTGACGTTGAAGCTGAACCGGCCCTTCTGGTATCCCCGGACCTTCGCCTCGGTGGTCTGCGCGAACAGGTCGCGCACCTTGTCGAAGACGCCGGTGTAGGTCGCCGGGTTGGAGCGCGGGGTGCGGCCGATGGGCGACTGGTCGACGTGGACCACCTTGTCGACGAGGTCCATCCCGTTGATCCGCGAGTGGCGGCCGGGGACGGTGCGCGCGCCGTTGAGCTCCTTGGCCAGGGCGTTGTAGAGGATGTCGTTGACCATCGTCGACTTGCCCGAGCCGGAGACGCCGGTGACGGCGGTGAACACGCCCAGCGGGAACTCCACGTCCACGCCCTTGAGGTTGTGCTCGCGGGCCCCCTTGACGGTGAGCTGGCGCTTCCTGTCGCGCTTGCGGCGCGCCGCCGGGACCGTGATGGCCTTGCGGCCGGACAGGTAGGCGCCGGTCAGCGACTCCTCGCTGGCCAGCAGCTCCGGCACCGTGCCGGAGACGACGACCTGGCCGCCGTGCTCGCCGGCGCCGGGGCCGATGTCCACCACCCAGTCGGCCGCGGCGATGGTGTCCTCGTCGTGCTCGACCACGATGAGGGTGTTTCCCATGTCCCGGAGCCGGATCAGGGTCTCCAGCAGCCGCTGGTTGTCGCGCTGGTGCAGCCCGATGGACGGCTCGTCCAGCACGTACAGGACGCCGACCAGGCCGGAGCCGATCTGGGTGGCCAGGCGGATGCGCTGGGCCTCGCCGCCGGCCAGAGTGCCGGCCGCGCGGTCCATGGTGAGGTAGTCCAGGCCCACGTCGAGCAGGAAGCCCATCCGGGCGTTGATCTCCTTGACCACCCGCTCGGCGATGTGCATGTCGCGCTCGGACAGCTCCAGGCGGGCCAGGAACGCCGCGCAGTCGGCGATCGACATCGCCGACACCTCGGCGATCGAGCGGTCGTTCACCGTGACGGCCAGCGAGACGGGCTTGAGCCGGGCGCCCTTGCACGCGGGGCAGGGGATCTCCCGCATGTAGCCTTCGAACTTCTCCCGCATGCCGTCGCTCTCGGCTTCGGCGTGGCGGCGCTGCACCCAGGGGATCGCGCCTTCGAAGGTGGTGTAGTAGGAACGCTCGCGGCCGTAGCGGTTGCGGTAGCGGACGTGGACCTGCTCGTCGTAGCCGTTCAGCAGGGCCTTCTGCGCCTTGCGCGGGAGGCGCTCCCAGGGGGTGTCGAGCTTGAAGCCCATAGCCAGGCCGAGCGCCTCCACCAGGCGGACGAAGTAGTCGCTGGTGTGCCCGCCGGCCCAGGGCGAGATCGCGCCCTCGGCCAGGGTCCTCTCCGGGTCGGGCACGACGAGGTCGGGGTCGACCTCCATCCGCACCCCGAGGCCGGTGCACTCCGGGCAGGCGCCGAAGGGCGAGTTGAAGGAGAACGAGCGGGGCTCCAGCTCCTCGAACGACAGATCGTCGTAGGGGCAGTAGAGGTGCTCGGAGTAGAAGCGCTCGCGGTTCGGGTCGTCCTCGGGGAGGTCGACGAACTCCAGCGTGATGGTGCCGCCCGACAGCTGCAGGGCCGTCTCGACCGAGCCGGTGAGGCGGCTGCGTGAGCCCTCCTTCACCGCGAGCCGGTCGACGATCACCTCGATGTCGTGCTTCTCCTGCTTCTTCAGCGTCGGCGGCTCGTCCAGCCGGACGACCGTGCCGTCGACCCTGGCGCGGGCGAAGCCCTTGGTCTGGAGCTGGCTGAACAGCTCGGCGTACTCGCCCTTGCGGCCGCGGACGACCGGGGCCAGCACCTGGAAGCGGGTGCCCTCGGGCAGCTCCATCACCCGGTCGACGATCTGCTCGGGGCTCTGTCTGGCGATGGGACGCCCGCAGCTCGGGCAGTGCGGCTTGCCCACCCGCGCCCACAGCAGCCGCAGGTAGTCGTAGACCTCGGTGATCGTGCCGACCGTCGAGCGGGGGTTGCGGCTCGTCGACTTCTGGTCGATCGACACCGCGGGCGACAGGCCCTCGATGAAGTCGACGTCGGGCTTGTCCATCTGCCCGAGGAACTGGCGGGCGTAGGCCGACAGCGATTCGACATAGCGACGCTGGCCCTCGGCGAAGATGGTGTCGAAGGCCAGGCTGGACTTGCCCGAGCCGGACAGTCCGGTGAAGACGATCAGAGAGTCTCGCGGCAGGTCCAGCGAGACGTCCTTGAGGTTGTGTTCACGTGCGCCACGCACGATGAGGCGGTCAGCCACAGCAGTCCCGACGTCGATGTGGAAGGTTTCAGAAGCGGTCGCGGGAAGACTAGCGACGGGGTCCGACAATTTCGCGGAGCGTCGTGCGGGGGATGAGGTTTCCCGTCCGCTTCAAGGTTACGGCCTTCCCGCGGGCCGTACGGCCGCCCGATGGACGACCGGGAAGACACGGTCGTCCATACCCTGGCCCGGCGGCCCGCCCAGGTGATGGAGTTGGGGCATGAACGTCATAGACACGCTGCTGGCCGAGCTGGACGGCTCCATGGGGCGGCTGCTCTCCACCGTCGCCGGGCTGTCCGACGACGACGTCCCGGAGCCCTCCCGCCTGCCCGGCTGGAGCAGGGGGCACGTGCTCGCCCACATATCGCGCAACGCCGACAGCCACGTCAACCTGCTGTCCTGGGCCAGGACCGGAGTCGAGACGCCGCAGTACCCCGACGCCGGGGCGCGTGAGGCCGGGATCCTGGCGGGGGCGGCGCGGCCCGTCAAGGAGCAGCTGGCCGACCTGGAGGACAGCGCCGCGCGGCTGGCGGAGGCGGTGCTGGCCATGCCCTCCGACGGGTGGCGGGCGACGGTCGGCGGGATGCGCGGGCCCGCCCATCCCGCCTGGTACGTCCTCGTCCGCCGGCTGCGGGAGGTCGAGATCCACCACGTGGACCTGGGCGCCGGATACCGGTGCGCCGACTGGCCGGAGGCGTTCGTCCGCCGGGAGCTGTACGACGCGATGGTGTCGTGGCCGCACGGTCGCGGCACGGTCAGCGAGATCGTGGTGGAGGAGGTCAAGGAGGGCGACAAGCACCGGCAGGTCTGGCGGGGGCTGGGCTCGGGGCCGGTCGTCCAGGGCGACGCCTGGAGCCTGCTGGGATGGTTGACCGGGCGCGCCCCGGGAACGGGCCTCAGGGTGATGCCGGAGGGGACCGCGGGCAACAGGCCCGCCTCGGCGGACGCCGGGCCGCTGCCCGCGCCGCCGCCCTGGCTGACCCTGACCGCGCCCCCGAACCTGCCCGCCGCCCCGCCCGAGGAGTACCCGTCGACGACCCCCTCCTGAAAGACGGATCCCGAGGTGTGGAAGCGCACCGTGTTCCCCGGCGTTTCCTGATGTTCCCCGGTCCCGAAGGACCGGCTCCCACCCTGGAGGCAACCGATGACCTATACCGGTGACGTGCGGGTCGGCGGTCCCGCCGACGTCCGCGAGCTGAGCGCCCTGACGATCTCCAAGCTGGCCGTCGGGCCGTACGACAACAACGCCTATCTGGTCCGCTGCAACGAGACCGGCGACGGCGTGCTCATCGACGCCGCGGCGGACGCCGACCGGCTGCTGGCGCTCATCGGCGACCGGCCGATCAGCAAGATCGTGACCACCCACCGGCATGCCGACCACTGGCAGGCGCTGGAGCGGGTCGCCGGGGTGACGGGCGCGGCGGTGGTCGCCCACCCGCTCGACGCGCCCGAGCTGCCGGTGCCGGTGGACCAGGAGGTGGAGCACGGCGACGGCGTGACCGTCGGCGTGGTGTCCCTGGAGGTGATCCACCTGAGCGGTCACACCCCCGGCTCGATCGCGCTGTACTATCCCGGGCACCTGTTCACCGGCGACTCGCTGTTCCCCGGCGGCGTCGGCAACACCGACAAGGATCCGAAGCGGTTCGAGCAGCTCTTCAGGGACGTGTCGGAGCGGATCTTCGACCGGCTGCCCGACGACACCTGGGTCTATCCGGGCCACGGCAGGGACACCACGCTGGGCGCCGAGCGCCCGTCCCTGCCGCAGTGGCGGGCCCGCGGCTGGTGAGCCCGCGACGGGACCACGAGGGCGGGTGAGCCCTCGCGCCCGGCGTCCCGTACGGCCCGCGCCCGGATCCGCGCGGCCGTACGGCCGGCGCCGGTCCTGCGCGGGGCCGGCGCACGCACGTCCATGAGCGGCCGCGTGGGTAGCGCGCCGTCCGTGATCGGCCGGGCGGGCGTACGGCCCCGCCCGGCGGAAGCCCTCGGGAGCCGTGCGCCCGGCCGTCAGCCGACGTGCTCGGCCTCGCGGCGCTCCTTGCGCTTGGCCCGCTTGAACATCAGCACGCGCAGCGGGATGGCCGCCACGATGGCGATCTGCATGCCGGCCCCGACCTTGATCAGCGAGTCGCCCCCCGACAGCCCGGCGGCCCATATGGTCAGGCAGGCGACGTTGATCATCATCCAGGCCAGCACGACGGCCGCCAGGTTGCCCTTGGGCTTGGGGTACTCGATCCGGCTGACCATGAGGTAGGCCACGCCCAGGATGGGCACCACCGTCAGCTTCGACGGCGGGAACAGAAGGACGATCGACACCACCGTCATCGCGCCCATGGGGATGGGCAGGCCCATGAAGTCGCCGCTCTTGGTCTTGACGCAGGCGAACCGGGCGAGCCGGATGACACCGGCCAGCAGCACCGACGCCGCGACCACCATCACCAGCGGGAACGGCGTGCTGGGGTTGAAACCCGCCCAGATGACGACCATGAACGCCGGGGCGAAACCGAAACTGATCACGTCGGCGAGGTTGTCCAGCTCCGCGCCCATGGCCGAGGCTCGGAACTTGCGGGCCACCAGGCCGTCGAACAGGTCGCAGGTGGCGCCGATCAGCAGCAGCACGACGGCGGTGCCGAAGAAACGGGGGTCGGCCTCGAAGGGTTTGCCCTCCTGCAGCGCGCGGATGGCCGACCAGGCCAGCACGCACACGGCCAGGAAGCCGCACAGCGCGTTGCCGAGCGACAGGGAGTCGGCCGCCGAGAGACGGAACGCCTTGCCGACGGGGCCGCGTGGCTCGTCGTCCGTCTCGTCGAGCGGCCAGCCGGCGTCAGCCGTGGTCAAGACCGGTCACCCCCGCGACGGTCTTCTGTCCGACCGACACGGCGGGGGCGATCCCCTCGGGCAGGTAGACGTCCACCCGTGAACCCAGCCGGATGAGGCCGATCCGCTCGCCCCGCCTGACCTTGGCGCCCGCCGCCAGGTAGGGCACGATGCGCCGGGCGACGGCGCCGGCGATCTGGACCAGCTCGATGTCGCCGAGTTCGGTGTCCAGGTGCCACACGACGCGCTCGTTGGAGTCGCTGTCCTTGTTGAAGGCGGGCAGGAACCCGCCGGGGACGTGCTCGACGGAGGTGACCGTGCCGGCCAGCGGCGCGCGGTTGACGTGCACGTTGAGCGGGCTCATGAAGATGGCCACCCGCGTGCGGCCGTCGGGCCACGGGTCGATGCTCTGCACCACGCCGTCCGCCGGGGACAGGACGCGCGCCGCGCCCGGCACGCGGTCGGGGTCGCGGAAGAACCAGAGCATCCCGCCGGTGAGCGCGGTCAGCGGGAGGGCCGCCAGCGCCCAGCGCCGGTCGCGGCGGCTGAGCAGCGAGGTCGCGGCGGCGGCGGTCACGGTCGGGAGAAGCCACGGGGAGACGCCACGAGCCAGTCTGATCCGGCCGGGCTGAGGGCTTGCTGAATCGTGGGACACGGGGAACCTTTTGTGATGTATTGGGGTATTAGACCGGTATGTCTACCTGCTTGAGGCAGGATGCTACCCATCTGACAACCCTTATACGGCGGAACCAGACAAGAAAACCGCCTTAGGTGCCGATCCGCTAGCCCTGTTCGGCACCCGCGGGGGTGGTCACTTCCTTGCTCTTGCTCTCGTCGCGGCGGATTTTCACCAGGCTGGCGACGGTGGTGGCCGTCATGGTGACGGCGATGACCGCCAGCGAGAGCCAGATCGGCACCTCCGGTGCCCAGGAGACGCCGCTGGAGTGCAGCGCCTCGAGAATCAGCTTAACCCCGATGAAAGCAAGGATGAACGCCAGACCGTAGCTGATGTAGACGAGCCGCTGCAGCAGCCCGCCCAGCAGGAAGTAGAGCTGCCGCAGGCCCATCAGGGCGAACACGTTGGCGGTGAAGACGATGAAGGCGTCGGTGGTGAGACCGAAGATCGCCGGGATCGAGTCGAGCGCGAACAGCAGGTCGGTGGTGCCGATGGCGATCATCACGATCAGCATCGGGGTGACCATGCGCCTGCCGTCGACCTTGACGAAGACCCGGGAGCCCACGTAGTCGTCGGTGTGCGGCAGTGCCCGGCGGGCCCAGCGCAGGACCGCGTTCTCCTTGAGCTCGTCCTCGTCCTGGCCGTGCTGGCGGATGAGCTGCACGGCGGTGTAGAGGAGGAAGAGGCCGAAGACGTAGAACAGCCAGCTGAAGCTCGCCAGCGCGGCGGCGCCCACGGCGATGAAGACGCCTCGCATGACCAGTGCCATCAGGATGCCGACCAGCAGCACCTTGTGCTGGTGGATCTTGGGCACCGCGAAGCGGGTCATGATGATGTAGAAGATGAACAGGTTGTCGACGCTCAGGCTGTACTCGGTGAGATAGCCGGCGATGAACTGCGCCGCGGGGGTCGCCCCGGCGGTGATCCACAGCACGACGGCGAAGACGACCGCGAGCGCGACGTAGAAGCTGACCCACGCCCCCGCCTGCTTCATGGAGAACTCGCGGGGTTCGCCCCGGTCGACGATCCACAGATCGAGGGCGAGGACCACGAGGAGACCACCGATGACGGCGATCCAGGCCCAGACAGGAACGATCACGGTTGGTAACCTCCGGCGGCGCGCATGACTGACTGCCGGAGGTCTCTCCCGCCCGCGACGAGACGCGGACCGACAGCCCCGGGGGCCCCGTGGGGCGGGGCGACACCGTGATGACGAGACTGCCGCGAAGGGATACTCCCCCCCTAACCAAGCCAGTATAGGTGGGTGGCTTGGAACCGCCTAATTCAACGATCAGGCGTGGTCGGTTGTTCCGCCCCTCCGCCTCCCCCGGACAGCGCCCGGTAAACCGCCAGCGCGGCCTCCACCGCCTCCCGGCGTCCGGGCAGCGCGCGTCCCCGCAGAGCGGCCGCCCGGCCCAGGTCCCGGGTGAGCCCGTCGTCGGCCAGCACCCGGGCCACCGCCTCGCGCATCGCGCCGGCGTCGCCGTACGGCACCAGCAGCCCGGCCTCCCCCACCATGTCCGGCAGGCCGCCCACGGCGGTGGCCACGACGGGAACCCCGGCCCGCAGCGCCTCCTGGACGGTGAGCGGCTGGCCCTCCCACCGGCTCGGCACCAGCAGGGCCCTGGCCACGGCGAGCAGGTCGGCGACGTCGCCGCGATCGCCCAGCAGCCGCACCGGCAGCCCCTCACGCTCGATCCGCTCCCGCAGCGGCCCGCGCAACGGGCCCTCCCCGGCGACCAGGAACACCGGCCCCCGCTCCTCCCCGGCGGCCGAGGGCTCCGGCCCCTGTTCCTCTCCGGTGACCGGGTGCTCCGGTCTCCACTCCTCCCCCGCGGCCGGGCGCTCCGGTCCTCGTCCCTCCCCCGCGCCGGCAGCGAAGGCTGCGGCGACGTCGAGCAGCGTCTCCAGCCCCTTCTGCTGGGCCAGCCTGGCGACGGTCAGCAGGATCGGGCGCTCGCCCACGCCGAGTTCCGCCCGCACCCGGGCGGGCGGGAGCCCGGACGGGGACAGCGGGGGCGCCGGGACCACCGCGGCCGTCACGTGCCGCGCACCGAGCCGGCGCATCCGCTCTCCCAGGTCGGCGGAGACCACCAGGACGCGGTCGGCCCGGCGTGCCACGATCCGCGCCAGGGCGGCGTGGACCGCACCGACCGCGCCGCCCGCGGTGGCGGCGTTGTGCAGCGTCACCACCAGCGGCGTTCCGGTCCCGGCCAGCGCGAGCGCGGCCAGCGCCCCGGCGCGCAGCCCGTGGGCGTGCACGACGCCGGCGCCGCGCAGCGTCCGCAGCCGGCTCAGTGCCCGGAGGTCGTCCCGGGGGCGGGGCCGGTCAGAGATCGGCACGGGCGTGAACCGCGCACCGAGGCGGCCGAACCCGAAGCTCTCCTCGGTGGCCGCAGGGCCCGCCACGACCACCCGCGCCCCCCGCTCCACCAGACCGCCGGCCAGCATCGCGACGTGCCGTCCGACCCCGCCCGCGCTGGTCCCCAGCACGAACGCCACCCGCACCGGCTCAGCCATCGGAACGCCCCTCTTCCGCGACGCCGTCCGCACCGTTCCGGCCACCGGAGACGTCCTTCCCCCGCGACACCGTCCGCGCCGTCTCAGTCATCGGAGCGTCTCCCTCCCGTGGCGGACATCCCCGCCTCCCCGCCGTCCCCGCCGGAGCCCCCGGCCCCGGTGAGCCTGCCCAGGCCGACGATCCCGCCGAACCTGCCCAGCAGCGCCCGGGCGTCCGGCCCGTCGACCACCGCGGCCACGACCGCGAACGCCGTCGCACCCGCCAGGGCGGCCACCGTTCCGGCGATCACGCTCGTCCACGTGGACGTGCCCGTCAGGGCGTCCGCGACGACCAGTCCGGCGCCGTAGGCGGCGGCCCCGCCGAGCACCGCGGCGAGTAGCGCCCGCCCCGTCCCGGCCAGCGCCCCGGCACCCGCGCCCCGACGTACGGCCAGCGCCAGCAGCGCCCCGCCGGCCGTCATCCCGGCGGTGCCGCCCAGCGCCAGCTGCCCCACCACCTGCGGGGGGCCGGACGCGGCACGGGCCAGCACGACCTGCGCGACCAGTGCGACCGCCCACCCGGCGACCGAGGCGAGCGCCGCCGCCCTGCCCTCGCCGCGTGCGTACAGCACCCGGGCGAGGTGGAACATCAGGCCGTAGCCCACCAGGCCGAGCGCGAAGAACGCGACCGCGCGGGCCATCGCCGGGGGGTCGCCGCCCTCGGTGCCCGCCACGAAGAGCCGCGCCACAGGTGTGGCGACCGCCGCCATCACCCCGGCCGACAGGCCCGTCACCAGCAGCACCACCCGTGTGGTGGAGGCCGCGAGGTCGTCGAACCCGGCGCGGTCGCCGTCGGCCGCCCGGGTGGACAGCAGCGGGAAGGAACTGGTGGCCACCGGCACCACGAACACCGCGAAGGGCAGCTGGAACAGCGCCCAGGCGTAGGTGTAGACGCCCACCACGCCCGCCCCGCCGAAGTGGTTGGCCAGCCGGACCACGACCGTCAGCGTGACCTGCTGGGCCACCAGCACGGCCAGGTTCGCGACCGCCAGGCGCCGGGCGTGGGCCGCCACCCCGGGCGGGAACGACAGCGAGGGCCGCAGCCGCAGTCCGAGCCGCGCCGCCGGGCCGAGCACGGTCAGCACCATCGCCGCGGCCGCGACGGTCGCGCCCACGGACAGCGTCAGGCTCCCCGCCGGGGTCAGGCGCGACAGGTCGTCGGCGGCGCCGCCGTTCACCGCCTCGAACACCACGAGGGAGACGACCACGACCAGGCTGGAGACCAGCGGCGCCAGGGCGGGACCCATGAACCGCCGGTGGGCCTGCAGCGCGCCGTACAGGACCACGGCGAGCCCGAAGAAGATCATGCGGGGGGCGAAGACGACGAGCATGTCCGTCCCGGCGGCGACGACCTGCGACAGGTCGCACTCCCTGGCGTCGCCGCTCAGCAGCGAGACGATCGGCCCGGCCAGGACGGCGATGAGGAGGGTCAGCGGCACCAGGACCAGCATCGTCCAGGTGAGCAGCGCGGAGGTGATCCGCCCGGCCTCCGCCCGTGCCCCGGGGTCGTCGCCGGATCGGGAGGCGGCCGAGGCCAGCACCGGGACCACCATCCCGGCCAGCGCGCCACCCGCCACCAGCTCGAAGACGATGTTGGGGACGTAGTTGGCGGTGTTGTAGGCGGTGCTCAGGCAGGAGTTGGCGACGGTGTGCGACTGGACCCAGTACCGGCCGAATCCGACGATCCGGGCGGCCATGGTGACGATCCCGATGAGGAGCGCCGCGCCCGCGACCCCCTGCCCGATCTTCCTCCCCATCAGCCGGCGGGCGCCTGCTCCGGGGGACGGCGGCCGAGCATGTCGATGCGGTTGAGCACCGGGTTGCCGGCGATGACCTTGGTGAAGCTGACCTTCTCCGAGACGGCGGTCAGCGCCGCCACGGTGCCGAGGGCGGCCAGGCGGGCGGGACGCCCCAGGGTGACGGAAGCCGCCAGGCCGAGCAGCGCGCCCAGCGCGTTGGCCCCGGCGTCGCCCAGCATCGCCCGCTCGCCCAGGTCCTCGGGCAGCAGGGCGGCCGATGCGCCGAGTGGCAGCGCGGCCAGGGCCGCGGCCACCGGGTCGCCACGGCGCAGGCCCGCGGCGAGCAGCGGCGCGCCGGTGAGCAGACCGACCTTGACCGCACGGCCCGGACGCAGGTCGAACAGGTTGGCCAGGTTGGCGGCGCCGGCGACCAGCATGCCGTCGATCACCGCGTCGGCGGGCCGGCTCGCGGCCGACGCGGACACGGTCAGCGCGGCCGCGGCCAGCCCGGTCAGACCGATTCCGGCTATCTTCACCGCGCCGCTGGTGACCTCGCCCTTGGCCAGCGCGCCCAGGTGGCCCCGGAACCCCTTGGAGGCCGTCACGCCGTACAGGTCGTCGTAGGCGCCCAGCCCGCCGGCGCCGACCGCGGCCAGCAGCGCGGCCGTGCGGACCCGGGCGGGCAGGCCGGGGACCGCCGCGGCGGCGACGCCGGCGCCCGCGACGAACGCCGGGCCCTCCAGCAGCGTGATGGGCTCACCCCGATGGTTGACGCGGCTCCAGGTGTCGGCGTCGCCGACCGGTGGCCTGCGGGTGAAGGCCGCGTACGCGGCGCGGGCCGCGGCCGCGCCGAGGAAGGCGCCGGCCAGGGCGGCGGTGAGAGCGCGACGAGCCATCGGGTCATCCTCCGGAGGTGGCCGTGGGGGCCGGCGACGCGCTGGGCTCGACGCCCGAGACGCCCGAGCCGATGCCGTACTGGCCGGTGGCCCCGGACAGTTGCTCCCGCAGAGCGTAGACCACCACGACCCGCCCCATGGGCATATCGGCGTTGTCGACGGTGGAGACCTTCTCGGCGGCGGCGGTGTCGTCACGCAGCGCGGCGATGGTCCCACCGGCCGTGGCGGAGGACGGCGCGCCGGCCACGACGACGCCCCGGCCGGTCTCGTCCAGGCCCAGCGCCATCGACACGATCGCGTTCGCCTGCTGGGCCGCGCTCTCCCCGGTGTACGGCTCGGCCGGGGCGATCAGCACCGCCAGGTCGGCGCGCTTGGCCGGCTGGCCGGTGACGGTGAGCAGCCCACCGGCCTCGAAGGCGTCCAGGACCCCGGCGGCCACCGGGTTCTCCTTGCCGATCTGGGCCGGGTCGTCGGTCACGATCGCCCCGGCGAGCGCGGCGGCCACCTTCCGGTACGGCGTGGCGTCGGCGGGAAAGACCATGTCGGCCGGCTTGACGTCGTCGGCGAGCTTCTCGATGAGGGGGGCCTGGGCCGCGTCGACGTAGCTCTCGTCGAGGACGACCCGGCCGGTCACCGTGGCCCCCGCCTTGGTGAGGAGATCCTGGACCCCCTCACGCATGGCGGTCGTGGCGCCGGGGGCCTCGACGATGACGACGCTCTCCGTGGCGAGGGCGTTCTGCACCAGGCGGGGGGCCGAGTCGGTGACGAAGGCGTCGTTGGCCGCCTCGCGCTTCTGCACGGTCTCCAGCTGGTCGCGGTACTCCTCGTTGCTCACCCGGAGCTGGTTGGCGAAGATCTCCGTCGCCTTGATGGCGGGGTCCTCCAGGAAGCTGGTGCCGAGCACGATGCCGACCGAAAGCGCCAGGAAGATCGCGACGATGGAGACGAGGTGATAGCGGAAATCGATCACGAGAAGAGTCCGACCAACCAGAAGATGAAGCCGTTCCAGATGTCGCGGACGCTGTCCAGCCAGATCTTGCCCACCGGGGAGACGATGATCGCCACCCCCATGGTGATCAGCGTGGTGGCCACGAGCAGGAGCAGTGACGGGGTGGAGATCCGGCTGCGGTACAGCCGGCTGACGCCCTTGGCGTCGACGAGCTTGCTCCCCACCCGCAGGCGGGTGAGGAAGGTGCTGGCCATGCCGGCGCGTCCCTTGTCGAGGAACTCCACCAGCGTCGCGTGGGTGCCGACGGCGACGATCAGGTCGGCGCCCTTGTCGTCGGCGAGCAGCATGGCGATGTCCTCGCTGGTGCCGACGGCGGGGAAGACGACGGCGTCGCGGCCGAGCCGCTGGATCCGTTCCAGGCCCGGCGCGTGGCCGTCCCGGTAGGCGTGCACGACCAGCTCGGCGCCGCAGGTGAGCGCCTTGTCCGACACCGAGTCGAAGTCGCCGACGATGACATCGGGGAGGTATCCGGCCTCGATGAGCGCGTCGGCGCCGCCGTCCACCCCGATCATGACGGGGCGGTACTCGCGGATGTAGGGGCGCAGGACGGCGATGTCCTCCTTGTAGTGGTAACCGCGCACCACGATGAGGACGTGCCTGTCCTCCATGGAGGTGTGGACGGCCTCGGGCACGCCGACGCCTTCGATGAGGAGGTCCCGCTCACGCTGGATGTACTCCATCGTGTTGGTCGCGAACGCCTCGATCTGCGTGGTCAGCCCGGCCCGCGCCTCGGCCATGGCGGCCTCGACGGACTCGGCCGTCTGCACGTCGCCCTTGCCGGCGATCTCGTCGTCGAGGTGGACGACGCCGTCGTGCAGCCGGATCAGGTCGCCGTCGGAGATCCGGTCGAACAGCTCGGGGGTGGCGTTGTCGACGAACGGCACGCCGGCCTCGACGATGATCTGCGGCCCCAGGTTGGGGTAGCGCCCGCTGATGCCCGCGGCGACGTTGACCACGCCCGCCGCGCCGCACGCGACAAGGGCCTCCGCGCTCACCCGGTCGACGTCGACGTGGTCGATGATCGCGATCTCCCCGGGACGGAGGCGCTTGGTGAGCCTCTTCGTCCGCCGGTCGATCCGCGCCACGGCCGTCACCCCGGGAAGGTCCGAGACCTTCCTGTGGCGGAGGTAACCGGTGAGCCTGCGTCGAGGCCCGTCAGTCGGCACCTTCATCGAACCCATCCTGCCAGAGGTGACGACCGGGTGAGCCGGGCAGCCCGATGCCCGCCGGATTCGTCACCGCGGATTCCCCGCGTCCGGCTGCTCCCCCGAATGGGCGTGAACAGTCCTCCTCAACCCCTTTTGTCGGCGGCGGCGATCGCCAGCAGTTCCTCGGCGTGCGCGCGGCCCAGCTCGGAGTCCTCAAGGCCGGCGAGCATGCGCGCCAGCTCCCGGGCCCGGCCGTCCTGGTCGAGCGCCACCACGCCGCTGTGGACCACGCTGCCGTCGCTCGCCTTCTCCACCACCAGGTGCTGGTCGGCGAACGCCGCGACCTGGGGCAGGTGTGTGACGACTATCACCTGGGCGGTGCGGGCCAGACGGGCCAGGCGGCGGCCGATCTCCACCGCCGCCTTGCCGCCCACGCCCGCGTCGACCTCGTCGAAGACGAACGTCGGCACCGGGTCGGCGCCGGCGAAGACCACCTCGATGGCGAGCATCACCCGGCTCAGCTCGCCGCCGGAGGCCCCCTTGTTCAGCGGCAGGGGCGGTGAGGCGGGGTGCGGGGACATCCGCAGCTCCACCTCGTCCAGGCCGTGCGGGCCGAACTCGGCGGCGGGCGTGATGACGACCACCACCCGGGCGTGCGGCATGGCCAGCGCCGAGAGCTCCTCGGTCACCGCCTGCCCGAACCGCTCGGCGGCGGAGGCGCGGATCCGGGTCAGCTCGGCCGCGAGCTCGGTGAGACGGCCGGTGAGCTCCTCCTGCTCGCGGGTCAGCTCGCCGATCCGCTCGTCGTCGCCCTCCAGCTCGGTGACGCGCCGCGCGGCCCGCTCCGCCCAGGCCAGCACGGCCCGGGTGTCCTCGCCGTACTTGCGCACCAGATGGGTCAGCACCGCCTGGCGCTCCTGCACCATCGAGAGGCGGGCCGGGTCGGCCTCGACCGACTCGGCGTAGGCGGCCAGCTCGGTGGCCACGTCGGAGATGAGGTAGCCGGCCTCGGCCAGCCGGTCGGCGATCCCGGCCAGCGCCGGGTCGAAGTCACGGACCGCCTCGACGGCGGAGCGTGCCTGCCCGACCAGCGTGACGGCGTCCCGGAGGTCCTGGTCACCGGCCATCGGGTCACCGAGCAGCGCCCGGTGCGCGGTCTCCGCCGCACCGCGGAGCGAGTCGGCATGGGAGAGCCGCTCCTCCTCCTCGCGCAGTTCGGCCTCCTCACCCGCCTTGGGCTCGGCCCGCTCGACCTCCTCCAGCCCGAACCGGAGCATGTCGGCCTCCTGGGCGCGCTCCCGGGCGCGGGCGGTGATCTCGGCGAGCTCGTCGGTCACCTGCCGGTGGCGCCGGTAGGCCTGCTCGTAGGCGCGCAGCGGCTTGACCAGTTCCTCGCCGGCGTAACGGTCGAGGGCCGCGCGCTGACGGCCCGGCTGCAGCAGCCGCTGCTGGTCCATCTGGCCGTGGACGGCCACGAGGTCCTCGGCGAGGTAGGTCAGCGTGCCCACCGGGACGGTGCGCCCGCCCAGCCAGGCCCGGCTGCGGCCCTCGGCCGAGACCGTGCGCGAGATGATCAGCTCGCCGTCCTCGACCTCTCCCCCGAGGTCCTGCACCTGCTGGGCCACCCGGCCCGCCGGGTTCACCACGAGAGTGCCCTCGACGGTCGCCCGGTCGGAGCCCGGACGGACGCGGGCCGGGTCGGCCCGGCCGCCGAACAGCAGCCCCAGGCCGGTCACCACCATCGTCTTGCCCGCGCCGGTCTCGCCCGTGAGCACGGTGAATCCCGGCGACAACGCCAGGACGGCCTCGTCGATCACGCCGAGCCCTTGGATGCGGACCTCCTCGACCCTGGGTCGCACTGGTCCCTCCCGTCACATCGAATTCACCGAACATCAGTGCGGTGCGCGGGCACGATCCTACGCGCTCGGCACCGTGATCGCCGGGATGATCTACGGCCTCGCCCGGCCGCGCCACCCCTGCACAGGAAGGCCGAATTTGGCGACCAGCCTGTCGGTGAACGGCGCCCCGGTGTCCTCCAGGCCGTGCAGTCGCGCCAGCCGTACCGGCACCTCCGCGCGGCGCACCTCGATCCGTGTCCCGGCGGGCAGATCGAAGCGGCGGCGGCCGTCGCACCACAGCACGGCCCCGGCCGTCTCCGGCTGGACCTCCAGCGCCAGCCGGGACCGCGGGGAGACCACCAGCGGCCGGGCGAACAGCGCGTGGGCGCTGATCGGCACCAGCAGCAACGCCTCCACCTCCGGCCACACCACCGGGCCGCCGGCCGAGAAAGCATACGCGGTCGAACCGGTCGGAGTGGCGCAGATGACCCCGTCACACCCCCATCGTGACAGAGGCCGCCCGTCGATCTCGGCGACCACCTCCAGCATCCGGTCGTTCTTCTCCACCGTCGCCTCGTTGAGCGCCCAGGTGTCGGCCAGCAGCCGCCCGTTGAGGCGGGCGGTGACCTCGACGGCCATCCGCTCCTCAACGTCGTAGCGGCCCCGGACCACGCAGTCCACCGCGACCGCCAGGTCCTCCACCTCCGCCTCCGCGAGGAACCCGACGTGCCCGAGGTTGACCCCCAGCAGCGGCACCCCGGCCGGACGGGCGAACTCGGCGGCCCGCAGCAGGCTGCCGTCACCGCCGAGCACGATCATCATCTCGGCGTCCTGGACGGCCACGGCGGTGTCCGGCACCACGTCGGCGCCCGCGCACGCCACGGCCTCGGCCTCGGAGCCGAGGACGCGCACCGCCACCCCCGCCTCCAGCAACCGCCCGATCACCAGCCGGGCGCTCTCGACGGCCGCCTGCCGCCCGGTGTGGGCGGTGACCAGCACGGTGCGCTTGATCGTCATGTTCCACTCTTTCGGGGGGTGAGCACCGGCGCCTTCGGCGCGTCCACCGACAGACCCTAGCGGGGTCCTTCCGCCACCGCGCGCCCGATCTCCGCCTCGACGTCGGCGACCGGCGGCGCGCCCTCTCCCTTGCCCAGCCAGACGACGTACTCGACGTTGCCGGACGGGCCGGGCAGCGGACTCGCGGTGACGCCGCGCACGACGAGACCGAGGCCCCGGGCGGCCTCGGCGACGTCTCGTACGGCCTGAGCCCTCAGGGCGGGGTCCCGGACGACGCCGCCGGCGCCCACCCGCTCCTTGCCCACCTCGAACTGAGGCTTGACCAGCATCGCGAAGTCGGCCCGCCCGGCGGCGCAGCGGGTCAGGGCCGGCAGCACCAGGCGCAGCGAGATGAAGGACAGGTCGCCCACGACCAGGGTGGGAGCCTCCCCCACCATGTCGGGCGTCAGGTCCCTGACGTTGACCCGCTCCATGACCGTGACCCGCTCGTCGGTCCGCAGCGACCAGGCGAGCTGGCCGTACCCGACGTCCACCGCCAGCACGTGCGCCGCGCCGTTGCGCAGCAGCACGTCGGTGAAGCCCCCGGTCGAGGCCCCGGCGTCCAGGCAGCGCCGCCCGGAGACGGTCAGGCCACGGGGCCCGAACGCCTCCAGCGCGCCCAGCAGCTTGTGCGCCCCCCGCGAGACGTAGTCGACACCGCCGGGGGCCTCGGCCACCACGATCGCGGCGGCGGTGTCCACCTGGGTCGCGGACTTGGCGGCCACCTGGCCCCCGACGGTGACCCGGCCGGCCTCGATCAGCTGGGCCGCCTGCTCCCTGGATCTGGCCAGCCGGCGACGAACGAGCTCGCTGTCGAGACGTGCCCGCCGGCTCACCGGCGCCGGTCCGCGGTGTCGTCCGCCGACGCGAGCACCCCCTCCAGTCCGGCGAACACCTCCTCGAACACGCCCACATGCGCCGAGACGGGCATCTCGCCGAGCCGGGTCAGCCCGTTCAGCACGGCGTCGACCCGCTCTCCACCGGTCTCTTCCTCACCGGTCTCTTCGGGCAGGTGGGTCATCCGTCCCCTCCGGAAGTGCTCTTCGTCGTCCTCTTCGCTGTCCTGTCCGCCGCACGGGCACGGGACGCCCCGCCCGTGGACGCCTTGACGGTATCGGACGCCGCGGCACGCGTCGTCCCGGTCGTACGGCCCGCCTTCCCCGCGGTCTTCCCGGCCGCTCTCTCCTCGGTCTTCCCGGCGGCTCTCTCCTCGGTCTTTCCTGTGGTCTTTCCTGCGGTCTTTCCTGTGGATCTTCCACCGGTCTTCCGCGGCGCGGCGCCACCGCCGCCCTGACCCGCCTCGCCGCCCTCGCCGGACGCCTCCCGGGCCCGCTCCGTGTCCTTCGCCGCCTTCTCGGCGCGTTCCGCGGACCTGCCCGCCTCAGCGGCCTTCTCCGCGGCCCTCTCCGCCTTCGCGGTCGCCCGCTCGGCTGCTTTCTCGGCCTTCGCGGTCGCCCTGTCAGCGCCCTTCCCGTCCTTGCCCGTGTCCTCCCCCGGCTTCTCCGCGGCCTCGCCACCGGTTCTCGCGGCGGTCCTGCCAGTGGCCCCGGGTTTCGCAGCGGCCTTGCCTGCGGTCCCGGACTTCTCAGCGGCCTTGCCCGCGGTCCCGGGCGACGCGGCGGCCTTGCCGGTGGCCCTCTCCTCGGACTTCTCGGTGGCCTTGCCTGCGGTCCCGGGCGACGTGGCGGCCTTGCCGGTGGTCCCCCCAGCGGTCTTCTTCTCCGCCGCCTTTCCCGTGGCCTTCGCCGTACTCGCGGTGCCCTTCCTCGTCTCCTCAGCCGCTTTCGCCGTACCCCTCCCCGCCTTCGCGGTCGTTTTCGCCGTCCCCTTCTCCGTCTTCGCGGCGGCCTTCCCCGTCTCGGCGGTCGCCTTCCCGGCGGCCTTCCCCGTCTTTCCGGCCTTCGCGACGGCCCCTTCCGGCTTCTCCTTCGCCTCGGCCTCGCCGGCGGTCTTCGCCGCCCCCGTCTTCACCGCGGCCTTTCCCGTGGCCTTCGCCGTCTTCGCCGTCTTTGCTGCCTTCCCGGCGGTCCCGTCCGGCTTCTTCGCGGTCTTCGCGGTCTTCGTGGTCTTCGCGGCGGTACGGCTCCGCGTGGCGCGCGGTGCGGCCGTCTCGGATTCGGCCAGCCGGGCCTCCAGTTCGGCCACGCGCGTCCGCAGCCGGTCGATCTCCTCGATCTCTCTCTCGTGCGCCTGATCGAACGCGTCGACCAGGCGGTTCACCTCGTTCTGAATGATCTCGTCGAGCTGGTTCCGGCTCTCCTCCCCCGCCGTGACCAGTTCCCTGGCCATCTCGTCGATCTGATCGGACGCCTGCGGTGACTCCGCCTCCCTCAGACCGAACAGGTCACGGACCACCTCCCGCGCCCTGGCCGTCGTCATCTCGCTGAGGCCGGTGGCCCCCTGCAGGTAACCGCGCAGCGCATCGAACACCATGGCGACGCCTCCCCCCTCCGGCGAACCCCCGGACGCCGGATCGCACATTATGTTCATGTGGAACGCTACCGTCCGTACGTCAAAGGATCCGGAAGCGTCCGGAAAGAGAAAGGAGCGTCGCGCGATGGCGACCGTCGACGAGTGCCGGGTGGCACTGCGCAGACTCGGCGAACAGTTCGACGAGGTTGACCAGGCGAGCCGCGCCAAGCACGTGGTCGAGCGCAGCATCAGCTGCCACATCAGCGACCTCGGCGTCACTTTTTACGGACGCATCCACCACGGCGGCCTTGGCCCCTTCGAGGAGAGGCCCTCCGCCGACGGCAGGCCCGCCGACGTGAAGCTGACCATCGGCAGTGACGATCTGATCTCCCTGGTCAACGGGGAGCTGGACATGGGGCGCGCCCTGTTCGGTGGCAAAGTGAAGATCGACGCCAGCTTCGGCGACCTCCTCCGGCTCCGCAAGCTCCTCTGATCCTCGGAGTCTTCGGCATCCACGACCCGTGCCGCCCCGTGTGACCGGATCATCGACGGCGGACGCCCTCCCCCGGCAGTGAGGAGCCCAAAGCGGCCTTCACCGCGTCCTCGTCCGCCCTCCCTTCGCCGGCGGCCTCCCATGTCGCGGCACAGGCCGCGCGGAGAGCGTCGATCCCCTCCCCATGGCCGTCGAGGCGCAGCCGGCCGCTCTCCCAACGGGCGGTCCAGCCCTCGCAGACCCATCCGTCCCCGGACCGCCGCACCGCGGGGTAGGGCCGGTGCAGCGCCGACAGGTCCGCGGCGACGTAGGTGGGCCTCCCGCGGGGGCCCGCCGTCAGCAGGTCGAGCGGCGCGGTCACGCCGGTCAGCACCAGCAGGGCGTCCACCCCCGCGTTCATCGCCCCTTCGATGTCGGTGTCGAGCCGGTCACCGACCACCAGGGGCCGCCGGGAGCCGGTGCGCAGCATCGACTCCCGGTGCAGGGGTGGCTCCGGCTTCCCGGCGACGACGGGCTCCACCCCGGTCGCCGTGGCGATCACCCGGGTCATCGACCCGTTGCCCGGCAGTTCACCGCGGCCCGAGGGCATAGTGGCATCGGCGTTGGCCGCCACGAACAGGGCGCCCCGCCGTACGGCCAGGGCACCCTCGCAGAGCAGACCGTAGGAGAGGTCGGGAGCGATGCCCTGCACGACCGCGGCGGGCCCCTCCGCCGCGGTGCTCACCGGGCGCAGGCCGTGTGCGCGAAGGGCGCTGCGCAATCCCATCCCCCCGACCACCAGCACCGCCGAACCGGGCTCGACCCGTTCGGCCACCAGCCGCGCGGCGGCCTGGGCCGAGGTGACGACGTCCTCGGCACGCGCCGGGGCGCCGAGCGCGCTCAGGTGCTCGGCGATCGCCCCGGGAGTGCGTGAGGCGTTGTTGGTGACGTAGGCGAGCCGCATCCCTTCCTCCGCCGCCCGCCGCAACGCCTCCGGAGCCCCCGGAACGGCGTCGCGGCCCAGATAGACCACGCCGTCGAGATCGAGGAGGAGGGTGTCGTAGGGATCGATGAGCGCGTTGGAATCCACCGCCCTATTCCACCACCCCGGTCGTCATGCCTGACGGGCGCGGAGGGTCGCACGGACGCTCCGCAGCGCCGACACGTAATGACGCTGGTCGGGGCGCATCGCGACGGCGATCGCCAGGGGCTCCTGCGCCGCTTCCATGTCCCCGGTGCGCCACAGGGCGAGCCCCAGACCGAAGTACGCGTAGTCCTCGGCCGGGTTGGCGTCGATGATCCAGCGGAAACTGTCGACGGCGTCGGCGTACTGCCGCGAGTTGAACTGGGCCCGGGCGAGCCCCTCCCTGATGCTGCGCGACTCCGGTTCGGCGTCGGCGGCCCGCTCCAGCAGCGAGGCCGCGGCGGCCGGGCTGCCCTCGGTCAGAAGTTTCATCCCGCGTTGAAACCAGTCATAGACGTCCCCGACGGGAGCGCCCGCCTCTGGATCGGGGGAATCAGGCGAACCGCTGCGTCCTTGGACCATATGTGAGGCCTCCTTCATCGACAGATGACAGATCTGACCGATTCCCTGACGACCCGGGCACCAGTGCGCCCTCAAGACGGCCCCCGAGCCTTACAGGCCTTTGTGACAACATGCCCTCCATGGCGAATCCTGAACTGCCGGCACCTGACGGGCTGGTGCTACGCCCGTTTCGCGGCGTGCGATTCGCGGTCGGCGATCTGGCCGAGGTGATCTCCCCGCCCTATGACCTCATCTCAGAGGTCGGCGCTCGGGAGCTCCTCGACACACACCCCAACAACGTGGTGCGGCTCATCCTTCCCGGCAGCGACCGCCACCGCTACGCCGAAGCCCGCGAGACCCTTCGGACCTGGCTGTCCTCCGGCGTGCTGGTGGTCGACGAGTCACCCGCCGTGTACGTCTACGAGCAGACCGGACCCGGGATCCTGCAGCGGGGGCTCATCGGGGACGTGGGTCTGGCAGGCCCCGAGGAGCAGATCATCCTGCCGCACGAGGACGTCATGCCGGGGCCCGTCGCCGACCGCCTGGCCCTGATGCGCACGACCGAGGCCAACCTGGAGCCCATCTTCCTGCTCTACGACGGCGACGGCGGGCCGGCCACCAGGCTCGTGGACGAGATCGCCGCCTCACGGACGCCCCTGGCCGAGGCGACGACCGATGACAGGGTGCGACACCGGCTGTGGGCCATCACCGCCCCCGAAGAGCTCGCCCTGCTCAATGAGGATCTGCGTCCCCGCAGGGCGCTGATCGCCGACGGTCATCACCGCTACGCCACTTATCTCGCCCTCCAGCGGGAGCACCACGCCGCCGAAACCGCCGCCGAAGCCGTCACCGGAGCCACCGCGCCGGGGCGGCCTCCGATGCCGGGCGCCCGGGACTTCGGCCTGGCACTCCTGGTGGACTCCACCGCCTACCCGCCCAACCTCAAGGCCATCCACCGGGTGATCCCGGGGCTGCCGCTCGGCGAAGCGCTTACCCGGGCCGGGGAGGCCTGGAGGATCCGGGAGTACGGATCCCTCGGCGAAGGGCTCTCCGCGCTGGCGGCCGCGGCGGAGCCGGCCTACCTGCTGTCGGCCGGAGGCACCGCCCACCTCCTCACCGACCCGAACCGGGAACGTCTGGAGCGGGCCATGCCCGCCGACCGCTCGGCCCGCTGGAGAGCGCTGAACACCTCGATCCTCGCCGAGTTCCTGCTCCCCGAGATCTGGGGGATGCCCGATGAAGAGCGGTCCGTGCGGATCGTGCACCACGACGCGGAGGCCGCGGTACGACTCGCCCGGGATTCGGGGGGAACCGCCGTGCTCATGAACCCCCTGGAGGTCGACGACGTGCTCGCCGTCGCGTCCCACAGGGAACGGGTGCCACGCAAGTCCACCTCTTTCGGCCCCAAGCCCCGCACAGGCCTGGTCCTGCGAATGTTCGACCTCGACTGACGGCGAAGACCGGCGATGAAGGCGCGGGTGAACGCCTCCCCGTGAAGTCCGGCCCATCGTCCGGCCGGCCACGGTGTCTTCATCCGGATCCGCCGGCTCCGTCCGAGGCCCGCTCGCCGCCCGGGAGGCGCCCGCCGTTCCAGGGCGTGACCTTCACGTGCTCATGGCGTCTGCCCCCGCCCCGCCTCGGCTCCGCCGACCCGCGACCCGCCGCCTCCTCCCCACCCCGGTCGCCGGTGGGGGCCGTCCCGGGAGCGAGACCGAGATGCCTCGCCGAGCGGACCTCCACCTCGTAACCCGAGGACTTGGATCCGCCGTCGCCCCACCAGCGACGGCGAAGCGAACCCCTCACCTCGACCATGTCACCGGGTAACCACCCGGCGGCGGCCAGAGCCACCTCCGGGGCGAACGACGCACAGGGGATGGTGTCCACCTGGACCCTCCGGGCCCGCGGCTGCCGACGGACGATCAGCCGCCACCTGGTGAGCGCGCTCCCGCTTCGCAGTTTCCTGACGCTCGCAGCCTCGGGCAGGCGACCCACCAGGACGACCTCGTTGCGATCCATCGAATCTTCCTCCGATCTCTGCCTCTGCCGATCGGAGACGACTCTTTACGATGTGAGCTGTGCCGGAACGGCCGAACGCCGTTCTGGGGATGCCGGTTCCAGTTCTGAGGTGACCTGTGGACAACATCACCGCTCTCGGCGGCGAGGTCTATGAGATCGACACGAGAATGGCCGGATACTCCGGCATCACAGCGGGATACCTGATCCTGGGAGACCGTCCCTGTCTGGTCGAGACGGGTACGTCCACCTCCGCCCCGATCGTGCGCGACGCCCTCACCTCCCTGGGTGTGGGCCCCGCGGACCTCGCCACGGTGGTCGTGACGCACATCCACCTGGACCACGCGGGCGGGGTCGGTGACATCGCGGGCTTCTACCCGGAAGCCGAGGTCGTGGTCCACGAGAAAGGCGCCCGGCATCTGGCCGACCCCTCGCGGCTCATGTCCAGCGCCCGGATGGTCTGGGGTGACAAGCTGGACACCCTCTTCGGGGAGCTCTCCCCCACCGAGTCGTCCCGCATCCGTGCCCTGGGAGACACGGGGAGCATCGATCTCGGCAACGGTCGCACTCTGAGCAGCCACTACTCTCCGGGACACGCCAAGCACCACGTGGGCCTGATCGACTCCGGCACAGGGGATCTCTACGTCGGCGACGCCGCCGGCGTCTATCTTCCGCAGACGGGAGATCTGCGACCGGCGACCCCGCCCCCGGACTTCGACCTGCGGACCGCGCTCGACTCGATCGCGTTGTTCGAGTCGCTGGCCCCCCAGCGGCTCCTGTTCAGCCATTACGGACCGGTCGCGAACGTGGCGGAGACGCTGGAGCGCTCGGCGGAGGAACTACGCGTCTGGGTGGACCTGACGCGCCGGGCCCACTCCGAGGGCATGGACCTCGACCACGCGGTGGCCATGGTCAGGGAACGCACCCGGGAGCGGTACGCGGCCCTGAAGGACGACGACGGGACGGCCGAGCAGTTCGAGCTGCTCAGCGGCGCCCCGTCCAACGTGGCCGGAATCCTCCACTGGCTGAACCGGGTCCAGCCCTGAGCCGACGCCTCCGCAGATCGAGCCGATGACCTCCGGCGCGCTCCGGTCCGGTCCCGTACCGCCTCGGGTGAGCCTTCCGGCCCACCCGAGGCGGCGTGGAGCCGCTACTTCTTCTCGTCCTCGTCTTCGTCCTCGTTCGTGTCGCCGAGGGTGTCGCCGAAGTTCGGCTCGATGAAGGCCGGACCGATGCCGGCTTCGGCCTTCCCCCCGGCCTTCGCGACGTCGTCCTCGATGGCCTCGGCCGCCTCATCGCCGGCCCCGGTCTCCCGGGTCTCGGCCTCGTCCGCCTCGCCGGTCTCGTCTTCGGCGGCCTCGTCTCCGCGTACGGCCTCGCTCGCGGCCTTCGCGGGCGGCTCCTCCTCCGCGGGCATCTCCTCGACGGCGGGTGTCACGTCGGACACACCGCCGAAGACCGGCTCGTCCTCGTCGAGATCTGCCTCGTCCTCGAGCTGAGCATCGAGTGCGGCGGCGTCATCGACCTCATCGACCTCGTCGAGGTCCTCGTCTTCCTCCAGGTCCTCGATGACGGTCCCCGTCAGCTGCGCGTACCGCTCGGCGGCATCGGTCTCGCCGTCCTCGTCGAAGGCCATCGCGCGGCCGAACCACTCGACCGCCGGCTCCTCGTGCCCGGCCTCGGCCAGGGCATCGGCGTACGCGAAGGCGAGACGCGCCGACCACGGGTGCGGACGCGTGTCACGCAGCTCCGGAAGGCGCTGAAGCGTGATGACAGCGGCGTCGTTCTGACCGAGGTCCCGGCGAGCGCCCGACTCCACGATGGCGAGTTCGATCTTGCCGGATCGGTCGAGACGCTCCGCCTCCGGGGTTCGGACCAGGTCGAGAGCTCGCTCCGGACGGCCGAGACCGCGCTCGCAGTCGGCCATGACCGGCAGGTAGGCGTCGGAGCCGGTCATACGGCGCGCCGCACGCAGATCGCTGAGTGCCTCGGCGAAGTGCCCGGAATGGTAGGCGGCGATGCCCACGGCCTCGCGGACCACACCGATACGGGCGGCGAAACGACGGGCCACCTTGGTGTGCTCATAGGCGCGCTCAGGGTCGCCCTCCTCAAGCGCCCGGCCGGCCGCCACCAGATGGCAGGAGACCAGGTCGGCGAGGTCGAGCGGGAGGGAGCGCAGTTCGTCCCTGACGTCCTTGTCGAGCTCGTCCGCCGTGATGTCGGGAGCGAGCGGGGGCAGTTCCTCCCGCGACCGACTCCGGGCCTCATCGCGCTCCTCGGGACGCTCGTCACGGCCGTAGCGCGTGCGGGATCCGCCGCCCTCGGCGCGGAATCCACCGTCACGATCCCCGAAGGGACGTGCCCCTCGGTCCTCACGGCCATAGCGGGGGCGATCGTCACGGTCGCCGTAGGGACGGCGTTCACCACGGTCATCGCGGTAACCACCACGGGGACGATCGTCCCTGTTGAACGGACGCCGCTCACCACGGTCATCGCGACCCTGACCGGGACGCTCCTCGCGGTTGAACGGGGGTCGCTGACCACGATCACCACGGCCGTAACCGGGACGGTCGTCCCGATCCCGGGAACCGTACCGGCTACGCGCCTGATCACGATCACCGTAGGAACGCCGCTCACCACGGTCGTCACGACCCTGGCCGGGACGGTCGTCACGATTGAACGGACGCCGCTCACCACGGTCATCGCGACCCTGACCGGGACGGTCGCCGCGGTCGCCGTAGGGACGGCGCTCACCACGGTCATCGCGGTAACCACCACGGGGACGATCGTCCCTGTTGAACGGACGCCGCTCACCACGGTCATCGCGGCCCTGACCGGGACGCTCCTCGCGGTTGAACGGGGGTCGCTGACCACGATCACCACGGCCGTAACCGGGACGGTCGTCCCGATCCCGGGAACCGTACCGGCTACGCGCCTGATCACGATCACCGTAGGAACGCCGCTCACCACGGTCATCGCGACCCTGACCGGGACGGTCGCCGCGGTCGCCGTAGGGACGGCGCTCACCACGGTCATCGCGGTAACCACCACGGGGACGATCGTCCCTGTTGAACGGACGCCGCTCACCACGGTCATCGCGACCCTGACCGGGACGCTCCTCGCGGTTGAAGGGAGGCCGCTCACCACGGTCATCGCGGTAACCACCACGGGGACAATCGTCCCTGTTGAACGGGGGTCGCTGACCACGGTCATCACGGCCGTAGCCGGGGCGGTCGTCCCGATCCCGGGAACCGTACCGGCTACGCGCCTGATCACGATCACCGTACGTACGCCGCTCACCACGGTCGTCACGACCCTGGCCGGGACGGTCGTCACGATTGAACGGACGCCGCTCACCACGGTCATCGCGACCCTGACCGGGACGCTCCTCGCGGTTGAACGGGGGTCGCTGACCACGATCGCCACGGCCGTAGCCGGGGCGGTCGTCCCGATCCCGGGAACCGTACCGGCTACGCGCCTGATCACGATCACCGTAGGAACGCCGCTCACCACGGTCGTCACGACCCTGGCCGGGACGGTCGTCACGATTGAACGGACGCCGCTCACCACTGTCGCGGTAGCCACCGGGGCGCTCACTCCGCTCCCGGGAACCGTAGGAACCGCCTCCACGCCCTTCGCGGCGCTCGCCATATCGGGGACCGTCGCCTGAACGTCCCCACTCGCGGCCCTCTCGGCCGCTCTCTCGACCGCCGAACTCGCGGTTCTCGCCTTCTTCGCGCCGGCCCATGCCGTCACGCCCGTTATCACTGTTCACTTCTGGTCCATTCATTTGCTCACCGGCGAGCGCGCCCTCTTCGTCTGTGGATGGGCGATCGCTGTACGGGCGGTCTTCGGCCACGGGATGCGCCCCGTTCGATATCGCTGCCCCGCCCTTATCCGTGGTCCAGCGCGACGAAGGCCACCCGCGGTGGGGTGGCCCGGCATGTCCAGCCTAGCAACCGCCCAGGCCTCCTCTGCCCCTGTGCTCAGGCATCAACACCCAGTCGGCGAAGTACGGCGACGACTCGGCTGTCGGCGACCGTCTCGCCTCTGTCTCTCGGCGAAGATCGAGCCGACCGCTCCGTCGCCCGACGAGCCGTATCGATCAAGGCCGCCTGGCATGACAGGCCCACCAGTTGGTCTCGACGAGCCCGCCGTACGGCACGGCAGCACCCCGGGAACACCGGAACGGAAACCCGGGAACGCGAAAAAGCGGGGCCCCGGACGACGAACGTCCAGAGCCCCGCTACAAAGATTGTCCGGCGGCAACCTACTCTCCCACACCGTCCCCGGTGCAGTACCATCGGCGCTGAAGAGCTTAACTTCCGGGTTCGGAATGTAACCGGGTGTTTCCCCTTCGCCA
>NZ_JBIAMC010000018.1:0-144864 GCF_042873875.1 Streptosporangium sp. NPDC004379
CCTCAAGGAGCTGCAGGCCCTGCTGGCAGCCTGGACAGGCCGATGCCCGACCTGCCGCAGACGGCCGCCCTAACCACCTAACAAAGCACTACTAGCCCGGTTGGCGCCGTATCTGACGACGAATCCGCGTGATCATGAGCTTTGGCGACGCTCCGCGATGCCAGACTTACGGGACCGGTACCGGCGGAGCGCCTCCTGCCCGTCCGGAATGAACCGATGCCACCTCACGGCTTCGCTCAACTCGGCGGTCGTCAGTCAGCCTGCCCAACTCACCGCATGGGGATCGGGAGAGACGTCGCCGGTGATGACCGCTTCGTGCACCCCGAGCCAGTACGAGGCGATCTCGCCATGGCACAGGAACCTGACCACTTCACGCACCGGTACGTCGACGCCTAATTCCTCCGCGATCTCGCGCGCGGCCGCCGCCTGATAAGACTCCCCCACCCCGACGGCTCCGCCGAAGGTTACTTCGTAGTAGCCGGGATATCTGGACAATCCCTCAGCCCGCCGGCACACCAGGAACCTTCCCGGCTCATCACGGCAGACAGTGGTGGCGATGCGGTGCAGCCAGCCATGACGGACCGCATCATCCCGGCTGACGACGCCCAGCACACGGTCCTGATCGTCGACATGTTCCACCGGTTCGGTCACAGCGGCATGATCTCAGCTCCGGACCGAAGCCCGGAGCCCCCGGGCAGCCTGTAGCCGCGCCGGGATGAGGCCCATCGCCATGTCGGCTGAAGGGCCGGCCGACCTGTCGCCGCCGGGCGGGCCGGTCCTCGTCGTCGGTTCGACCGTTGAGGTCGAGGCGGAGCGGTACCCGCTCGGAAGAAGAAGTGGCGAGTTCGCGGCAATGGTCGCAGGGCAGAAAGCCCGCAGTCCGGTAGCGGCGACCGATCTCGGCCAGCCGCTCTTCAACGGCCGGCCGAGATCGACGGCCTACCCTCGACCGCGCCGATGCACGACCTGGATCGGTATCGTCGCCATGTGCCCGAGCTGATCGCGCCCACCACCCGGCTCCACGCCGCCTGGCTTGAGGCGCATACCGAATGGGGCCCCGGCGTCCACGAGGACGGTTTCGGACTTCTGCCGGCCGACGAGGTCGGTTCCCCGGCCGGGTTCGCGGCCTGGGTGGCGCGGCTGACCGGTGAGTCGGACCAGGCGGATGCCGGCGGGGTGGCCTGCGCGTACCGGTGGATCATCGAAGGCGACCGGGTGCTCGGCGGGATCGCGTTGCGGCACGGGGACGGCGAGGTGGTGCGACGGCTCGGCCACATCGGCTACGGCATCCGCCCGTCGGCGCGCCGGCGCGGGCTGGCCACCTGGGCGCTGGGCAGGATGCTCGATGAGGCGCGAACGCTCGGCATAGGCGAGGTGCTCATCGTCTGCGCGGCCGGCAACGCCGCCTCGGCGAGGACGATCGAGCGCTGCGGCGGCGTCCTCGAAGGCGTCCGGGACACCGAACTCGGCGCCGTGCGGCGTTACCGGATCGACCTCCAGCGGTCCCCCGGGGCGCCTTCCCCCACGGAGGCCTGAGTCGTCCCGAGCAAAGACGCCCCGAGAGCGGTCTTCACGTACAGGCGCGGGCGACCAGTCCGCGACCAGTGCGGAGCAATGAGCCGATCGTGTGCCGTACGTAGTTCTGCCGAGTGAACCGGGCCGCCCGCCGGCACGTCTACTGATCATGAGGGTGCTTGCGGCCGCGGTGCTTGTCCTGCTCGCGACGGCCTGTGGGGCCGCGCGGGCACCGGTCACCGCCGAGGAGTTCACCGACCGCGCCCGTGAGGTCGCCGACCACTGGCGGCGTTCGGCGGAGCGCGGGCCCTGGACCGCGGGGTTCGTCCCGCTGCGGAACCTGACCCTGGAGCCCGACTGGGAGCACACGCCCCGCTGGGTCGGGCGGAGCGCTATCAACAGCGCCTGGAGGCTGGAGACCGTGCTCCCGGTCGAGGCGCCCGCCCCGGCCGAGCTGCGCTGGGCCGACGGGGGCACGCTGAGCGTGCCGGTCCTGACGGCCGCGGTCGCCTACGCCGGGCTCAGCAAGCCCAAGTCCTTCGCCGACGAGAAGTGCCCGGCCGAAGGCTGCCGGCCATTGCGCGTGGTCGCGGTGGCGCGGGGTGAGGCCACCATGCCCAGCAGCCGGGGAGACGTACGGGTGCCGACGTGGGACTTCACCGTGCGGGGTGTGCCGGAGCCGTTCCGGCGGGTGGCGGTGGACCCGGCCGCGATGGGCGGACCGCCCCGGCCGCTGGACGGCGGAGTCCAGGAGGTGAGCGCCTACGAGGTCCGCACACCGACCGAGCTCCGGCTGAGCTACCTGCACGGCGTCTGCGACACGACGTACGGTGCGCGCGTCCACGAGACGCCCGAGGTGGTGGTCGTGGACGTCGACGTCCGGCCCGACGACGTGGAGATCTGTCCCGCGGTGGGGAAGACCGACCTGATCGGCGTGACGCTGCGCGAGCCCCTGGGCCACCGGGTGGTGCTGGACTCCGGCAGCGGGATTCCCCTGCTGCCGCGCAGCGGCGTCCGCCTGGCCGAGTTCCGGAACCACGACCCGCGCCGCTCCTGACCTTCGGCACTCCCGGCTGCGGTGTGGGACCGCTGTCAGCAGCTGAGGGTGACAGCGGCCTGTGCGCCACGAACCCGTCGGCCGAAGACTCTACGATCTTGAGTGTGGCACCTTCGGTTTCGCGGCCCCCGGAAGCGGTCCTCGCGGCATTCGGCATCCGCGCTGATCCAGCGGTGTTGCCAGGCGGCAAGGGGAACAGCTGGCGAGCCGATCAGGTGGTCCTCAAGCCCGTGGAGTTCCTGGCGGAGACCCTCTGGCGATCGGAGGTGCTCACCGCCCTGCCCGGCTCGGCCGACTTCAGAGTCGCCCGCCCCGTTCGGGCCCTGGACGGGGCATGGGTGGTCGACGGCTGGGAGGCGTCCCGGCTCATCGAGGGCGTCCCGGATGTCGGGCGTCAGGATGATGTGCTGCGCGCCGGCATCGCCTTTCACACGGCCATCGCGAGCCTGCCCCGTCCTGGATTCCTGGACTTCCGCGACGATCCCTGGTCCATCGGTGACCGTGTCGCATGGGAGGAACTGCCCATCCGGGCATGCCCGCCGGCCCTGAGCCTGCTGGAGCCGCTGGTGGGCGCTCGCCGCCCGGTCGATCTCGTCTCGCAAGCGGTTCACGGGGATCTGCCCGGCAACGTGCTGTTCGCGGACGGCCGACCACCGGCGATCATCGACTGGTCCGTCTACTGGCGTCCCGCATCCTGGGCGGCAGCGGTCGCGGTGGCCGATGCATTGTGCTGGTACGGCGCTTCACCCGCATTGGCCGCCCGTTGGTCGCATCTGCCGGCCTGGGGCCAGATGCTGGTCCGTGCTCTGATCTACCGGATCGTCACCCACGAGACGGCATTCGGCTCCCGCGGGTGGACACCCGACCAGGTCGCGGCACACCTGCCCACCATCGATCTCGCTGTCACCTATGCCGGCCACGGTGCCGGCCAGGCGCATCCCCGCAGTCCGTGACCGATACCCGGCACGCCCGAAACGATGAGACCACCGTCTCCTTCCGGCGCGCCGCGTGACGATGTCACGGGGACAGGGGGCGGGTCTCAGTGCTCGCAGGGGCCGGAGCGCTTCAGCGAGGAGTCGAGCAGGCCGGTGGGGGCGGGGCCGGGGAGCGGGTCGGCCGAGGGCAGCGTGCCGGCCAGCAGCAGGGCGAGGTAGCGGCGGGGGTCGGCGTGGCCGGCGTCGTCGGCGTGCACGGTGGCCAGCACCATCACCACCATCGCCGCGAGGTCGCGGACCATCAGGTCGGAGCGGACCAGGTCGCGCCGCTGGGCGTCGGCCAGCACGTCGCCGAGGGGGCCCATGAACCGCTCGGCGATGCCGACGGAGAACGCGCCGGTCTCGTGGGCCGCGGCGAGCAGGGGCCGGTGGGCGGCCAGGGTGTCCACCGTGGCGGCCAGGGCGTCGGCCAGCCCCCGCCGGGGGTCGGCGGCCCGGCGGGCGGCCAGCGCGAGCGGTTCGACCTCTTCGGCGAAGTAGGTGTGGAACGCGGCCCGTATCACGCCCTCGCGGTCGCCGAAGCGGCGGTAGACGGTCGCGATCCCGACCCCGGCCCGCCGGGCGATCTCCTCCAGCGGCGCCGCGGAGCCGGTCTCGCACAGCGCCGCGATCGCGGCGCGGACGATCCTGTCGGAGTTGCGGAGCGCATCGGCCCGGCGTCCCTGCCCTCGCACATCCTGAACGCTAGCAGTGTTCATGTTGTCGCCGGCAGTACGGCCGGGCGGTGGCCGGAGCGCGGGCCCCGGCCACCGCCTGGAAAAGCGGTCAGTCCTCCACCAGGGACAACGCGCCGGAGGGGCAGGCGCGCACCGCCCGGCGGGCGAGGTCGGCGTACTGCGCCGGTGGCTCCGGCTCCAGCAGCACCACCACGCCGTCGTCGTCCTGGTCGAAGAGCTTCTCGGCGGTCATGACGCACATGCCGGCTCCGATGCACACCTCGCGGTCGGCCCGGATGCGGACGGGCTTGTTTTCTTCGCTCACCAGGCCACCTTAAAAGAGCTGAGGCCGTAGACGACGTTGAAGGACCGGAAGGCGGGCTCGGGGTCGGCCTCCCGCAGGCCGGGGAAGCGTTCCAGCAGGGCGGGGAAGGCGATGCGCATCTCCATCCGCGCCAGCGGCGCCCCCAGGCAGTGGTGCACGCCGTGGCCGAAGGCGACGTGCCCCAGGCTGTCGCGGCCGATGTCGAGCCGGTCGGGGTCGGCGGCCAGGGCGGGGTCGCGGTTGGCGGCGGGCAGGGCGCAGATCACGATCTCACCCGCGGGGATGCGCTGCCCGGCCACCTCGACGTCGGTGGTGGTCACCTTGGTCATGCCGGAGTGCACGATGCTGAGCCAGCGCAGCAGTTCCTCCACCGCGGCGTCGATCCGCTCGGGCTCCTTGCGCAGCAGCTCCAGCTGGGCGGGGTGGCGCAGCAGGGCCAGCGTGCCGAGGGAGAGCATGTTGGAGGTGGTCTCATGGCCGGCGAGCAGCAGCAGGCTGCCGATGCCGGCGAGCTCGGAGTCCGTCAGGTCGTCGCCGTGCTCGCGTATCAGCATGCCGATCAGGTCGTCGCCGGGGTCGGCCTTGGCCCGGGAGACGAGCTCGCCGATGTAGGCCCGTGACTCCAGCGACGCCGCCGCCCGCTCCTGCGGGGACAGCGACAGGTCCAGCATCCGGCCGCTGCGCCGCTGGAAGTCGGACCGGTCGCCGTACGGCACGCCCAGCAGCTCGCAGATGACCAGCGACGGGATCGGCAGCGCGAAGTCGGTGACCAGGTCCGCGGGCGGGCCGGTGCGCTCCATGGCGTCCAGGTGCTCGGTGACGATCTCGTGGATGCGCGGCTCCAGCCTGCGCATCCGGCGGACGGTGAACTCCGGCGTCAGCATGCGCCGCAGCCGGGTGTGCTCGGGCGGGTCGAAGGCCAGCAGGTTGCCCGCCCGCAGCTCGGCGATCTCCTCGTCGGTGCGCTGCGGCATGCCGGGCATGCGGAAGACCACCTGCTGGGCGTTGCTGAACCGCTCGGCGTCACCCAGCACCGCGCGCACGTCGGCGAAGCGGGTGATGAGCCAGCCGTCGACGCCGAAGATCGTCTTGATCTTCCGCACGCCCTCCTCGTCGCGGATCGCCGCCAGCTCGGGGGCGGGGTCGAACTCCGCCCGCCGCATGTGCAGCGGCAACGTCATGGACTCGCTCATGCCATCTCCCGGGACTCGTCGCGAGTGATCATCCGCCGAAAACGATAGCAACCTATCGTTTACTACTCCAGGATACGGCCCTCGGGAAGGATCGGAACGGGAATCGGCGGCAGGAGACCGATCTTCGTTCCGGTTCGGGGACGGGTCTCGTTTTTCCTGTTCAGCGAGCCGCACGGCCCTCGGCATGCCTGTCGGGCATCCGCCTGCTGAGCCCTGTCCCCGACCCCCGGCCACTATCGGAACAGGCGGAAGAAGGCGCGGACGTCGTCGACGAACAGGTCTGGTTCCTCCATCGCGGCGAAATGTCCGCCTCGATCGAACTCCGACCAGTGGACGATGTTGTCGTTCCGTTCGGCGAGTCGCCGGACAGGACGGGCCAGGTCGGCGGCGAAGACCGCCACGCCGGTGGGTGTCGTCAGGGGCCCGGTGCGGGGCGGACGGGTGGAGTGGGCGTGCTCCCAGTAGTGGCGGGCGGATGACCCGGCCGTCGCGGTGAGCCAGTAGAGCATCACGTTGGTCAGGAGCCGGTCGCGAGAGATCGCCTCTTCGGGCGCCTCGGAGCAGTCCGTCCACTCTTTGAACTTCTCCACGATCCAGGCGAGTTGCCCGGCCGGGGAGTCGGTGAGCCCGTAGGCCAGTGTCTGCGGACGGGTGCCCTGGATCTTCGCGTAGCCCGACATCTCCGGTTCGGCTCGTATCAGCCGGTCAAGCCGTTCTCTGTCGTCGTCGGTGAGCTCCGCGGCTTCGGCCGGGTCGCTGGGAGGGAGCGTCACAAGGGTGTTGAGGTGGATCGCGGCGACGTGGCCGGCGTCGATGACGGCCAGTTCCCGTGTGATCGCGTGCCCCCAATCGCCGCCCTGGGCGCCGTAGCGATGGTAACCCAGGCGCCTCATCAGCTCTGCCCAGGCGCCGGCCACGCGCGGTATGTCCCAGCCGCCTTCCCGGGTGGGGCCGGACAGCCCGTATCCCGGGATGGACGGGATGACCAGGTGGAAGGCGTCGGCCGGGTCGCCGCGGTGGGCCCCGGGATCGGTCAGGGGCTCGATGACGTCGAGGAACTCGACGATGGATCCGGGCCAGCCGTGGGTGATCAGCAGGGGAAGGGCATCGGCCTGCGAGGAGCGGATGTGCAGGAAATGCACGTTGGCGTCGTCGATCGTGGTGGTGAACTGCGGGAAGCGGTTGAGATGTGCCTCCTGCGCCCGCCAGTCGTAGGTGGTTCGCCAGTACTCGGTCAGCTCCCTGAGGTAGGCCGCCGGCACTCCCTGGGACCAGTCGCCGACGGGATCGTCGGGCCACCTGGTCGCGGCGAGGCGAGCGGCCAGGTCCTCCAACTCCTCCTGGGGGACGTCCAGGACGAAGGGCCGGATTCCTCCCTCGTCATGTCCGCTCATTCGGCGGTCTCCTGCGATTCGGTCCCGCCGACGAGCGCGCGTGCAGCCGCCGCCTCGGCGCCGTCCCGTTCCCGGTGACCTCCGCCCCGGCGCCGGACCTGTTCGTTTGCCGGCGGGGCGAGGATCTCACGAGTCCGTAGCGCGTCATGGCGCGCAGCCGCGGTCGGCAACGTGAGTCGACATTCAAGATCGTCAGGAGTGAACATGATCCGAGTATTACGTCAAGACAGCTTGACGTCAAGCCAGCTTGACAAATGAATGGCGCGCCTGCCACTCCCGCGGACGAGAAGCGTCCGGCATCGAGAAAAGACGGCTCCTGAACAAGATCGATGAGCGGCGGCTCGCGGCCGGAACGGCGCCGGATCATGCGCGTCTTCGCCGCACTCGCGGGGTTCATCCGCGAGCTCATCGTTCAGGGCGCTGCGGGACCCGCGCGCCGGAGCGGAATCCGGCGCGCGGGTCCATCCCGGATCCGCGCGGATCCGCGCGGATCCGGGCTCAGGCGGGGAGGGCGCCGATGACGGCGGTGGCGTCGAGGTCGTCGCAGTGGGCCACCCGGGCGGCCAGCCCGGCGGCGGTGACGGCCTCGGCGGCGGACGCGGCCTGCCGCTCACCGGTCTCGATCAGCAGGCATCCGCCCGGGGCCAGCCACCCCGGCGCGGCGGCGGCCACCCGCCGCGCGACGTCGAGCCCGTCGGCGCCGCCGTCCAGCGCCACCGCCGGCTCGTGCAGCCGGGCCTCCGGCGGCAGCAGCCCGATCGAGGCGGTGGGCACGTACGGCGGGCTGGCGATCACCACGTCGACGCGGCCGCGCAGATCGTCCGGCAGCGGCCCGTACAGGTCGCCCTCGTGGACCCGGCCGCCGAGCGGGGCGAGGTTACGGCGGGCGCAGCGCACCGCGGCGGGCTCGACGTCGACGGCGTGCAGCTCGGCCCGGCCCAGCGCCGCGGCCAGCGCGGCCCCCAGCGCACCGGAGCCGCAGCACAGGTCCACCACGACCGCCCCGGGACGGGTCAGGGCGGCGGCCTGGCGGATGAGGAACTCCGAGCGCGGACGCGGCACGAAGACCCCCGGCTCCACGGCGAGACGCAGGCCGCAGAACTCCGCCCAGCCCAGGACGTGTTCCAGCGGCAGTCCTGAGACGCGCCGCTCCACCATGGCGGCCAGATCGTCCGGGGTGCGGGCGGCGGAGATGAGCAGGTCCGCCTCGTCCTCGGCGAAGACGCAGCCGGCCGAGCGGAGCCTGCCGGCGACGGCGGAACGGGACGGCGAGGAAGAAGAGAAGGATGAAGGGGAAACCGACACGGGACAGCCTTTCGGAACGCCGATGGGCGCTCCCGCCGTCACCTCTGTTCGGAGGGGCCGTACGGCGTGCGGAGGGAGCACCCGGCCTGTAACAGCGGAATGGGGCTCACCTCCTTCGGTCGATCATCACCTGGGACGGTCACCGTACCAGACGCCGCCCGCGCGGAGGCCGGACGGCCCTTGACGACTCTGCGGCGCGGCTACAACTACAACCGGGGTGTGGACAAGGTCGGCAACCTCGACATGGGGCTGGTGTTCCGCTGCTACCAGCAGGACGTGGAGCGGCAGTTCGAGGCCACCCAGGAACGCCTCGTCGGCGAGCCGCTGGTCGACTACATCTCCCCCACCGGCGGCGGCTACTTCTTCGCCCTGCCCGGGGTCAAGGACCCCTCCGACTGGCTGGGCCGCTCCCTGTTGCAGGGCTGGGCCGTACGGCGGCACGCCCTCCGGACGATCGCGGAAGCTGTTCTTCCGCGATCGTCCCTAGCGTCGGCCGCATGACATCCACCGGCGGCCTCCGCCCGTTCCGCATGCACATCCCCCAGGCCGACCTGGACGACCTCCGCTCCCGGCTGACCCGTACCCGCTGGCCCGGCCGCCGCCCGGCCTCCGACGGCTGGAGCCGCGGCGTCCCGGCCGGCTACCTCGAAGAGCTCGCCGGCTACTGGGCCACCGAGTTCGACTGGCGGGCGCAGGAGGCGGCGCTGAACGAGATCCCGCAGTTCACCACCGTGATCGGCGGGCAGACGATCCACCTCCTGCACGCCCGCTCCCCCGAGCCGGACGCGCTGCCGCTCGTCCTCACCCACGGCTGGCCCAGCTCGCCGGTGGAGTTCCTCCGGTTGATCGGCCCGCTCACCGACCCCCGCGCCCACGGCGGCGACCCCGCCGACGCCTTCCACGTCGTCGCGCCGTCGCTGCCCGGCTACGGCTTCTCCAACCCCGTCGGCGAGGACGGTTTCGACCTGTTCGGCGTCGCCCGCCGCTGGGCGGAGCTGATGAGCCTCCTGGGATACGAGCGCTACGGCGCGCAGGGCACCGACGTCGGCTCGGGGGTGGCGGGCATGCTGCCCATGGTCGCCCCCGGGCGGGTGACCGGCGTCCACCTCAGCGGCACCGGCGCCGCGCCGCCGTTCGGCCCGGCGCTGGACCCGGAGACGCTGCCGGAGGCCGACCGGGCCCGCGCGCAGCGGTTCAACCGGTACCGCGCCGAGGGCCTGGGCTACCTGACGTTGCAGTCGACCCGCCCGCAGACCCTGGCCTACGCGCTCAGCGACTCCCCCGCCGGCCAGCTCGCCTGGATCGTGGAGAAGTTCCACGAGTGGACCGACCCCGCCGCCGAGCTGCCCGACGAGGCCGTCGACCGCGACCAGCTGCTCACCAACGTCAGCCTGTTCTGGTTCACCGGCTCCGGCGCCTCCTCCGCCCACGCGGTGTACGAGGGGATGCGCGCCTGGCGGGCCTTCGACGCCGAGCAGGAGGCCCGGCGCGAGGCGGGCCAGGAGCCGCGGCAGGAGGGGCCGGCGGGACCGCCGACCGGGGTCGCGGTGTTCGCCGCCGACAGCACCATCCGGAGCCTGATGGACCCGCACGGGCGGATCCGGCACTGGTCGGAGTACGGCCGGGGCGGCCACTTCGCCGCGATGGAGGTCCCCGGCCTGCTCACCGACGACATCCGGGACTTCTTCCGGCCGCTGCGCTGACCCGCGGCCCGCGTCGTCCCCGGGCGGAAGCCGTCCCTCGGCGGGCCATCCGCCCGCGGGGCGGTTCCCGCCCGCTCCGGGATCGAGTCCGGCACGCCCGGTCCGGGGCGGGCGGGTCCGGGGTGATGTCGTGGCCGTGGCGGCGGAGTTGTTAGGGTGTGCGGCGGAGTGCCGGGAAGTCTGGTCGGCGTGCCTGCACCCTGTCCGCCACCCCTGGAAGACACCTCATGGTCCTGCTTCTCGCGTTCGCCGCGCTCCTGCTTCTCGCGGTCCTGATCTCCAGCCTGGCCAACCGGACGATCCTGTCGACGGCCGCGCTGTTCCTGGTCGCCGGGTTCGTCCTCGGCGACGGAGTGCTGGGCGTGGTGCCCCTGGCCGCCGGCGACGAGGTGGTGTCCACCCTCGCGGAGCTGGCGCTGTTCGCGGTGCTCTTCACCGACGGCATGCGCGTGGGCTGGCAGGATCTGCGCGGCGCCTGGCGGCTGCCCGGCCGGGCGCTGGGCTGGGGCCTGCCGCTCACCCTGATCGTCACCGCGCTGGCCGCCCACTACGTGGTGGGCCTGGGCTGGATCGAGTCACTGCTCCTCGGCGCGATCCTGGCGCCCACCGACCCGGTGTTCGCCGCCGCCCTCGTCGGCAACGAGAAGGTGCCGCCCCGGCTGCGCCAGCTGCTCAACGTCGAGTCCGGCGTCAACGACGGTCTGGCGCTGCCGTTCGTCATGGTGTTCCTGGCCGTGGCGGTGGGCTCCGGCGACCTGCACCTGGGCCCTCTGGCCCTGGAGCTGGGCGTCGGCGTGCTGATCGGCGTCGCCGTGCCGTGGCTGGCGATCAAGCTGGAAAGCAGCCGCTGGTTCGCCGCCTCCCACCACTACGAGCCGCTCAACGCCGTGGCGATCGGGCTGCTGGTGCTGGCGCTGGGCAAGGTCACGCACGGCAACCTGTTCCTGGCGGCGTTCTGCGCCGGCATCACCGTGGCCACCTTCGGCGAGCGTCAGCGCGAGTCCTTCGAGCAGTTCGGCGAGCTGATCGCCGAGCTGCTCAAGCTGGCGGCGCTGCTGGTCTTCGGCGCGCTCATCTCCCCCGCCCTGCTGGGATCGGTCGGCTGGCAGGGCTGGCTGTTCGCCGTCCTGGCCCTGGTGCTGGCCCGCCCCCTGGCCATCTGGGTCTCCTTCATCGGCTCCCGGCTCACCACCCGGGAGGTCGCGGCGGTGATGTGGTTCGGGCCCAAGGGCTTCGCCTCGGTCGTCTACGGCCTGATCGTGCTGGCCTCCGGCATCGCCGCCGCCCAGGAGGTCTTCCAGCTGGTGGCGGTGACGATCGTGCTGTCGATCCTGCTGCACTCCTCCACCGACGTCGTCGTGGCCCGCTCGTTCGACGACGAGCACGACGCACCCGCCTGGTACGGCACGGCCCGCCGGATCCGCTCCCGTTTCTCCGGAGCGAAGAGCCCATGACGCGCTCCAGCCTCACCCGGGCCGTCCTGGCCGGCTTCCGGCATCCGGCGCAGGTCGTCGCCGCCGCCTTCGCCGCCGCCGTCGCGACCGGCACCGCGCTGCTGTCGGCGCCGTTCGCCACCACCGACGGCAGACCCGCCGATCTTCTGGACGCGTTCTTCACCGCGACCTCCGCCGTCTGCGTCACCGGGCTCGCCACCGTCGACACCGCTCAACACTGGTCGCCCATGGGCGAGGTCGTCATCCTGGTGCTCGTGCAGGCCGGCGGGCTGGGCATCATGACCCTGGCGACCCTGCTGGCCGTTCTGGTCACCGGGCGGCTGGGCCTGCGCGCCCGGATGCTGGCCCAGGCCGAGACCAAGACCATGCAGCTGACCGGGCTGCGCCGCCTGATCGGCCAGGTGGTGGCGTTCAGCCTGACGGCCGAGGTGATCACCGCCGTGGTGCTGGCGGCGCGTTTCTCCGCCGGTTACGGCGAGCCGTTCGGCCGCGCGGCGTACCTGGGCGTCTTCCACGCGGTGTCGGCTTTCAACAACGCCGGGTTCGCCCTGTGGCCCGACAGCCTCGTCCGTTTCGCCGCCGACCCGTGGATCTGCCTGCCGGTCGCGGCGGCCGTCATCGTCGGCGGGCTGGGTTTCCCGGTGGTGTTCGAACTGGTGCGCTCCTGGCGGCGGCCGCGGACCTGGTCGGTGCTGACCCGCCTGACCGTGACGATCACCGTGCTGCTGCTGGTCTTCGGCACGCTGACGATCACCGCCGCCGAGTGGTCCAACCCCGCCACCCTCGGCGCGCTGGACCGCGACGACCGGCTCCTGGCCGGCTTCTTCACCGGGACGATGCCGCGCAGCGCCGGGTTCAACAGCCTCGACATCACCCAGCTGCACCCCTCCAGCCTGCTGATCATCGACGTGCTGATGTTCATCGGCGGCGGCAGCGCCGGCACCGCCGGCGGCATCAAGGTGACCACCTTCGGGGTGCTGGCCTTCGTCGTGTGGACCGAGCTGCGCGGCGAGAGCCGGGTCAACGTCGGCCGCCGCCGGCTGGGCGAGGGCGTGCAGCGCCAGGCGCTGGCGGTGGCGCTGCTGGGGCTGGCGCTGGCGGCGGGAGCGACGTATCTTCTGATGCTGCTCACCCCCCACCGCCTGGAGCTCGTACTGTTCGAGGCGATCTCGGCGTTCGCCACGGCCGGCCTGTCCGCCGGCGTCACCGCGGAGCTGGCCTCGCCCGGCCAGGTGCTGATCGCGCTGCTGATGTTCATCGGCAGGGTGGGGCCGCTGACCTTGTTCTCCGCGCTCGCGCTGCGCGAGCGTACCCGCCGCTACGAGCTGCCCGAGGAGAGGACCATCGTTGGCTGACAGCAGGAACGACGCGGTGGTGGTGATCGGCCTGGGCCGCTTCGGCGGCTCGCTGGCCCTGGAGCTGGCCCGCGGAGGCACCGAGGTGCTGGCCATCGACAGCCGCGCCAAGATCGTGCAGTCCATGGCCGGCCGCCTCACCCACGTGGTGGCGGCCGACTCCACCGACCTGGAGGCATTGCGCCAGCTCGGCGTCGCCGACTTCCACCGGGCGGTGGTGGCCATCGGCACCCACCTGGAGTCGAGCATCCTGACCACCTCCCTGCTGGCCGAGCTGGAGGTCGACGACATCTGGGCCAAGGCCGTCAGCCGCGAGCACGGGCGCATCCTGCAGCGCGTCGGCGCCCACCACGTGATCCTGCCCGAGCACGACATGGGCGAGCGGGTGGCCCACCTGCTCAACGGGCGGATGCTCGACTTCATGGAGGTCGACGACGACTTCGCGCTGGCCAAGACCCGCCCGCCGCGCCAGTACGTCGGCGTCCCGCTGGGGCAGACCAACCTGCGCCGCAAGCACGGGGTGACGGTGGTGTGCGTCAAGAGCCCGGGTGAGGAGTTCACCTACGCCGGCGCCGACACGGTGCTGACCTACGGCGACGTCATCGTCATCGCGGGCCGGACCGGCCAGGTCGAGCGGTTCGCCGACCTGCCCTAGTTCGGGGCGGCACGGATTCCGGCGTCGAGGGCGTCGGCGCGGGTTCACCGGCGGAATCCCGCGAATCCTTGCCGACGAGAACCAGGAAGGTGTACACCCTGGACACCCCGTGCAGGATGTACATCTTGTATATGGTGGGGCCATGACGAACGACGCACTGGGCATCGTCGAGGCCCGCAACAACCTCGGTGTCCTGGTGGCCCGCGCCGCCCATCGCCGCGAGGCCACCCGCATCCGCCGCTCCGCCAGCGAACGCGCCGTCCTCATCTCCGAAGAGGACTACGAAGAACTGCTGCGCCTGCGCCGGGAGCAGGAAGTCGCCGGCGTCGCCGCGGCGATCGCCGCCCACGGCCGCGGCGAGACGGACATGGCGGCCTACGACAGCGCGGCCGACCTGTACGCCGACCTCGGTCTGCCCGCCCCGGGCGAGCACGCTTGAAGCGCCGTCTCCTGCTCGCCCCCGCCGTGCGGGAGCTGCTGCGCGATGCCTCGCCGGGCCTGCGCGCCACGATCGCCGACACCCTCCTCGACCTCACCGCCGACCCCGAGCCCATCGGGGCCCGGCCGTACGGCGGCATCCCGGACGCCTTCGAGCTCCGCGCCGAGACGTTCCGCCTGATCTACACCCGGGGCGGCGACCACGTGTCGGTGTGGGTCCTGCAGATCAACACCTGACTCGCGCGAATCCGCCGCTCCCGGCGCCTGGGCCCGCCCACGCCGATGCGAGCCGGGGCGCGGTAGCATCCGCCGTGGTCACCTCCGGCCCGCCGGGCCGGGTGGGCCGCGGGGGCTGCCGGGGTTTCGTTGGGATTCGCATTCACGGGGCGGGACGGCTGCATGGCTCGGGAGCATCGAGGCGACGATGACGGCGCGGACACGACCGGCGCGGCGGACGGGCCGGTCCTGGACGGCGTCGCCCTGCCGGCGAGCCCTGCGCCCGGCGGGCCCACCCCGGGCGGGCTCGTCCCGCAGGGGCCCGCCCCGCGGGGGTCCGTCCCGGCGGAGCGTGGGCCGTTCACGCCGGAGGGTCTCGGGAACCCCGCCGACGACGTCCTGACCGAGGAGGCGGCGCGGCTCGTGGCGGCCGCCCCGGCGGCCAACACCAGGCGCGCCTACGACCGCGCCTGGAAGACCTACCTCACCTGGTGCGCCGGCGGCGGCCGTACCCCGCTGCCGGCCAGCGCCGCCACCCTGGCCAGCTTCGTGGCGCACCTGGCCGGGCGCGGCATGGCCCCGGCCAGCGTGGAGCAGGCGCTGGCGTGCGTGCTGTCGGCGCACGGCCGGGCCGGGCTGGCCAGGCCGCACACCACCGCCGCCCGCGACGTGCTGCGCGCCCACCGCCGCGCCTGGGCGGGGGCGGGCAACACGGTCCGCCAGGCCCCGCCGATCACCGTGGAGATCCTGCGCGACCTCGTCCACCACACTCCCGCCGACACGGCGGTGGGGCTGCGGGACCGGGCGGCGCTGGTCCTGGGTTTCGCGCTGATGGGCCGCCGCTCGGAGCTGTCGGCACTGGACCAGGAGCACCTGACGTTCGGCGCTCGCGGCGTGGAGGTGTTCATCCCCATGTCCAAGACCGACCAGGACGCCGCCGGCGCGACCGTCTCGGTCCCCTACGGCTCGCACCCGCAGACCTGCCCGGTGCGGGCCGTGCAGGCGTGGCTGGGCGAGCTGCACGCGCGCGGCCTCACCGGAGGACCGCTGCTGCGGCCGGTCGACCGGTTCGGCCGGATCGCCGGCACGCCGGGCTGGGCCGGCCGCGGCGGGCCGAGGCTGTCGGGCACCACGCTCAACCAGATCGTCAAGGACGCCGCCCGCCGCGCCGGCCTGGCCGACGCCGAACGCTACAGCGCCCACAGCCTGCGCGCGGGCGGGGCGACCACGCTGGCCGAGGCGGGCGTGCCGGCCGCGCGCATCGCCCTGCAGGGGCGCTGGCGGCCGACCTCGCCGACCGTGCACGGCTACATCCGCGCCGTCGACCGCTGGCGTGACAACCCGATGGGCCGCGCCGGGCTGTGACGGCCCGGTGCAGGGTCTCAACGATCTCGGTACCGATCCGGCACATATGTCAGATCGGTGAGACAGCCTTTCTGCGAGAGGGTGTCTCTGATCCCTCTGACGTCAATCCTTTCGCGCATGAGCCGGGATGCCACGATCCAGTCCTCGGTCTTGCCGAGATGGCCTGGCTTCCAGCGCCGCCCCCGCGGGAGCGGCCGAACCTCGCCGGCGACCATCCGGCCGGCCGGTCGCCGGACGACGTGCCGGCCATGTCAATCGGCCGTGCCGGCGTGCACGGCGATGATTCGCCAGCCGTGCGTCTCGCCGTACAGCCAAGTACGGGTGTAGCGCATCCTGGCCGCGAACGGCGCTCCCGAGACGGTTCCTTCGACGGTGCCGAGAAACCACGTCACCCCGGTGCGCCCATCGGCGAGCACGGTCAGCTCCTCCTCGTCCACCCTCGTCATCACCTGCGTCCGGGTGCGGTGCAGCTCCAGGTCGTCCGCCTTGGTCGCAATGTTCGCACCGAAGGTGAAGATCAGCCGATCATCCAGCAGCCGATCCAGCGCCTCGACGTCTCCAGCGAGCTGCGCGGCCTGGAGTCGGCGCTCGGCATCCCGCAAGTCCTCCATCATGAGGGTCACCCTCCCAGCCGGCGCCGTATCCGCGCCAGGACGTTCACGCTCGGCTGATCTTTGCGGTCCGATCCAGGGACTCCGATCGCCGGTGAGTGGGTGTCGGGTTCAGAAGGCTTCTCGTCGCGGAGCCGTACGAACTCCGCCGCGCCGGGCGGGACAGGATGGTTCCGGCGCGGACGAAGGACCCGGCCTTTAGGGACCTCCGGCCTTTGCGCGCACCGGACGCGGCGGCGTGCAATTGGGATGAGAGAAATCCCGATCAGTCACGGAGGACCAGATGAGCATGCTGATGCGTCAGGAGCGGGGTCTCTTCCCCGAGCTGCTCGACTGGCTGGACGCCCCGTTCGCCACCATGCGCACGCAGGGACAGGGCATACGTTTCGAGGACTACCTGCACGGCGACCGATACGTGCTGCGGGCCGAGCTGCCGGGCATCGAGCCGGACGACATCGAGATAGACGTGAACAACGGGGTGCTGACGATCCACGCCGAACGCCGGGTCGAGGAGAAGGAGCGGCACCGGACGGAGTTCCGCTACGGCTCCTTCACCCGGTCCATCGTCCTGCCGCCCACGGCCGACGAGAAGGACGTCGAGGCGACCTACGACAAGGGCGTCCTCGAGGTCAGCCTGAAGCTCGGCGCGCCGGAGGAGAAGAGCAGGCGCATCCCGGTCCACGCCAAGAAGGCGGTCCAGGCCAAGGCCCAGACCGGCAGGCAGTCCGGCAAGCAGTAACGACCCGGGGAAGGCGGCTCCCGGAGCCGGGACGTCCCGTGCGGCCGCCCACCCCGCGGGCGCATCCGGTGCGTGCGGCCGCTTCGGGGTGGGATATCCACCTCCAGCGGGGTATGCCGCCTGCGGCAGGCAGACCGGCGGGAGCGGGGCCGGCCGGAACCGGGCGCCGGTGCGGACGCCCGTCCGCACCGGCGCCGTCTGCTGCCGGATGCGGGAGGACCTCAGTTGGGAGGATGTACATGAGTGAACGCCAAGCCGCCCCCGGCGACCTGGGCCGGCGGGTGGCGCAGCGCCGCGGTGAGCTCGGTCTGGACCGCCGGCAGCTGGCCGACCGGGCGGGGATCGACCCCGGATACCTCGACTACCTGGAGGCGAGTGCGGCGTCGGCGTCCACCGAGACGGTGAACAAGCTGGCCGCGGCGCTGGAGACAAGCAGTGACGAGCTGCTCGGCGGGACGATGGACCTGCCGCCCGGCCGCGGCCGCCCCGCCCCCCGCCCGGTGCTGGAGAAGCTGGAGCCGGCCGAGTGCCTGCGGCTGATCGCGCCTGGCGGCGTGGGGCGGGTGGCCTTCGCCCAGCCCGACGGCCCGACGATCCTGCCGGTGAACTACGTGGTCCACGACGGCTCGGTGGTCTTCCGGACCGCCTCCGGCGGCCCGCTGGACGACGATCTGCGCACCGGAGTGCGGGGCGTGGAGTTCAAGGTCGCCTTCGAGATCGACCGGCTCGACGAGGCCGGCCGGGAGGGCTGGAGCGTGCTGGTGCGCGGCGGCGCCCACCACGTCTCCGACGAGGAGCGGGCGGCGGTCGCCGCGGTGGACGTCCGGCCGTGGGCGGGCGGCGAGCGCGAGCTGTTCGTCAGGATCTCCCCCACCGAGATCAGCGGGCGGCGCATCCGGCACGCCTCCTGAGGCGCCGCGCCGCGTGGACGACCCACGTGCCCGCGGACGCGGGCCGCGCCGGGGAGGCCGGGGCGCGTCCGCCCGCGCGCCCCGCCGGCGGCCCCGATCCCCGCACCGGTATTAGTATCCCGGCGTGGCCGGGATTAGTATCGCAGGCATGGTGAGAACCCCATTGACCCCGTGGGAGCGGCAGCGCGGGGAACGCTTCGGCGCGATACTGCGCCGCGCCCGCGGCGGCCGCAGCATGGTGGAGGTCGCCGCGGCCGCCGGGGTGTCGGCGGAGACGCTGCGCAAGATCGAGACCGGCCGGGCGCCGACCCCGGCCTTCTTCACCGTCGCGGCGCTGGCCGCGGCCCTGGGGATGTCCCTGGACGAGCTGGCCGCCGCCTGCGCGTCCGGCACCGGGGAGGAGGGACGGGCCCTGTCGGCCTGACCCCGCCACCGGGCGCACGCCTCGGACACGGGAGGACGGGCGCGCCCGGGGCCGGGCCGTCCCTACCGGGCCGCGCCTGCTGAGCGGCGGCGGAGAGCGGCGGCGGCTCAGCCGGCGCCGGGCAGCCGCCGGCCCCGCCGCAGGAACCGCACCTCGGCGGCGTTGCCGCACCGGGCGATCGCCGCCTCGTACGCCGTCGCGGCCTCCTCCCCCCGCTCCAGCCGCTCCAGCAGGGCGGCCCGTACGGCGTGCCACAGGTGGTAGCCGTCCAGGCCCAGGCCGTCCACCAGCGTCAGCGCCGCCCGCGGCCCTTCGACCTCGGCGACGGCGACCGCCCGGTTGAGCGCCACCACCGGCGTCGGCGCCACCGCCAGGAGCTGGTCGTACAGGGCGAGGATCTGGCGCCAGTCGGTGTCCTCCGCCTTCCGGGCGTCACCGTGGACCGCCTGGATGGCCGCCTGGATCTGGTACGGGCCGGGCCGGCCCAGCCGCAGGCACCGGCGGACGATGTCCTGTCCCTCGGCGATCAGGGTGCGGTCCCATCGGGTGCGGTCCTGTTCGGCCAGCACCACCAGGTCGCCGCCGGGCGTGGTGCGCGCCTCGCGCCGCGACTCGGCCAGCAGCATCAGCGCCAGCAGCCCCGCCGCCTCCGGCTCGTGCGGCATCAGGCCGGTCAGCAGCCGGCCCAGCCGTACCGCCTCGGCGCAGAGCCCGGAGCGGACGAGCAGATCGCCGCCGCTGGCGGCGTAGCCCTCGTTGAAGATCAGGTAGATCACCGCCAGCACCGCCCGCAGCCGGCCGGGCAGCTCGGCGGCGGGCGGGACGCGGTAGGCGATCCCGGCGTGGCGGATCTTGGCCTTGGCCCGTACCAGCCGCTGGGCCATGGTCTGCTCCGACACCAGGAAGGCGCGGGCGATCTCGGCGGTGGTCAGCCCGCCCAGCAGCCGCAGCGTCAGCGCCACCTGCGCGCCGGTGGCCAGCGCCGGATGGCAGCAGGTGAAGATCAGCCGCAGCCGGTCGTCGGGCACCCCGTCCTCGTCCCAGGGCGCCTCCTGCCGGGGCCCGCGGGCGTGCAGCAGGGCCGCCTGGGCGTGCCGATCGGCGCGCAGGGCCTCCCGGCGCAGCCGGTCGATCGCCCGGTTGCGGGCCGTGGTGATGATCCACCCGGCGGGGCTGGGCGGCACCCCGGCCGACGGCCAGCGCCGCGCCGCGGCGGTGAACGCCTCCTGCACGGCCTCCTCGGCGACGTCCAGGTCACCGAACAGGCCGGTCAGCACGGCCACCGCGCGGCCGTGCTCGGCGCGGAAGGTCCGCTCCAGCTCACTGAGGACGGGGCCGGTCACGGGCGGTCAGCCGGCGGGCTCGTCGAGCAGCGGCCGTACCTCCACCGGCAGGGTGGTGGCCCGGGCGTAGCGGCGGCCCCACTCCAGGGCGGTGTCCAGGTCGGGGGCCCGGATGACGGTGAACCCGCCGAAGTGCTCCTTGGCCTCGGCGAAGGGGCCGTCGCTGAGCAGGGTCTCACCGTCGGTGACGCGCACCACGGTGGCGGTGGCCGGGGGGTGCAGGCCGGCGGCGAACACCCAGGCCCCGGCGGCCCGCAGCTCCTCGCCCAGCGCGTCCACCTCCCGCATGACCGGCTCCAGCACCTCCGGCGGCGGGGTGCCCTCCGGCTGATACATGCTGATCAGGTATCGCCTCATCCGGTCTTCCTCCTCGGGGGTCCTGGGCCGGCCCCTTTCCGGGCCGGCCCCTCATCCTCTACACGAACCGGCCGCGCCGGAATCGACAGATGCGGCCGCCGGAATCGGGATCAGGTTCCGCGCCGGTGGAGGCGCTCCAGTACGGCCAGCTCCTCCCGCGACAGGCGCAGCGCCCCGGCGGCCACGTTCTCGGCGAGATGGCCGGGATCACCGGTGCCGGGGATGGCCAGCACGTGTGGCCCGCGGTGCAGCGTCCAGGCCAGCCGGACCTGCGCCGGGCTCACCCCCCGTGCCCGTGCCACGGCCAGCAGCTCGGCGTCGTCGCCGCCGCGCGCACCCGCTTCGCGGCCGGTGCCGGCGATCGAGTAGAACGGCACGAACGCCACCTTCCGCTCGCCGCAGAGGCGCAGGAACTCGTCCTGCCAGGACGCGGCGCCGATGCCGTACAGGTTCTGCACGCACACCACCGGCGCGATGGCCTGGGCCTCGGCTAGGTGCTCGGGCCGGACGTTGGACAGGCCCAGGTGGCGGATGAGCCCGGCGTCGCGCAGTTCGGCCAGCGCGCCGAACCGCTCGGCGATCGAGTCGGTTCCCACGATGCGCAGGTTCACCACGTCCAGGTGGTCGCGGCCCAGCTGGCGCAGGTTCTCCTCCACCTGGCCGCGCAACAGCCCGGGCCCGGCGTGCGGCAGCCACTCCCCCGACGGGCCGCGGCCCGGCCCGACCTTGGTGGTGATGACCAGGTCGTCCGGGTACGGGGCCAGCGCCCGGTTGATCAGCTCGTTGGCCGAGCGCAGCGAGGAGAAGTAGAACGCGGCGGTGTCGATGTGGTTCACGCCCAGCTCGACCGCCCGGCGCAGCACCGCGACCGCCTCCTCGCGGTCGCGCGGCGGGGAGCCGGGCGCGAACGCCGCGCCGCGCTGGGGCAGGCGCATCGCGCCGAATCCGATCCGGTTGACCGTCAGGTCGCCGAGCGTCCAGGTGCCCGACGCCGCGGCGGTGATCGTCTGTGAGGTCGAAGTCATATCCGGATGATCCGCGCCCGGTAGGCTGGCCGCGATCGATTCACACATGCTGCAATCCTGGGGGTGGCCGCCCTGGCTGAGCTGGCGTTCTCGGCCGATGATCTGGCGCAGATGCGTTTCGCCGTCTCGCCGATGTGGGAGGTGGGGACCAGCTTCAAGCTGCTGGTCTCACACCTGGATCATCCGGTGCACCGCCGCTGGATGCACCAGGTACGGCCGCGCGTCGCGGCGGCCAGGCTGGAGCGGGGCTGGCTCGCCGAACTGATCGGGCCCGGTGGTTACGTCCCCGACTTCCTCAACCCGGCGCCGGCCGGACCGGCCCCCGATCTGGCCGGGGAGCTGACCGCGATCCTGGCCACCCCCGCGGGGCGGGTGCGTTGCGACCTCGATCGCCTCGCGCAGCGCCGGGGAGCCCTGGGTCCCCGGCTGCGGGCCCTGTACGCCGACCCGCGGGCCCACCTGCCCGCGCTCGCCGAGGAGGTCGAAACCTACTGGGAGACGGCACTGGCCCCCTACTGGGCGCGGATCCGGGCGGTGCTCGACGCCGACGTCTTCCACCGGGCCCGGCAGTTCGCCGAGCACGGCGCGGGCCGCCTCCTCAACGAGCTGCACCTCTCGATGAGCTGGGACGACAGCACACTGCGGCTGACGCGCAGGCGGGCCCTGCCCCGCGAGACGGCCGGAGCCGGGCTGCTGCTGGTCCCCTCGGCGTTCACCGGGCCGGGCCCGCTCACCCGGGTGACGCCGCCGGAGCCGCCGCAGCTGGCCTATCCGGCGCGGGGCGTCGGCACGCTGTGGCGGCCCCGCCCCGCCGCCAGGTCCGGCGCCGTCGCCGCCGTGCTCGGCCGCTCACGGACCCTGCTGCTGACCGAACTGGAGGCACCGGCCTCCACCACCGAGCTGGCCCGCCGTACCGGGCTGTCGCCCTCGGGGGTGTCGCGGTACCTGACCGCGTTGCGCGACGCGGGCCTGGTCAGCGCGCACCGGGCCGGCCGCTCGGTGCTCTACGCCCGCACCGCCGTCGCCGAGTCCCTCCTCGGCGCCCGTCCCTGACCCGTCCCCGACCCGCCGCGAGCCCGTCCGGAGAACGCCGGAGCCCAGGGGTCATCAGTGCTCACTGATGACCCCGGGGCTCCGGCGGCCCTTCCCCCGCCGCCCTCACCCGGCCGCGGGCTGGGGCACGGCCGTCCCCTCGGCCGTCGTGCCGGCGGTGGTCCCGGCGGGGTCCGGGTCCGGGGCTCCGCCGCGGCGGAAGGCCAGCGCGGAGACGACCGCCAGGACGGTGAAGACGGCGGCCCCGAGCCAGGCGACGGTGGTCAGCCCACCGGCGAAGGCGGTGCGGGCGCCCTCCAGCAGCTCGGCGCCCGCCGCGGCGGGCAGCCGGCCGGCCGCGGCCACCGCGCCGGCGACGCTCTCGCCCGCGGCGCCGGCGGGGACGCCGCCCGGCAGGGCCTCGGCCAGCCGGTCGCGGTAGACGAACGCCGCCAGGCTGCCCAGGGTGGCGACCCCCAGGGCCACGCCGAGCTCGCCGCTGGCCTCCGACAGCGCGGCCGCCGCACCGGCCTTCTGCGGCGGGGCCGAGCCCAGCATCAGGTTCATCGTCATCGGCATGGGCAGCGCGACGCCGCCGGAGGCCAGGATGAGGCCCGCCACCAGCAGGTACAGCCCGCCGGTGCCGGAGATCTGGGTGTGCAGCACCAGCCCGCACGCCGCCGTGGCCAGCCCGGCCGACATCACGTACGCCGGGCGGATCCTGCGGGCCAGCAGCGGCGCCAGCAGGGAGCCGGCGATCATCGCGATGTTCTGCGGCACCAGCCACAGCCCCGCTTCCAGCGGCGACAGCCCCTCGACGGCCTGCAGGTAGGTGGTGGACATCAGCGTCACCCCGGCCATGATGATCCCGGCCAGCAGCATGACGCCCAGCGCCGTGCTGAAGGAGCGGCTGGACAGCAGGCGCAGGTCCAGCAGCGGGTCGGCCAGGCGCCGCTGGCGGCGGACGAACAACACGGTGAAGACCGCCCCGGTGGCGACGGCCGCGGCGGGCAGCGGCTGCCAGCCGCCGCGGGCCGCCTCCTTGAGGCCGTAGATGACCGGCAGGATCGCCGCCAGTGACAGCGCGACGCTCGTCAGGTCCACCCGGCCGGCGCCGGGGGCGCGGTACTCGGGCAGCAGGCGGGGGCCCGCGGCCAGCAGCAGCGCCATCACCGGGACGGCCGGCAGGAACACCGAGCCCCACCAGAAGTGCTGCAGCATCAGCCCGCCGACCAGCGGGCCCAGGGCCATGCCGCCCATGAAGCAGCTGAACCACACACTGACCGCCAGCTGCATCTGGCGCGGGTCGGTGAACATGTTCCGGATCAGGGCCATGGTGGAGGGCATCATCGTCGCCCCGGACACGCCCAGCAGGGCGCGGGCGGCGATCAGCATCGCCGGGGTGGTGGAGAAGGCGGCCAGCACCGCGGCGGCCGCGAAGACGACCGCGCCGATCAGGAGCAGCCTGCGGCGGCCGATCCGGTCGCCGAGCGTGCCCATCGTGACCAGGAACCCGGCGAGCATGAACGAGTAGATGTCCAGGATCCACAGCTGCTGGGTGGCGTCGGCCCCCAGCCCGGCGCTCAGGTGCGGCAGGGCCAGGTACAGGATGCTGACGTCCAGCGACAGCAGCAGCGTGGGCAGGGCCAGTACGGCCAGCGCGGTCCACTCCCGGCGCGTGGCCCGCGCTCCGGGCGCGGGGAGGGCGGTGGCGGTCATCGTCCGGTCTCCTGGCCGGCCGGGTGCCCGGCCAGGTGCTCGGCCAGCCGGTCGAAGAACAGCAGCCAGCCGTCGCGGGCGGCGCGGGCGTGCGCGGGGTCGGTGTTGACGCCGGCCTGGTGCATGCTCATCCGGGTGCCACCGGTGACATCGGCGACGCCGCCGAGTTCGACGGTCACCACCGAGGCCGGCGCGCCGTCGCGGTTTCCGGGGTCTCCGGTGGTGAACACCAGCCGGCCGGGGGCGCAGACCTCCAGGTAGCGGCCGCCCAGGGGGTGCTCGCCGCCCTCGGGGGAGAGCAGGCGCACCTGCCAGGCCCCGCCCGGCTCGGCGTGCATCGTGATCTGCTCGGGGACGACGGTGAACTCGCGCGGGCCGAACCATCGGGCGAAGCGCTCCGGCTCGGTCCAGGCGGCGAAGACCGCCTCACGCGGCGCGTCGAAGACACGGGTGATGGTGTACTCGCACCGGCCGTCGGTGCCGGCGTCCGGTGCGGTCGAAGTGGTGGTCATCGCCTCGTCCTTGGTCGGTGTGTCGTGGAGGGGAAGGCCCGCGCGGCCGGGGCGGGCCCGCGGATGTCCCCGGCCGCCCCGTTCTTCCGGGGTGCCTTCACCCTCTCACCGAAAATTTTTTTTGTCAAGAACGTCTCAGTTGTCGGATCTCCCTGTGTCTCCGGGAGCGGCAACGGGGCGCGCCGCACCCTTACGGAAGGACCACCCGCCCTGGTCATCGGCGCGGAGGGCGGATCCGCGGGGCGGCGCGGATGTCGGCCGAAAGCCGGTCGGGGTCGACGGGGGCGGGCTGCGGGGTGCCTGGCCGCCACGGCCGGCCGGGTCCGCGGGTTGCGTCCACGGAGGTGGTGTACGAGTTTCCCCTCGGCGGGAGAACCGTCCACCGGACGCCCCGCCGTTTATCGATCAATGACACTTTCTTTTGAGGACGGGCAGGTCACGACCGCGGGTGCCACCTCACACCGCTTCCGCGACGCGCGGGAGGCCGGGCACGAATCACCCCGATCGCCATGAACGGCGATCCTCGGCGGTCAAAGGGAGATCAGATGACATGCGGTGTTTCCGAACCAGATGACGTCTTCCCGCTTGGCCCCGTAGAGGTGGTTGCCGATGAACGGTTCCACGGCCCACGCCCCCCGCATCACGCTCGTGTTCCATGCATCGATGTAACCGTCGCCGTACGAGGTGCCGACGCCGAGCGAGTGGCCGATGTTCGACAGCCGATCCAGCAGGAGATAAGGCGTCTCGGCGAGCTCATGCCGGAACACCTCGAAGAGGTCGCAGGCGCGCATGCCCGGTGTGGCGGCGGCCAGCACCGTCCGGTGGATCTTCTCTACCGCTTGGAGCGCTGATCGCTGGGCGGGGTTCGCGCCGTGCTGGAATGTGCGGGTGCAGTCTCCCCACCCGCCGCTTGATGTGACCGGGTGGACGTCGACGATACCGATGTCGAGGTTCCAAAGAACCCGGTCGCCAGGAGTGTCGGTGGGAAAGCAGCTCAGTGTTCCGGCGCCGAAGCCGACGGTCGTGGGGCTCCAGACACCTGTGGCGCCCAGATCCCGGAGGATCTCCCCCGCGCGGGTGTGCACCACCGCTTCCGACTCGCCCGGCCGCGCGGACGCGGCGATGGCCTGGGCCGCGCGGATGGCCAGAAGCTGGGCTTCGACCAGCTCATCAGGAGGGAGGTCGGGGAGCCCTCGTCCTCCGGCGCCGCTGGAAGTCTTTGCTCGGCCGATGCGGTCAGGCATCGTTCGCCACCCGCGTCAGCGAACGCCGGGGGCGCACATCCCGGATCGCACGGACGAACTCGCGGACATGGCCGCGGTCGACGTGGCCTGTGTCGGTGTACGTGTCCTTGAGATAGCTCCCGACGATGACCGCGTCCGCGTGGACGAGCTGAGCCCTGCAGTTCATCGGTGTGACGCCGGCCCCGACGACGAGAGGGAAGCCGTGGCCGAGACGATGGCGGAACTCCTCGATCTTGTCCGGCGGGGTTTCCATCCCGGTGCCGTCGCCGGTCACGACGACTGCGTCACATCGCGACGCGGCCAGAGCGAGGTCCTCCTCGAGGGACCGGCCCGACAGGTACGGCTGGTACTTGAAACGGACGCCGCCGAGCACGTGACTTGTCGTCTTCGCCCGCTCGTCGTCGAGGCGCGACGCGAAGGCTGAGTCGTCGCCCGGGGCCAGGTGCCCGGCCACCGAGTCCATCTGGATGAAGAGCGCGTGGAAGTCACGCGCCATCTCGAACGCCGTCCAGTCCTGGCCCAGGATGTTGATGCCGAAGCGAATCTCGGGCGCGGTGTCGGTGAGGTAGCCGCACACGCCGGCCACGTCATCGACGCTGCCGAAGTAGTTCTCGACGATCACCGCGTCCACGCCTTCGGACCACAGGACGTCGATCTCTCGTTTGGCGATCTCGAGCTTCCGTGCCGGGGTGTCGCCCGTCAGGTGGAGCATGGCGAAGATAGGGGTCTGGGTGGTGAACTCGTCGAGGAAGGTGCGCTGTCGCATCCGGGAGATCTCCTAGGGGTGTGCCGTCTGGTGGTCATGGGTGGTCAGGGGATCAGGGGAAGCACGTCGGCGATCCGGGTGGCCCGGTCGGTCAGATTGAGGTTGCGGGCGAGTTGAGCCACTTCCAGGCGCTGAAGCCGCGCACGAGCCAGCACGTCGTCGTCGGCGAACACGTCGTCGGCGGACCCATCGGCGATGACGGTCCCGTTGGCCATGGCCACGACGCGGGGGAAGGCATCGGCGACGAAGCGCATGTCGTGTGTGATGGTCACGACTGCGATGCCCTCGCTCTGCAGCCGATCCATCATCGCCAGTAGCTGTCGTGTCCCCGGCCGGTCGAGTCCCGCCGTCGGTTCGTCGAGGATCACGTAGTCGCACGTCCCCACCAAGATGGCCGCGATGGCGACGAACTTCTTGATAGGGAAGGGCAGATCATTGGGATTGCTGCCGAAATAGCGATCGATCCCCGCGATCTCGGACGCTCGCGTCACCCGCTCCGCGGTGAAGGCGGCGTCCCAGCGCAGGTAGCGCGGCATCAACGTGAGTTCGGCCTCGACATCGCTGGCGAAGACCTGGTCGTTGGGGTTCTGGAAGACATAGCCGACATGCCTGGCGATCTGAGCCGTCGTCCTCGTCGCGGTCGGCAGCCCGTCCACGGTGATGGTCCCGCGGGTCGGTTTGAGCAAGCCGTTCATGAGTTTGACCGTGGTGGTCTTTCCGGCGCCGTTCTGGCCGACGATCGCCAGACGTTCACCTCGGTCGACGGTGAGGTTGACGCTCTTCACCGCCGGGGTGCCGTCGGGGTAGGCGTAGTGGACGTCATGCAGTGTGATGGGCATGGATCTGGGCGTCTCTCATCCTCGCGGCGACTGCGGCCTCCGCTTCCCGGCGTGTGATCGGTGTACTCCCAAGGCCTCTGCCTGCCGCCTCCAAGGCGAAGGCGAGGTCGGTCACCTCGGGGCGCGGGACATCCGCGGCATCCATCGCGGACGAGGCGAGCACCTGTGGTGTGGGGCCTTCGGCGAGAACCCTCCCGGAGCGCATGACGACGAGCCTGTCGGCGAACTGAGCCATCAGGTCCATCTTGTGCTCGACGAGCACGACCGACTTCCCGCGGGCTTTGAGGTCGGCGATGATCTCGAAGACCGCATGCGATGACTGCGGGTCCAGCTGGGACGTCGGCTCGTCGATGACGAGCACGTCGGGGTCCATGGCGATGATCGATGCGAAGGCGACCTTTTGACGCTGCCCGCCCGACAGCTCATTAGGGTTCTTCCGGAAGAGGGCGGTGATGCCCATCTGCTCACCGACGGATGTGACGCGGTCGAGCATGTCGCTGCGGCTGATGCCCAGGTTCTCGAGTCCGAAGGCGATCTCCTCGAAGACCGTGTCCTTGATGCCGCTGATCTGTGTGAAGGGGTTGTCGAAGACGCACCCGATGGCGGTGGCGAGTTCGGTGGAGTTCCAGTCGCTCAGGTCCTTGCCGAGGATCTCCACCTTTCCCTCAAGCCTGCCCTGGTGGAAGTACGGGATGATGCCGCGCAACAGGCCGCACAGGGTGCTCTTCCCGCTGCCGTTGACTCCGACGACTCCGTAGAGCTGACCGCGCTCGAGTTTCAGTGTGATGCCCTCAAGAGCCGGCTTGTCGGCGTACGCGTATGTGAACGTGACGTCTTGGAGGTTGGCTAGGTCCACAGGAGTCGCGCTCCGATCACTGCTAGACACGTGGCGGCCATGAGCGCCGTCGCGGCCCGCTCCCAAGCAGAGACCGGCCTCAGCTGAAGGACACGGGTGTGCGGAATGCCTGAGTTGAAGGCGCGTGCGTCGAGCGCGATGGCCCGTTCCTCCGTCTGGCTGAGGGCGGTGATGAACACCGGTGCCAGGACGGGAACGAATGCCTTGGCGCGCACCCAGAGGTTGCCTTCCGTCTCGATGCCCCGGGATTTCTGCGCGTCCATCACCACGCGAGCGCTGCGACCTAGATCGGTGATGGCCTGGAAGGATGCGAGCAGGATGTAGGTCGCCTGTGGCGGCATTCCTCTCGACTCCAGGGCCAGCATGAACGTCTTCATCGAGACGAGGACGAAGTACAGGGTCAACGCCCCGCACACCGTCATCACGGCCAGGGCGAAGTTCGTGCCCTCGCGGACTCCCTCCCAGGTCGGGGCCAGCGGTCCCAGCTCGAAGAGCACCCGGTCGCCGTCAGCGAATGCCGCACGGAGCACGAAGAGCACCAGGCCCACCCCCACCATGAGTTTCGCGTAGAGCTTGGTGAAGGGGCCGCCCATCCCTGCGACCACGGCGATACCGAGAAACGCCGCGCACCCGGACACCAGGCCGAAGGGACGGGGTGTCGCCAGGGCCAGAAGGCCGATGGACGCGAGCACCACGGCCAGGTTCAACGGGTGCATGTCCCGTACCCGGTTTCCGTGTGAGACCACGAAGTCGAAGGTCTCGACCGAAGTGGTGTTGGTGCCTGCCGGCGATGGGGTGCTCACATCCGTCCGCCGCCAGTCGGCCGCGAGGCGGCGAAGACCGGTGCCGATGTGACGCCCTTGGCTCGCAGGTACACCCCGCCAAGGGGCAGCTTCGCGAAGATGCGCTGGGGGATGCCCCTGATGATCATGTAGACCATCAGCATCGTGGGCACCTTGTCGAGGAAGTCCATGGGCACCTGGGCCACGAAGTTCGCCGTCGTGACGTCCAGCCCGGCGGTCATGAGCACCCCGACCACGAGGGCTCCGCCGCCCACGGCAAGGCCGCCGAAGGCCCACAGGGTGAGCAGTGCCCCGAGGAAGCCTCCGATGAGCGCGAAGGGGATCGCGCTCGCCAGAGCCTTCCACAGCACGGTGAAGACGCCTCGTCGCCCAAGCCATCCGGCCAGCAGACCGAACATGACGCTGAGGACGCCGAAGGCCAGTGTGGGTGGCGAGGTGATGGAGTTGATTCCGTTGGAGACGAGACCGACGAAGGCTCCGGGGATGCCTCCGCACAGCGCCCCTACCAGGACCGTACCGATGCTGTCGAGGTACACGGGCAGCTTCAACAGGAGCGCGAGCTGGCCGCCCACGAAGTTGATGGCGATCCCGATGGGAATCATGAAGATGGTCAGCCGCCCGTAACGGGAGAAGAAGGAAGTTCTCGACATTAAATTCCTCTGTCATGTGTTCGAGGGTTGGTGGACCGTTGAGAGGCGGCCGCTGCGTGCCATGAAGTCGCGGACCGTCGCTTCGTCGAGCATTCCTCCGCGAGCCCCGACCTTTCCGACGGACAGGGCTGCAGCGGCGTTGGCGAACTCCGCTGCGTACCGGAGGTCGTCCGAAACGAGGTAGGAGTAAAGGAAGGAACTGGTGAAGGTGTCTCCGGCACCGGTCACATCGACGACATCGACCTTGTGGCCGGCGACGTTGAACTGTCCGTGCCTGCCGAAGACCCTGCACCCCTCGCTGTCGTCGGTGACGACGACGGCGAGGGCGCCACGGTCGAGCAGGGCATGAATGCTTTGACCGCACTCCGCGAATCGCCGGTAGCCGATCGCGTTCATGAATACGATGTCGCAGTGGTCGATCAGGGGCGACGGATGGTTCTCGAGGTTGTAGACGTCGAGGTCCATGACGATCTTCGTTCCGCCCGCCCGGACGGCGGCGAGGACTTCGCTTGCCCCTCGCTCCCCCATCCGGAAAGGCGTCGCATCGGTCACCGTCGTGACCAAGTAGGCGGCCCCGGCCATGTGTTCGAACGCTGCCGGCGTGATCTCGGTGCGCGTAATGCCGAGGGTGGGGATCAGAACTATGTGCTGGTCGTCCGCCAGCAGAATGATGCACCGCGAGTCGGGCACCTCATCGTCGAGGATGACATGGCGGGTGTCCAGCCCCACCGCCTCCAGCTGAGCGAGCAACCGCCGGGTCAGTTCGCCTGGGTTCAGCTGGGACATGAAGGAGGTGCGCACGCCATAGTTGGCGAAGATCGCCGCGGAGTTGGCGACCATGCCGCCGAACTGTGGTTCCAGAGGGCGGACTATGACCTTGTCGCCAGCGACCGGGAAATGTGGTGTCCGATAGTACTCGTCCATGGCGACGTCACCGAAGAACACCGCATAGCGCGCATCCTCATAAGAATGTCCGGGCCGTTCATCCGTTCCGATCTGCGGTGCGCGGCGGCCTCGCCCGTCCTGGTCGGGCGTACTCATCGCCGACCCGCTTTCACCGGGCCGGTCGAGTCCCGCACCACGAGTTCGACGGGCAGCTTGAGCTGTTGGCCGTCGAGTTCCTCCAGGCCTTCCAGGGCGTCGATCAAAGCATCTGTGGAGACCTGCCCGAGGGCCGGGACGTCCTGGCGCACCGTCGTCAAAGACGGGAAGCAGTACTCCGCCGCCATGACGTCGTCGAAGCCGACGACTGAAACGTCCTCCGGCACCCGTATGCCGGCCCGCCTCAGCTCGTGCAACGCGCCTATCGCCATCAAGTCGTTGACCGCGAACAGTGCAGTGATGTCACCGCTTCGCAGCGAGCGGGCGTAGGGTGCCACGGCAAGCGCGCCGCTGGCCTCCGTGAACTGCCCCCATGCCGTGGCGGCAACCGTGCCCCCGCCCTCCTCCCAGCACCGTTGATACGCGGCGACACGGCGCGTGCTCGAAAACGGCTCTCCCTCGGCGCCCAAGATCAGGACCCTGCGGTGTCCCAGCTCCAGAAGGTGCTCGGCCACCAGACGGCCGCCTGCCTCGTTGTCCGAGATCACGGACTTGAGCCTGGTTCCCTCGATCTCCTCGTCAACGAAGACCAGCGGCATCGCTCCGAGTAGATCCGACAGTTCCTGGTCCGTCGGAGGGGCGCCCGCCGCGTACACGATCCCGTCGACGGCGCGCGAGTGGACCATCTGGAGGTAGGTCAGCTCGCGCTTCGAGTCGAACCCTGTGGTGCACAGGATGACGTTGTAACCGCGCCGCACCGCCGCCGCCTCGACACCATGGGCCAACTCGGCGAAGTAGCCGATAGAGATGTCCGGAACCACCAGGGCGATCACTCGTGTCACACCCATGGCAAGGCTCTGCGCCGAGCGACTCGGCACATAGCCGAGTTCGGCCATGGCTGCGGCGACGCGTTCCTTGACGGCGAGACTGACCTTCCGCTTGCCGCTCAGCGCATGCGACACCGTCGTGGGGCTGACCCCTGCGCGTGCCGCAACCTCTGCGATCGAAGCCAACTCACGGTCCTTTCAGTCAGGCACAAGGTTTGCAAAGCGCTTTGGCAAAGCGTTTTGGCAGACGGTAGTCGTCTCGGGCGACTCTTGGCAAGAGCCCTCGGCCGGAAGATGCCGGGGGGTGCCAGCGCCCTGTTCAGGCAGTTCATCGGCGGAGAGGGCGGTCTGCGGGTTTCCGGCGGCTTGCCGTCGCCAAGACCGTCCGGACCCGTGTTGCGCCTCGCACGCCGGGTGGATCATCCGCACCGGGCCGCTGAACGACGAGGCTCGTCCGCGCGAGGCCGTCCGGGACGCCCAGCTTCCGGTCTCGCAGGTGTCGCCGGCGCTCGGCGCCTACGGGGCCGGATCGGTCCCGGTCGCGGTCGTGCTGCCGCGTGTGCTGTCCCGCGTCCCGCACCGGGCGGCGATGGTCGCCGGCGCGTTCGCACTCGTGCCGGTCTTCGTCCTGCTGGCCGCGGGGGCGGGGATGACGGTGACCGCGACGGTGACGGGCGGGCCGGCGCCGGCGGCCGCGATCACCGCGCTGCGGGGTGCGGGTCCCGGTCCGGCGGCCCGCCGGACCGGGAGACGCCGCGCACCGAACCCGGCTCGCCGGGTGTCAAGGCCCAGGACGGATCAGGACGCCTGACCGGCGGCCGTCGCGCCGACGGCTTCGGGGGCGGCAGGCCGCCCGGCGGCGGACGGCGTGCGGTAGGCCCGCAGGGGGGCGTTGGCCGCGGCCACGGCGGCGACCGCCAGGAAGGCGGACAGTCCGCCGAAGACCAGGGAGAAGGGGGCGGAGGTGACCGACGCCAGCAGGCCGCCGCGGAAGTTGCCGAGCTCGGGGCCCGCGACACCGATGACGTGTTCCACCGAGGAGACCCGCCCCCGGTACGCGTCCGGGGTCTCCAGCTGGACCAGGGCGCCACGGGTGACGACGGACACGGTGTCGGCGGCGCCCGCCACGGCCAGGCAGCCGAGCGCCAGCCACAACGGCCCCGCCAGGCCGAAGCAGGCCAGCGCCAGGCCCCAGACGCCGGCCGCGGACAGCTGCACCAGGCCGCCACGGCGCCAGCGCGTCACCGTGCCGGAGAGCAGACCGGCCGTGATCCCCCCGACCGCGACGGCCGAGAGGAACAGGCCGAGGGTCCGCGGGTTGCCCCCGAAGCGGATCTCGTTGACCAGCGGGAAGAGCGCGACGGGCATGGCGAGCAGTGTCGCGGCCAGGTCGGTGGCCATCGAGCCCCACAGCGTCGGGCGGCGCAGGACGATCCGCCGGCCGCCGCGCTCGGGCCGGCGCCTGCCGCCTGCCGCGCCGGCGCCTTCGGGCCGCATGGCGGGCAGGCGGATCACCGCGAGCATCGAGACCGCCGTGGCCACGGCCTGGGCGGCGTACGCGGCGGGGAGGTCCCAGCGGGCGATGATCAGCCCGGCCGTCGCGGGCCCGGCCAGCATCGCCGCCTGGAAGGAGACGTTGGTCAGCGCGAGACCGCCCGCCACCTGGTCGTCCGGCAGCAGCCGGACCGGGAGGGCGCGCCGGGCGGGAGCGCCGAGGGCGCTGCAGCCCGTCCCCACGGCGACCAGGGCGAGCAGCAGCACCACGTTCCGGTTGCCCGCCAGGGCCTGGGCGCACAGCCCGGCGGCGGCCAGCAGCTGGCCCGCGGTGGTGGCCCGCACCACCGCACGGCGGTCGACGGCGTCGGCCAGCGTGCCGCCGAGCAGCCCGAACAGCACCATCGGCAGGCCGGTGGCCAGCCCGATGGCGCCGGTGCCCACCGGGCTGCCGGTCAGGTCCCAGACCTGCGCCAGCACCGCCACGGTGGCCATCTGCCCGCCGAGCTGGGATGCCGCGGTGCCGATCCACAGGTCGCGGAACGGCCGGCTGCCGCGCAGGGGGCGGGTGTCGAGGAACCGGAGACGGATCCGCCCCCTCATCGCGGCGGCTCGACGAGATGGTGGAGGATCCGCCGCCGCATCGGCCGTCGCTCCAGCGCCCGCCGTACCTCCTCGACGACGGCGGTCATCGGGTACGGGATCTCGCGGTCCAGTTCGGCGACCGTCGCGTGGGTGGCGCGCCACTCCGCCTCCAGGAACGGCACCAGCGATCGGCCTCGCTCGGTCAGGTCGATCCGCCGGGTGCGGGCGTCGGGGCCCGGCTCGGAGGTGACCAGCCCCTCCTTGCGCATGGCGGCGACGGTCTGGCTGATCGCGGAGTGCGAGCGGTTCAGGGACTGCGCGAGCTCGCGGATGGTCAGGGGCCCGGTGTGGGCGAGCCTGATCAGCGGATAGGCGAACCGGGGCCGTACCCCCTCGATGCCACGCTCGACGTAGACCTGCTCGATCTCGGCGTCCATGGCCGCCAGAAGCTCGTGCAGTGCGTGCCAGGGATCGGGGAGCGCCGTGGGGTCCAAAGATGTCACAGCGCTAATATAACAGCGCTGCGATAAATTGGGCCCGCGATCGGCCGCGAGCCGGCCGGGCCCTACTCCGCGACGAGCCTCCGCAGGAGGTCGCGCAGGGATTCCTGCGAGGGCTCGCAGGCCATCCTGCCGGCCAGCTCGCGCGGTGATCGGGTCGGACGGCTCCCGGAGCGCGACGACCTGGGTGGCGGTGAGGCCCAGCTCCTCGGCGACACGGCGCGCGTGACCGTCGAACCTCCGCGCGAACCGGCGGGCCGGAGGTCGCACTCATCGGGGGACGACCTCGCCCCGCCCTCCCCGATGGCCTGGGCGCCTGGGACGCGGCGGGGACTTTGGCCCCTGCCGCCGCACCCGTAAGGCCCCTACCGCCGCCGTCCCGCCGGTCGGCACAATCGGCGCAGACCACCGAATCCGGGGGGATGGCCACATGCTCGTGCAGGCGACCGGGTCCGCGGAGCAGGCCGCGGCGGACGGGCTGGACGTCGCCGACGCCGCGGCCCTGCCGGTGCGGCGGGTGCGCGACCTGCTGCGCACCGGCGACGACGGCCTCGGCGCCGCCGAGGCCCGCGACCGCCTGGCCCGGGCAGGGCCGAACGCGGTGCGCACCCACCGGGCCCGCCGCACGGCCGTCCTGCTGCGTCAGCTGCGCTCACCGCTGCTGATCCTGCTCGCCCTGACCGCGGCCGCGTCGTTCTTCCTCGGCGAACCCGCCGACGCCCTCATCATCGGGGTGATCCTGACCGCGTCGGTGGGGCTGGGCTTCGCCAACGAGTACCGCGCCGAGAAGGCCGCCGAGACGCTGCACGCGCAGATCCGCCACCGCTGCACCGTCTGGCGCGACGGCCACCCCCGCCTCGCCGAGGTGACCGAACTGGTCCCGGGCGACCTGGTGGAGATCCGGCTGGGCGAGGTGGTCCCGGCCGACCTGCGGCTGGTCACCGTCACCGGCCTGGAGTGCGAGGAGTCGGCCCTGACCGGCGAGTCGCTGCCGGTGGCCAAGTCCACCGGCCCCCTCCCGCCCGGAACGGCGCCGGCCGAGCTGACCTGCTGCGCGCTGATGGGCACCGTGGTGCACGCCGGCTCGGGCACCGGCCTGGTCGTGGCCACCGGCGGCCGGACCCGCTTCGGCCACATCGCCCTGGAACTGGGCCACGCCCACCCCGAGACCGCCTTCCAGGCGGGGCTGCGCCGGTTCTCCATGCTGCTGGTCCGCGTCGCCGCCGCGCTCACCGCGGTGATCTTCATCGTGAACGTGGCGCTGCACCGGCCCGTCATCGACGCCCTGCTGTTCTCCCTGGCGATCGCGGTCGGGATCTCCCCGCAGCTGCTGCCGGCCGTCGTCACCACCGGCCTGGCCGCCGGCGCCTCCCGGCTGGCCCGCTGCAAGGTCCTGGTCAAACGCCTGGTGTGCATCGAGGACCTGGGTGACATCGAGGTGCTGTTCACCGACAAGACCGGCACCCTCACCGAGGGCCGTCTCAGCTTCATGCGCGCCCTGGGCCCCGACGGCCGCCCCGCCACCGGTCCGCTGGAGCTGGGCCTGCTGTGCAACGAGGCCGTCGTCGACTCGCCGGACTCCCCCGCCTCCCCCGGCTCCTCCTCGGCCCCTGCGGCCCCCGCCGGGCTCGCCGGCTCCGGCGGTACGGCAGGCCCCGCCGGGCCCGGCGCGGACGTCGCGGGCGGCAACCCCCTGGACGCCGCGCTGTGGCGCTCCCCGGCCGCCGCGCCCGCCCGCGCCCGCCTGGCCGGCCACCGCCGCCTGGCCACCCTGCCGTTCGACCACCGGCGCCGCACCGCCTCGGTCCTGGTCGAACACGACGGCCACCGTACGGTCATCACCAAGGGGGCGCCGGAGGCGGTGCTGCGCCGCTGCGCCCCCATCGGCGAGCAGGCCCGCGCCGCACTGGAGGCGGAGTTCACCGCCGGCAACCGCGTCGTCGCGGTCGCCGTCCGCGACGCACCCGCCGCCACCGCCCTGACCCCCGCCGACGAACGCGACCTGACCTTCGCCGGGCTGCTGGTGTTCCTCGACCCGCCCAAGGCCGACGCCGGCCAGGCCCTGCGGCGCCTGGCCGGCCTCGGCGTCACCGTCAAGGTCCTCACCGGCGACAACCCCGTCGTGGCCGCCAAGGTCTGCGCCGACCTGGGCCTCGCGGCCGGGCCGGTGCTGACCGGCGCCGACGTCGACGCCGCCGGCGACGCCCGCCTGGCCGCCCTGATCACGCAGACGACCGTCTTCGCCCGCGTCAGCCCCGAGCACAAGTCCCGCATCGTGCGCCTGGCCCGCGGCGGCGGCCTGGACGTGGCCTTCCTCGGCGACGGCGTCAACGACGCCGCCGCCCTGCACGCCGCCGACGTCGGCATCTCCGTCGACTCCGCCACCGACGTCGCCAAAGACGCCGCCGACGTGCTGCTCCTGGAAAAAGACCTGGGAATCCTGGCCGACGGCGTGCTGCAGGGCCGCCGCATCTTCGCCAACACCATGAAGTACGTCCTGATGGGCACCTCCAGCAACTTCGGCAACATGTTCAGCGCCGCCGCCGCCTCGCTGCTGCTGGGCTTCCTGCCGATGCTGCCCTCGCAGATCCTGCTCAACAACCTGCTGTACGACACCAGCCAGCTGGCCATCCCCACCGACGACGTCGACGCCGAGCAGCTGGAGCGGCCCGCCCGCTGGGACGTGCCGCTGATCCGGCGTTTCATGCTGTTCTTCGGCCCGATCAGCTCGATCTTCGACGCCGTCACCTTCACCGTGATGCTGGGCCTCTTCCACGCCGGCCCCCCGCTGTTCCGCACCGGCTGGTTCGTGGAGTCCCTCGCCACCCAGACTTTGGTGATCTTCGCCGTCCGGACCCGCCGCGTCCCGTTCTTCCGCAGCCACCCCAGCGTGCCGCTGCTGCTGGCCGCCCTGGGCGTGGTGACCGCCGGGGCGCTGCTGCCGGCGACCCCGCTGGCCGCCTTCCTGGGATTCCAGCCGTTGCCGGGGCCGTTCTTCCTGGCCCTGGCCCTAATGACGGCCGCCTACCTGACGCTCATCGAGCTGGCCAAACGCCGCTTCTACCGCACGGCGCCGGCGGCGCCCGCCGGGCGCCGCCGCGTCCCCGGCCACCGCGTCCACCGCCGTGCCAGCCGCTTCAGCACCGCCGCCCTCCCGCCCCGCCGCGTCCCTCCACGGGCCACCCCGGCCGCTTCGGCCCCGCCGGATCCCTCACCGAGGCCGGCGGCCTGAGGCGTCACGGCCGACCGGCCCGGACCGGCCGATCACTCACCGTCCGCCCGGCGTGCGGCCTGCGCGGTGACGCGTTCGACGGCCTGGACGGCGACATCGGGCCGGTCGAGGTAGATGTGGTGGCCGCTGCCGGTGGCCGTGCTCAGCGTGGCGGCGCCCGACAGCGCGAGCCACCCGCGCTGGCCCGCGGCCCACGCCTTCTCCAGGCGCGGCCCGTATCCGGGAACGGCCGCGAGGTACCGCTTCCCGTGCTGGATCACCTCCACCGGGATGTTCCCGGCGGAACGGACCTTCCCATCGCTGATGACGAGCCTCTCCGGGTTCTCTCCCTTGAACACCGCGAGGGTCTGCGCGCGCAGCTCGGCCGCCGGACCGGTGGCGGAAGCGGGGATCGCCTTCGTGATGTCCTCCACCATGGTGGAAGGGGTGGCGTCCATCAGGACCAGCCCCTTGACCCTGTCGCCGTGGCCGGGGGCGTACCGGGCGGCGATCAGCCCGCCCAGCGAGTGGCCCGCCAGGACGACCGGCCGGTCACCGGCGACACGGCCGATCACCCCGGTCAGGGTCTCACCGACGCCGGAGAGGTCCTGCGGGCCCTGCGGCCGGTCGCTCGCGCCCGAGCCCAGCCGGTCGTAGGAACAGACCCGGTTGTGCTCGCTCAGCGTCTTCTGGAGCGCGGCCATCTTGCCCAGGCCGTCGCCCGCCCCGAGCAGCAGGATGACGACCGGGCCGTCTTCCTCCGGGTCACCCGAACAGGACACGTTCACCGACCGGCCCCCGACAGTGATCCTCTCGGGCCCGGAGACCGGGGCGGGACCGGCCGTCCGCGTGGCGGAGGCGAGGGGATCCCAGTTCTCCAGCTCCTCACCGTCGCAGCCGGCGGCCCCCACGCCGAGCACGACGCAGCCCAGCACGGCCGCAACGGATGACTTGGTCCTGCACAGCATGAGGTCCTCCAGTGAAGGGGGTCGACGCCGGGACGGCGCACACGCACGGCGGTACGGCGGCGAAAGCGGACGCGACGCCGTGGCCGTGCCGCAACGCTAGGGATCCGGCGGCCCGGAGTCGTCCCCGCGCGGTGGACATCCGCCGGTAGCTCGCACGGGGGATGGGCGCGGGCCACCGGATCCCCTACGCTCCCCCAATGATCGATCTGTGGCGGCGGCGCGACGTCGTGGTCCGGGACCTGCCGTTCGGGGTGCTGGTGGCCGTCGCGTCGCTCCTGCCGGCGCTCCACGGCAAGGGGACGCAGGTCGGCGATCTGCCGGCCCGCCCCTTCGACGCGGCGGCGTTCGCCGTGATCGCCCTGGAGTGCCTTCCGCTCGCCGTACGCCGACGGTGGCCGGCCGTGTGCCTGGCCCTGGTGTCACTCGGCTTCGCCCTCGACCAGCTGCGCGCCTACCACGTGCTCGCGAGCAACGTGATGCCCATCGCGCTCATCAGCGCGGGCGCCCATCTGGAGCGCCACCGGCGCCTCACCACGGTCCTGCTCTCGGCGGCGTACGTGGCACTGGCCTTCGCCCTCGACCGGCTCGGCGCGGCCGAACGGATGGAAGGATACGTGGTCTTCTACCTGGCCCTGGCCCTGGCCCTGGCATGGGGCGTCGGGGCCCGGCTGCGCTCCGCCCGCGCCGCCGAGGCGGAACACCGCCGCCACGTCGCCGAGGCCACCCGCGCCGCCGAACGCACCCGCATCGCCCGCGAGCTCCACGACGTCGTGACGCACCACGTGACGGCGATGGTCGTACAGGCCGAGGCCGCACGCTACCTGACCGCCTCCCCCGACCGCCTCCCCCGACCGCCTCGACGCGACACTGAGCGCCGTCACCGGCACCGGCCGGCGAGCCATCGCCGACCTGCGGCACATGCTCGACCTGCTCAAAGCCGACCACGACCCCGATACGGGCGTCTCCTCCGCCGGCGGACTCCACACCCTCGTGGAACAGACCCGCCAGGCCGGGCAACCGGTGGAGTTCACCGAGGAGGGCGGCCCGGCGGAATCAGCGGGCAGCGCCGAACTCGTGACCTACAGGGTCGTGCAGGAGGCCCTGACGAACGCGCTCAAACACGCCTACGGCAGCCGCACCGTGGTCCGGGTGCGCTACGGGGACAAGGAGATCAGCGTGGCGGTGAGCACCGACGGCTCCGGCTCGCAGACCGGCTCTCCCGGCGGAAGCGGGCGAGGCCTGGCCGGGCTCCGCGAGCGGGTGGACGCCCTGGGCGGCGAGTTCGGCACGACCCGGCGGGCGGACGGCGGCTTCGCCGTACGGGCCCGCATCCCCGCGGGAGACCCGTCGTGACCACACCGATCCGGGTCCTGGTCTGCGATGACCAGGCGCTGATCCGCACCGGCTTCGCAACGATCATCGGCGCGCAGCCCGACATGGAGGTGGTGGGCGAGTGCGGCGACGGCCGCGCCGCGGTCGACCTGGCCCGCCGGCTGAACCCCGACATGGTCGTGATGGACGTGCGGATGCCGGTGCTCGACGGCATCGAGGCCACCCGCCTGCTGGCCGGCGCCGGAGTGGCCGACCCCGTCAAGGTGCTCGTGGTGACGACGTTCAACCTGGACGAATACGTCTACGAGGCGCTGCGCGCCGGAGCGAGCGGCTTCCTGCTCAAAGACGCCCCGCCCGCGCAACTCCTGCACGGCATCCGCACCGTCGCCGCCGGCGCCGCGCTGCTGGCCCCGGAGGTGACCCGCCGGCTCGTCGGCCGGTACGCGGCCCGCATCCGCCCCGCCGAGGGCGCGGCGGACGACCTCCCGCTGACCCCGCGCGAGCTGGAGGTGCTGCGCCTCATCGCCGAAGGCCTGTCCAACGGCGAGATCGCCGCCACCCTGGTGATCAGCCAGGAGACCGTCAAGACGTACGTGTCGCGCATCCTCACCAAACTCGACCTGCGCGACCGCGTGCAGGCGGTGGTCTACGCCCACCGCAGAGGCCTGGTGACCTGAGCCGCCCCGCCCGGCCGGTGGCGGACCGGCGGGACGCGCCTAACCGGGACGGCCCGGCACCTTCGCCCCGGCACGCAGCGACGCCTGAAGCATGATCCTCGCCACGTCCGCCGCGGTGACCATGCCGACCACCCGCCCACCCTCGCACACCACCGCGGCCACCTCCCCACCGCCGGCCGACAGCACCCCCACCGCCGGATCCTGCGCCTGCAGCACCCGCCCCGCCGGCAACGGCCGCATGACCTGCGAGACACGCACCTCACCGCGCCGCTCCACCGGCACCGCGCACAACGCCGCCAGCGACACCGTGCCGACCGGCGCGCCGGAGAAGTCCACCACCGGAAAAACGCTCTGCGCCGACCGCAGCGCCACCGACTCGGCGAAGACGCCCACCTCCAGCCACGCCGGAGCCTGATCCACCCCGGCGGTCATCACCTCCCGCACGCTCAGCCCCTCAAGACCCGCCTGCGCCGCCCGGGCCATCCCCTCACCGCGGGCGCTGCCCGACAGGAACCAGCCGACCAGCGCCGTCCACAACCCGCCGACCGGCGACCACACCAGCGTCTGCACCACCCCCGCGGCGATCAGCGCCATGCCCAGCGACTGCCCGGCCCGCGCCGCCACCCGGTCGGCCCGCCCCCGGTCCCCGAAACGCCGCCACAGCACCGCGTGCAGCACCCTGCCACCGTCCAGCGGCGCACCCGGCAGCATGTTGAAGACCGCCAGCACCCCGTTGACCGTCGCCAGCCACACCAGCGCCGACCACACCAGCGGCACCCCCCGCGCCGCCGCCGACACCGCCAGCGCCACCAGCGCCACCACCGCGCTCGTCACCGGCCCCGCCAGGCTGATGCGCAGCTCCGCCCGCGGCGAGCCCACCTCGCCCTCGAACTCCGTCACCCCGCCCAGCAGCCACAGCGTGATCGACTTCACGCTCACCCCCGCCCGGCGGGCCACCAGGGCGTGCGCCAGCTCATGCGCCAGCAACGAGGCGAAGAACACCGGCGACGTCACCGCGGCGGCCACCCAGTACAGCTGCGGCGCCAGCCCCGGCGCCGAGACGGGCAGCACCGCCGTACCCAGGATCATCGCGATCAGCGCGACGATCAGCAGCGCGGACCAGTGGACCCCCACCGGCACCCCCGCCACGCGTCCCAGACGCAGCGTCGGATTCACCCCTCAAGCCTGAACCGTCGCCGCGCCCCGGTCCAGAGACCTTCGCCCCCCGCCCACCGGGACCTTCGGGCCGCACCCACCCGCCACCGCGCGGACGGACCACCCCGCCCCGGGAAAAACCCACCGGCCGACGCCACCCCCACCCACGAAGCGAAGGAGGCGGCGCCGACCGGCGCGCCGATCACGGCGCCGGAAGTACGGCCTCACGCCCCCGCCCGGCCTCCACATGCGCGTCCGGACCGGGGAACACCAGACTCTCGTGCTCGGCGCCCTCCCAGCGCACCACATACGGCGGCTCCCCACCGGGATGACGCAACTCCACGATCACCCCGATCCGCCGCCCCTCACCCGTATGGGCCCCCTCAACGATGAGCCGGTCCCCCACCTGAGCCTTCATCGCACACCCTTTCCACTCGCGCCCCCACACGAAAAGGGCGATCCCCCTCCTCGCGAACCCGGCCGGCGGCCGGGAAGAACCACACCGCCCCCGCGCACCTCACGCCTGCCGCCTGCGACGCCAGCGCTGGTCGGCCAGCGCCCACGCCCGCTCCCACTCGGCCGCCCGGTGCCGGTTCAACAGCCCCCGCGCCCCCGCGAGCCCCAGGAGCAGAAGCGCCGCGGCCCACCCCACCAAGGTCACCACCGCGAACACCGTGTCCAGGACCGTCTTGACGTGACTCTGCGGCGCCGACGTCGGCCGCCCCGAGGCATCCAGCCACACCCGGGTGCCCGCCCCGGCCCGCACATCCGGCGGCAACGTCACCCGCGCCGTGCGCACCACCCCCTCGGCCGTGCTCCAGCGCACCGTCCGCAACCGCCACTGCGGCCCCGTCTCCGGCGCCTTAGGCCCATCCACCACCTGCGCGCCCACCGGCACCCGATGCCCCGGACCGCTCAGCTCCGCCCGCATCCCCCCGGCGTACACCTGCCGGCCCAGCGCCATCGCCGGCCACAGGCACGCCACGAACAACGCGACGGCCACCAGCAACGCCACCGTCTCCAGCCGGTCCGAACCCCTGCGCAGCGGATTGCCGTCGAACCGGTGCAGGTTCAGGTGACACCTCACCCACCGAGTAACGCAGCGCATCGGGCCACCTCCCGCGGCCGACATTCACAATCCCCAGCATTCGCCCCATTTCCAGCGTTCGGTGCGCCACACCCCACCTGCCAGGGTCTTTTGACGCCCCCGCCCGGGACCTTAGACCCCCCAGACCAACCCTCGCCCCACCCACGCCCAACCCGGGACCTTCGTCCCTACCACCCCCGCCGCCCGGCCGCTACCGTGCACCTATGATCCGCGTGTTCCTCGTAGACGACCACGAAGTCGTACGCCGGGGCGTCGCCGCCCTGCTCGAATCCGAAGGCGACATCGACGTGATCGGCGAAGCCGGAACCGCCGAATCCGCCATCGCCCGCATCCCCGCCCTCAAACCCGACGTCGCCGTCCTCGACGTCCGCCTGCCCGACGGCAGCGGCATCGACGTCTGCCGCGAAGTCCGCTCCAAGATGCCCGACCTCGCCTGCCTCATGCTCACCTCCTTCGCCGACGACGAAGCCCTCTTCACCGCCGTCATGGCCGGCGCCGCCGGATACGTCCTCAAACAGATCCACGGCTCCGACCTCGTCGGCGCCGTCCGCACCGTCGCCGCCGGCCAATCCCTCCTCGACCCCCAGACCACCGCCTCCATGCTCGCCCGCCTGCGCGACCAGGCCGCCCGCAAAGACCCCCTCGCCGCCCTGTCCGACCAGGAACGCCACATCCTCGAACTCATCGGCGAAGGAATGACCAACCGCCAGATCGGAGAACGCCTCTACCTCGCCGAGAAGACCGTCAAGAACTACGTCTCCAACCTCCTGGCCAAACTCAACATGCAACGCCGCACCCAAGCCGCCGCCCTCGCCGCCCGCCTCAAGGCCGACCACCACGAATGACAGGACCTTCGCCCCTTACCCCACACCCCACACGATCGGCACCCTGGACCCCATGACAGTCGACTCCGCCGGCCTGCACGTACTCTCCCGCCAGGAGTGCATGCGACTGCTGTCAACCACCCCCATCGGCCGGATCGTCTTCACCGACCGCGCCCTGCCCGCCGTCCAGCCCGTCAACTTCTGCCTCCACCACGGCGACATCGTCATCCGCACCAACGCCGGCTCCAAACTCGCCGCCGCCACCCGCCACACCGTCGTCGCCTTCGAAGCCGACGACTTCGACCCCCGCACCCGCACCGGCTGGTCCGTCACCGCCGTCGGCCGCGCCCGCGCCGCCCGCGACCCCGACGAGATCACCCACCTGGCCGCCCTGCCCCTCACCCCCTGGGCACCCGGACAACGCGACCACTACATCGTCGTCACCGCCGAACACCTCTCCGGCCGCCGCATCTGGCGCTGACCACCCCCGGGGGACTTTCGCCCCTACCCCCACCCACCCCCGGCCACCACCCTGAAAGAACCACCCCCACGGCCGGGAGGGACCATGACACAACCCGTCATCGCCGGCGCCGACGGCTCAGCCCCCTCACTACGAGCCGTCATGTGGGCCGCCCAGGAAGCCGCCCTCAGAAAAGCACCCCTGCTCATCGCCCACACCGCCCTGCGCTGGACCAACGACGTCCCCCTCGCCCCCCAGCCCCACCACTGGGGAGCAGCCGCCGAAGCCACCGCCTGGGAACTCCTGAGCCAAGCCGCCGAACGCGCCCAGACCGGCACCGACGTCCACACCGTCACCACCGACATCCTCGACGGCCCCGCCGCCGAAGCCCTCGCCGACGCCGCCCGCCACGCCCAACTCCTCACCGTCGGCACCCGCGGCCGCGGCGGCTTCGCCGGACTCCTCCTCGGCTCCGTCAGCCGCGACCTCGCCACCCGCTGCCCCTGCCCCCTCATCGTCGTCGGCCCCCCACCCCCCTGCCAGAGCACCCACATCGTCGTCGGCGCCACCGGAGAACCCGGCCAGGAACCCGTCCTGAGATTCGCCTTCGAAGAAGCCCGGCTACGCGGCCGCCCCCTGCACGCCGTACACGCCTGGACCCACCCCCACGCCACCCCCGGCCGCCCCCAGCCCCTCGTCTACGACATCGACGCCGTCGGCCAGGAGGAAACCCTCCTCCTCGCAGAAGCCCTCGCCGGCTGGCGCGAGGAATTCCCCGACGTCACCCTCACCGAAGAAACCCTGCACACCCACCCCGCCAAAGCCCTCATCGACGCCTCCCACAACGCCGAACTCGTCGTCGCCGGCGCCACCGCCCGCCGCACCGCCACCCTCGGCCCCACCACCTCCATCCTCCTCCACCACTCCCACGCCCCCATCGCCGTCATCCGCCACCCCCCGGCCTGAAAACCCCCCACACCCCGCCCATCCACCGGCGTACCGCCGACTACCACCCACGTCGTAGCCCGCCAGGCCACCGAACCCGGCCCGAGCAGCGCAGAGGAGTAGAGCAGAGGACTCCACGGGCAGGACGCCACCGAACCCGGACCGGACAACGATTACCGGTCATGAGAACCCCAGCCGGATACATCCACGCGGCGGCGCTACTGGCCACCGGCCTGCTCGCGGGCGCCTTCGGATACGGCGCGGCCAACGTGATCCCCACATTCCACGCCGTCCCACTCGACGTACGCCTGACCTTCCACACCACGATGATGAACGTCAACGAGCCGGTCATGCAGAGCGCGATGGCACTGGCCATCCTCACCACCTTCGGCCTGGCGATCACCCGCCGCGGCCTGACCCGCCGCATGGCACTCGGCGCCGGAGCACTGACGCTGACCTCACTCCTGATCACCGTCTTCGGCAACGTCCCCCTGCACGCCCACTTCCGGAAATGGGTCCTCAACCCGATCCCGGAGAACCACGCCCAGATCTTCCAACGATGGGAACTGTTCCACACCCTGCGCACCCTGACCGCACTGGCCGCCTTCATCCTGACCATTCTGATCGTCACCGTCACCACCAGGCCTACAGCGACCGGGAACCCATGAACGACGGCACCACCTCCCCGTGTCACCCAGCACCCCACGATCGACGACGCATCAGCCGACACCACCAACCCCTCCACCGGCACCGACGGCCCTTTTTGGTTGAGGCTGTCTTTAGTCGCTATTTACTGATTTTTTGCATTAAGTGATGACCTTTACAAAGTAGATCATGAAATCGGCGAACGATCCCCGCAGCGGCCCGGTCCCGCCCTCAGCGGCTCTCCGTCACCAGCCGCAGACCGAAACCGATCAGCACCACCCCCGACAGCGCCTCCAGGCGGCGCCGTACGGCGGGCCGCCCGAAGACCAGCCGGGCCCGCCCCACCATCCAGATGAACAACCCGTACCAGACCGTGTCGACCAGCACCCACACCACCGCGAGCATCGTCAGCGTGAGCGGCACGTCGGCGCCGTACGGCACGAACTGCGGCAGGAACGACATCGCGAACACCGCCGCCTTCGGGTTGGCCAGGCAGGTGCTCAGCCCCAGCAGGTAGGAGCGCCGCAGCCCCCCGCCGCTCTCGCCCACGGGCCCCTCCCCTCCCCCACCGCCGTCCCGCCCCTCCCGCCGACGCCGGGCGTTCCACAGCGACTGGGCGCCCATGAGCAGCAGCACCGCGGCCCCTGCCGCCCGCATGACGTCATAGGCCACCTCCGAGGCGACGACCAGCGCCGACAGGCCGAACGCGGCGGCCAGCGCCCACAGCAGGATGCCCGTCTCGTTGCCGACGGCCGCGGCCAGCCCCCGGGCCCGCCCGGCGCGCAACGTCTGCCGCAGGATGATCGCGGTGCTGGCGCCGGGGACCATCGCGACCACGAAACACGAACCGATGAAAGCCAGGAGGAACATGCCCTCATCGTCGCGACCGTGATCGGCGCGGGCAACCGCTTAACCGCCCGTCACGCCCCCTCACCCCGCATTCCCCTGGCCGGTCAGCATCAGCCACAGTCCCACCGCCACCCCGGCCACCGCCGTCAGGAAACACACCGACGCACAGACCCACCCCGCCGACCGGCACCCCCGCTCCCGCCGCGTCGCCGAGACACCCGCCAAACCCAGCGCGTACACCGCCACCCATCCCACCCCGCCGGCGAACGCGACCACCACCACCCGCAGGAACTCCCCCAGCTCCCCGGCGAACACCGTCACACCCCCTCCTCCTCCCACTTCATCCGGTGCCCCGCCCGCTCGGCGTTGACATTGGAGGCGTTCACCGGACGCCGATCAGCCGCCACGTAGAGCCAGAACCCCGCCATCAGCACCAGAAGGAACATCAGCCCCACCCCCTGCGTCCCACCGACCCACTGCGATCCCCACCACATCAGCGCCCCCAGCACCGCCGCCCCCGGCAACGTCATCAGCCACACCCCCGCCACTCCCGTGACCACCCGCCACCGCACCTTCGACGCCCCCCGGCGCATCCCCGCGCCCACCACCGAACCGCAGCACACCTGCGTCGTCGACAACGGAAACCCCGAATCCGACGCCACCAGGATCAACGCCGCCGACCCGCTCTGGGCCGCGAACCCCTCCATGCTCCCGATCCGCACCAACCTCCGGCCCACCGTACGGACGATCCGCCACCCCCCGACGAACGTCCCCGCCGCCATCGCCGCGGCGCTGCTCACCACCACCCACCCCGCAGGATCCTCACCCGCACCCGCCGCACCCCCGGTGACCAGCGCCAGCATGATCACACCCATCGTCTTCTGCGCGTCGTTCGTCCCGTGCGCCAGCGACACCAGTGACGCCGAACCGATCTGCCCCACCCGGAAACCCCGCTCCCGCACCCTCGCCGGCACTCCTCGCGTCACCCGCCGCACCACCCGCGACCCGGCGCCCGCCACCAGCATCGCCGCCACCGGGGACAGCAACGCCGGCAACAGCACCAGCGACGCCACCCCCACCCCCTTGACGGCCGACGCCCCCACCGCCACGAACGCCGCCCCCACCAGCCCGCCGACCAGCGCGTGCGACGAACTCGACGGCATCCCCAGGTACCACGTCACCAGATTCCACAGCATGCCGCCCATCAGCCCCGCGAAGACCACAGGCAACGTGATCACACCGCTGTCCACGATCCCCCCGGCCACCGTCGCCGCGACCTTCAACGACAGAAAGGCCCCGGCGAAGTTCAACGCGGCCGACAGTCCCACCGCCGCGTACGGCCGCAACGCCCCCGTCACCACCGACGTCGCCACCGCGTTCGCCGTGTCATGGAATCCATTGGTGAAGGCGAAGACCAATGCCGCGGCCACCACCATCAGCAGCAAGGGTCCCGTGTCCATGCCAACCCCATGGACACTTAAAAGCCCCAATAACCTGGGGAAATAGTAAGAAGCCCTAAAAATCCCATATGAGGCGAAAGACCTCCAACCTCCGCCTCACCCCCGCCCGGCCTCCAGCACAGCCCCCACGATCGACGACGCATCAGCCGACACCACCAACCCATCCACCAGCACCGACGGCGTCGCCTCCACCCCCGCCCGGCCCGCCATCGCCGTCACGAACCCCACCCACTCCGAATAGACCCCCGAGCGCACACACCCGCCGAACGACCCGCTCTCCACACCGGCCGCCTCCCCCGCCTCCACCAGCTCCTCATCCGACAGCCCCGGCCCGCCCTCGGCCGGCTGCGACCCGAAGAGCACCCGCGCGTACTCGACGAACCTCCCCGCGTCCGCCGCGCACCCCGAAGCCGCCGCCGCCCGCGACGAATACCGGTCCGGCGACAGCGAGTCCAGAAACCCCATCGGGTGATACACCACGCTCGCCACCCCGTCCACCGCCAGCCGCTCCACCACCGGCCCCGCCGACTCCTCGAACCTCCGGCAGAACGGACACAGGAAATCGAGGAAGACGTCCACCGTCACCGGCCCCGCCCCCACCACGATCCCCGCCCCGTCGGCCGACGCCCCAGCCGGCACCCGCTCCGGCCGCGCCACTCCCCCCGGCCACACCGCCATCACGCCCCCCGCACCCGGTACGGTCACCGGCCCCGCGCCCGTGACCCCTCGTGTTCCTACCCGCGATCCGCGGTTCGCCGTCCCAGCGCGACCCCTCTTGCTTTTTCGAGCTCTTCAAGAACAAGCAGGACGACTGTGAAAAGGTCGTTCTCAAACCCTGACGGCCACCCGCATCGGGCCGTCGCGGCGAGCGCGGTGGCCCGATGCGGGTCTGCCCGGCGGCACTGGTCCGCGATGCCCGCCCGGAGGTGCGGACGGGCCCTGCCCCGGGGCGGGGACTACGTGTCCTTGTCCTCCTGCCAGCCGCCGGGTTCGGGGTGGTAGCCGTAGGCGGCGGCCCGCACCGTGTCCTCGTCCTCCAGCCCGGAGCCGATCGCACCGCCGACGGTGGCCAGCGAGCTGATGATCCAGGCCAGTGTCAGGTAGTCGGTGAAAGCGACCGGCCGCTGCAGGGTCTGTTCCAGCACGGATGTGTCGATCAGCAGTGCCGCGGCGAGTATCGTCCCGATGAACAGCACCAGATAGGACACCGAGGCGGCCAGGGTGAGGGTGAGGACCGTGCCCAGGTTGAACAGCCGGGCCAGCTCAGCCGGTGTCTCCCGGTCCGGTTTCTCCCACAGGTCGTGGGCGACGATCAGCCAGGCCACCAGCGCGGTCAGCCCGAAAAGCATGATCACGGTGAGGCGGAGTCCGCCGAGCGCGTCGCCCATCTGCCAGATGGTGTCGGTCGTGAGCGCGAACGCGGCCGCGCCGAAGGCGCCGACCAGCAGTTTGGACAGACCCAGCAGGGCGCGCCCCGGGCGGTTGGCCCGGACCATTCCGATCACCAGCCGCAGCCGCCCGATCAGCCGCGAGGCGACATAGCCCAGCTCCCCGGCATCGGCCCCGCCGACCACCCGGTGAACGGCGGCGACCCGGCCAGCCGGCCCGGCCGGCACCCGCTCGTCGGAAGCGTCGGAGAGGAGCCGGCCCACGAGCCCCGGAACGGCCGCGCGGAGCGCTCGCAACTGGCCCAGCCCCAGTGCGGGCAAGGACACCATCGCGACCCGGCGCCGGGTGGACGCCTGCGCGATCAGCGGCACCCGCTCGGTGTGCAGCGGCAGATCGGTCAGGCAGATCGCGACGTCCCACCGGGCTTCGGCGCGGCGGCGGGCGAGATCGTCGAGTAGCGCCTCGACGCCGCCGTCGCGGCGGGGAGCCACGTCGCCCCAACTTTCCCGGACGGTCCATCGCACGTCCGGGTCCACCCGCTCGGCGAGCCGGTCGGCCAGCTCGGCGGTGAGCCGCGCGACCACCTGGGCCGGATAGTCGGGCGGGGTCGCCACGAGTCCGACGACGATCTCCGGCCGACGCTGATCACTGGTGGCCATTGACGCCCCTCACCGGTAGCCGGGAGAAATCCCAGGACTGACTACCCGTTGTCGCGCGACAACATGCGCCATATATCGGGTTATGCGACAAATGGGAGCTATATCCCGTTCAGTGCCGGGTCGGCCATCGAACCCTCCTTCACGTTCAGAACACACGAACACGGCAGAAAGGGATCACACGCGGAGATGGTCACCGGTCGGCGTCGGGGGCGCCGTGAAGCGCCTCCGGCGGCGGAGATAGCTTCGGGATGTGAAGAAAGCTGAGCAGCGGCTCCTCACCGAGCGGCCGCCGAGACCGGTGAACCGGTCGTCGGCGACGCCTTCGACGGGGCGGTCGTCCATGTCGCGCTGACCGGCGGCACACCCTCGGTGACGTACGAGAATCCGGAGGTCTGACCATGCGGGCACAGGTCAGGGACGCGAGCGTCGTCCCATGTGCGAAATGCGGACGGAAGAACCGGCTGCCCCGTGCCGCTCCGGGGATCCCGCGGTGCGGCAACTGCCACCAGCCGCTTCCCTGGATCACCGATGCGGGGGACGACGACTTCGGCGAGGTCGTCGAGGCGGCCCGGATCCCGGTGGTCGTCGACTTCTGGGCGCCCTGGTGCGGGCCGTGCCGCCTGGTCAGCCCGGCGCTGGAGCAGGTCGCGGCCGATCTGGCCGGCCGCCTGAAGCTGGTGAAGGTGAACGTGGACGAGGCGCCCCGGCTCTCCGAACGCTTCACCGTACAGGCCGTCCCGACGCTTGTCATGATCGATCAGGGCCGGGTGGTCACCCGGCGGGCGGGCGCGGCGCCCGCTCCCGTCCTCCGCGAATGGGTGGACGATGCGCTGGCCGCCTGAGCTCCGCGAGACGCCGGACCCGCAGGGGGCCTACCCGCGGCTGAGTGACGCGCAGCTCCAGGCGCTGGCCCCGCACGGCGAGCGGCGCCGGGTCCGCCAGGACGAGGTCCTGTACGCGGAAGGCCTCCCGTGCACCGAATTCTTCGCGGTCCTGGCCGGCAAAGTGGCGACGGTCGAAGGATTCGGAGTCGACGATCAGGTGATCGGCGTCCACGGGGCGGGCCGGTTCCTGGGAGAGCTCAACGTGCTCACCGGCCAGGTCGGCTTCGTCACCGGCGTGGTCGCCGAGGACGGTGAGGTCCTCGCCGTGCCGGCGGACGCGCTCCGCCGCCTGGTCGCCGAGGACCCGGCACTCGGCGACCTCATCCTGCGGGCCTATCTCATCCGCCGCACGATGCTCATCGGACTGGGGGCGGGTTTCCGCATCATCGGCTCCCGCTTCTCGGCCGACTCCCGGCGGCTGCGGGAGTTCGCGGCACGCAACCGGCTGCCTCACCGGTGGATCGACCTCGAGCAGGACGAGGAGGCGGAGCGGTTCCTGCGAAGCATGGGCGTCACCCCGCAGGAGACCCCGGTCGTGATCTGGGGTGGCGAGAGGATGCTTCGCAACCCGAGCAACGCGGAGCTGGCCCGCGCGATCGGGCTCCCCGCACCACAGGTGCAGCAGACCCGATGCGACCTGCTCGTCGTCGGGGCCGGTCCGGCGGGGCTGGCGGCGGCGGTCTACGGGGCGTCGGAGGGCCTGGTGACGGTGGTCCTGGACGATGTCGCGACAGGTGGCCAGGCGGGCACCTCCTCGCGGATCGAGAACTACCTCGGCTTCCCGTCCGGGATCTCCGGCGGCGAACTGGCGGAGCGGGCGGTGATCCAAGCCGCCAAGTTCGGCGCGCGTTTCCGCGTCCCCGCACAGGCCTGCGGACTGCGCCTGGACGCGGGCGACCACATCGTCACCCTGCGGGAGGGCGGCACGATCCACGCGCGCGCCCTGCTCATCGCATCCGGTGTCCGCTACCGGAGGCTCGACGTGCGGAACCTGGAGCGGTTCGAGCCCACGAGCGTCTACTACGCGGCGACCATGTTCGAAGCCCAGATGTGCGAGCGCGACCCGATCGTCGTCGTAGGAGGAGGCAACTCGGCCGGCCAGGCGGCCCTCTTCCTGGCCGGGCACGCCGCTCACGTCCGGCTGCTCGTGCGGGAGGACACGCTGTCCAGGAACATGTCCCGCTATCTGGCCGCCGAGATCGAACGGCATTCCCGGATCGAGATCATGCTGAACACCGAGGTCCGGGAGCTGACGGGGGAAGGGAAGCTCGCCGCGGTCGTCGCCGAGAACAACGTCACCGGCGAGCGTTCCACGGTCGAGGCACGCGCGATGTTCGTCTTCATCGGCGCGGAGCCGTACACCGCCTGGCTGGCCGACGAGATCGCACTCGACCCGCGAGGCTACATACTGACGGGCGCGGACGCCGCCCGGTCAGGTAAGGAAGGCACGCCCGACTCCGCCGGCCGGCCGTTCCCGCTGGAGACGAGCAGGGCGGGCGTGTTCGCGGCCGGGGACGTGCGGAGCGGGTCGATCAAGCGGGTGGCCGCGGCGGTCGGCGAAGGCGCCATGGCCGTACGGCTGATCCACGACCACCTCCAGACCGGAGAGTGACTCCGGGCCGGAAAGAGACCTCCGTGGCCGCCATGGCGGTGTCGCGATTCGCACGCGGCGGGTATCACCGTCCAGCGGCCCCGGCCCCGGCGGCGGCGGCGGATCACCGCGTAGTTCTCCGGCACCGCTCGGTGGCGCCGTCCCGTATGGCCCTCGCGGGATCAGACCACCGCTCCGGACCCCCCACATCATGACGATGAGCAACCGTCTGGACACCGAACGCATCCAACTGTGGGTTCAGGGGGTTTTCGGGGGGTATTCGACCCTGAAGGGACCGCCCGGGGGGAAGGGAGGCGCCTGCGACGGGGAGGTGGGCATGAAGGCAGTGGTGTACGAGGGACCACGACAGGTCAGTGTCAAGGATGTGCCGGACGCGCGGATCGAGCGGCCGACCGACGTCCTGGTACGGATCACATCGGCGAACATCTGCGGCTCGGACCTGCACATGTACGAGGGCCGGACCGACTTCGAGCCCGGCCGCTCGTTCGGACACGAGAACCTCGGTCAGGTGATCGAGGTCGGCAACGGGGTCGACAAGGTCCGGGTGGGCGACTGGGTCGTCCTGCCGTTCAACATCGCGTGCGGGCATTGCAAGAACTGCGAGCGTCAGCTGACGAACTACTGCCTGACCGCCCAACCCGAGCCGAAAATGGCCGGCGCCGCGTACGGCTTCGCCGACATGGGCCCGTACGGCGGCGGACAGGCCGAGCTGTTGCGTGTGCCCTGGGGGGACTTCAACTGCCTACGGCTGGGTGAGGACGCCGAGGAGCGCCAGACCGACTACGTGATGCTCTCCGACATCTTCCCGACCGGCTACCACGCCACCGAGATGGCCGGCGTGAAGCCCGGCGACCAGACGGTCGTCTACGGCGCGGGCCCGGTCGGGCTGATGGCCGCCCTCTCAGCGACCATCAGAGGGGCGAGCAAGGTGATGATCGTCGACCGCCACCCCGACCGGCTGCGACTGGCCGAATCGATCGGCGCGATCGCCATCGACGACTCGAAGGTCGACCCGGTGCAGGCCGTTCTTGACGAGACGATGGGGCTGGGCGCGGACAACGGCTGCGAATGCGTCGGCTATCAGGCGCACGAGCCCGACGGCCGGGAGAAGCCCGATCTGACAATGAACCGGCTGGTCGCCTCGGTACGCTTCACCGGGAAGATCGGCGCCGTCGGCGTCTTCGTGCCCCAGGACCCCGGAGCCGGTGACGAGCTGGCCAAGCAAGGCAAACTCGCCTTCGACTACGGCATGTTCTGGTTCAAGGGCCAGCACATCGGCACCGGCCAGGCCCCGGTCAAGAAGTACAACCGGCAGCTGCGCGACCTGATCGCCGCAGGCAAGGCCGAACCGTCCTTCATCGTCAGCCACGAGCTGCCCCTCGACCGTGCGCCGGAGGCCTACGAGCACTTCGACAAGCGAGACGAGGGCTGGACGAAGGTCGTCCTGCACCCGGCGACGGCGGGGGCGGGTGCTTGACATGGCCGGAGAGCTGAACGGACGCCGGATCGCCATCCTCGCGGCCGACGGGGTGGAGCGAGTGGAGCTGGAGCGGCCGCGGCGAGCGCTGGACGACGCCGGCGCCCGCACCGTCGTGGTGTCCATCACCAGCGGCGAGATCCAGGCGCGCGACCACGACCTCGAGGACGCCGGCACCTTCCCGGTGGACCGGCTGGTCGGCGAGGTGTCGGTCGACGACTACGATGCGCTGCTCCTGCCGGGCGGGACGGTGAACCCGGACAAACTGCGGATGGACCCCGCTGCGGTGCGGTTCGTCCGGGACTTCGTCCAGTCGGGCAAGCCGGTCGCCTCGATCTGCCACGGCCCGTGGAACTTCGTCGAGGCCGACGTCGCGCGGGGCCGCCGGCTGACCTCGTGGCCGAGCGTGCGCACCGACCTGCGCAACGCCGGGGCCGACGTGGTCGACGAGCCGGTCGTCACCGACGGCAACATCACCACGAGCCGGTCGCCCGACGACCTGCCGGTCTTCTGCGAGCGCATCGTGCGGGAGTTCGCCAAAGGGCCGCAGGCCACCGCCACACCCCGGACGTGACCTCGTCGATCACGAACGTGCGTCCGCTGTCATCCCCGCCGGCGGAACCGGTGTCCGTCCACGCACCGCGGTGACGGGGATGACCGCCTCCGCGTCGCCGGCGACGCCGGTCTCAGCGGCGATGACACCGAGGTCGGCACCTCGGCCCTCCGCCACCTGACGGCCGGGGACGTGGTCAGGGGCGGAGTGCCTGAACGGCGGCACCGCCGCCCCGCATGCCCTCTGAGCACCGGAGGGCACACCCCCTCATCGTCGCGGCCGTGATCGGCGCGGGCGACCGCCTAACCGCCCGCCTCGCCGTACAGGGTGACGAGCGCGGCGGCCGTCTCGGCCATCAGGGCCCGCAGCTCCGGCGGCTCCAGCACCTCCACGTCGGTGCCCAGACGCAGCAGCGTCCAGCGGGCGTGCCGGACCGACTCGATCGGCAGCCGCATCACCCTCCACCCCCGCTCGTCCGGCTCCCCCGCGCCGCCCAGCGCGACGTCGGCGGCGTCGTCGCCGACGGTGTAGCGCAGCAGGCCCTCAAGTCCCGGCGCCACCCGCACCACCGCCTCGGCGGTGTACATCCGGCGGCGGAAGTCGGCGGCGTAACGCTCCCAGTGGGAGGCCAGGTCGAACCCGGCGGGCCGTTCGAACCGCCCGGCGAGCACCTCGGCGCTGACGATCCGCGACACCCGGTAGGTGCGCGGCTCTCCCCCGTCCACGGCGGCCACCATGTACCACGTCCCGCCCTTCAGGACCAGCCCGTACGGCTCGGCCACCCGCTCGACGTCGCGCGGCCCCCAGCGGCGGTAGGTCATCCGCAGCGGCCGCTGGTCCCACACCGCCTCGGAGACCTCCGCCAGGAACGGCGCCTCGTCGGCGCCGTTGTACCAGCCGGGCACGTCGAGGTGGAAGCGCTCACGCATCCGGGCGGCGTGCGAGCGCGGCTCCGGCGGCAGCGCCGCCAGCAGCTTCAGCTCGGCGTTGGCGGCCACCTCCCCCAGCCCCAGCTGGGTGGCGGGGCCGGGCAGCGCGGCCAGGAACAGCGAGGAGGCCTCCTCGGCGGTCAGGCCGTTGAGACGGGTGCGGTAGCCGTCCAGCAGCCGGTATCCGCCGGCCGGGCCGCGGTCGGAGTACACCGGCACCCCCGCCGACGACAGCGCCTCCACGTCCCGGTAGACGGTCCGGACCGACACCTCCAGCTCCCGGGCCAGCTCGGTGGCCGTCAGCCGTCCCCGGGTCTGCAGAAGCAGCAGCAGTGACAGCAGACGGCTCGCTCGCATGACCACATTGTTCCTCCTCCCGCGGCCACTCCGTGCGAGCCGCCTGGCTGCGCGGAGCCGTCAGGCGGCCTCGTGCACGCGCTGGCAGGAGATGCAGTAACGGGCCAGCGGCCGGATCTCGAGCCGCTCGAACGGGATGCCCGCCTCACAGTGGGCGCAGCGGCCGTAGGTGCCGTCCGTCAGCCGCTCCAGGGCCCGGGTGAGCTCGGCGACGGCGCGGTCGGCGGCGGTCAGGGAGGCCACCAGCTCCTGCCAGGTGCCGTCGGCGCCGGCACTGTCCTGCGCCTCGGCCCGCAGGCCGAGCACCTGCTGGGTGCGCCGCTCCAGCTGCTCCCGCAGGTCCCGGCGGAGCGCCTGCAGCTGGACGCCACTGAGGTGAGAGGTCTGGCCGATGTCGGTCATGGTGAGAGTTCCTTCCTGGTGACGCTGATGACAATGGGTACCGAGGCGATCGGCCACCGCGGACGGCGCCGATCGGGATGAGGGGGCTCGGAGGAGCCCTGGACGAGGGGGCGGGCGCCGAGGCGGCTCAGCGGCCGCCGGCGGTGGCCCGGGCCTCCAGGTCCGGCCGCAGGCACAGGCTCACCAGGCCGCGGATCGTGGCGTGCCCGGGTTCGGGCGCGGCGCCGACCGGCACCCGCAGCGCGGCGCGCAGGCGCTCCAGCAGCGGTGCCTGCCGGGCGCCTCCGCCGGTGACGACCAGCCCCGCCGGGCGCGGCCGGCCGGGCAGCCGGCGCAGCAGGCCCGCCGTCATGCCGACGACGCCGTCCAGCGCGTACAGCGGCAGGCCGGTGCCGGTCGTGGCGCTCAACTGGAGGACGGCGGCGTCGGTGATGACCCCTCCGTCGATGACGACGGCCTCGGCCAGGCCCGCCCCCACGTCCAGCAGCAGGCACGGCCGGGGACCGGCGATGTCCAGCCCGGCGCCGACGGCCGCGGCCAGCGGCCCCTCCACCAGCGTGGCCTCGCACCCGGCGACCTCGGCGACCGCGGTGCCGACCGCCCGCCGGTCATCCGGCGTCGCCGTCACCGGCACGCCGGCCAGCACCCGCTCCGGCGGCCAGGCGCCCGACCAGCGGGCCTCCAGCAGCACCAGCCGAACCAGCCGCAGGTAGGCCGCGGGGTCGGCGACCACGCCGTGCCGCAGGGGCCGCACCGGGCCCGGGACGCCGGACGGGCCGCCGGTGATCGCCGACGGCCGGTCGGCGACGGCGCACCCGCCCGACGACATCGAGCGGGTGCGCGCGGTGCCCACGTCGAGCGCCACGAAGCCCCGGCGGGCCGGGGGCTGTTCGAGGTGCCGCGGATGGGTGTGGATCGATCTGACATCGGCCATGGCGGTGATCGCTCCTAGCGTGTGACCGAAAGCAGGCTCGCCCCGCTCACGGCGGGGTCACGGCGGAGTCCCGGTGCCGCGGCAGGCGGGCGTGGGGATCCGGCGCGCACGGCGCCGGATCCCCGCGGCGCGGACGGCCGGAGGACACCGGAGGGACGGAAGACGGCGCCAGGTCCCGTCCCGCGGTTCCTCGCCGCGCACCGGCCGTACCGCCTCCCCACGGGGCGAAGGCGGCGCAGGGCGGCGAAGGCGCGGCCCGGACGCGCGTCCCACAGGACGGAGACGCGTTCCCGGACGCACCCTCAGGGCGAACCGGCGGATGACGGCGGCCGCGGCCGGCGGGACCGGCCGGAGCGGCGGGCGGAACGGCCCGCCAGGGCGGAACCCGGGCGGAGCGGCCCGCGAGGACGGGACCTAGATCGAGGAGACGCCGGCCGGCGGGCTGCGCGACCCCGCGGTGCGGTGCGCGAACTGCTGCGGATCACGGATCGCGTCCGTGTCCGGGCCCGGCGACGACGGCAGCGCCAGATGGGCGGCGTCCTCCTGCCGCTCGCCGCGCGACGGCCACAGCGACGGCACGTGGTGCTCACGGACCCCGGCGGCCTGCGGCGGCAGGCTCGCCGGCGCGTCGTCCCACGTGCCCGGACCCCACACCGGGCCGGACGAGGGCGCCGCCGGGTGGGCGTGCTTCCCGGCGCTCCAGGCGCCGGGCGAGCCGGACAGCAGCAGGGACAGCAGAACCAGGCCCATCACGGCGACAGCCGCGACGGACCCTCCCGCTGCGCTGCGCCACGGCCCGGTCATGAGGCCGACCATAGCCCAGACGCTGCGAAAAGGCATGTCCATTCGTCCCGGCCCCGTTCCGGTTCGGCTCCGTTCCCGTTCCCGGCCCTGTTCCGGCGCCGCCCCCGCCGCGGACCGCCGGCGCGGGCGGGGTCGCGCCGGGGTACGGTGGCCGCAACACCCCCCCTTTTTCCCGCCGATCAGGAGGAGACGTGCGCAGCAGAGTGCCCGCCGTCCTGCTCCTGCTGCTTTCGGCGTTCGTGCTCCTGCCGCCCGCCGTTGACGCCCACCCCACCGGCGTGGCTCCCGCGGCCTGGTGGAGCGGCCCGGCCGTCCAGGCCGTGGCGGGCCAGGCCGCCCGCGGCGGGCCGGGCCCGGCTCTGACACGCCCGGCCGCCCATACCTGGCCGGATCAGGCCGCCCAGGCCGCCCAGGCCGCCCAGGCCGCCCAGCCTGTGGCCGATCCGACCGTCCACGCCGGGACGGACCCGGTCCTGCCGCGCCTGCACCCCGCCCGCGGCACACCCGCCGCGCCGGCGCATCCGGCCGTCCTGCCGCCCGTCTGGGAACCGGACGGCGCCCTTCGACCGGCCGGCGCCGCGGCCGGCCACGCTCCGGCGGCTCCGCAGCCGCGCCTGCGCCGGGCCCCGGCCCGCGCACCCCCCTCCACGACGCGCTGACGTCCTTTCCCCTCGACAGTCCGTCGACAGCCCGTGGAGGCTTCCCATGTCACGTGCGCCCCTGTGGCGCGCGGTGGCGGCGTTCGTCATCGTCGCCACCGCCGCATTACTCACCGTCACCGCATCGCCACGCCTGGGCCTGGACCTGCGCGGTGGCACCCAGCTGGTCTTCGAGACCCGCGACTCCCCCACCGCCAAGGCCGACGCCGAGGCCACCGACCGCGCCCTGGACGTGCTGCGCCGCCGCGCCGACGCGCTCGGCGTGGTCGATCCCACCCTGGTCCGCTCCGGCGAGCGGCGGATCATCGTCGAACTGCCCGGCGTGCTCGACCCGCGCCAGGCCGCCCAGGTCATCGGCAGGACGGCGCAGCTCACCTTCCACCCGGTGCTCGGCCAGGCCGACCCCGCCACCGACCCCGCCACCGGCCCCGCCCCCGGCTCCGGCTCCGGCGCCGCTTCCGGAGACGACCCCGGTGCGGCCAGAGCCGGGCAGGTCCTGGCCGACGAGTCCGGGCGGCGGCTGCGGCTCGGCCCCGTCGCGATCACCGGGGACGGGGTGAGCGACGCCGCCGCCCGCAACGACCCCCAGCAGGGACCGGCCTGGTTCGTCACCGTCGACTTCCGCGACGCCGCCGCCTGGCAGCGGCTGACCGGCGACGCCGCCTGCCACGACCCGGGCGACGATCGGCGCCGGGTCGCGATCGTGCTGGACAAGGAGATCATCTCCTCACCCCAGGTGGACACGTCCGTGCCCTGCCGTACCGGCATCCCGGGCGGGTCCACGCAGATCACCGGTTCCTTCACCCACCAGCAGGCGCAGGACCTGGCGGTGCTCGTCAAGGGCGGCGCCCTGCCCGTCCCCCTCGCACTGATCGAGCAGCGGACCGTCGGCCCCACCCTCGGCGCCGAGGCCATCGAGGCCAGCGCCGAAGCGGCCGTCGCCGGGGTCCTGCTCACCGCGTTGTTCGTCGTCGCCGTCTACCGGCTGTCGGGGTTGCTGGCCGCCGTCGCGCTCGCCGCCTACGGCCTCATCTCCTACGCCGCGCTGCTGGCGTTCGGCGCGACGCTCACGCTGCCCGGCCTGGCCGGGTTCGTGCTGGCCATCGGCATGGCGGTGGACGCGAACGTGCTGGTGTTCGAACGGGCCCGCGAGGAGTACGGCCGCGCACCCGGGCGGGGCCTGCGCGCGGCCCTGGACGCGGGCTTCAGGAACGCCTGGAGCGCCATCGCCGACTCCAACATCACCACACTGCTGGCCGCCGGGCTGCTGTTCTGGCTGGCCTCCGGGCCGGTGCGCGGTTTCGGCGTCACCCTGGCCATCGGCGTGCTCGCCTCGCTGGTCTCGGCGATGCTCATCACCCGCGTCCTGGCCCACTCGCTCGTCGGCAGGGTCGGGCCCCGGCTGTCGGGGCTGGCCACGCAGGGACGCGTCCGGACCTGGATCGCCGAACACGAACCGCGCCTCATGTCCCGCGGCAGGCGCTGGCTGGCCCTGGCCGCCGCCGGACTGGTCCTGGCCGTCAGCGGGCCGGTCCTGCACGGCCTGAACTTCGGCGTCGAGTTCACCGGCGGCCGGCTCGTCGAGTTCACCGCCGCCGCGCCGGTGAGCGCCGAGACGGCCCGGCGGTCCGTGGCCGAAGCCGGGCACCCCGCGGCGGTCGTGCACGCCTCCGGCGCCACGGTCTCCGTACGCGCCGGGCAGATCAGCGCCGACGACGTGGCCCGCATCGAACGGTCACTGGACCGCGACCTCGGCGAGGTGACCAAGCAGCGCGACGAGCTCATCGGCCCGAGCCTGGGCGAGGAACTGCGCCGCAACGCGCTCGTCGCGCTCGCCGTGGCGCTGGCGGCCCAGCTGCTGTACCTGGCGGTCAGGTTCCGCTGGACGTTCGGCACCGCCGCGGTCCTCGCCCTTGTCGTGGACACCGCCGCCGTCGTCGGAGTCTTCGCCTGGCTGGGCAAACCCGTCGACGGAGTGTTCCTGGCCGCCATGCTCACCGTCGTCGGCTACTCGATCAACGACAAGGTGGTGGTCTTCGACCGGGTCAGGGAGCTGTGGCAGGCGCGGCGCGGGGACCGCTTCGCCGACGTCGTCAACGCCGCGATCCTGCAGACCGTCCCGCGTACGGTCAACACCGGGCTCGGCGCCCTGTTCATCCTCGTCGCGCTGGCCGTCCTCGGTGGCGACACCCTGCGTGACTTCGCCCTCGCGCTCATCATCGGCATCGTGGCCGGCACGGCGTCGTCGTCGTTCGTCGCCGGGCCGCTGGCGATCGAGCTGGAGCGGTTCAGCTCGCAGCCGCCGCCCGAGCCGCCCCGGCCGCGTGCCCGCCGGGAGGGCAACGGAGCCGTGGTGTAGGGAGGAGGACCGCGGAACGGCCGGGGGCGGGCTCGTTGATCCCGGCCCCCGGCCGTGCCAGTCTCGGTGGCGACGGCATCAGGCGGCGGCGCGCCGGGTGACGCCACGGTGGGCGGCACGGCAGGCGTCCGGCGCGGCGGGCGGCGGCGCGGCGGGCGGCGGAAGGGGAGCACGGCCATGGACCACCAGGAGCTTCACAAGCGGTTCACCGCTCTGACCACCGCCCACCTGGCGGACGCGTGCATCCGCGCCGGCGTCCCGGTGCGGTGCGCGCCCGCCGCCCTGCGCGCGGTGACACCCGGCGACCGCCTGGCCGGGCGGGTGGCCCCCGCCCGGCACGCCGGCAGCGTCGACGTCTTCCTGGAGGCGTTCGAGCGGGCCGCGCCGGGCGACGTGCTGGTGGCCGACAACGGCGGCCGCCTCGACGAGGCGTGCGTCGGCGACCTGGTGGTCCTGGAGGCCCGCGCCGCCGGGCTGGGCGGGATCGTGATCTGGGGGCTGCACCGCGACACCGCCGACATCCAGCGGATCGGGCTGCCCGTCTTCAGCCTGGGAGCCCTGCCCACCGGGCCGCTGCGCCTGGACGAACGCCCCCCGGGCGCCCTGGAGTCGGCGGACGTGGGCGAGTGGACGGTGGGCCCCGGCGACCTGGTCCTGGGCGACGACGACGGCGTGCTGTTCGTCCCGGCCGGACGCGCCGGGGAACTCCTCACCCTGGCCGAGGCGATCCGCGACACCGAGCGGCGTCAGGCCGACCGGATCCGCGGCGGAGACACCCTGCGCGATCAGGTGCGCTTCGGCGCCTTCCTCGCCGGGCGGCGGCAGAACCCCTCGCTGACCTTCCGCGACCATCTACGGGCCGTGGGCGGCGCCATCGAGGAATGACCGCGGACGCCGCCCGCCGGGCTCGGGGCCGGGACGCCGCCGTAGCGCTGGGCCTGTCCCGGCGCGGGCGCCGCCGTCAGGAGGGCGCCGGCCAGGGCCGCCACGAGGAGCGCGGACAGCCGCCTGACACGCATCATCATCATCGGGGGTCCTATTCGAAGCGGGCGCCCTCGGGCGCGGTCACACGCCTGAGCAGCGGCAGACCGGCGAGGATCACCAGCAGGGCGGCCAGCAGCCCGCCGCCGACGGTCAGGAAGTAGGCGGGGCCGGGCAACGCCGCCGGCGCGCTCCTGATCCTCAGCAGGTCGATCACCGGCCCGGCCACGCCGAGGCCCGCCCCCGCCGCCACCAGCGCGGCCAGCACCATGGGCGCCGCGGTCTCCAGCAGCACCACGCCGGACAGGGTCCGCATCGGCGTGCCGCACAGCCGCAGCAGCGTGAAGGGCCGCCTGCGCTCCACCACGCCTCCGGCGACCGCGACCAGCAGGCCGCAGCCCGCCACCAGCAGGGTCAGCGCGACGATGGCCAGTGCCACCCGTTCGGCCTGGTCCAGCAGCACCGCGCGCGCCTGGGCGACCTCGGCGAACGTCAGCGGCGTCTCGGCGCTGCCCGAGCGGGCGACGTACGGGGCCAGCAGCGTGCGGATCCGCTCGCGGACGGCCGGGTCGTCCACGCGGACCAGCACCGCCGCCAGGGACAGGCCGGCCGGGCCGGAGGCGGGGCTCGCAGCGGGACTGGAGGCGTCCACGATCGGCAGGTTGCGGCCGACGCTGAGCATGTTGTCACTGGTCAGCAGCCGGTTGAAGTCGGCCGCCACCGTGCGGGCGCCCGGGGCGCAGCGGCCGAGCGCCGGGAAACCGGCCAGGGCGTCGCACGCGACCACCTGCCCGAGCATGAAGTCGGGCCGGCAGCCGGGGCCCGGGTCGCACGGCGGGGGTCCGCCGGGCGGGGCCGGCTGCCCGGTCCTGCGGTGGATCGGCAGCACGGTGACCCCGGGGTGGGCGCGGAGCCCGGCGAGCAGCTCGTCCGCCGTGCCGGGCGGCAGCGGCCGGCCCGGAGCGGCGTCGGCGTACCCGAACGACACCCGCAGGACCTCGTTCAGCGTGCCGCCGCCCGCCGTCTCCTGGCCCGAGACGACGGCGGGGACGATGCCGGCGACGGCCGTGCCGATGAAGACCGCCAGCACGATCCCGTTCACCGGCCGGAAGGCCGCCTTCGGGTCGGCCGCCAGCCGCTGCGCGGCCAGCAGCGTCGCCGCGCCGGGGGTGAGGCGGGCGGCCAGCCGCGCGGCCAGCATCGTCAGCCAGGGCCCGGCCGCCACGAGACCGGCCATGACCAGCACCAGGCCGGCGTCGGCGAGCACCGCGTCCGGATCACCGCCCCCGAACGCCGGGCCCGCCAGCAGTCCCAGCCCCACCGGCAGCGGCAGCACCCGCCACCAGCCCGGAGCCGGCGCCCGCACCCTGCGCGCCACGCCGAGCGGCGTGATCCGCACCCGGCGCAGCGACCACAGCGCGGCGCCCGCGGCGGCGAGCGGCACACCCGCGACCACGGCGGCGTACTGGAGCGCGGTGGGCGCGACCGTGTCGGGGAAGAAACGCGAGCCGGTGACGGCGACGCCGGCCAGGGCGGGCCGTACCGCCTGGAAGACCGCGATGCCGGCGAGCGCGCCCAGCAGCGCGCCGAGGGCCGCGTCCACCGAGGCGATCACGCTGATCTGCCGCGCGGTGGCGCCGGCCAGCCTGATCGCGGCGAACCGCGCCTCGCGGCGGGCGGCGGCCAGGCGCGTGGCCGTGCCGACGAGGACGAGCAGCGGGAAGACCAGGCCGATCGCGGCGATGCCGAAGCCGTGCCCGTACAGGGCGGCGGTATCGTCGGCGGCCGGGGCGGCGGCGACGTCGGCGGCGTCGACTGCCACGGTGCCGGCCATCGCGGCCAGCTCGGCGGGGGTCCGGCCGACGACGGCGACCAGGTCGTCCGGGCCGGACAGCGCCGCCCGCCCGACGAGGCCGGCGCGGACGCCCGGGAAGCGGTCGGCGAGCTGCTCGCGCGGCACCGCGTCCATCAGCTCGGCGAGCGCGGGCGAGACGTGGTAGCGCCCCGCGGCCGGCGGCGCGGAGAGACCGGGAACGCCCGGCGCGGGCGCCCGCGCGTCGAGGACGGCGACGTCGAGCCGCTTGATCGGGCGGCCGGCGTAGGAATCCCGGCGGTGGTTCCACAGCACGGCGCCGGGGGTGGCGCCCAGTGCCCGGCCGCCCGGCGCCGATCCGGTCGTGCACTCCCAGCACGGCCGGTCCGCGGTGGCCCGGAAGGCGTTGAACAGCGCCACCGTGGACAGCAGCACCGTCACCCCCATCGCGACGGCGGCGCCGACGAGCACCAGCCGGACGGCCGCCTCCCGGCCTCCGCGCAGCGACAGCCGCAGGCCCAGCCGGAGCGTCATCGCAGGACCCCGCTCGCGTAGGGGTCGGTGACCCTGCCGTCGCGCACCATGACCTCCCGGTCGGCGCAGGCGGCGACGCGGGCGTCGTGCGTCACCACGATCACGGTCGCGCCCTCCTGGCGGGCCAGGCCGACGAGCAGCTCCATGACCTTCTCGCCGGTGAGCGAGTCGAGCGCTCCGGTGGGCTCGTCGGCGAAGACCACCTTGGGCCGCGTCACCAGCGCCCTGGCGATCGCCACCCGCTGTGCCTGTCCGCCGGACAGCTCGCCGGTGCGCCGCCCGCGCAGGCCGTCCAGCTCCAGCCGCTCCAGCCAGTCGTCCGCCCGCCGGTAGGCCCGCCTGCGCCCGGCCCTGCCGAGCAGCAGCGGCAGGGCGACGTTGTCGGCCACCGTGAGCTCCGGCACCAGCTGGCCGAACTGGAAGACGAAGCCGAACGCCGTACGGCGCAGCTCCGACCGCCGGGCGTCGCTCAGGGTGTCCAGCCGCCGCCCGTCGAACCAGACCTCGCCCGCGTCGGGGGTGAAGATGCCGGCCAGGCAGTGCAGCAGCGTGGACTTGCCGGACCCGCTCGGCCCCATGATCGCCAGGATCTCCCCCGCCGTCACCGACAGGCTCGCCTCGCGCAGCGCCGGCGTCCGGCCGTAGGAGCGGCCGACGGAGCGGGCCTCCAGCAGCGGGCCCGGCACGGGAAGGGCGTCGACGGTCATGCGCCGCGCACCGTCTCCGCCAGCGCGCCCAGCCGGGCCGCGGTCACGTCGATCCAGCGCAGGTCGGCCTCCAGATGGAACATGGCGTGGTCGGCCAGCAGGGCGTCCACGAGGGCGCCGCCGCGTTTGATCTCCGACAGCTCGCGCATGCGCCGCATGTGCGTGGCGCGCTGGACGTCGAGGAAACCCTGCGCGTCGTGGCCCAGCATCAGCGCCAGCACGACCTTCGTGAACAGCACCGTCTGCAGGAACGGCTCCGCCGCCGCCGGCTCGGCCAGCCACTCCTCCACCTCCCGCCTGCCCAGCGGGGTGATGGCGTAGCGCTTGCGGTCGGGGCCGTCGCCGGGCTCGCTCTCGCCGGCCGCGACCTTTCCGTCCCTGGCCAGGCGGCCGAGCGTCGAGTAGACCTGCCCGAAGGGAAGCGGCCTGCCCCTGCCGAAGTAGGTGTCGTAGTCGCGTTTCAGGTCGTACCCGTAGCTGGGCTCACGATCCAGGAGGCCCAGCAGCGTCAAGGGGACTGTCATGACGATCACTATATACCGAGGGTATATACGCGGCGCATACGACGATTCGTGATCCCGGGCCGCCGATCGGACGAGACGGCGTTTCGACATTCCCGACAGCTGACCGTTATCCATTAGCCAGCCACTGGAGAGCAGGGTGCGGGACACCGCGCCGGCCACGCCCGCGCATCCGGCCCTCGCGGCCCGCCGGCCCGTGGCACAGACCCTCAGCGCCGAACCGACCTGACCGGACTCACCCCACCGGCTTGCGGAACGAACACACATCATGTTCAAATGAACCCGTGGAGAGTTCAGAGCGTCTGCGCGCCATCATGTCCGAACTACGCGCCCACGACACCGTCTCGGTGGCGGAACTCGCCGCCGAACACGCCGTCTCGGAGATGACCATCCGCCGCGACCTCGACGAACTCGCCCAGCAAGGAGTGGTCAGACGCGTCCGCGGCGGCGCCATCAGCCTCCTGCTCCGCGGCGAGGAACCCCCCTTCGGCGTACGCGAACGCGAAGCGACCGACATCAAACGCCGCATCGCCGCCGAAGTCGCCACCCTCCTCGCCGACGGCGAAGCCGTCCTCCTCGACGGCGGCACCACCAACCTGGAGGTCGCCCGCGCCATCCGCGACCGCCGCCTCACCGTCCTGCCCCTCTCCCTGCAGTCCGCCGACGAACTCGCCACCGCACCACGCATCCGCCTCGTCCTCCCCGGCGGCGAGGTACGGCCCGGCGAACTCAACTTCTCCGGCCCCCTCACCGAGACCTCCATCCGATCCCTGCGCTTCGACACCGCGATCATCGGCTGCTGCGGCCTGTCCGCCGAACACGGCCTTACCGCCCACGACCTGTCCGACGTCGCCGTGAAACGAGCCGCCATGGACTCCGCCCGGCGCGTCGTCATCGCCACCGACTCCGGCAAGTTCACCCGCACCGCCTTCGGCGCCGTCTGCCCCCTCGACCGCCTCGACATCGTCATCACCGACACCGCCATCCCCCCGGGCGAACACGACGCCCTCACCGCCGCCGGTGTCACCGTCCGCACCGTCTGACCGGAGCACCCAGCCCTTGCCCCGGCCGAACCCCCTCCCCTCGTGGCGCACCGGGGCCACGCATGCCTCCCGGCCCGGCCCCGCCCCGATCGGCGGCCTCTCCGAAGCCGTCAGCCCTCCCACACCGGCCACCGCGCCGGGCGGGCCGCCGGAGGCCGCCGGCGCAACCCCGCCTCTGATCATCTCTTGTTGCCTATTATTTTTGTCCTTTTTGTCTATTTCTTTCAGAACGCCCGCCTTTACGAAGTAGATCACTAAGATTGCGTCAGAGGCCCCCTTCCAACGCCTCCCGCACCGGCCCCCTCCCCGCTCCCCGCACGCACCTGCTCCACCGTGATCGGAAAGCCGATGCCCGCTACCGCCCCTCCCACCGCACCCACCCGCCAGGCACGTCTGGCCCGTGCCGCCGTCGCGGCGCTGTTCCTCACCAACGGCGCCGTCTTCTTCAACATCGTCCCGCGCTATCCGCAGATCAAGGCCGACCTCGGCGTCAGCAACGCCGTCTTCGGCACCGCGGTGGCCGGCTCCCCGATCGGCGCGCTGCTGGCGGGGCTGCTCGCCGGCGCCGCGATCCGCCGCTTCGGCTCCGCCCGCACGGCGGCCTTCGGCATCGTCATCACCGCCCTCGTGACCCTGGCCGTCCCCTTCGTGCCGAACTGGGTGGCCTTCGGCGGCGTGCTGTTCTTCGTGGGCGCGCTCGACGCGATCGTGGACGTCGCACAGAACGCCCACGGCCTGCGCGTGCAACGGCTCTACCGGCGCTCCATCCTCAACTCGCTGCACGGCCTGTGGAGCGTCGGCGCCGTGCTGGGCGGCCTGATGGGCTCGGCCGCCGCGGGACTCCGTCTGCCCCTGGCGATCCACCTCGGCATCTCCGCGGCGCTGCTCAGCCTCGTGGCCGTCGTCGCCCACCGCTTCCTGCTGCCGGGCCCGGAAGACGCCGAGCGCTCCGGCGCCCTGGAGCCGGCCGCGGCCGGCGACCACACGGCCGGGTCCGCCCGGCGCGCGGACCGGCGCTCGTTCACCGGCCCGGCGGTGCGGATGCTCGCCGTACTCGGCGTGCTGGCCGCGTGCGGCGCGTTGGCCGAGGACGCCGGCGCGTCCTGGGGCGCCCTCTTCCTCACCGGCCTGCACGCCGACGCCGCCACCGCCGGTCTGGCCGTCGTGGCCTTCCAGACCGCCATGACCATCGGCCGCCTGTCCGGCGACCGCGTGGTGGACCGCTTCGGGCAACGCGCGGTGACCCGCGCGGGAGGCGCCCTGGCCGCCGCCGGCATGGGCGCGGCACTGGCCCTGCCCTCCGTCCCGGCGGCGCTGGCCGGCTTCGCCCTCGCCGGACTCGGCGTCGCCACCCTCGTCCCGGCCACCATGCACACCGCCGACGAACTGCCCGGCCTGCCGCCGGGCACCGGCCTGACCATCGTCAGCTGGCTTCTGCGTGGCGGCTTCCTGCTGTCCCCTCTGCTCGTCGGAGCCGTCGCCGACCTCGTCGGCCTGCGCGTCGGCCTGCTGTCGGTCGTCCTGGCCGGCCTCCTCACCATCGTCTTCGCCCGTGTCCTGGCCGACCACCGCTCTTCGGCCTGATCCCCGGACCGGCCGCGAGACACCGTCCCGGCGTCCCCGAGGCGATGCGGAAGGCATTCTCCCCACGGGGGTCAGGTCGTGGTGCGGGCGATCAGTTCCAGCCCGAGGACCACGTCCCTGGCAGCGGTGCGACGACCCAGCTGCTGGATCAGGCGTTCCATGGCGGCCCGGCCGGACTCCTCCAGCGGCTGGCGAACGGTGGTGAGACCCATGATCTCGGCCGGTTCGCCGTCGTCGAAGCCGACCACGGCGACACTCCCGGGCACGTCCAGGCCGAGATCGCGGGCCGCCCGCAGGACCGCGGCGGCGAGGACGTCGTCGGAGGCGAACACCGCCGTCGGACGATCCTCGCGAGCCAGCAGGTCCCGGGCCGCGGCCAGGGCCTCCCCGGCCCGGTGACACACCAGGCGCACGTCGCCCTCACCGACGACGTGACCGGCCTCGGCGAGCGCGGCACGATATCCACCGAGCCTGAGCCGCGACGGCGAGACGTATCGATCGGACCGCTGGTCCTCGCCGAGGAAGCCGAACCGGCGATGACCACGGCCGAGCAGGTGCCCGGCGGCCAGGCGGCCCCCGTCGGCGTCGTCGGTGCGGACCGAGTCGAAACCGGGATGACGCACGTCCACCAGGACCGCGGGCAGCCGCAGGGCGGCGAGCCGATCGGCCACCGCGTCGTCCAGGGGGAGGCTGACCACGATGAGGCCGTCCAGCCGTCCGGTGACGGGCAGGCTCGCCAGTAGCGGGGAGGTGTTTTCGGCGGCCGACTCCTGGTCGAACAGGACGACTTCCAGCGGCCTGTCACCGACGGCGCGCAGGACGCCGCGGAGCCGGCGGGCCACGGACGGATAGGAGGTGTAGGGCGCGATCACGCCGACGCGGCCGACACCGCGTCGTGCCTTGGCCACCGCGTCCGGCTTGGGAGTGAATCCGAGCGCGTCCACGGCGGCGAGCACCTTGCGGCGGGTCCGCTCGCTGACAGCGCCGGGCGAGTTGAGGACCCGGGACACCGTCGAGATGCTGACGCCCGCCCGGGTGGCCACGTCGTAGATGGTCGGCGGGCCGCTCACACCGTCCTCCTCGCATCCGTCACATCCGATCCCCAAGGGGATCCTATCGCGGAAGTGCTTTCATGAAAGCACTTGACGGAATGAGGGCGAATCCCGTTGCCTGAAACGGCGGCCCGGCGAAGGGAGGCCGCCGTCGCACAGGGAGAGACATGAACCGTTCGTACGTGGTGACGGGCGCGGGCCGGGGAATCGGCCGGGCGGTGGCCGAGCGGCTCGCCGCCGCCGGGGATCCGGTCGTGGTGATCGAGCAGGACCCCGCCGCCCTGGCGTGGACCACGGCCCACCCGCTCGGCGACCGGCTGATCGGCCTTGCGGGCGACGCCGCCGACGAGCGCGTCACGGAACGGGCCGCCGACACCGCGGAAGCCGCGGCACCGCTGGCGGGCTGGGTCAACAACGCCGCCGTCTTCCGGGACGCCTCGGTGCACTCGGCCACCACCCGGCGGATCCTGGACCTGATCGCGGCGAACCTGGAGACCGCCATGACCGGCTGCGCCACCGCGGTCCGCCGCTTCCTCGCCGCCGCCACGCCCGGCGCGATCGTCAACGTCTCCTCCCACCAGGCACGCCAGGCGGTCCCGGGCTCGCTGCCGTACGTGACCGCCAAGGCGGCCATCGAGGGGATGACCCGCGCCCTGGCGGTCGAGTACGGCCCGCGCGGCATCCGCGTGAACGCGGTGGCGCCAGGCTCCGTGCGCACCGAGCGCTACACCGGCTTCCTGGCGTCCCAGGAGCCGGAGGCCGCCGCCCGCGTCGAGGAGCAGATGGCCGCCGTGCACCCCCTGGGCCGCGTCGCCGAGGCGGACGAGATCGCCACCGCCGTCGCCTACCTGCTGTCGCCGGAGGCCGGGTTCATCACCGGTGCCACCGTCCCGGTCGACGGCGGCCGGACCGTCCTGGCCCACGACCCGGAGACGAGAAGCCTCTGACGACCGACGACGCCGCTCTCCGCCGGCCCCCGCGGGAGCACGGGACGGGTTGCGGGAACGCAGGACGGCCCCGCGAGGGCACGAGGCGCAACCGGGAGGCGCGGCGGATGAGCGCCAGGCGGACACGACCCGGTGGCGGGGACGCGGAGGTGTGAGGCGCGGCGGACGGCGGTCAGGACGCGCGGAACAGAGCCGGACGGCGGGCCCAGGCGGCCCAGCGCCAGAGCCACTCGAGCGGACCCTGACGACACCGCCGCAACCACAGGACGGACCACAGCCACTGCACGGCGAGGACGGCCCCGACGATCGCCGCCACCATCGTCTCCGGCCAGTGGTCCGGCACTCCCCCTGGGCCCAAAGCACGATCCGCACCGCGCCCGGCCGTACTTCCAGCCGGTTCCCGGCCTACCCGGATGAGGTCGCTCCGCCCCGCTCCCCCGCCTCGCCCCGCCACACAGGAGGATCCGTGCCCCACAGGGTCGGCGGGCCGCTCCACGTCCGGGGCGCGCCCTCGTAGCGGATCGGTGGCAGGGCATGACGCAGCGGCCCGTACGGCGAGGCGGTCTCCGCCAGCCAGGGCCCCGGGTCGTAGCCGCCGCCCTCGACCGGCGCGGGACGGACACCGTGCAGCAACCAGGAGGCGGTGCCCGCGAGGGAGAGCCGAAGCCGGCGGCCGCGGCCGGTGAGCTGCCGGTCGCTCAGCGCCCGCAGGACCGCAGCGGCCAGCAGATATCCGGTCCCGTGATCCAGCGCCTGCGCGGGCAGCGCGCCGGGACGGCCGTCGGCCCCCGCCTCGATCACGGCGATACCGCTCGCCGCCTGGACCAGGCTGTCGAAACCGCGCCGCGCCGCCCACGGCCCCGACCAGCCCCAGGCGCACAACCGGGCGACGATCAGGCCGGGACGCCGGGCGAGGAGCGCGTCGAGACCCAGGGCCTCCAGCGCGCCGGGCCGGTAACCGAGGACCACGACGTCGGCCGAGTCGAGAAGATCGGCGAAGACGCGGCGGTCCCCGCCGTCGGACAGGTCCAGCCGCGTCGAGCGCTTGCCCATCCCGGTGTCGGCGTGGGCGTCCGCGCCCTCCGACAGCCGGGGGCAGTCGACGCGGAGCACGTCGGCGCCCAGGAGGGCGAGGGTGCGCGTCGCGACGGGACCGGCGATGACCCGGGTCAGGTCCAGGACCCGCACCCCGGCGGCCGGCAACGGCGCCGGCGCCAGGACTCGCGGGCGGCCCTCCCCGGCGGGCCGGGTCTCGACCAGGGGACGCGCCGCCCCGCCGGGAGGCGCCACGGCCACGGCCAGGCCACCGGCCTCGTAGACGGTCTCCTGGATCCACCGGGCCGGGCGCAGCGCCAGTTCGTCCGCGAGCACCCCCGCCAGCGCCCGGTCGTCTCCCGTGTCACCGATGCCCAGGGCGTCCAGCAACCGGGAGCGATGGTGCGGGTAGTTGGCGTGGGTGCGCACCCAGCCGTCGGCCGCGCGCCAGAAACCGGAGAGCGGCGCGAAGGCCACCGGGGCCCGGCCGTCGATCCGCAGGTGGCGTTCGCTGACGAACGCCGTGGCCACCTCCGCCTCCCACACCCGTACGGCCGGCACCGGCACCGCGTTGCGCCGCGCCAGCAGCTCCGCGGCCGCCAGCGAGCACACGCCCACGCTCGCCCGGGCCAGCTCCCGCACCGGCAGCCGGGCCGGCAGGACGTCGCCCGCCCCCTCGTACGAAACCCCCTCGGCCAGTTCCACCGGCCCTTCCAGAGCGGCCCAGGCGTGGACGGTCGCCGCGTCGTCTCCATGCGTCACCCGGCCAAGTCTGCCCCATCGCCGGCGACTCGCCCACGGTTCGCCCACGGAAAAGATCTGCGCGAACCTCTCATGTCATCCCTCCGAAAGGACCGGTCATGACACTCGGCATGGTGCTCGGCGACTTCTCCTCCCGCGCTTCGACGCAGGAGCGGTAGCCCCCTGCCCTGACACCCCCCATGCCACGGCACGGGCCGTTTCTCCCGCTCCTCGTCGAAGTGCTCTTCGTGTCCCCGCACGTTCGATCACGAGGAGTACGTGGTGTCCACGATCCGCCGGACCGAGACGAACACCCCCTGTTCCGCCCACTGGCATTCCGAGAGCGCGGCTCCACCGCCCCGCCGGGTCATCAGCGCCGACGACCGTACGAAAGCCGACACCGCCTACCGGCTGGCATGTGAAGGCACCGGCCTGCTGTGGCGGGGTGACTTCCACGACGCGCGGCGGCTGCTTCAGGCGATGAGCCGCCGGATCGACCGGAAACCTCACCGGCAAGGCGACAGCCCGGCGGAGTCCTTCCACCTGTACCGCCGTGCCCGCGGCCACCGCGCCCGCGTGCCGGGCAGGCTCCTGGTCCTGCTGGAGGACGACCACCGCCTGAACCTGCGCAGAGCCCCCGATGTACGCCGGGCCTGCACCGAAGCGTACGGCCCGCCGTCCGAGCCGACGGCCGTCTCGCTCACCGAACTGCTGGGCGTGATCGGAGCACATCAGTGGCGCATGAAAGGCGTGGAGGCACCGGCCCTCCACGCCCGCATCCACCCGCACTACGGCGTGTTCTCTCCCGTCAGGGGGAATACGTCGGCCTCGTCGCACACGCGCCGCTCCCCGCACCGGCGGACCGCCACGCGGACCGCCGCACCGCGTTCGACCTCGGCACCGGAACGGGAGTGCTCGCCGCCGTCCTGGCCCGCCGGGGCATCGACCGCGTCGTGGCCACGGACATCAGCCCGCGCGCCCTGGCCTGCGCACACGAGAACGTCCGCCGGCTGCGCCTCACCGGGCGCATCGACATCGTGGGCCCCGCCCTCTTCCCCGACGGGCGCGCGGTGGACAGGATCGACACCGGGCCGCGGCATCCACGGGCGAGGGACACCACCGATCCCCTCCACGCCGCCCGAGCCGCGGAAGTCACCTCGCTCTGGCGTCTCACCGGCGGATGACGTCCGGTATCGGCCGGTGCCGGAAGGAGCGGACTCGTGACCCCGTCGATCGCCTCCGGATGAGAAGGAAGGCGCTTCCGCGTGTTCTCCGGCGTCTCGTGCCGTGATCCGGTCATCGGCGCCGCTGGCCTTGTCCTGGCCTCACCTTCTCTGGTGAGGCCAGAATCCTCTTGTGTCTGCTGTTTGAACCGACCAGCCTGCTTTACTATGTAGATCAAAATGTCAGGCGACGAACTGCTCGTAGCCGAGTTTCGCCACCATGGCGCACACCACGCACAGCAGCACGATCCGCACGAACCCCGAGCCGCGGCGCAGCGCCATCCGGGCTCCGACCTGGGCACCGGCGATGTTGCAGACGGCCATTCCCAGCCCCAGCAGCCACAGCACATGCCCCTGGGAGGCGAAGACGATCAGCGCCCCGACGTTGGTGCAGGAGTTGATGATCTTCGAATGCGCCGAGCCGTGCACGAAGTCCATGCCGAGGACCGTGGTGAAGGCGATGATCAGGAAGGTGCCGGTGCCGGGCCCGAGGATGCCGTCGTAGAAGGCGACCGCCACGCCGGTGACGGCGACCGCGGCCAGCGTCCTGGCACGGGTGCCCAGGTGGGGGCGGGGGTGGGAGCCGAACGCCGGGCGGAGGGTGACGAACAGCGCCACACACAGCAGGGCCGCCATGACCAGCGGGGTGAGCGCGTCCTTGGAGATCGCCGACGCCGACGCCGCGCCGAGACCGGCGAACACGACCGCGGCCAGACCGGCGGGCACCGCCACCCTGCGGTCGATCTTCGTGGTGCGGGCATAGGTGACCGCGGCGGAGGAGGTGCCGAAGACGGCCGCGAGCTTGTTCGTGGCCAGCGCCTGGACCGGCGAGACCCCGGCGACGATCAGCGCGGGCAGTTGCAGCAGCCCTCCCCCGCCGACGACGGCGTCGATCCATCCCGCCCCGGCCGCGGCCGTCAGCAACAGGACGATCTCCACCGTGCTCATCCCGAAATCCCCCGGACCATCGCCATCCGCCGTCAGCTCGGCAGAGCGTACCGAACCGCCTCCGGGTGTCCCCCGCCCGGGGGACGGGCTCCCCTCCCGGCGGGAGGGCGTCCGCTCCGGGGAGTTGGGAGGATCGGGAGCGTGAGACGCATCCTGGCGCCACTCGCCGACCGGACCACCTACCTCCGCTGGACGTGCCTGATCCTGGGCGGCGCGCTGGCCATGCCGTACATGATGGTCGGGACGATCCTCGCGGCCCTGACGGGGGCGCTGGAGGCGCGGGCGTACCCGCTGGTGAGCATAGACCCGCTGGTCTTCGCGGCCGTGCTCCCCCTGATCGGGACGACCGGGCTGTTCCTGCCGGTGCGCGCGCTGGAACTGACGGCCGCGCGGGGCCTGCTGGGCGCCCGCGTCGATCCGGCCCCGCACCGGCCGGGGCGTACCTGGGCCGAGAGGCGGCGCACCGCGGCCTGGTTCACCCTGCACCTGGGGGCCGGCGCGGTGATGGCGGGGGCGACGCTCGCCCTGGTGCCGTTCGCCGTCTGGCTGATCCTGCTGCCGGTGTTCGGCGACCCGCTGGGATTCCTGGGCGGCCACCTGGCACCCGGATGGGACTCCGCCTGGGGGCCGGCCGCCGGGGTGGCGACACTGGTGCTGCTGGTCCACGCGGTGTCGGGAACCGGGGCGCTGCTGGCCCGGCTCGCCCCCGTGCTGCTGGGCCCCTCCCCCGCCGACCGGCTGGCCGCGACGGAGGAGCGCGCCCGGCGGCTGGCCGTCCGCAACCGGCTCGCCCGCGAGCTGCACGACTCGGTCGGGCACGCGCTCAGCGTGGTGACCGTCCAGGCCGGCGCGGCCGGGCTGCTGCTGGAACGCGACCCGGAGGCGGCGCGGGCCGCGCTGGACGCCGTCGAGGAGTCGGCCCGGGCGGCACTGGAGGACCTCGACCACGTGCTGGGGGTGCTGCGCGAGGAGGCGGGCGGCGACCGCGTCCCCGTGCGGACCCTCGCCGACCTGCCGGAACTGCTCCGCTCCACCGGAGCCGCCGCCGAGATCGACGGCGACCTCGCGGCGCTGCCCGCCCTGGTGTCCCGCGAGGCGTACCGGATGGCCCAGGAGGCGCTGACCAACGCGATCCGGCACGGCGCGGGGGCGGTACGGCTGGCGGTCGCCGTACGGGACGACCGCCTGGAGCTGAGCGTGCGCAACCGGCTCCGTGCCCCGGCGTCACACGCGGGCGCGCACGGCCGCGGTCACGGTGATGAGCGCGGCGGGGGCGGGCGGGGGCTGGCCGGGATGCGGGAGCGGGCGGCCCTGCTGGGCGGCGCCGTGGAGGCCGGCGCCACCGGGGAGGAGTGGCGGGTGACCGCACGGTTGCCGCTGTGCGGCGAGCATCCGTAGCGGCGGGCCGTACCCGGCCGGGCGGTGGAGATCCCGTACGGCGGAGCGGGCCGTACAGCGGGATGCTCAGCACGTCGTTGACGCCACCGGCCGTTCCGACGCCGCTCAAGCCCCCTTACCGCGGGGCGGGGCGACACGCCATGATCGAGGCGATGCCGTTTGGGACGGGCGGGCGGAGGAACCCCTTCCCCAGCGGTGCACACTGACGGCTTGCGAGACGGGCGGGACGATGACGGAACGGCTGGTGGTGATCGGCGGCGACGCCGCGGGGATGAGCGCGGCCTCCCAGGCGCGGAACCGGCGCGGCCCGGACGACCTGCGGATCGTGGCCCTGGAGAAGGGCTTCCACGCCTCCTACTCAGCCTGCGGAATCCCCTACCTGGTGGGCGGCGAGGTGAACGGCGTCGAGGAGCTCGTCGTCCGGCGGCCCGAGGTGTTCCGCGACGAGCAGGCCATCGACCTGCGCCTGCGCAGCGAGGTCACCGAGATCGATCTGGGCCGCCGGACGGTGACCGTGCGCGACCACGGGGAGGGCCGCGACTACCGGGAGCCGTTCGACCAGCTCGTCGTCGCCACCGGAGCCCTGCCGAACCGTCCCGGCCTGCCCGGCGCCGACGCCGAAGGCGTGTACGGCGTGCAGACCCTGGACGACGGCGCCGCGCTGCTGCGGGCCGTGGAGACCGAGGGGGCGGAGCGCCCGCGCGCCGCCACGGTGGTCGGCGGCGGCTACATCGGCCTGGAGATGGCCGAGGCCCTGGTGCGGCGGGGCCTTTCGGTGACGCTCGTCGAGGCCGGTGAGCAGCCGATGGGCACGCTCGACCCCGACATGGGCGCCCTTGTCGCCGACGCCCTGCGCCGGCTGGGGGTCGAGGTGCTCCTCGGCGAACGTGTGACGGGTTTCCCCACCTCCGGCGGCCGGGTGGACGCGGTGTGCGTCGGGGACCGGAGCGTACGGGCCGACCTGGTCGTGCTGGGCCTCGGGGCCCGCCCGAACACCGCGCTGGCCGAGGCCGCGGGCATCCCGGTGGGCGAGACCTCCGGGATCCGGACCGACCGGCGGATGCGCACGCCGGTCGAGGGCGTCTGGGCGGCCGGCGACTGCGTCGAGACCTTCCACCGCGTCTCCCGCAGGCCGGTGGCGATCGCGCTGGGCACCCACGCCAACAAGCAGGGCCGCGCGGCGGGCATCAACATCGGAGGCGGGTACGCGAGCTTCCCCGGGGTCGTGGGGACCGCCGTGTCCAAGATCTGCGAGTACGAGGTGGCCCGCACCGGCCTGACCGAGACCGAGGCCGCCGCGGCGGGGTTCGAGTTCGTCACCGAGACCGTGGCTTCCACCACGCGCGCCCACTACTACCCCGGCGCACGGGAGATGCGGACCAAGATGATCGCCGACCGCCGGACCGGCCGCCTGCTGGGCGCCCAGATCGTCGGGCAGGAGGGTGCGGCCAAGCGGATCGACGCCCTGGCACTGGCCGTCTGGCACGGGATGACCGTGGAGGAGATGACCGGCCTGGACCTGGCCTACGCTCCCCCGTTCTCCCCGGTGTGGGATCCCGTGCTGATCGCCGCGCGCAAGACGGCCGAGCGCCTCGAACGCCTCCACACCGGCGGATGAGGGGAAATCCGCCTGTTCATGTGTTGGGTCTGCCGTAATCGGGCAAGGGCGGAGAGTCCAACCTCAATTCGGACAAGGAGTTGCAATGCTCACAATGACCGATAACGCCGCACAGGTGATCCGGAATCTCAGCTCCCAGGTCGGAGAGTCGACGGACACCGGGGTCCGCATCTCCGCGCAGAGCGACGGCACGGACTCTCTGCTGCTGTCGATCGTGGAAGGGCCGCAGTCCGAGGACAAGGTGGTCGAGACGGGCGGAGCGCGCGTCTTCCTGGACCCCAAGGCGGCGGACCTGCTCGACGACAAGTCCCTGGACGCCGACGTCGACGAGGGTGGAGGGGTGGCCTTCACGGTCACCGAGCAGATTCCCCGGCAGGCGTGACGGCCTTCCGGGAAAAGCGGGCCCCGGCCTCGGATGAGGCCGGGGCCCGCGTGTCGTCTCAGGCGCCCTGACGGGCGCTCCCGGCGGTGTTCCCACCGCCGGTCTCCCCGGCGACGCCCCGCCGCGCCGCCGGCGCCCTACTGGCGGGCGCTGGCCAGCGCCAGCGGGTCGGACGGAGCCTCGGCCTTGGCCTTCTCCATCCGCTCGCCGAGTTCCTGGAGCCTGTTGCGCCCCAGGGCCTCACGGACCTGGGGGAACCAGTCCTCTTCCTCCTCCTTGACGTGGTGGCGCACGTTCTCGATGAGAACGGTCACCTTGGCGTCGAACCGCTCGTCCTTGGGGTCCATCCCCTTCAGCTCCGACAGCAGCCAGGCCACGACGTGGTGCTCCTCCACGCTCTCGAGGACGTGGTCGGAGGTGTCGGGCACCTCGGCGCGCGCCTCCGGGTAAAAGATCGCCTCCTCGATGTAGGCGTGCCGGCACAGCTCCTGGGAGATCTTCTCGACGATCTCCTGCTTCTTCTTGTAAGCGGTCTCGCCCGTCTGCTCGAACTCCTTGAACAGCTTCTCGACCGTCTTGTGGTCGTCCTTCAGCAGCACGATGGCGTCCATGGCCTATCTCCTTCGGGTACGGGGTCCGCGGGGACCCGCCTGTTCAGGGGGGACGTCTTCTCGGGGTCTCTCAGGGGTTCAGGAGGACCTTGATGGCCCCGTCCTGCTTCTTCTGGAAGATCTCGTAGCCGTGCGGGGCCTCCGCCAGCGGCAGCCGGTGCGTCGCCAGGTCCATGACGCCCAGCGGATCGGAGTCGTCGGCCACCAGCGGCATCAGGTCGTCGATCCAGCGCTTGACGTGCGCCTGACCCATGCGCAAGGTGATGCCCTTGTCGAACATCTTCAGCATCGGCAGCGGGTCGGCCGCGCCGCCGTAGACGCCGGAGACCGAGATCGTGCCGCCGCGCCGTACCGTGTCGATGGCCTGGTAAAGGACGGCCAGCCGGTCCACGCCGGCGTTGGTCATCAGCGGTGCGGCGATCGCGTCGGGCAGGAGCCCGGTGACGGTCTGGGCCACCTTGGCGACCGGGGAGCCGTGCGCCTCCATGCCGACCGCGTCGATGACGGAGTCGGTGCCCCGCCCGCCGGTCAGCTCGCGGACCGCCTCCGGCACGTCCGGGGTCGCGGAGGAGTCCAGGATCTCCACGCCGTGCCGGCGCGCCATCTCCAGCCGCTCGGGTACGGCGTCGATGCCGATCACCCGGTACCCCAGGTGCTTGGCGATCCGGGCGGACATCTGCCCGATCGGGCCCAGGCCGAAGACCGTGACGCTGCCGCCGTCGGGGACGCAGGCGTAGTCCACGGCCTGCCAGGAGGTGGGCAGGACGTCGGAGAGGTAGACGAACCGCTCGTCCGGCGGCCCGTCGGGCACCTTGATCGGCCCGAAGTGCGCCTGCGGGACCCGGAGGTACTCGGCCTGCCCGCCGGGGACCTGGCCGTACAGCTTGGTGTAGCCGAGCAGCGCGGCCCCGGTGCCGTACTCGCGCACCTGCGTGGTCTCGCACTGGGCGTACAGCTTCATGTCGCACATGTGGCAGCGGCCGCAGGAGATGTTGAACGGGACGACGACCCGGTCACCGGGTTTGATGTGCGTGACCTCCGCACCGACCTCCTCCACGACGCCCATCGGCTCGTGCCCGAGGACGTCCCCCTGCCCGAGGAACGGTCCCAGCACCTCATAAAGGTGGAGGTCGGAACCGCAGATCGCGGTCGTGGTGACCTTGATGATCGCGTCGGTGGGTTCCTTGATCACCGGGTCCGGAACGTCCTCGACACGTACGTCTCGCTTGCCGTGCCAGGTAAGGGCCTTCATCGCTCTCCTCCTATCGGGACGCCGGACGGCGTGTCACACAGCCACGCCTGAGCTGCGACGACGTCCCTCTTACCCCCTGAGTCGTCCTCAAACGAGGAACCCCGGAGGAGGCGTCGCCGGTTGGCCCGGGAGGAAGGCCGCCGACAGGAATGCGACCCGCCTGTTCATTTCGGTTTTCCTTTATTGCCTTTTTTATTGCCACTTATTGCGGAATGCAGTGCGGGGAGTAATTCGCGCGGCCGATCAGCGCTCCCCCGCGGGAAGGACGCCCCGGTGGACCGGCGGCGGCCACCATGAGATCGAGATCGACACCGCCTGCGGCGGCTCTCCCCCGTACGCAGGCGTCATGTGGGCGGGATCGGCGCACCGTCCGGTCCCGGCGGCCGGCGTGAACCGCCGCCACATGCGTTCTCATCATCCGGAACGACGTCCGAAAGGAAACCGAGGAACGTGAAAATGACCAAGAAGGCTCTGCTCGCGGCGACGGCGACGGCGGCTCTGTCCACCCTGGCGCTGGTGCCGACGGCTCCCGCCAGCGCCGCGGTCTACACGGTCGAGGTCCAGCTCCAGAACGTCATCAGTGTCAAGGAATCAGCGGGCGCCCATGTCACCTGCCCCGCCAACCAGGTGATGACCGGCCGTGCGCACTCCGGAGACGAGAACGCCTACACGAAGTACTCCTGCAGCCGGATCCTCATCAACGGCGAACAGGTGACGGTGGAGTCCCGAAGCTGGAGCCCCAGCCAGAAGGAGAGCAGCTCGTTCTACGAGACCTCCGACAACCGGGTCATCACCGGCCGGTGGCACGCCGGAGACGAGAACGGCTACACGAACTACGAGTCGGGCGCGCTGTGGTGGCAGGGCAGGCAGCTGCGCCTCGTCTCCGCGCCGTGGAGCTCGAATCTGCGTGAGAGCAACCACTCCGTGTCGGCGAGCCCCTACCACGTCATGACCGGCCGGAGGCACTCCGGAGACGAGAACGGCTACACGAACTACCGGTTCGCCTCGGTCACGGTCGACGGCTGAGCTCCCGTACCTCCACTCACCCGGCATCGCCCCGGGTGAAGGCCCTGCCACTGCTGGGGCCATCGCCCGGGGCGGCTGCCGGGAAGCCATGACACGGCTGAGCGTGGCACCCCCGCTCACACCGCCGGAAGAGCCGGTGGCCTGCGTGCCCCGGGCGGCGGGAGCCCGGGAATCCGTACGGCCGGCCGTACGGATTCCCGGGGCCCTCACCAGTTGGCGGGCAGGCCCGGTTCTGCGGCGGGCAGGGCATGACCCGGCGGGTGGATGACGTAGACGATGCCGCCGCTGCTGGAGCTGCGCTGCCACACGTTCTCGAAGTCGCCCCGCGGATAGACGTGGCGCACCGCGTCGTCGCTCGGTGAGGCGGGATCGTTGGCGATCACGTCGCCGGTGGCGGTGAACCCGACGATCACCATGATGTGGCCGTCGGTGCCGTAGCCGGCGCCGGGCAGCTCGTTCTCCTTGAACGACTGGGAGGTGATCACCGGAATGCCCGCGGCGATGAAGCGCTCCAGCTCGGTCAGCGACCGCAGCCTGGTGACGAAGCCCTCCATGCCGTACCGCCCGGCATAGGCGGTGTTGAAGGGCCAGTTGCCTGCCCCCTGGTAGGCGTGGTCGTAGGTGTGGCGGGCGGCGTGGTCGACCTCGGGGTCGGGGTCGGACGGGTCCACCCAGGAGGTGTCCTCCTCACTGGGCCAGGCGCCCCAGTAGCCGAGCACCATCGTGGTGGAGGTCGGACTGCACCACGCCTGGCCGCCGCCGTCCCACTCGGGGTAGTGGCCCGTGTGGACGTTCTGGGAGCGGCGCGGCACGTTCAGCTCGATTCCCCACGCCGGGCCACCCGGGCTGGCCGTCACGCGTTTGCGCTCAGGGACGGCCGAGGCCATCGCGCCCAGACTCCGCACGACGGGGGCCACGGTGGAGCCGGGCGTGCGGTGCAGCGTGACGCGCAGCTGGTAGGCGGTGATCGGCTGTCCCGACGCGGCGACGAAGGTGTCGACCGAGACGGTGCCGTCGGCGTCGCCCTGCCCGGAGACCGAGGTGCGGCGGATGTCGCCCTCGCCGTAGGCCCAGCGGCCCATGACGTACCACTTGCTCAGCCCGGCGGCGTTGCGTCCGCGCATCTCGACCTGCACCCAGCTCCCGGCCGGGGTGTCGGCCGTCCAGGAGGCGACCAGCTCGGTGGCGGAGAAGCCGACCCCTCGCTCGGGGCCGGTCCAGCGGGCGTACTCCCAGGTACGGGTGCCCAGGGCGTCGGTGTAGGAGGTGGTTCCGGCGGCGGAGGCGAAGGCCAGGGTGTCCTCGGCCCTCACGCCCTCCTTGACGCCCGAGGGGAAGGCGGCTCGCTGGTAGACGACGTCGGTCCGGGTGGGCGGCGGCTTGGTCACGGCCGCGGCGGGCCCCGCCGCGGAGGCGGTGAAGGTCGCGGCCGACGCGACGGTGGACAGGAAGGCGGAGAGGAACACGGTCAGCACGCGCATGGGCTCACCTTGCCTGAGGGGTTCTCGACTCCGCAGACGCTAAGCCGCCACGCCGCCCCGCGCATCGGGAACTTTACGTATCCAGCCCCGAGCCGCGACGCGCAGCGTCACCATCAACCCGCTCGGGGGCGCCGGTGTCTGGACTGAGGAGCGCAGCCGCGAAGCGGCGGAGAGACGAGGGAAGACACCGGTTACCAGCCCCCGAGCCGCGACGCGCAGCGTCACCATCAACACAGCCCGCGAACAGATCATCCTCCGGCAGGTCCACCGGGACCAGGGGGCGGGCCAGGTGGTAGTCCTCGGTCGGCCAGACCTCCCGCTCGATGTCGCGTGGGTGCCGCATGAAGCTCTCACCCGGGACGATCTGGGTGGCGTGCGCCAGCAGCGCCCGATCTCGCACCGCGAAATAGCCGTCGCAGCGGATGCGCGTGGTGACCTCCGGGGTGGGCGCGGTCTCCGGCCAGCCCTCCAGCAGCGGGCCCATCCCGGAGTCGAGTCCGCGAGCGGTCATCGCCTCGTGCATCGCGGCGAACCAGGCCCGGGACAGCGTCGCCAGGTAGTACAACTTGAGCGGACGCCAGGGGGCGCCGGTCCCTGGGTGGCGGGCGGGGTCTCCGGCCGCGTCGAACGCCGCCGCCGTCACCCGGTGGGTCATGACGTGGTCGGGGTGCGGGTAGCCGCCGGTCTCGTCGTAGGTGACGACCACGTGCGGGCGGAACTCGCGGATCTCGGCGGTCAGCGCCCGTACGGCGACATCGAGGGGCTGGGTGGCGAAGCAGCCCTCCGGCAGCGGGTCGCCCTCTGCGGGCAGCCCGGAGTCGGTGAAGCCAAGGAAGCGCTGCCGTACACCGAGGATCTCCCGGGCCCGTTCCATCTCCGCCCGCCGTACGGCCGGCAGGTCGGCGCGCACCTCGGGACGGTCCATCGCCGGGTTGAGCACGGCACCGCGCTCGCCACCGGTACAGGTGACCACCAGGACCTCGGCTCCCTCGGCGGCGTAGCGCGCCAACGTCGCCGCGCCCTTGCTGGACTCGTCGTCGGGATGGGCGTGCACCGCCATCAGCCTCGGCGGCTCGGCGGAGATCCCCTCCAGGGGGATTTCCTGCTTCATGGTCGTCCTTCCCGGCCTCTCTTGTTAGGTCGATTCAAAATATATACTCGTCATAAAAATGACTCAAGTCTGATTCTGTCTTCGACCCAGCGAAGAGCTCTAAGATGGCGGCATGACGACCCGGCCGATGGGCCTGCGGGAACGCAAGAAGAGGGAGACGCGGCAGCAGATCTCGAACATCGCGACGCGGATGTTCATCGAGCGCGGCTTCGACGAGGTCACGATCGCCGAGATCGCCCAGGCGGCCGAGGTGGCGAAGATGACCGTCACCAACTACTTCCCGCGCAAGGAGGACCTGGTCCTCGACCTGCATGACGAGATCGTCGCCCATCCGGCGCGCACGGTGGCCGAACGGGCGTCCGGCGAGTCCGCCCTGGCCGCGCTACGCCGTGACTACTTCGCGGCGCTGGAGCGCCGCGACGCGCTCCTCGGCTTCTCCGGTCGCCCGTTCGCCCGTACGGTGACCGGCAGCCCCGCGCTGCTGGCCAGGCTCCGCGAGCTCCACGAGCAGCGCGAGACGGCCCTGGCGGCGGTACTGGCCGGAGAACCCGGCACGGACGGGGCGGATGGGACGACCGGCGATGTCATCGCCCGCATGGTGGCCGGGCAACTCGTCTCGGCCCTCCGGGTGCTGTTCGGTGAGGCGATCCGCCGTACCCTGGACGGCGAGGACGAGGACACCGTCGCCTCGGCCCTGCACACTTCGGCCACCCGGATCTTCGACCTCCTGGAACCATCCCTGGGCGCCTACGCCGTCCGCTGAGCCGTCCCTCTCAGAATCCCCCGAGCCGGGCTGGGCCGACGCCGCTCCGGAGCCTCTTCATCTCGTCCCTGGAGACGTCGTAGGCGGCTCCGCAGTACGTGCACTGCATCACGTGTCTCGTCCGCACCGGGAAGATCGGGATGAAGAAGAGGCTGAACTTCGTCACCCGCTTCGCCAGCGCCTGAGCCGCGGTGTTACCGCAGTTGCGGCAGACGAGAGTGATCATGCCGAGCCGCTGGACGACGGTACGAAGACCGAAAATGAACAACATCACCCGCTCCTACCCGCCCCAGCCCGACTTCCACGCCAACCCGCGAGGGGGCGCCGGTGTCTGGACTGAGGAACGCAGCCGCGAAGCGGCGAAGAGACGAGGGAAGACACCGGTCACCAGCCCCCGAGCCGCGACACACAGTGTCGCCATGAGCACTATCCGCGACGCGCCAGCGTCGCCATCAACAGAGCGAGGGCGAGGCGGTCGGTGGGTGAGTCCAGGTCCAGGCCGGTCAGGTTCGCCAGGCGGCGCAGCCGGGCGCGCAGCGTCTCGCGGTGCACGCCCGTCGCGGCGGCGGCCGGGTCCCAGTGGTGGTTGGCCGCGACCCATGCCCGGGCGGCGGCGATCAGCGTCTCGCCATCGGCCGCCTCGGTCACGGGCGCGAGCAGCGCGTCCGCGAACCGCTCCGCCTCGGGTGACGCCAGCAGCCGGTCCAGCTCCATCGCGGGCGTGTCGGCGTAGCACACCGCCGGCCGGTCGGGGCGGGTCAGCTGGGCGGCCAGTCCGGACTCGCGGATACCGGCCGGGATCCCGTCGAGCGGCTTGGGCGTGGCGATCCCGGCGCGGGCGCCGTCGAGCAGGGATTCCAGCCGTTCCTCGGTGAACCCTGGGATGACGAGCACGACCGTGCCGGACCGGCCGTCGCCCGCCGCCCAGCCGCCGGCCGCCACGATCCGTTCGGCGGCGCGGCGGCGGCCGGAGCCGACCAGCGTGACGGCTGCGAACTCCCCGGGCAGCGGCAGGTCCGCCACCGCGGCCACCCGCGCGGCCGAACGGGCGTCGCCCTCGGCCAGCAGCCCGGCGACCGTACGGCGCAGCTCGCGTTCTCCGCCCCGGTCGAGCACGGTGAGCAGGGCGGCGGCGGTGCCGATGATCCCGGCGGCCCACATGGGCCGCTCGCCGACCGCGAGCGCGCCGACGCAGAGCGTGCCGCGCCGGCCGCGGGCCGGGCCCAGCGGGACCGCGGTCACCGGCACCCCGTCCAGCTCGACCTGAAGGATGTGCCGCCCTGATCGGTCGCCCTGGCGGGCCAGATCGGTGAGCGCCTCGGCGGCGGGGCCTGCGCCGGTGGGCGCGCGCAGTGCCACGGCGTGCCCGGCGTCCAGCACGGCGACCCAGCCGTGCAGTTCCCGCGCCAGCCGGTCGGCCACGGCCTGCCGTCCGGCGTATCCGGCCTCGGCGAGCTGCTGCTGCACTTTCCTGGCCTGCTCGGCCTCGCGCCGCGCCTCGGTGGCGTTCAGGTCGGCCACGGCCCGGTCCACCGCGACGAACGGCGTGCGGCTCGGGACCTCGATCAGCGTCAGCCGGTGGCGGCGGGTGGCCTGGACGATCTCGGCGGGGACTTCGGGGAACCAGGGGTCGAGGCCGAAGCCGACGGCTCGGGCTCCGGCCTCGGCGAGCCGGGCCGCCCACCGCTCGGCCGTCGCGGCGGGGTCGGCCTGGTCGCACAACCACATGCCGCTGGTCAGCAGCAGTTCGGCGCCGTCGAGCCAGGGTGTGGGGTCGGGTTGCTCGGACACCGCCACCCAGCGCACCGGCTGGTCGAGCCCTTCGTGGCCCAGGACCACCCGCAGTCCGAGGCGGGCGTTGGCCAGCAGTCGCCGGATCGTCACCGCCATGGCTTTCCACCGCCCTCCGCGCGGCCGCCCCGGCGGCCGCCGGTCAGCGGGGCCGTCGCAGCATCTCCGCGCCGAACAGGTCGGTCCGACGCCGTGCCAGCTGCGGTTTCACCGCGCACGTCTCCCCCGCGCCGTTCGTGCCCCGCACCGCGCACCGCAGTCTCGTCCAGCCTATCCCCGTGTTCAGCGCCTCCTCGCGGGGCACCGTGACATGGTCGGGGCCGAAGACGCCGCCGGGCGTCACGCCGGCGTTGGCCAGGGCGATCCAGATGTGGGAGTCCCCGGCGCGCAACCGGGCGGGGTGGGCGAAGGCGGGTTCGGGGTCGCGCAGTACGGCCGGGTTCAGCGGGACCCGGGTGCCGGGGAAGGGCACCGGATACGGCCAGTCCACCGCGGCGGGCACCGCGAGGATGTCGGCGCCGAGCACCGCGAGCACCCGTGAGGGTTCGAAGGGCTCCAGTTCCTCCCCCGCCAGCAGCCCGAGGGAGCCCCACGGCCGGGTGACGGCCATCGGCGGCTCGTCGCCCGGCTCGGCCCAGGCGGCGTGCGCGCCCAGATGGGTGACGTGGCGGCGGGCGGCCTCTCCGCCGGGGGTGACGAGCGTGACCGCGTACCGGACCGGACCCCGCGGGCCGTCCGCGCCGCCCGGGTCGTCCGCGATCTCCGTCCCGCGAGCGATCTCCGCGCCCCTCTCGTCGTCGCCGGGTACGGCCAGCGCGGTCACCGCTTCGCAGCGGTGCCGTTCGCACCAGGCGCGCAGTTCCTCCAGCGCGGGCCGGGCCCGGCCCGGGTCGGGGACGCCACCGGTCAGGTGGAAGGCGGGCAGCACGGCGAGGTCGGTGCCCTCGGGCGGAGCGGGCAGATCACCGGCGGGCCCGGCCAGTACGGCGACGCCCACCGTCCGCCCCTCTCCGGCCCCGGCCCCGGTCGTGTCCCAGGTCTCGAATACGGTCCCGGTCCTGGACACGGTCTCGGTCTCGGTCTCGGTCTCGGTCTCGACTGAAGACGCCCCGCCGGGCGAAAACGCCCCACCGGACGAGGGCACACCGCCGGGTGGCGTGGTCAGCGCCTCGCGGTCGGCGCGCGGCCAGACGGTCGAGCGGGCCAGTGGGCCGTACTCCGCCGGCCGCCGGGCGGCCAGCCGCCGGTGGCGCGCGGCGGCCGCGGCGTCGAGGTCGAGGGTGGCGACGACGAATCCGGAGCCGTCGTCCAGGGCGGCGGCGACGGCCCCGGTGTGGTCGAGCACGCAGCTTCCGCCGCTGAACTGGAAGGAGTTGCCGGCGAGGGTCTCGGCTCCGGCCTGGTCGGCCGCGACCAGCGGCAGGCCGTTCTCCCAGGCTCGCAGTCGCCAGGTGGCGCTGGGGCCGGGTTCGGCCACCCAGGCGGTGGGCAGCGCGATCCAGTCGGCGCCGCGTAGCGCGGCGTACCGGGCCGGCTCAGGGTAGTCGGCGTCGGCGCAGATCAACGGGGTGACACGGCCCGCAGGGGTGTCCCACACCGGCGGCGGCAGGTGACCGTCGACCGCCCACAGGGGGTCGGCGACGAACGCCTGGGCCTTGCGGTAGGAGCCGGCCGGCCCGTCGGGGCCGATGAGCACGCACGTGTTGTGCAGGGTGCCCAGATCGGGGTCGAGTTCGGGCATGCCGAGCACCAGCCAGGCCCCGGTGGTACGGCACAGCCGGGTGAGCCGCCGCACAGACGGCCCGTCCACCGGCTCGGCGAAGGGCCGCACATGCTCCTCGGAGGACCACAGGTAGCCGGTCAGGGCCATCTCGGGGGTCACGACCACCCTCGCGCCGACCGCGGCGGCCGCGGCGGTGAGGTCCTCGATCGCCTCCAGGTTGGCGGCGACGTCGCCGTGCGCCGACCGGAGCTGAACGGCCCCGAGGGTGACCGTGTTCATTGCGACGCTGGCGCGTCGCGGCTCGGGGGCTCTTACCCGGCGTCTTCCCTCGTCGTTCACTCGCTGCGCTCCCTGTTCATGGCGACGCTGCGCGTCGCGGCTCGGGGCTCTTGACCCGATGTCTTCCCTCGTCACTCCGCCGCTGCGCTCCCTGTTCATGGCGACGCTGCGCGTCGCGGCTCGGGGCTCTTGACCCGATGTCTTCCCTCGTCACTCCGCCGCTGCGCTCCCTGTTCATGGCGACGCTGCGCGTCGCGGCTCGGGGCTCTTGACCCGATGTCTTCCCTCGTCACTCCGCCGCTCCGCGGCTGCGCTCCTCAGTCCAGACACCGGCGCCCCTCGCGGCGCCCCTCAGTCCAGACACCGGCGCCCCGTACTCATGGCGACGCTGACGCGTCGCGGCTCGGGGGCTCTTACCCGGCGTCTTCCCTCGTCACTCCGCCGCTCCGCGGCTGCGCTCCTCAGTCCAGACACCGGCGCCCCCGAGCGGGCGGGTCCAGACGCCGGCGCCCCCTCGCGGGGCCGTGAGGGGGCGGGGGTGGTGTCAGTCGAAGACGATGACGCTGCGGGTGCGGGTGCCGTCGCGCATCGCGTCGAACGCCTCGTTAACCTCGTCGAGCCGGATGCGGTGCGAGATGAGGGAGTCCAGCGGCAGCCTACCCGCGAGATAGAGCTCGGCCAGCCGCGGGAAGTCCAGGCTCGGCACGGCTCCGCCGTAGTTGGAGCCGATGAGGGTCTTGCCCGTCTCGGCCAGTTCCAGCACGTCGATGCCGGCCTTGGCCCCCTCGGGCGGCAACCCGACGAGGACCCCGACGCCGCCGGACGCCAGCAGCGACGGCAGCGTCTCGATGGTCTCGACGCGGCCGATCACCTCGAAGGCGTAGTCGGCGCCGCCGCCGGTCAGCTCGGACACCTGGGCGGCGACGTCGTCGCCGGCGCGCAGGGTGTGGGTGGCGCCGAAGGAGCGGGCGGCGGCCAGCTTCTCCTCGGCGGTGTCCACCGCGATGATCGGGTGGGCCCCGGCGAGTGCCAGGCCCATGATCACCGCCAGGCCCACGCCGCCGCAGCCGACGACGACGGCCGAGGAGCCGGCGGGCACCCTGGCGTTGTTGACGACCGCTCCGACACCGGTGGTGATCGAGCAGCCGATCAGGCTGGCGACGTCGAACGGCACCTCGGAGGGAATGCGGACCGCGGCCGACTCGGGCACGACGGTGTACTCGCTCATCGTGCCCACCGCGAGGTAGGGGTAGACGACGCCGTCGCCGTCGCCGTCGCGCAGCCGGGTGGTGCCGTCGGGCAGCAGGCACTCGGGCGCCCGGGTGCCGGTGCACGCCCACGCCTTGCCGGCCGCGCAGGCGCGGCAGCGGCGGCAGGGGTAGTACCACGACAGGATGACGCTGTCGCCGGGGGCCACATCGGTGACGCCCTCGCCGACCGCCTCCACGATGCCGGCGCCCTCGTGGCCCATCACCGTCGGGGAGGGAAGGTTCCACTCGCCGTCCAGGACGTGCCGGTCGGAGCCGCACACGCCGGAGGCGCCGAGCCGTACCAGGACCTCGCCGGGGCCGGGGTCGGCCACCTGGATCTCCTTGATCTCCAGGCGGTTGCCGCGGCCGTCGTGCACGGCCGCCAGGGCGGTTCTGGACATCAGGACTCCTTCTGCGCGGTGGCGGGGGCCGCTCCGGCGGCGGGGACGACGGGGGCGGCGGGGGCGGCGGGGGCGAGGTGCCGGCGGTTGAGCGCGCGGCTGAGGACGATGTGCGAGACCGCGGCGACGATCACGGCGGGCACCGAGGCGGTGAGCCAGTTGAAGGCGGGCTGCGTGTCGAGGGTCTGCGGGTTGTACAGCACCACGTAGGCGACGGCGCCCAGCGCGGTGGAGATCAGCCCGGCCAGGTTGAAGCCGCCGGTGAAGTGGTACGGGCTGGCGGCGCGGTGCGCGTACAGGCCGCGCAGGTCCAGCCGCTGGCGGCGCACCACGAAGTAGTCGGCGATGACGGTGCCGCAGATCGCCGCAAGGAAGGCGCCGCTCCAGGTGACGAAGACCAGGAACCGGTCGTACAGCAGGTTCGGCCAGAAGCTGATGATCGCCGGGAGCAGGAAGAAGCCTCCGGTGAGCCATTCCCAGCGGAATCTCGCCAGCATCTCGCCGCCTGCCTGCCGTAGCGCCAGGCAGGTGGAGTAGACGATGGAGGTGAGGCTCGTGAGGTTGGCGAAGGCGATGAACAGCAGCGCCAGCATGCCGAGCCACTTGCCGCCGAGGGGGACCATCCACACGGTGGGGTCGGGGTCGCCGAGGGTCAGCGCGGCGGCCATGCCCACGACCTGGGCCACGATCGTCGCGCCGAACAGGCCGATGAAGCCCGGCCACAGGGCGCTGCGCGGGCGGTCGGTGAGGCGGGCCAGGCTGCCCATGACCGGCCACCACGACAGGCCGACGCCGAGGTTGAACTCGACGGCGAGGGCGAAGTTCAGTCCCTCGCTGGGGAACGGGTTCAGCGGCTGGGCCGCAAGCAGGTCGTTCCACGAGGTCTTGGTGAGCACCAGCACGATCATGCCGACGGTCAGCACGGCCAGGCCGGGTGCGACGATGCGGTTGAGGAAGCGCATCGTCAGCGGGCCCTTGGCCAGCACGATCCAGGCGATCGCCAGCGCGAGGAGGGCCAGGATGGTCACCGGCAGCGCGTTGGGGCCGATGTCGGTGCCGAACACCTGGTTGGAGACCTGCGTGGTGGCCCGCCCGAACATGACGCCGAGCAGCGCCGACCAGCCCATCTCGGTGAAGAGCACGACGGTGAACACCAGGACGGCGACCCCGCCGAACCCGAACACGCTGCGCAGCAGCGTGTACTGCTCCACGCCGTAGCGCTGGCTGGAGACGACGCTGCCCAGCAGCATCACGGCGACGCCGATGGCGTTGCCGATGATCATCGCTGCCAGGCCCTTCTGGAAGCCCACCAGCGCGGCCGTGGAGCCGCCGACGAGGAACGCCCACGTCGCGATCGCCAGGCCGACGTTCACCCAGGTGAAGTCGGTGAAGTTCCAGACCCGCTCGCCGCGCAGCACGGGCAGCGACCCGAAGGTCGCCTCCCTGGTGACGTCTTCCTCGGCCGACATCAGGCCATCACCCATCCGGCGATCGTCATGGCCACGACGATGGCGGCCAGCAGCCACAGGTCGGCCGCGGCGAGGGGCGCGTGCGCCGGGTCGTCCGACTCGTCGTGTTCGAGGGCGACGAGCCGTCGGTCCAGCTCGGCCCGCAACGCGGAGTCCTTCACATCCATGCGGTCATCCTCCAAGAACGGTCACCCGGCGGCCCGGGGCGTCTCTCGCGGGCGGGCCTCGTGCGACACGGAACTCGTCCGGCGGTCAACTCACCGTAGAAGGAGGTTCGAGAAGATGTCCCCGCTGCATTTCCGCTGGTCAGGCGATGGCGGTGGCGGGTTTACCGTATGGCGGGGCCGCCGGGGCGGCCCCCGAACGGCCGGCCCCGGCGGTCATGGGTCGCCGGCCGTACGGAGGACCGGCACCCGGCCGCCGGTCCTCCGTACGGTGTCCTCGCGGTACGGCGTCCTCGCCGTACGGCGGCCGACCCGGCGGGTCAGTAGGGCCAGGCCCAGTCGCGGATGTCGGCCGGGTCCTCGCCGTGCTCGCGGGTGTGGGCGCGGGCGCGCAGGCGCTCGTCGGCCATCCGCTGGCGCAGGTGGGCGGCGGTGGAGCCGAGGCCGGGAACCCGGTCGACGACGTCCATGACCAGGTGGAAACGGTCGATGTCGTTGAGCATCGCCATGTCGAAGGGCGTGGTGGTGGTGCCCTCCTCCTTGTAGCCCCGGACGTGGATGTTGTCGTGGCCGTTGCGGCGGTAGGTGAGCCGGTGGATCGACAGCGGGTAGCCGTGGAAGTTGAAGATGATCGGCCTGTCCGTGGTGAACAGCGTGTCGAACTCGGCGTCGGTCATGCCGTGCGGGTGCTCCGACGGCGGCTGGAGCCGCATCAGGTCCACGACGTTGACCACCCGCACCCGCAGTTCGGGCAGGTGCTCGCGCAGCAGCGCGACGGCGGCCAGGGTCTCCAGCGTCGGCACGTCCCCGGCGCAGGCCATGACCACGTCGGGCTCGGACCCCTCGTCGGTGGAGGCCCACTCCAGGATGCCCAGCCCCCGGGTGCAGTGCGCGATCGCCTGCTCCATGGTGAACAGGTCGAGCACCGGCTGCTTGCCCGCCACGACGAGGTTGACGTAGTCGCGCGAGCGCAGGCAGTGGTCGCCGACCGACAGCAGGGTGTTGGCGTCCGGCGGCAGGTAGATCCGCACCACCGAGGGCTTCTTGTTCATCACCACGTCGAGGAAGCCGGGGTCCTGGTGGCTGAAGCCGTTGTGGTCCTGACGCCAGACGTGCGACGACAGCAGGTAGTTCAGCGAGGCGATCGGCCGCCGCCAGGGGATCTTCTGTGACGACTCCAGCCACTTGGCGTGCTGGTTGAACATCGAGTCGACGATGTGGATGAACGCCTCGTAGCAGTTGAACAGTCCGTGCCGGCCGGTCAGCAGGTAGCCCTCCAGCCATCCCTGGCACAGGTGCTCGCTGAGGACCTCCATCACCCGGCCCTCGGGGCCGAGGTTCTCGTCGGTGTCGAGGATCCGCGAGTCCCAGGCCCGGTCGGTGACCTCGAAGACGGCCGACAGCCGGTTGGAGGCGGTCTCGTCCGGCCCCATCAGCCGGAAGTTCTCGGGGTTGGCGGCGATGACGTCGCGCAGCAGGGCGCCCAGCACCCGGGTCGGCTCGGTGAGCTGCGTCGCCGGGGCCTTGACCTCGACGGCGTGGTCACGGAAGTCGGGCAGCGTGAGCGGGCGCAGCAGCTCGCCGCCGTTGGCGTGCGGGTTGGCGCTCATCCGGAGCGGCCCGGCGGGCACCGTCTCCAGCACCTGCGGCACGGGCCGGCCGTCGGCGCCGAACAGTTCCCCCGGCCGGTAGGAGCGCATCCACTCCTCCAGGGCGTGCCGGTGGTCGGCGTTGTCGCGCACCCCGGTCAGCGGCACCTGGTGGGAGCGCCAGGTGCCCTCGACCGGCAGGCCGTCCACCTCGCGGGGGCCCGTCCAGCCCTTGGGTGTGCGCAGGATGATCATCGGGAGGCGTTCGGCGCGGCCGTCCCTGAACTCGGCGATCTCGTCGAAGACCCGGTCCAGGGTCTCGGCCATCAGCGGGTGCATGACGGCCGGGTCGTCGCCCGCGACGACGTGCGGGCGGTAGCCGTACCCCTCCATGAGCTTGATCAGTTCTTCCTCGGGGATGCGGGACAGGACCGTCGGATTGGCGATCTTGTAGCCGTTGAGGTGGAGGATCGGGAGTACGGCGCCGTCCCGGGCGGGGTTGAGGAACTTGTTGGAGTGCCAGCTCGTGGCCAACGGGCCGGTCTCGGCCTCGCCGTCGCCGACCACGCAGGCCACCACGAGGCCGGGGTTGTCGAAGGCGGCGCCGAAGGCGTGGGCCAGCGAGTAGCCCAGTTCGCCGCCCTCGTTGATGGAGCCGGGCACCTCGGGCGCGACGTGGCTCGGGATGCCGCCGGGGAAGGAGAACTGCCGGAACAGCCGCCGCATCCCCTCGGCGTCCTGCTGGATGTGGGGGTACCTCTCGGTGTAGGTGCCCTCCAGCCAGGAGTGCGCGACCGCCGCCGGGCCGCCGTGGCCCGGGCCGATGACGTAGATCATGTCCTGGTCGCGCTCGGTGATGATCCGATTGAGGTGGGCGAAGCAGAAGTTCAGCCCCGGCGTGGTGCCCCAGTGGCCCAGCAGCCGGGGTTTGATGTCCTCGGGCCGCAGCGGTTCGGACAGCAGCGGGTTGTCGAGCAGGTAGATCTGCCCGACGGACAGGTAGTTGGCCGCCCGCCAGTAGGCATCGACGTGAGCGAATGCATCCATACCACCGACAGTTCCTCCGGGGCGGGCTTCGAACCCTCATCGGCCCGGCTACCTTACGGTGAACCGGGCCGGCGCCGGGTGTCAGCCGGTGACCTCCACGCCCCTCCAGAAGGCCACCCGTCCCTTGATCTGGGCGGCCTCGGGCTTGGGGTCGGCGTAGAACCACGCCGCGTCGGGGTTCTGCTTTCCGTCCACCTCCAGCGTGTAGTAGTTCGCCGTCCCCTTCCAGGGGCATACCGTGGTCGTCTCCGACGGCCTCAGGTACTGCGGGAACACCGACTCGATCGGGAAGTAGTGGTTGCCCTCCACCACCCGGGTGTCGTCGCTCCGCGCGATGATCTCGCCGTTCCACCGTGCTGTCGCCATGCCTCCAGGCTGACACATCTCCGCTCCGAGGTCCCGCGCGGACCTCCCTCCGGTGGGAAGGCGTCGCGAAGCCCTGCCGCCCTGCCGCATACGGCAAAGCCCTCCCCGGGTACGGGTTCGATCGCCCATGCCGGGGCAGTCCCGTACATATGCGCGTAGTAGTCGTCGGCGCCACCGGGAACGTGGGCACCAGCACGGTGTCCGCCCTGGCCGCCGATCCCGAAGTCACATCCATCGTCGGCCTGGCCCGCAGGATCCCGGACTGGAGCCCCGACAAGACGACCTGGCACTCGGTGGACGTCTCCACCGGCGACCTGGACACGCACCTGGCGGGAGCGGACGCCGTGGTGCACCTGGCCTGGCTGTTCCAGCCCACCCGGAACCCGGTCACGACCTGGCGCTCCAACGTGCTGGGCAGCATCCGGGTGTTCGAGGCGGCCGCCCGGCAGAAGGTCCCCGCCCTGGTCTACTCCTCCTCGGTGGGCGCCTACTCCCCCGGCCCGAAGAACCGGCCGGTCGGCGAGGACTGGCCCACCAACGGCTGGCCCGGCGCCGCCTACGGCCGGGAGAAGGCCTATGTGGAGCGGGTGCTCGACATCTTCGAACGGGACCATCCGGACACCCGGGTGGTGCGGATGCGGCCGGGCTTCGTCTTCAAGCGGGAGGCGGCGACCGAGCAGCGGCGGCTGTTCGGCGGGCCGTTCATCCCCCAGCGACTCGTCCGGCCCGGCCTGATCCCCTTCGTCCCGGACAATCCGGGCCTGAGGTTCCAGGCGGTGCACGGCGAGGACGCCGGCGAGGCATTCCGGCTCGGGGTCACCCGGCCGGTGTCGGGGGCCTTCAACCTCGCCGCCGAGCCGGTCGTCGAGCCGTCCATGCTGGCCGAGCTGCTGGACGCCAGGCTGCTGCCGGTGCCCGACTGGGTCCTCAGGGGGACGGCGGCGACCGCCTGGTACGCGCGGCTGATCCCGGCCTCGCCCGCCCTGGTGGACATGGTGCTGAAGATGCCGGTCATGGACGTCACCCGGGCCCGTACCGAGCTGGGCTGGCAGCCCCGCCACACCGCGGCCGACGCCCTGCGGGAGCTGTTCGAGGGCCTGCGGGGCGTCGAGGGCATGGAGACCCCGCCGCTGTCGACGGAGACCGGCGGCCCGGCGCGGACCGGCGAGCTGAGCACCGGGATCGGCAGGCGGCCGTGACCGCGGCGTCCCGGGCCGTCGCCCAGGACGCCGGCCCGCCCATGTCAGGGCCTGCCGCCTCCGGCCCGGATCCGGCTGGAGGCCCCGGCGTGGCGCCGGTGACGGAAGGCCTCCGTTGGGATCCCCGGGACGGGTGACGCGGCCGCGCCGCGGGGCAGGGATGCGGGCATGACGACACCGCCCTCCTTCCCGCACGCCTCCCCGCCGCCCGCCGCCCGGCGGCCCGGGGCGGGCCGGATCCTGGCCGGCACGGCCTCCTGGACCGACCGGTCGCTGCTGGAGTCGGGCTGGTATCCCGAGGGGGTCTCCACCCCGGCCGAACGGCTGGCCTACTACGCCTCGCAGTTCCCGATCGTCGAGGTGGACGCCACCTACTACCACCCGCCCGCTCAGCGGACGGTGGAGGCCTGGCGGGACCGGACGCCGCCGGACTTCACCTTCAACATCAAGGCGTTCTCGCTGCTGACCGACCACCCCACCCCGCCCCGGTCCCTCTACGCCGACCTGCGCGACCGCGTCGGGACGGCCAAGCGCAACCTCTACCTGCGCGACGTCGGCCCGGAGATCACCGAGGAGGTCTGGCAGCGGTTCCTGTCGGCGCTGGCGCCGCTGCAGGAGGCGGGCAAGCTGGGGGCGGTCCTGTTCCAGTTCCCCCCGTGGTTCACCATCGGCGCGGCCCAGCGGCGCTACATCCTCGACTGCGTACAGCGCTGCCGTCCGATGCGCGTCTGCGTGGAGTTCCGCAACCGGACCTGGATGGAGCCGGAGGGCAACCGCGAGGAGACCCTGGAGTTCCTCGCCTCGCACGAGATCCCCTACGTCTGCGTCGACATGCCCCAGGGGCACCCGTCGTCGGTCCCGCCGGTGCTGGCCGTGACCTCCGCCGACCTGGCGGTGGTCCGTCTGCACGGTCACTCCGAGCGGTGGGCGGACGGGACGAAGGAGGAGCGCTTCGCCTACCTGTACTCCGAGGAGGAGCTGGCGCGGTGGGCGGAGAACGCCCGGCTGCTGTCGGCTCGGGCCGCCGCCACTCACGTGATCTTCAACAACTACTGGGGTGACGGCTCACAGCGCAACGCGGCGCGGCTGGCCGAGCTCACCGGCCGGGAAGGGCCGGGCTGAGGGGACCCGGGCGAGGAGGCCCGAACCGAGAGGCCCCGGCGAGGGCTCGGCGTGTGGGGAACCCTCCCCGTGAGGCGGGGACGAAGGAAGGCCGCCCCGCCGGGGGCGGCGGACCGCCGGGGGCGGGTCAGTTCCGGCCGGCGGCACCCGCCCTCGTCCTCGTCCCGGCCTTCGCCGCGGCTCTGCGGCGCACCACCGCCAGCGCCCTGCGCTCGTCGGGGGTGGTGCCGCCCCAGATCCCGTCCATCTGCTGGGTGTTCAGGGCGTAGTCCAGGCAGCGCCGCTTGACGGGGCAGCGGCCGCAGACGGCCTTGGCCTGCTCGCACTGCGCCCGGCCGGGGCCTTCGAAGGAGACGGGGAAGAAGAGCTCCGGGTCCTCCTTCAGGCACAGGGAGCGGCGGGACCAGTGGATGATGGGCACGACGTTGCTCTGTACAGACATAGACGATCCAATGACAGTGAAAGATGTAATGATTCACGACTCGGCTTCCGGGTCGCGTTCCCACTCGGCATGCGTTCATACCTTTTAAGGCGAAAAATCACGCTAATTTGCCAGTTGTTTCCGCGCCTCTGCCCGTCTAACGGAACCGGAACGACATCGGGCCGGTCGGCGCCTGGTCGTCGAAGGAGCCGGCCATGTCGTCCTCCTCCCCCAGCCCGCTCTCCCTGGCCAGCCTCGGCCCCATCTCTCGCACCTCGTCGGCCAGGTCCTCCTGGCCGATCGCGTCCAGCGCGGCCCGCAGCTTGGCCAGGCCCTGTCCCATCTCCACGCTCGCCACATGAGACAGCGTCGCGGGCAGCGCCCGCTGCAGGCTCCTGACCGCCACGTCGCGGTCCCGGCCCTCCAGCTGCGGCAGGATGTCGGCGAGGGTGGACAGCGCCGCCGCGCACGTCTGATGCTGCCGGGAGGAGGTGCTCACCACCACCAGGTCCACCAGCGCGGTGACGATCCGCCGCTGCGCCACGTCCTCGTAGACCACCGGCAGCGGCCCGCCGTACAGTTCGGCGTCCGGCACGCCCGCCGCCGCCCACCGCGCCGACAGGTCCCGCAGGGCGCCGATCGCCGCCACCGCCACGTCGGGGTTCTGCCGGGTGGAGTTGGCGGCCCAGGCGACGTGACCGAGCTGCTCGACGGCATGGTCGGGGTCGACGCCGGCGTTACGGGACCGGTCGATCGTGACGCACGACAGGACGTTGTCGGCGACGTGGGCGCGGTGCCCGGCCTCCCCGCCCCGGATGTGGGCGACGGTGTCGCCGTAGGCGAGCAGGTCGCCGATCCGCACCCGGAACTCCACCTCGATCTCGTCCCCGGTTCCGCACAGCAGCTCCTGCAGGCGGGCCGTACCGATGTCGATCACGTAGCCCGTCTCGCGAGTGGTCACCGGGGTCGGCTCACCGTCCAGCGTCCGCCTGCGGCGGGAGCGGGCCACCAGCGGCATCTGGCGCATCCTGGCCCGGATAGCGAGGTCCTGGATCGAGCGCACCACGGAGGTGGGCCGCATCTGGTCGATCACGCCGTAGCCCATGAACACCAGCAGGACCAGCGCCCCGGCGGCCAGCGTGACCGCCAGCATCGCCCCCACCCCGACCCACTCCGGGCGTGAGACGGCCATCACGAGGTAGGTGAAGGTCGCGCAACCGGCGAAGTAGCCGAAGTACGCCTGGTTGGCTCTGCGCCGCAGGAACTGGTCGAAGACCACCGGCGCGACCGAGGTGGACGTGTGGGAGATCGCCACCAGTAGCGCCGACAGCGTGAGCGTGGTCACCGTCACCAGGCCCGAGGCGATCACACTCAGCATCCTGAGCAGGTTGGCGTGCGGGAACAGCCGCAGGAAGACGTCGTGGACGACCCCGTGCGACCTCGACAGGGCGATGTCGGCGAAGACCGACACCGCGGCCAGCCCGACGAACCCGACCACCATCAACAGCGGCGTGAACAGGAACTCCGTAGCGGACAGCCGCCAGCGGACCCGCAGGTCCTGGGTGGGCGGCACGAACCTCTGGAGATGGGGGGATTGGGGCACCGAGATCGTCTGCCCCGGCGCAATGGCGGCAAACTCCGCGAAACGCCCGCGAGGGGGCGCCGGTGTCTGGACTGAGGAACGCAGGAGCGAAGCGACGGAGAGACGAGGGAAGACACCGGCTCAACAGCCCCCGAGCCGCGACGCGCAGCGTCGCAATGAGCCCGCGAGGGGACGCCGGTGTCTGGACTGAGGAACGCAGGAGCGAAGCGACGGAGAGACGAGGGAAGACACCGGTTACCAGCCCCCGAGCCGCGACGCGCAGCGTCGCAATGAGCCCGCGAGGGGGCACCGGTGTCTGGACTGAGGAGAGAGCGAGCGCAGCGAGTGAACGACGAGGGAAGACGCCGGCTCAAGAGCCCCCGAGCCGCGACGCGCAGCGTCGCAATGAGCCCGCGAGGGGGCACCGGGCCCGGCGCCCGGACCTCTCGTCCGGCCGCCGGATCCGGCGGCCGTCAGGCCGTCTCGGCCATCCGCGCCCGCTCGTTGGGCACGCCGTGCGTCATCTTCAGGCCGTTCACGTCACGCGGCCCGTTCTTGCCCAGGTTGGACAGCCGCTCCAGCTCCTCCTCGCTCAGGTCCTGGGTGGCCAGCGGCTCCAGATGGGCGACGTCCTCCGGCCCGATCCCCAGCCCCTCGCCGACGCGCAGGCCCAGGTCGTCGTCGACCATCAGGAAGTGCCAGACCATGCGCTCCTGGATGGGACGCTCGGCCTGCGACAGCATGGTGACGAAGTTCAGCACCAGGTCGTCGCGCTCCCACTCCTCCATCAGCGTGTAGCGCTGACCGGCCTGGGTGTAGTCGTCGGTCCGCGGGATGCGCTTACGGGTCAGCCGCCCGGAGACGACCGGCCCCTGCTCGTCGTGGGTCGGGTACTGCGCCTCACGCAGCCCGCCGGTGATGGACGGCTCGTAGTTGACGTGCGGGTTCTCCCCCTCGCCGTCGACGTAGTAGGCCATCTGGCCGTCGCGCTGGTTGGTCCGCACCCTGGCGTTCTTCGCCTGGTTCACCGGCAGCTGCAGGTAGTTCGGCCCCACCCGGTAGCGCTGGGTGTCGCTGTAGGAGAACGTCCGGCCGACCAGCATCTTGTCGTCGGAGAAGTCGAGCCCGTCGACCAGCACGCCGGTGCCGAAGGAGATCTGCTCGTTCTCGGCGAAGTTGTTCTGCACGTTGCGGTCGAGGACCATCCGGCCGACCGGCAGCGCCGGGAACTCGTTCTCCGGCCAGACCTTGGTGTCGTCCAGCGGGTCGAAGTCCAGCTCGGGGTGGTCGTCGTCCGACATGATCTGCACCAGCAGCTCCCACTCGGGGAAGTCACCGCGGTCGATGGAGTCACGCAGGTCCTTGGTGGCGTGACCCAGCTCCTGCGCCTGCACGGCCGCCGCGTCCGCCGCCGTCATGCTCCGCACGCCCTGCTTGGGCATCCAGTGGTACTTCACCAGGTGCGTCACCCCCTCGGCGTTGACCCACTTGTAGGTGTTGACCCCGAAGCCCTGCTGGTGCCGGTAGTCGGCCGGGATGCCCCGCGGGCTGAACAGGTTCACCAGCATGTGCATGCTCTCCGGCGTCTGCGACATGAAGTCGAAGATCCGGTTGGGCTCCTGCCGGAACGTCACCGGGTCCGGCTTGAGCGCGTGGATCACGTCGGGGAACTTGATGGCGTCCCGGATGAAGAAGACGGCCAGGTTGTTGCCGACGAGATCCCAGTTGCCGTCCTCGGTGTAGAACTTCACCGCGAACCCGCGCGGGTCGCGGGCCGCCTCCGAGGAGTCGCGGCCGCCGATCACCGTGGAGAAGCGCACGGCGACGTCGGTGCGCTTACCCGCCTCCTGGAAGAGTTTCGCCCTGGTGAACCGGCTGATCGGCTCGTCACCCAGCTTGCCGTACGCCTCGAAGAAGCCGTAGGCGGTCGTCCCCCGGGCGTGCACCACCCGCTCGGGGATGCGCTCCCGGTCGAAGTGACTGACCTTCTCCAGGAACTGGTAGTTCTCCAGGGTCGCCGGGCCCCGCGCGCCGATCGTGCGCTGGTTCTGGTTGTCATAGACCGGGTGTCCCTGCCGATTCGTCAGCGTCGGGTGCTCGTCACCCGGCTGCGACCCCATGCTCGACACGTCCGTCATGACGTCATTCCCTTCCGTGTGGCGATCACTTCGGCGTACCGAGCCTGTCGGCACACGGAGTCCCCATGTCCGGCGGTGTGCGATTTATAGCGGAGAAGGAAAAGAATCTCCGTAACACAGAGACCCGCGTGAACGGCGCACGGCCGTCACGCGGGCATCCGGCCCCTCAACGGGACTTCGCCGTGGCCCTCCGGTTGGCCTTCTTGATCGCGTCCACCAGCTCCTCCTTGCTCATCGAGGAGCGTCCGGACACGTCCAGGCGCTTGGCGACCTCGTACAGGTGCTGCTTGGACGCAGCCGCGTCGACCCCCTCGGCGGTCTTGCCGCGCTTGGGAGTGCTCTTGGCCGCCTGGGAGTCGGAAGGCCCCTTGCGGCCCTTCTCCTCCCAGTGGTCGCCGACCTTCTCGAAGGAGTGCTTCAGCGCCGAGAACGCCGTACGGTGCGCCCGCTCCCCCTCGCCGTAGGTCTCCACCGCCGAGTCATGGGCCTTGCTCCAGGTCTCCTGCGCCTTCTTGGGAGAACGCCGGATGGTGGACGGCATTTCCTTCCGTGCCGGCATCGGAATCACCTCTTCCCCTCTTTCCCCTCTTCCCTCGGCTCCCTGCCCGCGTCACCGCCTTTCATGCGACCCCGCCTCCCACCCGGCGCCGGCTCCCGTACGGCCTGGCTCCCGTACGGCCCGGCCCTCACGCGTTCCCGGCTTCCGCGCGGCGCCGGCGCCGGCGCCTCTCGCGACGCGCCTTCTCACGGGCCCTCCCGGCCGAGTCCCGCAGCAGGGAGATCACCGCCCGCTCCACGCCGCCGTGCGTGGCCAGCTGCCCGAAGGCCGCGTCGGCGCCGAGCCTCCCGAGGGCCGGCCCGATGGTCCGCCCCCTCTCGTACGCCTCGATGACACGCGGGTCGATGTAGGAGGCGCGTGCGACGGCCGGGGTGTTGCCCAGATACCCCGCCACCTCGTTCACCACCCGGCTCACCGCCCGCCTCCGCCCGGTCCTGGACCGGGCGCGGACGGAGACCGCCAGCCCCACGGCCGCCAGGACCGTCCCGTGCCAGGTACGGAAATCCTTGGCCGAGACCTCCGCCTCCAGCGTCTCGCGCAGATAGGCGTTGATGTCGTCGCTGCGCACGTCCACCCAGCGGGAACCGTCCCGGTAGCGCAGCAGCTCCCCCTCCTCCGCGGCCCGGTGCAGGGCGGTGACCACCTTGCACACGTCCGCGTCCATGATCTCCACCTCCCGCTGCTTGCCGCCCTTGGCCGGATAGGAACAGACGACATGGCCCGCCGAACAGGTGACGTGCTCCATGCGGAGCGTGGCCAGCCCGAACGACTCGTACGCCTCCCCGCCGACCCGGAAGAAGCCGATGTCGAGCATCCGGGCCGCGGCCGCCAGCACCCGCTCCCGCGTCAGCCCCCGCTGCCCCAGATGCTCGGCGACCCGCTCACGGAACCGCGGCAACCGCTCCGCCATCTCCACCACCCGGTCGAACTTCAGCCGGTCCTGCTCCCGGCGCCAGTCGTCGTGGTAGCGATACTGACGGCGGCCCGCGGTGTCGGTGCCCACCGCCTGGATGTGCCCGTCGGGCCGGCGGCAGATCCACACGTCGGTCCAGGCGGGCGGAAGCACCAGCGCCCGGATCCGGTCGAGGGTACGGCGGTCACGCACGGGACGGCCGTCCGCGTACCGGTAGCTGAACCCGCGGCCCCTGCGCCGGCGCACGATGCCGGGTTCCGCGGGATTGCTCTGGCGAAGTTCGGTCACGGTAACGCCCATACCCTGCTCATTGCGACGCTAGCGCGTCGCGGCTCGGGGGCTCTTACCCGATGTCTTCCCTCGTCACTCCGTCGCTTCGCTCCTCCGTTCCTCAGTCCAGACACCGGCGCCCCCGAGCGGGCTCTTCCGGCCTCCTCGGTTTGGATGGCGGTGCGCTCCTCGATTGGGGTGGACGGCTCGGTTGGGGTTGCTGGGGTGGCCCTCGCGGGAACGGCTGGGGGGTGGTTTTCGGGGAGATGAGGGACGGGGGTGGCGGTAGCGGTGGTGTTTGCGGGTTTTGTGGGTCAGGGTGATGGTCCGGCGTTGGTGTTGGACGGAGCGGATCTCCGCCCGGCCGCGACCGGTCTGGCGGCCGCTCTGGCGTCCCGTCCTCCCCTCGTCCCGGACGGCGGTCGGCACGGTGGGCGGTGCGGTGGGCCGTGCGATGGGTGGGCCGTACTGCTCCCGGCCCCGGCTCCCGCGGCCGGTGGGACGACCGGGGATCCAGCTGATGGTCAGGTCGAGGGGGGTCTTCCCCACGGGGATGGCGGTGACCACCGCGCCGGTCCGGGGATCCACCACCGACACGGTGCTCCTGTCGGCGTTGGCGACGTAGACCCGGGAACCGTCGGCGGTGACGTCCAGCCCGTAGGGTGAGCCGAAGACCTTGAACATGCCGACCTGCGCACCCTCCCGGGTGTCGATCGCCGACACCGCGTCCAGGTATCCGCTGCTGGTGTAGAGGCGCGTCCCGTCGGAGGTGATCGTCAGGTTCCGGGGGATCCGCTTGACCTCGATGACACCGGTCACGGTGTCGGTCGCGGTGTCGATCACCGACACGGTGTTCTCCTTGACGTCGGTGACGTAGACGCGGCGGCCGTCGGGGGTGATCGCCATCCCGAAGGGGCGGGGACCGACGCGGATGGTGCCGACGACGGTGTTCGTCGCGGTGTCGATCACCGCCACGGTGCCCGCGGCGAGGTCCGAGACGTAGATACGGCGGCCGTCGGGGGTGATCACCATGTAGAGGGGGGTCGGTCCGATGGGAATGGAGGCGAGGACGACGTTCGTCGCGGTGTCGATCGCCGACACGGTGCCCCCGCTGAAGTCGCCGACGTAGACACGGCGGCCGTCGGGGGTGATCACTATCTTGGAGGTCAAGTTACCGGTCTTGATACTCGCGGTGACGGTGTTCGTCGCGGTGTCGATCACCGACATGGTGCCCGTGCCGAATCCGGTGACGTAGGCACGTCTCCCGTCCGGTGCGATCGCCACCCCGCCCGGAGATTGGCCGACCTTGATGGTCGCGATGACGGCGCGGGTCGCGACGTCGATCACCGAGACGGTGTCCTCACCGAAGTTCACCACGTAGGCGACCTCCCGGACGCCCGTGCCCGGCTCAGGCAGGGCGGGAGCCGCGGCCGGCACCGTCAGGACGGTCACCGCGACCGTGAAGACGATCACCCGCCACGCACAGGACGCCCACCCGGTGACCCGGCATCGTCCGAACGGCTCGGGATGGCGGCTTCCCATCGTTCTGCTCATCGAGCGAGCCCCACTTCGACGACGTCATGCCTTTTACGCCCGCGCGCCGCCCCGCCGGAGACGCGACGGCGTGTCCCTGGCTCTTCGATCCGAACTTTTGACCGGCCGTCGACGTGTCGCCGACCGCGCGGCCGGTGACCGCCGTCCAGCACGGTGTCCTGGCGCTGCCGCTGGACGGAACGGACCTCCATCCGGCTTCTCCCCTCTTCACCCACCTCTCCTCCACCCGCTCCGTCGTCCCGCCGCCCGGCCGTACCGGCACCCTGGAGGCCGGCGCGATCGCGGTCCCGCCGCCGGACCGGGCCGCTCGCCGGTGTCCCGTTCGGAGCGATGAAGGCGTTGATGATCCGTCCGACGGCCAGCCCGACGGGTGCGTCCCCGACCTGGATGGTCGTGATGACGGTGTTGGTCTCGGCGTCGATGACCGACACGCTGTCATCGCTGTTTGCGGCGACATAGACCCGGGAGCCGTCGGGGCTGACGGCGACCCCGCGGGGGTCCCTGCCGACCTGGACGACGGCGACGGTGGTGGCGGCGGCGGTGTCGATCACCGCCATGGTGTCGAAGTACGCGCTGGTGACGTAGACGCGGGAGCCGTCGGGGCTGATCCCCATGATGCGCGGCGACCTGCCGGCGTCGATGTCGTCGACGACCGCACCGCTCCTCAGGTCGATCACCGATACGGTGCTCGACCCCAGGTTGGCGACGTAGGCGCGGGTCCCGTCGGGGCTGATCACCGCTGTGAAGGGGGCCTCCCCGACAGGGAGGACGGAGACGACGGCGTCGGTCGCGGTGTCGATCACCGACACGGTGTCGTCGCCGTTGTCGGTGACATAGAGACGGGAGCCGTCGGGACCGACCGCCGCCCTGATGGGCGTCCTGCCGACCGGAATCGTGGCGATGATCCGGTCGGTCGCGGTGTCGATCACCGAGACGCGATCCGAAGCGGACTCGGTCACGTAGAGAGGCTTCCGGGGAGGCCCGGGCCGGACGGGCCGGACGTCCGCGGTCCCCGTCCCCGTGGGCAGGGCGTCCACGGCCTGCGCGGACGGGAGAGCGACGACGACGGCCGCGGTCAGCGGGATGACGGCTCCGCGCACGCGCGACCACCACCCCCGGAACGGTCCCGGGCGGCCCGTCCTCCCTCTGCCGCCCCCGGACTTCCCCCGCATCCGGCCTCCACCTCACCGATGAGCACGGCATTCCTATCCGGGAACGGTGATCCCCCACAGCACGACGCACCGTACGCGGCCTTGCCTTTCCTGCGGCTCGCCCCGCCCATGGACGTGCCGGTCTCCCGCGAGGAGAAACGGTACGGCGAGCCTCCCGGCCCGGTTCCGCGCCTGCGACCCCTGGGAGCGGGCGGCCTCCTCCACGGGCTGAGGCCCGGTTCCGCGCGTGCGGCTCCGGTCGGGACCGGCTTCCCGGGTGCGGTTCCCTGCCCGGCCGGGTTCCCCGAGGGCGATTTCCGGGTGCGGCCCGAGGCGTCCTAGGGTCGGCACATGACGCTGCGCGTGGTGATCGCCGACGACGAGGACCTCATCCGGGCCGGCCTGAGGGTCATCATCGACTCCGAACCCGACCTGACCGTGGTCGGCGAGGCCGCGGACGGAGCCGCCGTCATCCCCGTCGTGCGCGAGCACCGGCCGGACGTGGTGCTGATGGACGTACGGATGCCCGCCGTCGACGGAATCCAGGCCACCCGCCGGCTCGCCGCGCTTCCCGAACCGCCCAAGGTGATCGTGGTCACCACCTTCGAGAACGACGACCACGTCTACGACGCGCTACGCGCGGGGGCCAGCGGCTTCCTGCTCAAACGCACCCGCCCCGCCGAACTCGTCCAGGCGATCCGGGCCGTCGCCGCCGGGGACTCACTGCTGTTCCCCGCCGCCATCCGCCGCCTGGCCGCGCGGCGCGACAACGAGCGGGCCACCGTCCCCGGCATCGGACGGCTGACCGCACGCGAGGGCGACGTGCTGCGACTGATGACGCGCGGCCTGTCCAACGGCGAGATCGCCGCCGAACTGACCCTGAGCGTCGAGACGGTCAAGACCCACGTGGGCAACGTGCTCACCAAACTGGATGCCCGCGACCGCACCCAGGCCGTCATCACCGCCTACGAATCAGGCTTCGTCTCGCCCTGCTGATGGCGACGCTGTATTAATGGCGACGCTGCGCGTCGCGGCTCGGGGGCTCTTACCCGGTGTCTTCCCTCGTCGTTCGCTCGCTGCGCTCGCTCTCTCCTCAGTCCAGACACCGGCGCCCGCGAGCGGGTCTCGACAGCGGCGCCCTTGAGCGGGTCCGGAATCAATGGGCTGGGGGCGGTCAGATGGGGGCGCCGTCGTCCTCGTCTCCTTCTCTCGGGCTCGGGGTGCCCGTGCCGCTCTGCGAGGGGGACGGCGACGGCGACACGGTGGGCCGGTTCGGGTCCGGGGTGCCCGGGACCGGCGGCGGGGTCGGCACGAACACGGTCGCCGGCAACGGCCTGCGCGGCGCCTGCGTCTCACCGTCGGCGCTCAGCAGCAGCCACGCCATCACCGCCATCAGCGTCAGCAGGACCGTCAGCGCCACCCCCGCCAGGATCACCGACCGGCGGGACTCGGTGAGCGGCGGGGCGGGTTTCGGCGGGCCGGGCAGCGCGGGCACGCGGTCGCTCACCCAGTACGGCGCGAAGTCCGGGCCGTGCCGCTCGCCGATCAGCATGCCGCGCACCAGCACCGGCTCCAGGAACCGTTCGGCACCCTCCCGGGACGGCTCGTACGGCGTGGCCACCCACGGCGCGCTCCCGCCGTTCATCCCGAGGACCCGCGGCGGAGCGTCGGCGGCGAGCGCGGTCCTGCCTCTGGTGGCCCTGGCCACCCACCCCCGTACACCCGAACGGCCGGACGCGGCCTCGCGGATCGCGGTGACGAACCGGTCGCGGGCCGCCGGGTCCAGCGCCGCCCCCCTGGTCAGCACCGCGACCGAGACTGCCCGGCCGTCGGGGCCCTGCCCGAGGTAGACGAGCCCGGCCGGCCCCGCCCACAGGCGGGCTCGAAGGACGAAGGGCCCGAGATGGGGCGGATCACCGTACTGGAGCGGACTGGCCACGACTGCCATGAAAGCACACGCCCGCCGCCGGGCGCGGCCCACGCGGGCCGCGGCACCGGGCCACGCGGAGACCGGGCGAAATACCCCCGCCCAGCCGTGCGGTGCGGGTTTTCATTTGGTGGAATGTCACCATGACCGTCGCCGAAGAACTGCCGCGCGAGATCGACACCGGACTGCTGCGCGAGGCCCTCGCCGAGGTCCGGCGGGTCATCGTGGGCCAGGAGCGCATGGTGGAGCGGCTGCTGGTCGCGCTCCTCGCCCGCGGGCACTGCCTGCTGGAGGGCGTGCCGGGTGTCGCCAAGACCCTCGCGGCCTCCACGCTGGCCACCGTGGTGGGCGGTGATTTCGCCCGCATCCAGTTCACCCCGGACCTGGTGCCCAGTGACATCGTCGGGACGCGCGTCTACCACCCCTCCCGGGAGTCCTTCGACGTCGAGCTCGGCCCGGTGTTCGTCAACTTCCTGCTCGCCGACGAGATCAACCGCGCCCCCGCCAAGGTGCAGTCCGCGCTGCTGGAGGTGATGGCCGAACGGCAGGTCACCCTCGCCGGCCGGACGCATCCTCTGCCGCGGCCCTTCATCGTGCTGGCCACCCAGAACCCGATCGAGTCCGAGGGCGTCTACCAGCTCCCGGAGGTCCAGCGCGACCGGTTCCTGTTCAAGATCCGCGTCTCCCATCCCAGCGCCCAGGAGGAGCTGGAGATCCTGCACCGCATGAGCGTCACCCCGCCCGCCCCCAAACCGGTCCTGGACCCCGAGCGGCTGACGAGGCTTCAGGCCATGGCCGACCGCGTCTCGGTGCACCAGCTCGTCGCCGACTACGTCGTCCGGCTGGTGATGGCCACCCGCTCGCCCTCCGAGTACGGCCTGGCCGACCTGGCCGACAGCATCGAGGTCGGCGTCAGCCCCCGCGCCACCCTCGGCCTGGTCGCGGCCGGGCGCGGCCTGGCCCTGCTCCGGGGCCGCGACTACCTGCTGCCCGACGACATCCGCGACGTGGCCGTGGACGTGATGTCCCACCGGCTGATGCTCACCTTCGACGCCCTCGCCGACGGCGTGGACCCCGACGACGTCGTCGGGCGCATCCTCACCGCCGTCCCCCCGCCCCTGGTCGTCTGGAACCAGCCCGCCCGATGACCAGAGAAACCAAAGTCATGTGCACCCGGTCAGGGGAACCGCCATTCGGATCAACGACCGGGAAAACCGCGAGGGGGCGCCGGTGTCTGGACTGAGGAGAGAGCGAGCGCAGCGAGTGAATGACGAGGGAAGACACCGGGTAAGAGCCCCCGAGCCGCGACGCGCAGCGTCGCAATGAGTACAACCCCCGAGCCGCGACGCGTAGCGTCGCCATTGAAACAGCTGGAGCTGACCATCGTGCGGCGGCTGGACGGCCTGCTGCACGGTTCCTACGAGGGGCTCATCCCCGGTCCGGGCAGCGAGGCCGGCGACAGCCGCGTCTACGTCCCCGGTGAGGACGACATCCGCCGCATGGACTGGGCGGTGACCGCCCGCACGGGCGTCCCGCACGTGCGGGATCTGATCGCCGACCGGGAGCTGGAGACCTGGGCGCTGGCCGACCTGTCGCCCAGCATGGACTTCGGCACCGCCGTCATGGAGAAACGCGACCTCGTGGTCGCCGCGATCGGCGCGATCGGGTTCCTGGCCGGGCGGATCGGCGACCGCTTCGGCGCCTACGTCCTGCACGACGAGCACATCCACCGGATGCCCGCCAGGAGCGGCCGCCCCGCCCTCTACGGGCTCCTGCACTCGCTGGCGGAGGCCCCCCGGGGCCGCCCCGTCGCCGGCGCCCCCGATCTCGCCGAAGCGGTCGGGGTGCTCGCCTCGGTACGGCGCCGCCGCGGGCTGCGGGTGATCGTCTCCGACTTCCTGGGCGCCGAGCCCGTCCTCGACCCCCGCGTGGAGCCGCCCTGGGAGCGGCCGATGCGCCGGCTGGCCGCCCGCCACCAGGTGCTGGCCGTTGAGGTGATCGACCCGCGGGAGCTGGAGCTTCCCGGCGTGGGCCTGGTGAGCCTGGTCGACCCCGAGAGCGGGCGCACCCGCGAGGTCCGGCTCACCGGCGGGCTGCGGGCGGCCTACGCCGAGGCGGCCGCCGCCCAGCGCGCGGCGACCCGCGCGGCGCTGCGCCGCTGCGGCGCGGCGCACCTGGTGCTGCGGACCGACCGCGACTGGCTCCTCGACATCGCCCAGTTCGTCCTGCGGCAGCGGCGCACGGCGCACCTGGCGCACCGGCATCCGACGTCAGGAGTGGCACGGTGACCTTCCTCTCTCCGGCCTGGCTGTGGCTGTTCGCCGCGCTGGCGCTGGTCGTGGCGGGCTACGTGGCCGCCCAGTTCGCCCGCCGCCGCCACGCGGTGCGCTTCACCAACCTGCCGCTGCTGGCGCTGGTCGCGCCGGCCGGGCCCGACTGGCGCCGGCACGTCGCCCCCGCGCTGTTCCTGCTGATGATGTCGCTGCTGGTGCTGGGCGCGGCCAGGCCGGCCGACTCGGTGCGGATCCCGCGTGACCGCGCCACCATCATCATCGCGCTGGACGTCTCGCTGTCGATGGAGGCGAGCGACGTCGCGCCCGACCGGATCACCGCCGCCAAGCAGGCCGCGCAGAAGTTCGTCAGGGACCTGCCCGAACGGTTCAACGTCGGGGTGGTCGCCTTCGCCCGTTCCGCGTCGGTCGTGGTCTCCCCCACCACCGACCACCAGGCGGTCAACACCTCCATCGGCAACCTCGGCACCCGGGCCGGGACCGCGATCGGGGAGGCGGTCTTCAACTCGCTCGACTCCGTCCGCTCCTTCGACCAGCAGGCGGTCACCGACCCGCCGCCCGCCGCGATCGTGCTGCTGTCCGACGGCGACAACACCTCCGGCCGTACGGTGGCCGAGGCCGTCGAGGCGGCGGCCTCGGCCCGGATCCCGGTCTCCACGATCGCCTACGGCACGCAGGACGGCACGGTCACGATCGACGGCCGCGACGTCAACGTCCCGGTGAACAAGGCGACCTTGCAGAGCCTGTCGGAGGGCACCGGGGGCCGCGCCTACGAGGCGGAGTCGGGCAGCCAGCTCCGGGAGGTCTACGAGCAGATCGGCACCTCCCTGGGCTACCAGACGGTCGAGCAGGAGGTCACCCAGTGGTTCGTGGTGGCGGCGGCGCTGACCGGCATGGCGGTCGCCGCGGCCTCGATGCTGCTGGGCACGCGGCTGCCCTGACCCGGCCGCGTCACCGGCGGCCCTCCGGCCTCGGGCCCGTCCCCGCGGCCCGTCCTCACCGCCCGTCCCCGTGGCCGGTGCCCGTCGTCCGGACACGGGGCCGCCGACCGGCCGGGGCGGCCCCGGCGACGCGGCCGCCCCGGCCCGGTCCCGGGCGTTGGTAACGTTCTACGACGTGGCACATTACTTCGAGGAGCGTCCCGAGACCGCCAGCCGTCCCGGCTCGGTCACGCTCGTGCTCCCCGACCTTCACCTGAGGCTGGAGACCGACAGCGGGGTCTTCTCCCCCGAGCGGGTCGACCAGGGCACCCGGATCCTGCTGGAGACCGTGCCGCCTCCCCCGGCCGAGGGCGACCTGCTGGACCTCGGCTGCGGCTACGGCCCGATCGCCCTGACCATGGCCTCCCGCGCGCCCGCCGCGACCGTGTGGGCCGTCGACGTCAACCGCAGGTCCGTCGACCTGTGCGCCAGGAACGCCGAGAGCGCCGGCCTCGGCACGGTGAGGCCGGCGCACGTCGACGAGGTCCCGCCGGAGGTGCGGTTCCGGGCCATCTGGTCCAATCCCGCCATCCGCATCGGCAAGGCCGCGATGCACGAGATGCTGACCCGCTGGCTGTCGCGGCTCACCCCCGACGGCGTCGCCCACCTCGTGGTCCAGAAGCACCTTGGGTCCGACTCTCTGCAGCGCTGGCTGAACGAGCAGGGCTGGCCCGCCACCCGCGCGGCCTCCCGCTCCTCCTACCGGGTCCTCAGGGTCGAGGCCCGCCCCGCGGACCGCGAGGGCTGAGGCCGCCCCGCGGGGCACGGGCACCGGCGGGCGCCCTCCCCCGGCGCCGGCCATACGGACCGGCGACGAACGACCCCGGCGGGCCGCGGCGCGCCCGGGAGAACCACGACGAACGAGGAACGGTGAACGAACGATGACCGCGAACCCGCGCAGGCAGCTGCGGCAGACGGACGTCAAGCGGCTCAACCGCACCTGGCGCAGGCACACCGAGGGGAGGCTCGCCCTGATCGTGGAGTCGGTGACCGGCCCGTTCAACATCGGCTCGATCTTCCGTACGGCGGCGGCCTTCGGGGTGGAGCACGTCTGGCTGGCGGGCAACGCCACTCCCCCGACCAATCCCAAGGCGCAGAAGACCGCGCTGGGCACCGACCGCCTGGTCGCGTGGGACGAGCCGGTCCCCGTCCTGGAGGCGGTGCGGGCCGCGAAGGACGACGGTTTCACCGTGGTCGCGGTCGAGCTGACCGGGGACGCGGTGCCGCTGCACGAGGCGAAGCTCGACGGCGACGTGTGCCTGGTGGTGGGCAGTGAGGACCACGGCTGCTCCCCGGCGCTGCTGGAGGCCGCCGACGCCGTCTGCTACATCCCGCAGGTCGGCCGGGTGGGCTCGTTCAACGTGGGGGTGGCGACCGCGATCGCGGTGGCCGAGGCCCGCCGCCGGGAATGGGCCGGGAAGGGCCTGCCCGCCGGGGAATGAGCCCCGCCGCCCACGTGGCGCGGTCCCGCGGCGCCCGGCCCGGGAGGCACGCCGCCCATGTGGCGCGGTCCCCCTGCGCGGGGGGCACGCCGCCCGCGTGGCGCGGTCCTCCTGCGCGGGAGGCACGCCGCCGCGGCGGTCCGCCGTTTCACCGGGGCCACCGCGAACGTTCACCGCCCGCCCCGGTGACGCGCCCCGCCCTCAGACGGCATACTCCTGCACGTGCAGCGCCGTTACGCCTTCCTCGACCATCCCGGCCCGCTCGCCTTCGCCCACCGGGGCGGGGCGGCCGAGGGCCGGGAGAACAGCCACGCCGCGTTCGCCCGTGCCGTGGAGCTCGGCTACACCTACCTGGAGACCGACGCCCACGCGACCGCCGACGGGGTGCTGCTGGCCTTCCACGACCACACCCTCGACCGGGTCACCGACCGGCGCGGCCGGATCTCCGACCTGCCCTACCGGCTGGTCCGGCAGGCGCGGATCGGCGGGACCGAGGAGATCCCGCTCATGGAGGACCTGCTGGGCTCCTGGCCCGGGGCGCGGTTCAACATCGACGTCAAGGAGGTCTCGTCGATCGGGCCGCTGGCCCGGGTGATCCGGCGGACCAACGCCTACGATCGGGTCTGCGTCACCTCCTTCTCCGAGGAGCGGCTGGCCAGGGCCCGTGCCGCGATCGGCCGCGACGTGTGCTCCTCGCTCGGCCCGCTCGGCGTGATGTCGCTGCGCGCCGCCTCCTCCACCACCCGCTACGGCCGGCTGCTGGCCCGCCTGGCCCGCGCCGGGGTGCCGTGCGCCCAGGTCCCGCTGGGCTTCCGCGGCCTGCGGGTCACCACGCCCGCCCTGATCCGCACCGCGCACGCCCTGGGCATGCAGATCCACGTGTGGACCGTCAACGACACCGGCGTGATGGACCGCCTGCTCGACCTCGGCGTGGACGGCGTGATGACCGACAACATCTCCGGCCTGCGCCGGGTGCTGGAGGATCGCGGGCAGTGGCATCCGGCGGGCCTGCCCGTCTGACTCTCGCCCATCCTGCCCGTCCGCCTCGCCCGTCCGGCCGCCCTCGCTCCTTTCGTCCCAGTCTCCCCCCAGTGAACCGAGGACCGTCATGACCACCGAGAAGGTCACCGAGGACCTTTCCCCGTCCCCGAGCCGCCGGCGCGAGCAACGCGGCTGGTACTTCTACGACTGGGCGAACTCCGCCTTCCCCACCACGGTCCTGACCGTCTTCCTGGGCCCGTACCTGACGACGATCGCCGAGACCGCCGCCGCGGGCCGGCCGTACGTGGACGTGCTCTGGTTCGACGTGCGGCCCAGCGCCTACTACTCCTTCGTGGTGGGTTTCTCGGCGGTCCTGCAGATCTTCCTGATGCCCGTCGCCGGGGCCCTGGCCGACCACACCGGCCGCAAGCGGGAGATCATGAGCCTGTTCGCCTACCTCGGCGCCGCGGCCACCGTCTGCTTCTGGTTCCTGTCGGGTGACCGCTACCTGCTGGGCGGCGCGCTGTACGTGGTGGCCAGCGTCTCGTTCTCGGCGGCGTTCGTCGTCTACAACTCGTTCCTGCCGGAGATCGCCGCGCCGGACGAACGCGACCGGGTCTCCGCCATGGGCTGGGGCTTCGGCTATCTCGGCGGCGGCCTGCTGCTCGCCGTGCACCTGGGCCTGTTCCTCGGTCACCAGTCCTTCGGCGTGTCGGAGGGCGACGCCGTACGGCTGGCGCTGGCGTCGGCGGGTCTGTGGTGGGGTGGGTTCACGGTCATCCCGATGCTGCGGCTGCGCAACCGGCGCGCGCTCGCCCGGGGCGCCGAGGGGGTGGGCCGGGCCGTCACCGGCACGTTCCGCCAGCTCGGCCGTACGATCGTGGAGCTGCGCCGCTACCCGCTGTCGCTGGCGTTCCTGGTGGCCTACCTGATCTACAACGACGGCGTGCAGACCGTCATCTCCTTCTCGGCCACCTACGCCGACAAGGAGCTCGGGCTGGGCCAGACCGTGCGGATCGGGGCGATCCTGATGGTGCAGTTCGTCGCGTTCGGCGGCGCGCTGCTCCTCGGCCGGCTGGCCGCCTCCTACGGCGCCAAGCGCGTCGTGCTGGGCGCGCTGGTCGCCTGGACCGGCGTGGTGGCCGTGGCGTACTTCCTGCCCAAGGGGGCGGCCCTGCCGTTCTTCGCGCTCGGCTTCGCCATCGCGATCGTGATGGGCGGCACGCAGGCCCTGTCGCGGTCGCTGTTCTCGCACGTGATCCCGGCGGGCAAGGAGGCGGAGTACTACAGCCTGTACGAGATCAGCGACAAGGGCTCGACGTTCCTCGGGTCGTTCACCCTGGGCCTGGCGCTGCAGCTCACCGACAGCTACCGGATCGGCATCGTGTCGCTGGTCGTCTTCTTCGTCGTGGGCTTCGTCATGCTCGCCGCGGTGAACCTGCCCCGGGCGATCCGCGAGGCCGGCAACCAGGTGCCCGAGCGCCTCTGAGACATCTTCCCAAAAGCGCATCGCAGACCCGGCAAGGAACGCGCGATTGGATCTCCCCATGTGTGGGAATCCACACACGGTATCAAGCGTTGTACGCCGTGGGAGACAAACCCCTCACGACGGGGCCCTCAGGAGGCATTGAGACATGGGCGAGCGTGCGCTACGCGGTACCCGACTCGGAGCGACCAGCTACGAGAACGACCGCAACACCGATCTGGCTCCGCGCCAGGAGGTGTCCTACATTTGCCCGAAGGGCCATCGATTCGACGTTCCTCTCGCCGCCGAGGCCGAGATCCCGGCGACGTGGGAATGCCGCATGTGCGGCGCGAACGCCCTGCGGGTGGACGGTGAGCTTCCGGAGGCCAAGAAGGCCAAGCCGCCGCGGACGCACTGGGACATGCTGCTGGAGCGTCGCACGATCGAGGACCTTGAGGAGGTGCTCAACGAGCGCCTGGCGATCCTGCGCGCCCAACGCCGCAAGAGCGCCTGATCCGACGACCTGACGCGAGACCCCCGGCCCACGGCGAGGGCGCCGGGGGTCTCGTGCTGTCCGGGCCCGCCGTCCGGCGGCGGGGACGCCGGGTTACGGCCGGGTGGCGCGGACGTGGTACAGCAGGTACGGCAGGTCGCCTTCGGACTCCACCTTGAAGCCCGCGTCCGGGATGAGGGCGCCGAGCAGGTCACGGGGGTCGTGCCGCATGGCCGGGCCGGACAGCGCGCCGACGAGGCGCCGGGCCAGGGGGCCGGCCGGTGGGCGGAACTCGGCGATGAGCAGCCGCCCGCCCGGCCGCAGCACCCGGAACATCTGCCGCAGCGCTTCGGGCCGGGCCCCGGCGGGCATGTGGTGCACGGCCAGGCTGGAGACGACCAGGTCGAAGGAGCCGTCCGGGAACGGCAGGTCCTGCCCTTCGCCCACGGTGTAGGCGCAGTTGGCCGGGGCCCGCCGGGCGGCGTACCCGATCATCGCGGGCGACGGGTCGAGGCCGGTGACGTGGCCGTCCGGCGCGACGACCGGGGCGAGGATGCGGCTCAGGTAGCCGGTGCCGCAGCCGACGTCCAGGACGCGGTCCCCGGCGCGCGGCCGGGCCGCGGCGGCCACGCGGGTGAAGGCGGCGCGGCGGCCGCCGAGGAACCCGATCGAGCCGAAGAGCTCGTAGGCCCGCGGGCGGTCGATGGTCCCGCCCGCGTCGGCGTGCTCCTCATGGTGGTGCAGCAGCTTTCCCAGCCCCATGGCGTAGTCCCTCGGTCGCCGAACGATCTGTACGGTTATGAATGATGCGTTCACAGAGGTGGGCGGGTCAACGAACAGATCGGCCGTGTCGTGCCGTACCGAACAGGGGGCGGGGAAGTGTCCGGAGACCGGCGGGTGCGGCGGACACGCCGCATGGTCCAGGAGGCGCTGGTGGCGCTGATCCTGGAGAAGGGTTACGAGGCGGTGACCGTCACCGACATCATCGACCGCGCCGACGTGGGCCGCTCCACGTTCTACGCCCACTTCACCGACAAGCAGGACGTGCTGCTCGGCAACCTGGAGGAGCTGGACTTCCTGCGCCCCGCCCCGGCCGGCGGGCCGGGCGGGCTGTTCGCGTTCAGCCTGCCGGTGCTGGAGCACGTGCGCGAGCAGGAGCGGCTCGTACGGGCGCTCCTGGGGCGGCGCGGCGGCGGTCCGGTGCACGCGCGTGCGGAGCGGCTGCTCGCCGAGCTCGTCAGGGAGGAGCTCCTCGCCGCGGGCGCGCGGACGTCGGCCGCACTCGACCTGCTGGTGGTCTGCGTGACCGGCGCGTTCATGGGGCTGCTGCGGGCGTGGGTGGACGGCGACACCGCCGCCTCGCCCGCCGAGCTGGACGCCGCCTTCCGCGCGGCCGTCGAGCCCGGCGTGCGGGCCGTGCTGGGCCGGTCGTGACCGCAGGATGGGAATGGCCCGGTCGGGTGACACGGAATCGGCTCTCGGGCCAGGCCCCTCCGACCCTCTAGGGTCGGATCATGACCATCGCCGACGACGCGAAGAACGACCGGCCCTCCTCCGGCGGGGCCGCGGCGCTGCGCGCGCTGCACGTGCCGGGAGACCCTCTGGTGCTGCCCAACGTCTGGGATGCCGCCTCGGCCCGCATCGTGGAGGCGGCGGGGTTCCCGGCCGTCGCCACCGGCAGCGCCGCGGTCGCCCCTGTCCTCGGGTACGACGACGGGGAGGAGGCCCCGGCGCAGGAGATGCTGGCCGCGGTCGCCAGAATCGCCCGCGCGGTGGCCGTCCCGGTCACCGCCGACCTGGAACGCGGCTACGGCCTGGCGCCCGTGGAGCTGGTGGAGCGGCTCGCCGCGACCGGCGCGGCCGGCTGCAACCTGGAGGACTCCGACCCGCGCACCGGGGAGATGGTCGACGCCGCCGAACAGGCCGCCTTTCTGGCGGCGGTCCGCTCCGCCGCCTCCGCCGCGGGCGTGGACCTGGTGATCAACGCGCGGACCGACGTCTACCACCACGGCTCCGGCTCCCCCGCCGAACGGCTCGCCGAGGCCGTACGGCGGGGCCGCGAGTACCTGGCGGCCGGCGCCGACTGCGTCTACCCGATCTTCGCGGCCGAGCCCGCCGACATCGGCGCGCTGGTGGAGGGCATCGGAGGCCCGGTCAACGTCCTGTTCCGCCCCGGCACGCCGTCGCTGGCCGAGCTGGCCGGGCTCGGGGTCGCCCGCGTCAGCTTCGGTCCCGGCCTGCACCGGGCCGCGCAGGAGCACACCGCGCGGCTGGTCGCGGCGATCCGGGCCGGGCGCAGCCCCTACGACCCCCACGACCCGGAGCCCTCCGGACGGTGACAGGCGCGTCCTCCGGGGTACGACGAGCCGTATTCCCATGACGTGTGTCCAAGGAGGCTCATATGCGTACGGTCATCGCCGGCGGCCACGGGAAGGTCGGGCTGCGGCTGGGGTGGCTGCTCGCAGGCCGGGGAGACGAGGTCGTCAGCCTGATCCGTGATCCGGCGCAGGAGGACGACATCCGCGAGACGGGGGCCGAGCCCGTCGTGTGCGACCTGGAGAAGGCCGGGGTGGAGGAGGTGGCCGCCCTCCTCGCCGGGGCGGACGCCGCGGTGTTCGCCGCCGGGGCCGGGGCGGGCAGCGGCGTGCCGCGCAAGGACACCGTCGACCGGGCGGCCGCGGTCCTGCTGGCCGAGGCCGCCGAGCGCGCCGGGGTCCGCCGCCTCGTCCAGATCTCCTCGATGGGGGCCGGGCAGCCGCCCCAGCCGGGCAGCGACGAGGTCTGGGCGGCGTACATCGACGCGAAGACCGCCGCGGAGAACGACCTGGAGAGGCGCCGCGACCTCGACTGGACGATCCTGCGCCCCGGGACGCTGACCGACGACCCCGGCACCGGGCGGGTCCTGCTGTCGCACCCGCCGGTGCCGCACGGGAGGGTGCCGCGTGACGACGTCGCCGCGGTGATCGTGGAGCTGCTCGACTCCCCGGGGCCGCACCGCCACATCGTGGAGCTCGTCGGCGGTGAGGTCCCCGTCGCCGAGGCCGTCCGCGACCTGGCGTCCTGACCCGTCCGGCCACCTTCTGTTGCACGTCATGCGGCTTCGCTGAGCACGCCGACGTGAACGCGGCCCGCAACATCGCCATGCCCGGTGCTGCGGGCTGGGCAGTGAGTCACGCTGCCGACGACGTGGCCTGACCCGTGCACCCCATGCACGGCGAGGAGCTGCAAGCTCGGTCCTTCAGGGCCGAGAAGCTGACTAGGATGTCCGGATGCGTGATCTCGGTGAGGACCCGCGGCCGGCCCGGGGGGCGGTCCGCGAGGTCTACGGCGTGGACCGGACGGCGACCCTCGACTACTCCCCCGACCTGGACGGCCTGGCCGACCCGGGTGAGATCGTGTGGGCCTGGGTCCCCTACGAGGAGGACCCGGCCCGGGGCAAGGACCGGCCGCTGCTGGTCGTCGGCCGCCACCGGCGCCGCCTGCTGGCGATGATGCTGTCCAGCCACGGCGACGACGACCCCCGCGAGTGGCTGGAACTGGGCGCAGGCCCCTGGGACCGCGACGGCCGGGTCTCCTACCTGCGGCTGGACCGCGTCTTCGCGCTGGACGAGGACGACATCCGCCGCGAGGGGGCCGTGCTCGACCCGGCACGCTTCGCCCACGTCGCCGCCGCCCTCGGCAGGATCCACGGCTGGTCCGTCGCCCGCTGACGCCCGGCCGTTGACGCCCGGCCGCCCCGCCGGCCGGGACCGGGGTGTCGCGGCCGGGTGAGCACGGGCCGGGAGGCGGGTGGCGCACGGTCCCGTCCGGGACGGGTCAGGAGGCCTCTGCGGGCTCCACCGCCCAGGCCCCGCAGGCGTCGGAGATCATCGTGAAGGCGGCCACCGACCCGGCGGCGGCCGACTCGATCGCGGCCTGCGAGTCGGTGGTGAGGTCTCCGGCGGCGTACAGGCCGGGCACGTTGGTACGGCGGCACTCGTCGGTCTTGACGTAGCCGTCGCCGCCGAGCACCAGGCCCAGCCGTTCGACGAGGCGTGCGACCAGCGGGACGGGCCGCTGGCCGGGCTGCCACAGCAGCGTCTGCCGCTCGACGAGCGTGCCGTCCTCCAGTTCGACCGCGCGCAGCATGCCGCCGGTGTGGTGGAGCCTGCGGATCCCGCCCTCGACGACCCTGGCCTCGGGGACCGGCTCGGGCAGGGCGCCGTCGGCCAGGACGATCACGTCGTGGCTCCAGGCCGAGAACCCGGCGGCGGCCGTCCTGGCGAAGCCGGGGTCGGAGGTGACCACCCCCCAGGTGCGGCCCCGGTTCTCCCAGCCGACGCAGAACGGGCAGTGGATGACCGTCCTGCCCCAGCACTCGTCGAACCCCTCCACGTCGGGACGGATGTCGATCACCCCGGTGGAGAGGAGGACCTGGCCCGCCCACAGCGGGTCGCGGCGGTCGGACAGGACGGTGAAGCCCCCCTCGGGATCGGGCACCACGTCGGTCGCGGTGGCCTCGTACATGTCGGCCATGCCGTACCGCGTCAGATCGGCCCAGGCGCGGTGCCGGTACTCGTCGGGGGTGAGGCCGTCGAGACCGACGATGCCGTGCACTCCCCTGGACGGGGCGTTGCGCGGCGGCCGCCTCGTCTCCAGGACCGCCACCCGGCGCACCGAGCGGCTCAGCGTCATGGCGGCCGTCAGCCCGGCCGGCCCGCCACCGATGATCGCCGCGTCGTAGTGCTGCACGGCGTACTCCTTTCCATTGGATCCGCATCCCGGATCCGCCGTCTCCCTGCTCGCCGGCGTGTGGCGGGCTCACCCGCCACACGCCGGGGGAGACCCGCTTCCATGACCGTCCGCCTGGCGTTACCCAGTCAGCCTGGCGGTACCCAGGAACCGGGCCGGGACACCGGGAGGCGGCAGGGGGCGCCGGGAGGCGGAACGGGCCGGGAGGCGGGATCCGCCCGGCCGGGCGACGGAGGCGGGCCCTCCAGCAGTCCTCCAGCGGCCGCCCGGCGGACATCCCACGGCCCTCCAGCGACCGCCCGCCGGGCATCCGCCGGACATCCGGCGGCCGGGGGTCCCGGGGGTCCGTGAGGGCCTCCCGGCTGATCAGTGGCGGCCGGAGGTAATAAGGTTTACGGCCTATGTCCAGGAAGGTACAATTTTATGACCGCAGACCCTTTGTGGGCCTCCTCGCCCTCGCCATCTCGGCGACACTGCTGGCCGGCGGCGCCACCCTGCTGAGCGGTCGCCTTGAACCGGTCTCGGACATGCCCGCCACGCCCGAGGCCCTGCCCCCGGCGCCGGTGACCCCCACCCCGCCTCCCGCGCCCACGGCCTCTCCGCACTCGTCCCCCGGAGCGGAACGCCCCTTCCTGCTGGCCAACGGCCGCCGGCAGCCGCAGCGGATGAAGGTGCCCGCCTCGGCGGGCGGCCGCTACTCCGTCGTGGGCGGCGGGGCCGAACCGCCGGCGGGCGGCAAGGGACGGGTGATCCGCTACATCGTCGAGGTCGAGCGCGGCCTGCCGTTCGACGGGCGGGAGTTCGCCGAGGCCGTGCACCGTACGCTGAACGACCCTCGGAGCTGGGGTTTCCGGTTCAGGCGCGTGACGCGCGGGCCGGTGGAGATCCGGGTGTCGCTGTCCAGCCCCGGGATGACCGACCGGCAGTGCCGGCCGATGATCACCAACGGCCTGCTGTCCTGCTGGAACGGCAAGCGCGCGGTGATCAACGCCATGCGGTGGAACCAGGGCGTGCGGGGCTACGGGCGCGACGTCGCCACCTACCGGGAGTACGTCGTCAACCACGAGGTGGGCCACGGCCTCGGCCACGGCCACACGCCGTGTCCCGGACGTGGCCGGCGGGCCCCGGTGATGCTCCAGCAGACGAAGTCGCTGTACGGCTGCCGCCCCAACGCCTGGCCGTCCCCCGGCCGCTGACCGGCGGCTGACCGGCGGCTGATCGGTGGCTGATCGGTGGCTGACCGGCCTCTCCGGCTCGGCCGGTCGCTCCGGGCCCGCGGCCGGTCGCTCCGGGCCCTCCGTCCGGGGCGGCCGGCCCGCATGGGCGCGCCCCGCGAGGGGACCCGCCCGGCCTCCGGGGATGCGCGGATCCGCGTCGCCTAATCTGGGCGGAGATCACTTCGATCGCTGTCAACATGAGGGGACGAGGATGCTGCACGAGAGACTGGCCTCGATCTACGACAACGTTCTGAGCCGCAACCCCGGTGAGATCGAGTTCCACCAGGCCGTCCGCGAGGTGCTGGAGAGCATCGGACCGGTCCTCGCCAAACATCCCGAGTACGCCGATTCCAAGATCATTGAGCGTATCTGCGAGCCGGAGCGGCAGATCATCTTCCGCGTGCCATGGGAGGACGACCGGGGCGAGGTGCAGATCAACCGGGGTTTCCGGGTGGAGTTCAACAGCGCGCTGGGCCCCTACAAGGGCGGCCTGCGCTTCCATCCCTCGGTCTACCTCGGCATCGTGAAGTTCCTCGGCTTCGAGCAGATATTCAAGAACGCGCTGACCGGCCTGCCCATCGGCGGCGGCAAGGGGGGCTCCGACTTCGACCCCAAGGGCCGCTCCGCGCGCGAGGTGATGCGCTTCTGCCAGAGCTTCATGACCGAGCTCTACCGCCACATCGGCGAGTACACCGACGTCCCGGCCGGTGACATCGGGGTCGGGCAGCGCGAGGTCGGCTACCTGTTCGGCCAGTACAAGCGGATCACCAACCGCTACGAGTCCGGAGTGATCACCGGCAAGGGGCTCAGCTACGGCGGCGCGCAGGTGCGGACCGAGGCGACCGGCTACGGCTGCGCCTTCTTCGTGGAGGAGATGCTGAGGGCGCGCGGCACGTCGTTCGACGGCCGGCGCGTCGTGGTGTCCGGGTCCGGCAACGTCGCCCTCTACACGATCGAGAAGGTGGAGCAGCTCGGCGGCGTGGTGGTCGCCTGCTCCGACTCCTCGGGATACATCCTCGACGAGAAGGGCATCGACCTCGGGCTGCTCAAGCAGGTCAAGGAGGTCGAGCGCAGGCGGCTGAACGTCTACGCCGAGCGCCGCGGCGACGGGGTGTCCTTCGTCTCCGGCCGTCCCGTGTGGGAGGTGCCGTGCGAGGTGGCGATGCCGTCGGCCACCCAGAACGAGATCACCGCCCGCGACGCCGAGGCCCTGGTGCGGGGCGGCTGCATCGCGGTGGGCGAGGGCGCCAACATGCCCACCGCCCCGGAGGGGATCCGGGTGTTCCAGGAGGCGGGGGTGGCGTTCGGACCGGGCAAGGCGGCCAACGCGGGCGGCGTGGCCACCAGCGCGCTGGAGATGCAGCAGAACGCCAGCCGCGACTCCTGGACCTTCGAGTTCTCCGAGCAGCGCCTGCGGGAGATCATGCGTGACATCCACGCCCGCTGCCTGGAGACCGCCGACGAGTACGGCATGCCGGGCGACTACGTGGCGGGGGCCAACATCGGCGGGTTCAAGCAGGTCGCGGACGCGATGCTGGCGCTCGGCCTGATCTGAGGCCGCACCCGGTCCGTCCAGCTCGTCTAGCTCGTCTAGTTTGTCCGGCTCGGGAGGTTCCCGGGCCGGACGGGCATGATAGGCCGGAAATACCGGCCGTTCCCGCGATTCGGCGGATCCGGCATCAAAGCGCCGGATAAAGCCCCCTTTTATCGGAAAAGCCATCTTCTTCGCGTCGTACGGAATACAGTCCGGCTTGTCGGACGGCGCCCACCCTTCGCGGAAGGGCGGAGGACACGCGGACGGGGTGGCTGACAGCCTTGGATCCGATCGGTGACGCACTGCTGAAGACCATGGCGCCGGAGCTCGGATATCGGCAGCGCGACGGGCAGCCCACCGTGTTCGGCCGGTGGTACTCGGCCAACGTCGTCCGGGACGCCGAGTACGAGACGGCGCCCTGGTGCGACATGTTCATCTCCTGGGCCGCGGCGAAGGCCGGTGTCGCCGACTACGTCGGCCTGTTCGCCTGGACCCCCTCCCACGCCCACTGGTTCGCCACGCACGGCGCGTGGTCGGGCACGCCCGAGCCCGGGGCGCTGGTCTTCTTCGACTGGTCCGGCGGCCGGGACATCGGCGGCATCGACCACGTGGGCGTGGTCGAGCGCGTGGACGGTGGAACGATCCACACGATCGAGGCGAACGTCGACGGCTCCCGGCTGAAGCGCAAGACCCGCGACGAGAGCAACGTCGTCGGCTACGGCCTGCCGCGCAAGGTCAGGGAGAACCTGGCGGGCGCGCCCCCGGCCGACGGGGCGGGGGCGCTCTCCGAGGCCACCCGGATCGAGGTGCGCCCGGCGCCCGGCCCCGGCGCCTCGTCCCTGGCCTTCGGCACCGGACCGTACGGCATGCCGCCGGAGACGGCGCCGGTCGCCGGGCTGCTGGCCGTACTCCTCGTCGCGACGTTCCTGCTGACCAGGCGGCGGTCCCGCCCCGCGGCGGGCCGGCATCGCAGGCGGGACCGCCGGCCGGACTCCGTCGCCCCTCCCCCGCCGGGCTCCGCAGACCCTGGGGATCTTGTGGACTCCGGGGACTCCGTGCACCATGTGCACTGTGTGGGTTGTGAGGGGTGTGTGGGCTTCACGGTGGTTCCGGCAGGCCGGGGCGCCGGAGGGCGGTAGAGCGGCGGGTGCCGGGTAGTGGCCCGGCCATGACGGTCACGGGATTCGCCGGGCGGGTGGCGGCGTTCTGGACGCGGGCCCGCCGCCGCCACGGCTGGCTGGACCACCTGGTGCGCGCCGGGGTGCGGTACGACGAGGCGGACGGCGGGCGGTTGTCGGCCGCGCTCACCTACTACTCGTTCTTCGCGGTGTTCGCACTCGGGCTGCTCGGCTTCTCGATCATCGGGCACGTGCTGGACGACCCCAAGGTCATCACCACGGTGCAGGTCTTCCTGAGCGAGAACTTCCCCCGCCTGGACGTGGCGGCGCTGCGCGACGCCCGGAGCACGGCCGGGGCGATCGCCTTCGTGGGCCTGCCGCTGACCGGGCTGTTCTGGGTGGACAGCATGCGCTCGGCGATCCGGGCGGTCTGGCGGCTGGAGGAGTACCCGGGCGCCTACTTCCTGCGCCAGGTGATCGACCTGGGCGTGCTGGCCGGGCTGGGGCTGCTGCTGTCGATCTCCCTGGCGGTGTCCTTCGCCGCCGAGTCGCTGCTGAACTGGGTGTTCCTGCACACCGTGGGCGTCACCGACGACGTGACGCGGTGGCTGCTGTCGGCGGCCTCGTTCGTGCTCGGCCTGGCGGTGAACACACTGCTGGCCGCCGCCCTGCTCACCGTGACGCCCCGGCTGCGGCTGCCGCTCGGCCGGGTGCTGGGGCCCGCGCTGTTCGCCACCGCCGGACTGGAGATCCTCAAGACCATCGGCCAGTTCTACCTGGAGATCACCGCGGCCAACCCCGCCTACCAGGTCGTCGCGGGCGCCGTCGGGATGCTGGTCTTCCTCAAGGTCCTCAACCAGATCATCCTGTTCGCCGCCGCGTTGTGCGCCACGGGCACCGGCGGGCGGGTCGTCGATCTGGCGTCCCGCCAGGAACGGCCCGAACACCCCGAACAGCCCCAACAGCCCGAGCTTCCGGAGCACCCCGGACATCCCGAACACCCGAAGCACCCCGAACGCACCCGGCTTCCGGAGCACACCGAACACCCCGAGCACCCCGAACGCCTCGGCCACCCGGATCACCCTGAGTGCCCCGCCCGTCCGGCCGTGACCGCCGTCCCGGACGGCTGACCGGCCGCCGTCCGGCCGTCCACGGAATGTCCATGAAATGCCCGCGGAAGGCCCGTCAAAGGTCCGTGGAAGGGTCCGAGGGCTGTCCCGCCCGTCATCCGGCGGAACCGGCGGCAGACGGCGGGGCCTCGGGGAACTCCCAGGCCGGTGACCGTACCGACTCCCTCATCTGCGGACAATTACCCCATACTGGGGCGGTGTTGAGCAGTCACCGCCTCCGCGTCCTGCTGGAGGTCTTCCGGACCGGGAGCATCGCCGGGGCCGCGCGCGTCCTGCGGCTCTCGCCCTCGGCCGTCTCCCACCAGCTGTCCCGGCTGGAGGAGGAGGCCGGGGTGGGGCTGGTCGAGCGGGGCGCCCAGAGCCTGCGGCTGACCGCGGCGGGCCGGCGGCTGGCGACCCGCGCCCAGGAGGTGCTCGACATCATCGAGGCCGCGGAGAAGGACCTGCTGGCGCAGGCCAGGGCCGACGCCGGGCAGCTGCGGATCGGGTTCTTCGCCTCGGCGGGGTACCGGCTGCTGCCGCTGGCGCTGTCGGCCTTCACCGCCCGCCACCCGGCCGTGGAGCTGGACCTGGTGCTCGGCCAGCCCCACGAGCTGCTGCCCGACCTGGAGCGCGGCGCGCTCGACGTGCTGGTGGTCTTCGAGCACGCGCTCGACCCGTGGAAGCCTCCGGAGGGGGTCGAGGTCACCCACCTGTTCGACGAGCCGCAGCTGCTGGTCGTGCCGCCCGGCCACCCCGCGGGCAAGTCGCAGCGGGTACGGCTCGCCGACCTGGCCGGCGAGCCGTGGATCACCACCTACGGCACCGGGACCCCGGTCTCTGTGCTGGAGCGGGCCAGCGCGCTGGAGGGGTTCAGTCCGATGATCCGCTGCCGCAGCGACCACTACGAGGTCACGCTCGGGCTGGTGCGGGCCGGTCTCGGGGTCGCGCTGGTGCCCAGCCTCGGGGCGCGGGGCGCCCCCGGCGTCCAGGTGTGCCGGCTGGACGGGCCCCGGCTCTACCGCAGGATCGGCGCGGCGGCCCGCCCGACCAACCCCAACCCGGCGCTGCGCTCCTTCATCGACTACCTGCGCGACGCCTCGGCCAGGCTCCGTACCGCGTCGCACTGATCGCCGGGCCGCGTCCGGGATCGCTAGCCTTTCCCTTGGAGAGGGCGCGGGTATAGTCAATGCGCATCTGTTCAGCACATATGTTCAGAAAATGAGGGGGAGCCCGCCCATGAACGCCGCCGACGCCGTACCGGAGGCACAGGCCCGGTTCCCCCGGGAGCTGATGTACGCGGCGGCGTCGCAGTACTACCTCGAGGAGGCCACCCAGGCCGACATCGCCAAGCGGCTGGGCGTCAGCCGGGCCACGGTGAGCCGGCTGCTGACCGAGGCGCGCCGGCACGGCATCGTGGAGATCCGGGTGCACCGGCCGGCGGCGCTGGAGGAGGGCCCGCTGGCCGCCGAGGTGGCCACCGCGCTGGGCCTGGCGCGCGTCTTCCTGGTGCCCAGGGTCGGCGGCCCGGCGCTGGGCCCATGGCTGGCCCCGGGCCTGGCCAGGGCACTGGCCGCGGCGGGCCTGGAGTCCGGCGACGTACTGCTGGTCTCCTCCGGCAGCACGGTCTACGAGTGCGCGCGGGAGAGCCTGGGGAGGTTCCCCGGGGTCACGATCGCCCCGGCCGTGGGCGGCCAGGAGGACCCCCAGCCCTGGTTCCAGACGAACGAGACGACCCGCCTGCTGGCCGAGCGGGTCGGGGGCGTGCCCAGTTACCTGTACGCGCCCGCCCAGCCGGGTCCCGAGCTGTTCTACTCCCTGCAGCACGAGCCGTCGGTGCGCAGGGTCATGGACCTGTGGGCGCACGCCAGGTGCGCGATCGTCGGCGTCGGCTCGCCGCCGCTGACGCGCCAGGTCGTGCCGGCCTTCGTGCCCCGCCACGCCGGCAGCCTGCGCGACGCCGTCGGCGACGTGTGCTCGCGCTTCTACGACCGCGACGGCGAGCCCGTCGGCTATCCGGGCAGCGAGCGGCTGGTGGCGACCAGCCTGGAGCAGCTGCGCCGCATCCCCGTCTCCATCGCGGTGGCGGTCGGGCCGGAGAAGGTCCTGTCGATCGTCGCCGGGGCCAGGGGCGGCTACTTCAACCAGCTCGTCACCGACGCCCTGACGGCGGAGAGCCTGCTGTCGGCGACCCGCTGACGGTGATCCCGCTGACGGGAGAGCGGGCCACCGGCGGAGGCGGACGCCCGTCCCGCGGCCCGCCGTACGGCGCCGCCCGCCACAGGACACCACCCGCGCACGGGCACACCCGCCATACCGCACCGCACCGCCGGCGTACGGCACACCCGCCGTACGGCACCGCCCGGCGGGCCGTTCCCGCGCGCCCCGTCCCCGCAGCCCCCGCGCCCGGAACCCTCGTCCCGTGAGGGGAGGTCCCCGGTCGCCGTTCGCGCGTCGGCGCCAGGTCACGGGTCTGGAAAATCCCTGAACACTTTTTCTGGACAAATATTCCGAGCACGCGCTAGCGTGTTCGGCCATGGCGCATGACCGCGCGTAGCGGACCATGCCCGGCCTCGGGGATCGCGGAGCGGATCCGCTGCGCGAGGACACAGCGAGCAAGGGAAGAAGCCGTGAAGAAAGCTCAGACGCGGACAACGACGTTCGCCGCGGTGGCGGTCATCGCGGGCGCGGCGCTCACCGCCTGCGGTTCCGGCTCCGGCGGAGCGGACGGCGGCGGCGACGGGGGCGCGGAGAACGCCAAGGTGGCCTTCCTCATGCCCGACCTCGCCTCCACCCGGTACGAACTGGCCGACAAGCCGCTGTTCGAGGCGAAGATGAAGCAGCTGTGCGCGGGCTGCACGGTCATCTACCAGAACGCCGACTCCGACGCCTCCAAGCAACAGCAGCAGGCCAACTCGGCACTGGCCCAGGGCGTCAAGGCCATCGTGATCGACCCCGTCGACTCGGCCGCCGCCGCGACCATCGTCAAGTCGGCGCAGGCGCAGAACGTGCCGGTCATCGCCTACGACCGGCCGATCCCCACCACCCCGGCCGACTACTACATCTCGTTCGACAACGAGAAGATCGGCTCGATGATCGCCCAGTCCCTGGTCGACCACCTCAAGGAGGAGAAGGCCGAGGGCGGGATCCTCCAGGTGAACGGCTCCCCCACGGACGCCGCCGCCGGCCTGATCAAGAAGGGCGTCCACGGCGCGGTCGACCCGAGCGGTTTCAAGCTGCTCGCCGAGTACGACACCCCCGACTGGCAGCCGGAGAAGGCCCAGACCTGGGTGAGCGGCCAGATCACCAGGTTCCGCGACGAGATCGTGGGCGTGGTGGCGGCCAACGACGGCACCGGCGGCGGTTCGATCGCCGCGTTCAAGGCGGCGGGCGTGAAGGTCCCCCCGGTCACCGGCAACGACGCCGAGCTGGCCGCCGCCCAGCGCATCATCTCCGGCGACCAGTACAACACGATCTCCAAGCCCATCAAGATCGTGGCCGAGGCCGCGGCCGACGCGGCCTACCGGTTCGCGCGGGGCGAGAAGCCCGCGGGCAAGACCAAGCTCTACGACACGCCTTCGGAGCTGTTCACCCCCACGGTCGTGACCAAGGACAACATCAACGAGGTGCTGTTCCAGAGCGGAATCATGAAGGCGTCCGAGGCGTGCACGGGCGAGTACGCCAAGGGATGCGCCGAGCTCGGCATCAAGTAGATCTCCAGGAGCCCCTTTGTCCGCCACCCAGCAAGCAGACAGCGTCCTGTCCCTGCGCGGGATCAGCAAGACCTTCGGCGCGGTCGCCGCGCTCACCGGCATCGACCTCGATGTGGCGGCGGGTCAGGTCGTGGCCGTCGTCGGGGACAACGGCGCCGGCAAGTCGACGCTGGTGAAGATCCTGTCGGGTGTGCACCCGCCGGACTCGGGCACGATCACCTTCGACGCGAAGACCGTCGGCATCCCGAGCCCGGCGGCCGCCCACCGGCTCGGCATCGCCACCGTCTTCCAGGACCTCGCGCTGTGCGAGAACCTCAACGTGATCCAGAACCTCTTCCTGGGGCAGGAGATCCGCCCGCTCCGGCTGAACGACGTGGCGATGGAGACGCGCTCGTGGGAGCTGCTCCGCCAGCTGTCGGCGAAGATCCCCAGCGTCCGGGTGCCGGTGGCGTCGCTGTCGGGCGGCCAGCGGCAGACCGTCGCGATCGCCAGGTCGCTGCTCGGCGACCCGAAGATCATCATTCTCGACGAGCCGACCGCGGCCCTGGGCGTCGCGCAGACGGCCGAGGTGCTCAACCTCGTCGAGCGGCTCCGGGAGAACGGCCTGGGCGTCATCATGATCAGCCACAACATGGCGGACGTGAAGGCGGTCGCCGACACCGTGGCCGTGCTGCGGCTGGGCCGCAACAACGGGGTGTTCGACGTGGACGACGTCTCGGTCGAGGACATCATCGCCGCCATCACCGGCGCCGCCGACAACGCGGTGTCGCAGCGCCGGGCGCGCCGCAAGGAGGGGCTCTCATGACCACCACGCTCGCCACCGACCGCCAGGACGAGCGGTTACGGAGCCGCGAGGGGCTGCGCGGCGCGCTCACCGACGTGATCGAGCGGGCCCGCGGCGGCGATCTCGGCGTGATCCCGGTCCTGGTCGGCCTCGTCGTGATCTGGGCCGTGCTGCAGATCCTCAACCCGGTCTTCCTGTCCAGCACCAACCTGGTCAACCTCACGCTGGAGTCGGCCGCGGTCGGCGTCATCGCGCTCGGCATCGTGTGCGTGCTGCTGGTCGGGCAGATCGACCTGTCGGTCGGCTCGGTCAGCGGCCTGTCCGGCGCGGTGCTGGCGGTGCTGTTCGTCGGCAGAGGGCTGCCGCTCTGGGCGGCCGTCCTGGCGGCGGTCGCGATGAGCGCGGCGATCGGCTGGGTGTACGCCCAGCTGTTCAACCGCTTCGGGGTGCCGAGCTTCGTCATCACGCTGGCCGGCCTGCTGGCCTTCCTCGGCCTCCAGCTGTACGTGCTGGGCACCAAGGGGTCGATCAACCTGCCGTTCGACTCGGCCCTGGTGAACTTCGCGCAGCTGGCCTTCGTGCCGCAGTGGCTGTCGTACGTCTTCGCGGTCGTCGCCGCGGCCTGGCTGTTCGCCACCGGCTACCTGCACGCCCGGGAGCGCCGCCTGGCGGGCCTGTCATCCCGGACCACCTCCATGCTGGCCGTACGGAGCCTAGCGCTGCTGGCGGTGCTGGCGTTCGTGGTCTGGTACCTCGGGCGGACCCGCGGCGTCGGCTGGATGTTCGTCCTGTTCGTCGCGCTGGTACTGGTCATGCACTACCTGCTGTCACGTACGAAGTGGGGCAGGTCGGTCTACGCCGTCGGCGGCAACGTCGAGGCGGCGCGGCGGGCCGGCATCAACGTCCGGGCCGTCTACACCTCGGCGTTCATGCTGTGCTCCTCCTTCGCCGCGGTGGGCGGCATCCTCGCCGCCGCCCGGCTGGCCGCCGCCAACCAGAGCAGCGGCGCCGGCGACGTGAACCTCAACGCCATCGCCGCCGCCGTGATCGGCGGGACGAGCCTGTTCGGCGGGCGCGGCACCGCGTTCGGCGCGCTGCTCGGCATGATCGTCATCCAGTCGATCTCCAGCGGCCTGACGCTGCTGAACCTCGACTCCTCCATCCGGTTCGTCGTGACGGGCGTGGTGCTGCTGCTGGCCGTGGTCGTCGACTCGGCCGCGCGCAGGTCCCGGACCTCCCACGGGCGGGCCTGATGGCGGCCATCTGCGTCGACGCCGGCACCACGGTGGTCAAGGCGGTCGGCTACGACGAAGCGGGAGCGGAGATCGCGGTCGCCCGGCAGGAGACCGGCGTGTCCCGGCCCGCGCCCGGCCACGCCGAACAGGACATGAACACGGTCTGGGCGGCGGTCGCGCACACGGTGCGCGCGGTCGCCGGCCGCCTCGCCGGCGCCTCGGCCGGCGCCGTCGACTTCGTCGCGGTCACCGCCCAGGGCGACGGCGCCTGGCTCGTCGGATCCGACGGCGAGCCGACCGGGCCGGCGATCCTGTGGAACGACGGCCGGGCCGCGTCCGCGGTGGACGCCTGGAACCGCTCCGGCGCGGCCGAGCGGGCCTTCCGCGTCAACGGCTCCGCCGCCGCCTCGGGGCTGCCGCACGCGATCCTCACCTGGCTGCGGGAGCACGACCCCGAGCGGCTGGAACGCTCGGCGGCCCTGCTGACCTGCGGCGGCTGGATCTTCTCCCGGCTGACCGGGGAGGTCGCCGCCGACGAGTCCGACGCCTCGGCGCCGTTCATGGACCTGCGCGCCCGCGCCTACTCCCCCGAGCTGCTGGCGTCGTTCGGCCTGGAGTGGGCCGCGCGGCTGCTGCCCGAGCCGCGCGGCGACGCGCACCGCGTCGCCGCGCTCACCACGTCCGCCGCCGCGTCGCTGGGCCTGCCCGCCGGGACCCCGGTCGTGATGGCCCCCTACGACATCGTCTCCACCGCCGTCGGGGCGGGCGCGGTGGGCGAGGGCCGGGCGTGCAGCATCCTGGGCACCACGCTGTGCACCGAGACCATCGTCGCCGAACCCGACCTGGACGGCCCCGCCGTGGGCATCACGATCGCGGCCCCCGGCGGCTACCTGCGGGCCTTCCCCACCTTCGCCGGGGTCGAGGTGATCAACTGGGTCTGTCGCCTGCTCGGGCTGCCCGGCCCGGCCGCCCTCGGCGAGCTGGCCGCGGCGAGCCCGCCGGGCGCGGGCGGCCTGGCGTTCCTGCCCTACCTGTCCCCGGCCGGGGAACGGGCACCGTTCTGCGACCCGCTCGCCCGGGGCTCCTTCCTGGGCATGTCGTTCGACCACGACCGCGGGCACATCGCCCGCGCCGTGTTCGAGGGCCTCACGTTCGTCGTCCGCGACTGCCTGGACGCCTTCGGCCCCGGCGTGCGGGAGCTGCGGGTGTGCGGCGGCGGCTCTGCGAGCGACCTGTGGCTGCGGATGATCGCCGACGTCACCGGCCTGCCGGTGCTGCGGCCGGCCGACGCCGAGGTCGGCGCCCGCGGCGCCTTCCTGGTCGGTCTGACCGCGACGGGCGCCGCCGCCGATCTGGAGGAGGCGGCCGGGCGCCACGTGCGGCTGCGCGACGCCGTACGGCCGCGGCTCGGCTCCTACGAGACGCTCTACCGGGACTTCCTCGCGTTGCGTGAGACCGCCGCCCGGTCCTGGCCGCTGCTCGCCGAGACCCGGAGCCGCTCATGAGCACCTGGATCGGCGTGGATCTCGGCACGCAGAGCGTGCGCGTGATGGCCGTCACCGGGGACGGCCGGGTGCTCGGCGCGGCGAGCAGGCCGCTGACCAGCCGCCGTGACGGCCCCCGGCACGAACAGGATCCCGAGGGGTGGTGGGAGGCGCTGGCCGCCGCCTCCCGCGAGGCGATGCGCGACGTGCCGCCGGGACCCGTCGGCGGTGTGGCGGTGGACGCCACCTCCGGCACGATCCTGCTCACCGGCGGCGACGGCCGGCCGCTCACCCCCGGGTTGATGTACGACGACCGGCGGGCGGCCGGCGAGGTCGACCGGGTCAACGACGTCGGCGCGCACGTGTGGGACCGGCTCGGCTACCGCCGCATGCAGGCCAACTGGGCGCTGCCGAAGCTGCTGTGGCTGCTGCGCGACGCCCCGGCCGGGGCGCGACTGGCGCACCAGAACGACTTCGTCAACCGCCGCCTGACGGGCCGGCCGGTCGCCACCGACCTGAGCAACGCGCTGAAGACGGGCGTGGACCTGATCGACGAGCGCTGGCCGTCCGACGTCCTGGACGCCCTCGGCGTCCCCGCCTCCGTGCTGCCCGGCGTGGTACGGCCCGGCACCGTGCTCGGGGAGGTCTGCGCGGAGGCCGCCGAGGCCACCGGCGTCCCGGCGGGCACGCCGGTGGTCGCCGGGACCACCGACGGGTGCGCGGCCCAGCTCGGCGCGGGCGCCCTCACGCCCGGCAGCTGGAACTCGGTGATGGGCACCACGCTGGTGCTCAAGGGCGTCACCCGGGAGCTGGTCCACGACCCGCTGGGCGTCGTCTACTCCCACCGTGCCCCGGACGGCTCGTGGCTGCCGGGCGGCGCGTCCAGCACCGGCGCGGGCGTGCTGGCCCGCGACCTGGCCGGGCGCGACCTCGACGCGCTCAGCCGGCTGGCCGCCGGGCGCTTCGAATCCGGCGGCGCCGGAGCCGGCCCGCCCGCCGGTCCGTCCATCCGCCCGCCCGCCGACCCGTCCGCCACCGTCTACCCGCTGGTCTCCCGCGGCGAGCGGTTCCCGTTCGCCGCGCCGGAGGCGGAGGGCTTCACCCTCGGCCGCCTCGGCGACGACGTCGACCGCTACGCCGCGATCCTGCGCGGCGCCGCCTACATCGAGCGGCTCTGCTTCGACTACCTCGACCTGCTCGGCGCCCCGGTGGACGGTGAGATCGTGCTGACCGGCGGCGCGACCCGCAGCTCCTACTGGAACCGCGTCAGGGCCGCCGTGCTGGGCCGGCCGGTGACCCTGCGGGAGAACGCCGAGCCCGCGCTCGGCATGGCCGTACTCGCCGCCGGGCCCGCCTCCGCGGCCCGGATGATCCGCACCCGCGAGGTCGTCGAACCCGGAGGTGAGGACCTGCGCGAGCACTACCTGCGGTTCGTCGCCGAACTGGAGGACCGCGGCTGGCTGCCCCCGGAGGCCGCCGCCCACGCCCGGAAGAGGAGCGCCCGATGACCCGGCTCGTACTGGCCCGCCACGGCGAGACCGTCTGGCACGCCGAGAACCGCTACGCCGGCGTCACCGACGTCGAGCTGACCCCGCGCGGCCACGAGCAGGCCGGGCGGCTGGCCGCCTGGTCGGCCGAGGCCGGGCTGTCCGCCGTCTGGACGTCCACGCTGAGCCGGGCCCGGATCACCGCCGAGGCGAGCGCCGAGGCGGCGGGCGTCGAGCCGCGGACGGACGCCCGGCTGCGCGAACTCGACTTCGGCCGCGGCGAGGGGCTGACCTCCGCGGAGATGCACGAGCGCTTCCCCGAGGCCCGCGCCGCCTTCGAGGCCGACCCGGCCGCCTGCCCGCTGCCCGGGGGCGAGGACCCCGCGGAGGCCGCAGACCGGTTCACCGCCGCCCTGCGCGACATCGCCGCCGCCCACCCCGGCGGGCGGGTGCTGGCCGTCGCCCACACGACCGTCATCAGGCTCGCCCTGTGCGGGCTCATCGGGGTGCCGCTCGGTTCCTACCGGCGGCTCTTCCCGCGCCTGGACAACTGCGCCGTCACCGAGCTCCGCCTCGACGGCGGGCAGGTCGCGATCCTGCAGTTCAACTCTCCGATCGGAGCCGTTCGTTGACCGTCCGAATCCTTGCCGCCGGTGACCACTTCGTGCGCAGCGACCTCCTGGTGGACGCGCTCCGGCAGGTGGTCCCCGGGGACGCCGACATCCGCGAGCTGACCCTGCCGTGGCCGGTCGTGCCGTTCGGGCGGGTGGGCGAGGTCGACGAGGCGTCCGACGTGGAGGAGGAGCTGATCGAGGCGCTGCGCGGCGTGGAGGTCTGCGTGACCCAGATGGCCCCGCTGACCAAGCGGGTCCTCGCCGCCTGCCCCGACCTGAGATTGTTCTGCGTCAGCCGGGGCGGCCCGGTCAACGCCAACCTCCAGGCCGCCGCCGAGGCCGGGGTGACCGTCACGTTCGCGCCCGGCCGCAACGCGGTCGCCACCGCCGAGCACACGCTGGCCATGCTGCTGGCCGCCACCCGCCGCATCCCGCAGACCAACGCCGACCTCGCCCGGGGCGTGTGGCGGGGCGACTACTACGTGTACGACCAGGTCGGCCCGGAGCTGGAGGGCGGCACGGTCGGCCTGGTCGGCTACGGCGCGATCGGCAGCCGGGTGGCCCGCATGCTGGAGGGGTTCGGCGCCGAGGTGCTGGTGTACGACCCCTACGTCACCGGCGTCCCCGGCCAGGTGGGGCTGGAGGAGCTGCTCGGCCGCTCTCGCTTCGTGTCCCTGCACGCCCGGGTCACCCCGGAGACCACCGGCATGATCGACGCGGAGCGGATCGCGCTGATGCCCGCCGGCTCGGTGCTGGTCAACTGCGCCCGCGGCGCGCTGCTCGACTACGACGCCCTGTGCGACGCCCTGGACTCCGGCCACCTGTTCGGCGCCGCGGTGGACGTCTTCCCCACCGAGCCCATCCCCGAGGGGTCCCGCCTGCTGACCACGCCCAACCTGGTGATGACCCCGCACCTGGCGGGGGCCAGCAAGGAGACGGCGGCCAAGGCGGCGCGGATCGTCGCCGACGACGTCGCCCGCTACCTGCGCGGCGAGCCGGTCGCCCACCACGCCAACCCCGCCGCCTCCTCCTGAGGCGCCGCCGTGGAGCCGGGGAGCCGGTAAGACTCGCGCGGCCGGGTACACGTGATCAGGTTCGCCCGGGGGCGTCGGCGATACTGGGGGCGTGGAGTACGTGTCCAGAGTGCCGCGACCGCCGCTGGACGGGCTGATCGACGACCTTTACTACCTGGAGGGTGCGCCGCCGTACGCCCGGCTGACGCTGCCGCCGGGGCCGTCGGCGTTGCTCGTCGTCAACCTCGGGGCGCCGTTCCGCATCCGCGCCGGCACCGAGATCGAGACGGCCGAGTACGCCGACGGCTGCGTGGTCACCATGCCCACCCGCGCCTTCGAGTTCGGCTATCCGCCGGAGACCCGGTCCGTCGGCGTGCACTTCAAACCGTGGGGGCCGGCGCCGTTCCTGCCGATGCCCGCGGCCGAGCTGTGCGACCGGCCGGTGACGGTGGAGCAGGTCTGGGGCCGGCCCGCCGTCGCCGAGCTGCGAGACCGGCTGGCCGCGGCGGCCGGTCCGCACGAGATGCTGACGCTGCTCGAGGAGGAGCTGATGCGACGGCTGCGCGAGACCGCCGGCCTGGGGCTGGTCCGCCGTACGAGCGGCGTCATCGCGGCGACCGGCGGGGCGGTGGCGATCGGCGACCTGAGCGTGGCGGCCGGTGTCAGCGGCACTCATCTGGCACGGCGGTTCAAGGAGCTCATCGGCGTCACGCCGAAGCGGCTGGCCCGCACCTACCGCTTCGCCGCCACCGTGTTCGCGATCGACCCCGCCGGACCGATCGACTGGGGCGACCTCGCCGGTGGCGCGGGCTACTTCGACCAGGCCCACTTCGGCCACGAGTTCCGGGCGTTCACCGGGCTCACGCCGACCCGCTACGTCGAGGTCCGGCGGCGGTTCCTGCGCGAACATCCCGGTCACGCGCTGGACGGCTGGCCGCTGCCGGCCGATTGATTTCTTACAAGAGCGACAGCTCACGACACGCTAGTTTGGGGCACCCCGAAGCAGAGGAGATGCCCCGTGGGCAAGGTGGTCATGTACGGCTCGGTGTCGGTGGACGGCTTCGTCGCGGACGAGGATGACCAGCCCGGACCGCTGTTCGACTGGTTGTCCAACGGTGACGTCCCGTTGGACGGGAGCGGCGAGCTGAAGGTGTCGCAGACGTCCTACGACCACACCCGGCCGTACTGGGACCGGATCGGCGTCACGATCGTCGGCCGCCACGTCTTCGACATGACGGACGGCTGGGACGGGAAACCTCCGGGCGGCATCGCTCACGTGGTCGTCGTGTCGCACCGGCCGATGCCCGAGGGCTGGGACCCCGAGGCGCCGTTTCACTTCGCCGACGGCGTCGAGGCGGCCATGGCCAAGGCGCAGGAGCTCGCGGGTGACCGCATCGTCGAGGTCGCCGCCGGCGACGTCGGTGGCCAGGTGCTCGCCGCGGGCCTGGTCGACGAGGTGCGCATGGACGTCGTACCGGTCGTGTTCGGGTCCGGCAAGCGCTACTTCGGGCCGATCGACGCGCAGCACCTGCTGGAGGATCCTGACGTGGTGATTCAGGGCGACCGGGTGCTTCACCTGCGCTATCGGGTGCGCCGTTGACCGATCTGAGCGGCCGTCTCCCCACCGGGCGGCAGGGTCGCCTCCGGACCGGGCGGACTCGATCGCGCACACCCGGCCGCACGGGTCCTGACGACACCCCGGCCGCTACGGCGGCGCCGCCGTGGAGCCGGTGCGGCCGGGCCGCCGGAGCCGTGATCGCGCGGCCGGGAAAAGAGCTGGACGGCACGACCCCCGGGCTTGTAACTTTCCTTCGACCGTGACACCGCCCGAGGAGGTGAGACCCATGAACGCTGTATCGATGTGGGTGCTCTCCCTTCCCGTCGCGGTCGGGCGATCGACGTAGGTGTCGCCGGGAGCGCCTCGATGACAAGGCACTCCCGAAAGGCAACACCTGTGAACTCCCCGCGATTCACCACCGGGCCGTCGTCGGACGACACGGCCGGGCACGACGCCCCCGGACTCCGCCCGTCGGCCTCCGGCGCCGACCGCACGCCCCCCGTGTTCGACGTGATCATCGCCGGGTGCGGGCCGACCGGTGCGATGCTGGCCGCCGAACTGCGGCTGCACGATGTACGGGTGCTCGTCCTGGAGAAGGAGACCGAGCCCGCGTCGTCCGTCCGCATCGTCAGCCTGCACATCCGCAGCCTCGAACTGATGGCGATGCGCGGGCTGCTGGAACGCCTCCTCCCGCATGGGAGACGGCGTCCGGCCGCCGGTTTCTTCGCCGCCATCGACAAGCCCGTGCCCGAGGGCTTGGATTCCGCGTACGCCTATCTGCTGGGGATCCCGCAACCGGTCATCGTCCGCCTGCTCGAAGAGCACGCGATCGGACTGGGCGCGCGGGTCCGGCACGGATGCGCGGTGACCGGTCTCGAACAGGACGGCGAGGGCGTGACCGTCGAACTGGCCGGCGGGGAACGGCTGCGGTCGCGCTACCTCGTCGGCTGTGACGGCGCGCGCAGCACGGTGCGCGGACTGCTCGGTGTCGGCTTCCCCGGCGAGCCCTCGCGGGCCGACACGCTGATGGGCGAGATGGAGGTGGGCGTGCCGCAGGAGGAGATCGCCGCCGTGACGGCCGGGATCCGCGAGACCCATCGGCGGTTCTGGCTGCGGCCCTTCGGCGGAGGGAGCTACAGCGTCCTGGTCCCCGCCGAGGGGGTCGGCGACCGCGCGGAACCGCCCACCCTCCAGGAGTTCAGGCAAGCGCTGCGCGCCGTCGCCGGAACCGATTTCGGTGTGCACTCCCCGCGCTGGGTGTCCCGTTTCGGGGACGCCACCCGGCTGGCCGAGCGGTATCGGGCCGGGCGGGTGCTGCTGGCCGGCGACGCGGCGCACATCCACCCGCCCATCGGCGGTCAGGGCCTCAACCTGGGCGTTCAGGACGCGTTCAATCTCGGCTGGAAGCTGGCAGCGCAGGTCCGCGGCTGGGCGCCGGAGACGCTGCTGGACACCTACGAGGCCGAGCGCCATCCGGTCGCCGAGGAGGTGCTGGACAACACCCGCGCCCAGACGGAGCTGCTGTCCGACGAGCCGGGTCCGCGGGCCGTGCGCAGGCTGCTCACCGAACTGATGGACTTCAACGAGGTGAACCGCCATCTGATCGAGAAGATCGCCGCGATCGGCGTCCGCTACGACTTCGGCGAAGGCCCCGACCTGCTCGGCCGCCGCCTGCGCGACATCGACGTGGAACAGGGCCGTCTCTACGACCTGCTGCACCGCGGCCGCGGCCTGCTGCTGGACCGCACCGGACGCCTGACCGCCGGCGGCTGGTCGGACCGGGTCGACCACCTCGCCGATCCCATCGCGGCGCTGGACGTCCCGTGCGTCCTGCTGCGCCCCGACGGCCACGTCGCGTGGATCGGCGACGACCAGCGGGATCTGGACGCCCACCTCGCCCGCTGGTTCGGCGAGCCCGTCGGCTGATTCCGCCTGAGCGGGCGTCCGTTCGACCGGGTCGCCGCCGGAACACGGTCCGGCCCTCCTCGCGGGCCCGGACGCCCGGATCCCCCGTCACGGGGGATCCGGGCGTCCGGATCCTCCCCGGGCGGCCCCCTCAGAGGGTGAGGCCCGCCAGGCGGGCGACGGACAGGCCCGCCCGGCGGGCGCTCCGCACCAGGGCGTGCTCGCTCCCGGCGGGCCCGTTGGCCACCACGGCGTAGCCGATGCGCCGCTCCGGGCCGATCATGACGCCCACGTCGGCGCGCACGCCGGTGTCGGTGCCGGTCTTGTTGGCCACCCAGACCATCCCGCGCGGGGGCGCGGCGGGGATCTCGCGGTCCTCGGGCTCGTGCGGCAGCAGCGCGGGCACCAGGCTCCGGTCGGTGTTGTGCGCCATCCAGCGCAGCATGATCCGGCTCCACTCCTCCGTGCCGTCGAGCCGGTCGGCGAACCGGGCCAGCTCGCCGGCCGTGCCGAGGGCGAAGGCCGGCGGGTGCGACGGCAGCCGGGGCTCACGGATCCGGTCCAGGACGCGGGTGCGCGTGAACCCCAGCCCGATCGCGGCCTCGGCGACCCGGTCCAGGCCGATGCGGCGCAGCAGCGCGTTGGTGGCGGTGTTGTCGCTCACCGAGGCGACCAGCACCGCGAGGTCCCCGGCCGTCCAGAGGTCGCCGGACAGCGAGCCCAGCAGGCCGGAGCCGCCGCAGCGGTCGCCGGGGCGGATCTCCACGGGCTCGGCCGGATCCAGCGCGCCGGCGGCGATGCCCCGGGCCGCCGCGGCCAGCAGCAGCAGCTTGCCGGTGCTGGCCAGGACCAGTTCGGCGTCCTCGTGGCGGGAGATCAGGCCGGGCACGGACACCGCGACGGTGCCCGGCCCGTCCAGGTCCTCCAGGTCGTCTCTCATCAGGTCCTCCGCGTCGTCTGTCATACCGCCAGCACCGTCCCCGGCCGGGCGCCGGTCCCGGCGCCGTCCCGGACCACCGTCTCACCGGCGACGAGCACCGCGTGGACGCCCGCCGGAGGCAGCAGCGGGTCGGCGAAGGTGGCGCCGTCGGCGACCGTACCGGGGTCGAAGACGACCAGGTCGGCGTGGGCGCCGTCGGCGATCACGCCGCGCCCGGTCAGCCCGAACCGCGCCGCCGCCATGCCGGTCATCTTGTGCACCGCCGCGGGCAGGCCGAGCAGCCCCAGCTCCCGGACGTAGCGGCCCAGGACCCGGGGGAACGTCCCCGCCCAGCGCGGGTGGGGGCGGCCGCCGGGCTTGGGGACGCCGTCGGAGCCGATCATCGAGTACGGCGCCGCCAGCACCCGCCGCACGTCGTCCTCGATCATCGAATGGCTGATGATGGTGACCTCGCCCTGCTCGGCCACGAGCAGGGCGGCGGCCACGTCGAGGGGGTCCTGGCCGCGGGCGGCGGCCAGCTCGGCGATCGTGTGCCCCTCCGTCTCGGAGTGGCGGGGCGCGCAGGCGACCGAGATGCGGTCCCACCCGCCGTTGCCGACGGTGTTCTCCCAGCCGGGCACGCCCTCGGCGATGGCCCTGCGCATCAGGTCGCGCTGGCCGGGGTCGGTCAGGCGCGCCGTGAGCGCGGCGACCCCTCCCTCGGAGGCCCAGGGCGGGAGCATCGCGGCCAGCGCCGTGCTCCCCGCAGTATAGGGATACACGTCACATGTGACATCTGTTCCCTCGGCGCGCAGTGCGGCGATCCGGGGCAGGGTCCGCTCGGTCCGCCCCCAGGCGTACTTCCCGGCGGTCTTGTGGTGGGAGACGTGCAGCGCCGCGCCGCTGCCGCGGGCGATCTCCACGGCCTCCTCCAGCGCCTCCTCCACCCGGGACATCTCGTCACGCAGGTGGGTGACGTACGGCTTGCCGTGCCGGGCGGCGACGGCCGCGAGCGCGGTCACCTCGCCGGTGCCGGCGTAGGTTCCGGGGGTGTAGATGAGGCCGGTGGACAGTCCCGCGGCGCCGGCCGCCAGGGCCCGGTCCAGCAGCGCGCACATGGTCTTCAGCTCGCCGGCGGTGGCGGGCCGGTCCACCGGTCCCATCACCCCCGAGCGCAGCGTGCCGTGCCCGACCAGCGAGGCCAGGTGGTTGGCGCGGGGCACGGCGGCGTGCGCGGCGGCGAACCCGCCGAAGTCCTCGTACATCCCGACGTCGCCGCCGAAGGAGACGCGGGCCTCGGCGCGCATCGCGGCCAGCCGTTCCGGCAGCGCGGGAAAGAGGCTGGAGCCGCAGTTGCCGCAGATCTCGACGGTGACGCCCTGCAGCACGGAGGCGCCGGCCAGGTCGCGGCCCGCCTCGCCGCCGATGAGGGTGACGCCGTCGGAGTGGGTGTGCACGTCGATGAAGCCGGGCGCGACGGCCAGGCCGGTGACGTCGCGGACCTCCCGGGCCCCGGCGCGGGAGCCGGGCGGCAGGACGGTGAGGCGGCCGGCGCGGACGCCGACGTCGGCGTGCCGGGCCGCGTCGGGTCCGGCGGTGCCGTCGATCACCAGGCCGCCGGTCAGCAGCAGGTCGAGGCCGCTCACAGCACCTGCCCCAGGAAGGCGCGGAAGCGCTCGTGGCGGGGGGCGGCGAGCACCTCGCGGGGGTTGCCGCGCTCGACGACCACTCCCCCGTCGATGAAGATCAGGTCGTCGCCGACCTCGCGGGCGAAGCCCATCTCGTGGGTCACCACCATCATGGTCATGCCGCTGGCGGCCAGGTCGCGCATGACCGCGAGGACCTCCTGGACCAGCTCGGGGTCGAGGGCGCTGGTCGGCTCGTCGAAGAGCATCAGCTTGGGGTCCATGGCCAGGCTGCGGGCGATCGCGACCCGCTGCTGCTGGCCGCCGGACAGCTGGGCCGGGTAGTGGCCGGCGCGGTCGGCCAGGCCGACGCGTTCCAGCAGCTCCATCGCGCGGACGCGGGCCCTGGCCCTGGGGACGCGCCTGACCACGACGGGGCCCTCCATGACGTTCTCCAGCGCGGTGCGGTGCGGGAACAGGTGGAAGCGCTGGAAGACCATGCCGATGTCCTGCTGCTGGCGGGACAGGGCGGCGGGACTGAGGTGGTGCAGCCTGCCGTCGCGCTCGGCGTAGCCGATGAGGTCGCCGTCGACCCAGATGCGGCCGGAGTCGATGGTCTCCAGCCGGTTGACGCAGCGCAGCAGCGTCGACTTCCCGGACCCCGAGGGGCCGACGACGCAGACCACGCCGCCCTCGGGCACGTCCAGGCTGATGCCCTTGAGCACCTCGACCGAGCCGAAGCACTTGCGCACCGAGCGGATCCGCACCATGGGCCTGGCGCCGGTTTCGGTCGTCACGCGTTCCCCCTGCCGAACGGCCGCAGGTTGCGGCGGATCCTCGTCGGCAGCGCGTGGTGGCCGCGCTCGAAGCGCTTCTCGATGAAGTGCTGGCCGACGCTCGCGATGGTGGTGAGCACCATGTACCAGATGGAGGCCACGATCAGCATCGCGATGACCTCGAAGTTGCCCAGGTAGATGCGCTGGGAGACGGTCAGCAGCTCGGCTCCGGCGATGACCGAGACCATCGAGGTGGTCTTGAGCATCGAGATGAACTGGTTGCCGGTGGGCGGGACGATCACCCTCATCGCCTGGGGCAGCACGACCCGGCGCAGCACCTGCCGGTGCGACATGCCGAGCGACTCGGCCGCCTCGCGCTGGCCGGGGTCCACCGAGCGGATGCCCGCCCGGACGATCTCCGCCATGTAGGCGCCCTCGTTGATGCCGAGGCCGAGCAGGGCCGCGGTGAAGGGGGTGATCAGCTCGTTGGCCTGCCACTCGACCAGCTTGGGGCCGCCGAAGGGGACGCCGATGCCGAAGGCGGGGAAGACCAGGCCGATGTTGAACCAGAAGATGAGCTGGACCAGCAGCGGGGTGCCGCGGAAGAACCAGGTGTACAGGGCGGAGGCGCCCCGCAGGACGCCGCTGCCGGACAGCTGCATCACCGCGGCGAGGACGCCCAGGGCCAGGCCGATGGCCATCGACAGCACGGTGAGCTGGATGGTGACCCACAGGCCGCCCAGGACCCGGCCGTCGCCGAGGTGGGCGACGACGACGTCCCAGTGCAGGTTCTCGTTGACGATGATCGTGTAGGCGAGCCAGACCAGGACGAGCCCGGCGGCGAGCGCCGCGACCCACCGGCCGGGCCGGGGCGGGCGGATCGCGTCGATGGGCAGGTCGGGCTCCTGGCCGGCCGCGGTGTTCCCGGCGGTCCCGGGGCTCTGGGTCACTTCCACGGCTTGGTGTTCACCATGGCCTCGGGGACGGCGTTGGCGGCCACGCCGTACTCCTCCAGGATCTTCCGGTAGCCGCCGTCGGCGATCAGCTCCTGCATGGCCTTGGCCACGGCGTCGCGCAGACCGGTGTTGCGCTTGTCGATCGCGATGCCCCAGGGGCCGGCGTCGTACTGCTCGGACAGCACGTCGTACTTGCCGGTCTCCTTGGCGTACATCGCCGCGACGGGCGAGTCGACGATGGTGGCGACGGCCCGGCCGGAGTCGATGCTCAGCAGGCCGGTGGGGGCGTCCTCACTCTGCATGATCTTCATCTTGTCGGCGCACTTCTCGTCCTGGCGCTGGCCGATGGCGAGGTTGGAGCTGCCCTTGGCCAGTACGACGGTCCGGCCGCACAGGTCCGGAAGGGTCTTGATGCCCTCGGGGTTGCCCTTCTTGACCATGATGGCGCCGCCGGCGTTGAAGTAGTCGACGAAGTCGACGGCCGCGCGGCGCTCCTCGGTGTCGCTCATCGAGGACATCGCGATGTCCCAGTTGCCCGCCTGGAGACCGGGGATGAGGCCGTCGAAGGCGGCGTTGGTCACCTTGGCCTTGAGGCCGAGCTTGGCGGCGATGGCGGCGGCCAGGTCGGGGTCGACGCCGGTGAGCTCCTGGGTGCCCTTCTTGTACATCTCCATGGGCGGGTAGCCCTCCGAGGTCGCCATCCGGAGCTCGCCGGCCTTGCGCACCGCCTCGGGCACCAGGTCCTTGGCCGACTTGCCGGCCGCCGCCGCGGCGCCGCCCGTGTCGCTCCCCGACGACGAGCGCCCGCAGCCGCCGGCGAGTGCCGAGACGACCAACGCGGCAGCAACGACTGAATACAGGCGCTTTGTCACGGAACCTCCTGCTTTGCGAATAGTGCAGCTCATGGTGCCGATGGCGGATAACGGCCCGAACACACCTGAATGCTTGCGAGCCTGAGCCACGGAATATTCGATGCTCCGGCCGTACGGCCTCCGCCCGGCCCTACCGTCGTCACCCATGAGCCTGGTGATCGAAAGCGGCTGGCCGCGCACCGCGGAGTGGACCGGCGGCGAGCTGCGCCTCGGCGGGATCGGCGTGCGCGACCTGGCCGCCGAGTTCGGAACGCCCGCCTACGTCCTCGACGAGGAGGAGTTCCTCACCCGCTGCGCGCTGTGGCGCGACGCCCTGCCCGACGGGGAGGTGCACTACGGCGGCAAGGCGTTCCTGTGCCCCGAGGTGGTGCGCTGGCTGGACGCCGCCGGGCTCTGCCTCGACGTGTGCACCGGCGGCGAGCTGGCCGTCGCCATGGCCGGGGGCATGGACCCGGCGCGGGTGGTCTTCCACGGCAACAACAAGTCCGTCGCCGAGCTGCGCCGCGCCGTCGCCTGGGGCGTCGGCTGCGTGGTCGTGGACTCCTTCACCGAGATCGAGCGGCTCGCCGCCCTGGCCGCCGGAGCCGGGACGCGCCAGCGGGTGATGATCCGCGTCACCCCGGGCGTCACGGCCCACACCCACGAGTTCATCGCCACCGGCGGCGACGACTCGAAGTTCGGCTTCTCGCTGAACGCCGGCCTGGCCGCCGAGGCGGTCCGCCGCGTCCTGGCCGAGGACTCACTGGAGCTGGCCGGCCTGCACTCCCACATCGGCTCGCAGATCACCGACCTCGGCGGCTTCACCCTGGCCGCCGGCCGGATGGCCGCCTTCCTGGCGGCCTGCGAGGACGAGCACGGCGTGACCATCCCCAAGCTGGACCTGGGCGGCGGCCTGGGCATCGTGCACCGGCCGGGCGACCCGGCCCCGCCGAGCCCCGCCGAGGTGGTCGCCGCGCTGCGCGAGGCCGTGCCCGCCCGGGTACGGCTCGCCGTCGAGCCGGGCCGCTCCGTCGCCGGGCCCACCGCCGTCGCCCTCTACGAGGTCGGCACCGTCAAGGACATCCCCGGCGTGCGGACCTACGTCAGCGTGGACGGCGGGATGAGCGACAACCCGCGCCCGGCGATGTACGGCGCCGCCTACACCGCCGTCCTGGCCTCCCGCGCCTCCGACGCCCCGCAGCGACCGGTCACCGTGGTCGGCAGGCACTGCGAGAGCGGCGACGTGCTCGTCCGCGATCTGCCGCTGCCGGCCGACGTACGGCCGGGCGACCTGCTGGCGATCCCCGCCTCGGGCGCCTACCAGCGGTCGATGGCCAGCAACTACAACCACGTGACCAGGCCGCCGGTGATCGCGGTGCGCGACGGGGCGGCGCGGGTGATCGTGCGCCGCGAGACCGAGGAGGACCTGCTGCGCCTCTACGTCTGAGCGGGGTCAGCCGCCCGGTCAGGGCCCGGCGCCCGGCCGGGAACCCGCTCCCGGCCGCCGCGCCGCGTCCGGCCGGACGCGTGACCGGGGTCGCGGGCCGGGACCTCGGCGTACGCGGGCATGCGGCGGCGAGGTATGGTCGATCATGGTCGTTCCCCCGTCTTCTACCGGTCATTCCCGGCATATCGGGATCTTGTGGTTTTCATCCGGCGCTGTCAAGGGTTGACAGCGCCGGAGCCTTGAACGGCATACTCCGGATTCGCACTGATCGATATCAGGGCACGCGTATCTGGCCATCGCCGGACCCTGCGTGGTACCACTGCGTCCGATCGGCTGAATGACACGGACGACCACACCCGACGGCACGGAGTTCTCATGAGCAATCCGTTCGAAGACGAAGACGGCCGCTATCTCGTCCTGGTCAACGGCGAGGGGCAGCACTCCCTCTGGCCGCTCTCCATCGACGTCCCGGACGGCTGGGAGGTCGCGCACGGCGAGGACGGCCGGCAGGGCTGTCTCGACTTCATCAACGCGCACTGGACCGACATGCGGCCGCGCGGCCTTTCCGGAGCCTGAGCCGGCCGGACCCACGCGTCCGCCCGGCATGCCAGCCGTTCCCCCGGTCTCCACCGAGCCGATTTCCCACCCAGCCGATCTTCACCGGGCGCGGACCCGCGCTCCGCGGTCCAGGTCCGTGCCTCTCGGGCCATGAGAAGTCTCCCTCTCCGCAGGTCCATCGTCGTACCTAAAAGCCGGAGTTTTCATGAAATTTCCTTCTTTATCGGGCAATCTCGCCGAGCTGTTCGAGGCGCGGGTCGCGGCGGACCCGGACGCCGAGGCGGTGGTCTGCGGCGAGGTCCGCCTGAGCGCGGCCGAGCTCAACGGCCGGGCCAA
>NZ_JBIAMC010000019.1:0-141191 GCF_042873875.1 Streptosporangium sp. NPDC004379
CCCGGCGCCGGCGGGGGGGGGGGGGGGCCCCCGCCCCGCCCCCCCCCGCCGCGCCCCCCCCCGGGGGGGGGCCCCCCGCGGGGGGGGGGGGGGGGGGGGGGGGGCCCCCCCCCCCCCCCCGGCAGGTCCTACGCCCCTTCCTCCTCCAGGTCGTCGCTGTCGGGGAAGTCGGGCAGGTCGGGGATCTCACCGAGCTGCCGCAGTCCTTCGGCCGGTGCGGAGGAGGAGATGGAGTAGCGGCCCAGGACGTTGAGGTGGGCGTGGCCGAGCGGGGACAGCCGGGCGGCATCCTCATCCTTCACCGGGACGCCGTCGGCGCGCAGCCGGTCGACCGCAGCCGATAGGTACTTGGAGTTCCACAGCGCGACCGCGTTGACGACCAGCCCCAGAGCCGCTAGCTGATCCTCCTGGCCCTCCCGATAAGCCTTCCGGATCTGACCGTTGCCGCCATGGCAGATCTTGCGGGCGAGCCGGTGCCGCGACTCCTGCACGGTGAGCTGCTTGTTCAGCTTGCGGCGGTAAGTGTCGTCGATCGGGTCCAAGATGCTGAGCGGGTGCAGGGCCTTGTTCTTGGGGGGCTGGGTAAGGTTCCGGCTCTGGCCGAACGTCGCGCCGCATGCGCGTGGGCTTAGAGGAGCGAGGCGGGGAGAGGAGTGGTCCAGCGTTCAACTGCCGAGGGCGCGCTTTTGCGGGTGGATCGCCTCGCCGCGGGCGAGCATGTCAACGAGCCGGGTGATACGGCGGGCTCGGGTCTCGGCGCGTTTGGCGTTCGTGATCCGATAGAGAACGGCGTAGCGGTTCTGGGAGGTGAGAATGTCGAACATGGCTTGTGCCTGGGGTTTCGCGGCCAGTGCGGCGGCCAGATCGGCCGGCACCTCGATGCCGGCTTGTCCCGCGTAGGCCGCCTCCCAGCGGCCGTCGGCCTTGGCGCGTTCGACCTCGGTCATTCCGGCCGGATGCATCCGGCCCTCACCGATCAGACGGGTGACGATGGAAACGTTCCGCGCCGACCAGGGACTTCGCCTTCCGCGAGGGGTGAAGCGCCGGCAGAAGGTGATCTCATCCCGCCGTCGTAGCCGACCGTCGATCCAGCCGTGGCACAGGGCTTCGTCGAGCGCCTGGTCATAGGTCAGGCTGGTGGGCCGGGTCGTGTTCCGCTTGGCGAGGACCAGCCACACCCCTGCCGAGCTGTCGTGGTGCCTGCGAGCCACTCCCGCCAGGCTCGGGCATCGGTGGTCAGCGCGAGCGCCGCCCGCTCCTCCTCGGTGAAGAACGGGGTCTCGCGCCAGGTGATCACGCTGTGCAGCCGCTCGTTGGCCTCTCCATGCTTCTTCGCCGACTGGACGCCGGCGAACACACACGGGCTGCAGCCGTTGATCTGGCTGGCCCGCAGATGGACCAGCTCGAGCACGAGCGGGTCGACGCCACCGGCGTGAATCGCCTTCTGGAGATGCTGGACCGCTGTGATCACGTCGGAATTCGCCACGCTCTTCATGCGTGCTTCCATCAGTGTTGCTCCTTCATCGGTCACCTCGGCCCGTCCGGTTCCGTCATCTAGCGCACCTTGGCGGAGGTCATCGTCGTAATGGACTTTTCGGCCGAGGAGTCAGCCATGGTCAACACCGCGGCGCGGCTGCTGCGGCTGCTGTCTTTGCTGTCAACGCGGCGGTCCTGGACGTGCGCTGATCTTTCCGCCCAGCTGGAGATCACCGAACGGACGGTTCGCCGGGACATCGCCCGGCTACGTGAGCTCGGCTACGGCATCGAATCCGAGATGGGCCCATGGGGCGGCTACCACCTCGGGCCCGGAACCAGCATTCCGCCACTGATCCTTGACGAGGAGGAGGCCCTCGCAGTCGCTGTCGGGCTGCGCACCGCCGCCTTCAGCGGAGTCTCCGGCAGCGACCAGGCAGCCCTGTCGGCGCTGCTGAAACTACGCCGGGTGCTGCCGGCCAGGATCGCCGACCGGCTCGGCGGGCTGGACACCGCGTTCACCCACACCGCACGACCCGACGACAGCCAGATCTCCCCCGCGCTGCTCCTCGACCTGGCCACCGCGTGCCGGCGAGGCGAACGCACCCGGTTGACCTACCGCGACCGGACCGGAACGACGTCCACCCGCCGAGTGGGCCCCTACCGGCTCCTCAACGACAACCAGTAACACAAACACCCGCCGCACTGCCGGTCCGCGAAGACGCGACCTGCGGAAACGCTGTCTCAGATAGGAGGTCCGCGCCGCGGGGACCTGGATGCCGGACTGGGCAATCCCGCGCTGAACGCCACCGCGGAGGGTCGGACCGATGAACCGGGATTCAGGAGGCAGGCGGGGCCATCGGCACCCTCCGGCCCTGCCCCTCCGTATGCCCCATATGAGGCACGAGCAGGCACGCCAAGGACCTCGACCAGGGCAAACGGCCGTCTTCACGAATCGTCGTCAAGAGCGACTCCGCAGCGCCAAAATCCGGTCCGATCCTCCCCGGAGGCCGAGGTGAGCCCAAAAGGGGCCATGGGATGATCTTGCTTCGTGATCGACGAGCAGCCCGGCGCCACGGCCGCGGCGCCGGTACGGGGCTCGGGAACGGCACCGGCCTGGAGGGCGGCGAAGTCGGCGTGCGCGGCCTCGATGGCTTCGGGGTACGCCTCGCGCCTGGCGTGCTCGGCGAGCGCCCGGTAGATGCCGGCCACGGAGGGGTTCTGGCCCTTGCGCTTGCCGGTGGGGATGATCAGGCCGGGCTGGATCTGCTCGACGGACTCGCCGTTCGCCCGGCGCCGCAGCACGGTGTGCAGCATGTCCTCGGTGATGACCGGCGGCCGGCCGCCGTGCTTGCCCTTGCGGGCTTGAGAACGCTAGCCGCGTGGGGACGGGTCAACGGGTGCGTTCATAGTGGCGACGTGCTTTTTCGCGGTTGCCGCAGACGGCCATTGAACACCAGCGGGCGCGGTTGGCGCGGCTGCGGTCGAGCAGGAAAAGCTGGCACTCGTTGTTGGCACAGGGGCGCAGTCGGCCAGGCAGTTGCTTCTCGGTGGCGGCCCAGGCGAGGACCATCTCAACGGCCAGCCGGGCATGCGGGGGGGTCTTGAGCGTCCACTGAAGGCCACCCGAAGTGATCTCTGGGGTCTGGTGGACCCCTTCGAGCAGCGGGCTCATCGTGGCGGGCGAGCTTTCTCCGCGCACTATGCCCTGCAGGATGTCGCGCGTCTCGCGCAGCAGCGCGAGCTCCGCGAGGCTGCCATCGCCGCCGCGCTCCTGCGCCCAGCGCCTGCCTTCGGACGGGTCGCCGAGTGCGTCCTGTTCCTCGCCGTTGACCAGTGGCCTGCTGTTGAGCAGGTCCAGTAGCGCGTCCATCGGGTGCCATTCCCCTTCTAACCAGATCGAATCATTTGACAGGTTAGACCATCCCGTGCTTGCATGGCGAGAAACTAACCGGATTAGACACCCAAAGAGGTTAGATATGCACTCGGTGCACCACAGGACCGCCGCTGTCGACGGTCATGAGATCTTCTACCGCGAAGCCGGCCCCGCCGACGCTCCCGTGATCGTCCTGCTGCACGGCTACCCGACCAGCTCGTTCATGTTCCGCGAGCTCATCCCGCTGCTGGCCGACGACTACCACGTCGTCGCGCCCGACCACCTCGGCTTCGGCCACTCCGACGCCCCCCTCGTGGGAGAATTCACCTACACCTTCGACGCCCTCGCCGAACTCACCTCCGGACTGCTCGACCAACTGGGCCTGGACCGCTACGCCCTCTACGTCCAGGACTACGGCGCCCCCATCGGATGGCGCCTCGCGCTCCAGCACCCCGAACGGATCTCCGCCCTCGTCACCCAGAACGGCAACGGCTACGAGGACGGTTTCGTCGAGTCGTTCTGGACCGACGTCTGGGCCTACGGGGCGAACCCCGGCCCCGACACCGAACCCGCCGTCCGCGCCGCGCTGAGCATCGACGCCATCCGCTGGCAGTACATGCACGGCGTACCCGACCCGAGCCTGGTCAGCCCGGACACCTGGGAGCACGACTTCGCCCTCGTCTCCCGCGAGGGCAACGACGAGGTCCAGCTGGCGCTGTTCCACGACTACCAGAACAACCGCCCGCTCTACCCGCTGCTGCACGAATTCCTGCGCACCAGCGAGGTCCCGGTGCTCGCCGTGTGGGGCCGCAACGACGAAATCTTCGGCCCGGCCGGCGCGCAGGCCTTCGCCCGCGACGCAAAGGACGCGGAGGTGCACCTGATCAACGGCGGTCACTTTCTGCTGGAGAGCCACCTGGACGTCGTCGCGGGCTACCTGCGCGGCTTCCTCGGACGGGTGCTGGGATAAGTAGGGCCGGGGCTGGAAACGGAGGGCCACCGCGCCGGTCCCCACCCTAAAGCCGCATGCCATAGGTGTGACCATCCCGTGGCCCCTTTTGGGCTCGCCTCGGCGATACCCCCTCCAGACCGAGCGGCTCCTGCTCCTCGGCATCCCGGGGTTCCTCAACCCCGGCACGTGGCAGGGGTCCGCGTGGCCGGACGGATCCCGGCCGGACCGGCGTCGCGTGGCCGGGTCTCCGCCGTTCCCGGCGCGGTGGCCCGAGCCGGTAGCTTGACCGGGGGCGATGCCGGATCGGCGCCGGGTGAGACAGCCGGGCGCCCGGAGGGGACGGTCGGGGGATGCGGGTCACGTTCGGGGTGCTGGGGCCGGTGGCGGCCTGGGACGGCGCCGGGGACGCGATCGCGCTCAGGGGGCCGCGGCACCGCGCGGTGCTGGCCCGGCTGATCGTCGCCCGCGGCCGCGTCGTCCCGGTCACCCGGCTGGTGGAGGACCTGTGGGAGGACCCCTTCCCCGACACCGTGGGCCCGGTGGGTGCGGTGCGCACCTTCGTGGCCGCGCTGCGCCGCGCACTGGAGCCGGAGCGCCCGCCCCGGGCCCCGGCCCGGCTGCTGGTCACCGAGGGGCCGGGGTACGCGCTGCGTGCCGACCCCGGCGCGGTGGACGCCTGGTGCTTCGAGGATTCGGTGACCGCCGCCGCGGCGCTGCCTCCCGCCGAGGCGGCGGCACGGCTGGGAGAGGCGCTGGACCTGTGGCGCGGACCCGCCTACGCCGAGTTCGCCGACGAGGACTGGACCCGCGCCGAACGCTCCCGCCTGGCGGAGCTGCGGCTGCACGCCGTCGAGCGCCGGGCCGAGGCCCGGCTGGCCCTGGGCCTGGCGGCGGAGGCGGTGCCGGACCTGGACGCGCACGTGACCGGCCATCCCTGGCGCGAGGACGCCTGGCGGCTGCTGGCGCTCGCGCTGTACCGCGCCGGCCGCCAGGGGGACGCCCTGGCGGTGCTGCGCCGGGCGCGGACGCTCCTGGTCGAGCAGCTCGGGGTGGATCCGGGGCCGCGGCTGCGCCGTCTGGAGGCGGACATCCTCGGCCAGGCCCGCCATCTCGACCCTCCGGACCCCGGCCCCGACCCCGGCCCCGATCTCGACCACGGCTCCGCGGCGGCCGGTGCGGCCCGGGTGTGGGCGCGGGCGGCCGCGGCCTACGACCGCGCCGTGGCCTCCGGCGCCCGAGCACGGCTGGAGTCGACGGTGGGCCTGCTGCGCAACCTCGCGGTGACCGGCGCGGGCGGTCTGGAGGAGGCACGACGGCACCGGGTGGCCGCCGTCTCGGCGGCGGAGGAGCTGGGCGACGCGGAGCTGACCGCCCGCGTGATCGGCGCCTACGACGTCCCGGCGATCTGGACCCGGGTCGACGATCCGGAGCAGGCCGCCCAGGTGGTCGCGGCCGCCGAGCGCGCCCTGGCCGCGCTTCCGCCCGGTGGGCACGAGGCGGCGCGGGCGCGGCTGCTGGCCACGATCGCCGTGGAGTCGCGCGGCGACCGTACGGCGCGCGCCCTCCGGGCGGCCCGGGAGGCCGAGCGGCTCGCCCGCGACCTGGACGATCCCGCGCTGCTGGCGTTCGCCCTCAACGGCGTGTTCATGCAGACCTTCCACCGGGCGGGTCTGGCCGCGCGCCGCGACGGGATCGGCGCCGAGCTGGTCGCGCTGTCCGCCCGTCACGGCCTGGTCACCTTCGAGGTGCTCGGGCACCTCATCCGTCTGCAGGCCCGCGGCGCGCTCGGCGACTTCGCGGCGGCCGACCGCCACGCGGAGGCCGCCGACCGCCTGGCCGGGCGCAACGAGCTGCCGCTGGCGGGCGTGTTCACCCGTTTGTACCGGGTGATGCGGCTCGCCGAGGAGGGCGGCGCGCCGCGGGCGGAGGTGGAGGCGGCCTACGCGGCCGCGCGGCCGGACGGCGTCGGCATGCCGGGGCTGGAGTGCGGCCTGCTGCCGCTCGCGCTGCTGTGCCTGCGGGTGCGCCGGGAGGGACCGCCACGGACCGGCGGACACGCCGACGTGGAAGTGCGCGGGGACGGGTCCCCGCGGACCGGCGGGCACGCCGACCCGGGAGTGTGCGAGGGCGGGTCCCCGCGGACCGGCGGGCTCACCGGCTGGGGGCCGTACGAGCCGTGGGTCCGGCCCCTGGTCCTGCTGGACCGGGATCGCCGTGACGAGGCGGCGGAGGCGCTGCGCGCGGTCCCGGACCCGCCCGGCGACCTGCTGCATGAGGCTCTGTGGTGCCTGGTGGCACGGGCGGCGATCGCCGCCGGCGACCGGGAGACGATGGAACGCGCCCGCGCCGCGCTCGTACCCGCGGCGGCGGAGCTGGCCGGCGCGGGCAGCGGCGTGCTCAGCCTGGGCCCGGTCTCCGCCTACCTCGGCGACCTCGACGCCGCCCTCCGCCGCACCCGGTGAGCGGGCCGTACGGCCGGCGCCGCCCCTCGCAGCGCAGCGCTGTGACGGCGGCGCCGCCGTCCGAGGACCGCCGGGCGGTGGAGGCGCGAGCGTGACCGATGCGCACGTGCCCGGCCGGTTCGGCACCCGCCGGGGCCGGGCCGTCGCCGCCTTCGGAGCACACCCGTCCCGGCCATGCGGCGCGCTCGCGGGAGCCGTGTGATCGCCTTGGCCGGCGACATGACCGTCCCTTTTTCTCTCGTACTCGGCCTCTCCCCTGTTCACTCCCGCGCCTCAGACGTACTATGCGCTTGCATAGCATTCTCTCCAGAAGGGCAATTTACTATGCAATCGGATAGGAGCTACGGGCAGTGACGACATCAGGACACGAGGCTGAGGACCTGACCGCTCGCGCGCGGATCAGGGACGCGGCCTTGCGGCATTTCGGGGAGCATGGCTTCGACAGGGCGACGACCCGGGCGATCGCCGAGACCGCCGGCGTCTCTCCGGGACTGCTGCGCCATCACTTCGGGTCCAAGCAGGCCCTGCGCGAGGCGTGTGACGCCCACCTGATCAAACTGATCAGCAGGATCAACGAGCAGGCCGACGCCGACACGACCGCCGGCGTGAACAGCGTGAACCACGTCGCGGCCTCCATGGCGGCCCTCGGGCCCTACCAGCGATACCTGGCGCGCGCCCTGACCGAAGGATGGGCCGAGCCGGTGTTCGACGCGATGGTCCAGATGAGCGAGCAGTGGCTCGCAAGGTTGGACGAGCGCCGCTCTGATCCCCCCTTCACCGGCCGCAAGGCCAGGGCGACGGTGGGCACGGCGATGGCCCTGGCCGTCGCGATCCTCCACAAGCACGTGTCCCGAGGGCTGGGCGCCGACGTCTCCGGTCAAGAGGGCGCCCACCTGCTCGCCCTGACCCTGCTCGACCTCTACTCCCACCCCTGGCTCAGCCCTGAAGAGGCCGCCGCCCACCGCGACGCCCTGGACAGGACCCGGACGGACACCGGAGTCACGTTCGGTTCGGCCGAGGAGCGTCCCGATGCGTGACGCGATCTCCGTGACAGGCTCGGTCAAGACGTTCGGCGCCACCCGCGCATCGGACGGCCTCGCTCTCGTCGTGGCGGGCGCCGGAGAGGTGCACAGGCCCCCCACCCTGGAGGAGTCGTTCCTGCGGTGCTACGGCCGCCCCGGCGGGAGCGACGGGCGACACGCAGGAGCGACACCATGAGCCCTTTCACCGGCACCGGCCACCTGGTCCGCCTGGCACTGCGCCGCGAACGGTCCATCGCCCCCTGGTGGATCCTGCTGATCGTGGGCATGAGCCTGGTGATGGTGGCCTACATCAACCGCTACATGGCCACCAGGGAGCTGAAGCTCACCTACCTCGGCATCATCACCAGGACGCCCTTCCTCCATGCGATCGGCGGCGGCCGGGTGGAACCCCGGCTCGAGGTGCTCGCGACCTGGCGCAGCGGCGGCTTCCTGTACGTGGCAAGCGCGTTCGCCGCCCTGATGTCGGTCATCCGGCACACCCGCAGGGAGGAGGACGCGGGCAGGGCCGAGCTGGTCCGCGCCGCCGTCGTGAGCCGTCGTGCCCCACTGATCGCCGCCGTGCTGGTGGCGACGGGCGTCAGCCTGCTCGCCGGGGCGCTGACCGCGGCCGCGCTGATCACGGTCGGGCTCCCGCCGGTCGGGTCGGTCGCGTACGGCACCGCCATCGCGCTCGCGGGCTGGCTGTTCGGGGGCGTCGCCGCGGTCGCCGCCCAGCTCGCCGCCGGGGCCCGCACGGCCACCACGATCGCTCTGTCCGTGCTCGGGCTCGCCTACGTGATGCGCATCTCCGGGGACGCCATGGGACAGCCCTGGCTGAAGTACCTGTCCCCCATCGGCTGGAGTCATCTCGTGCAGCCGTACCAGGACGAGCGGTGGTGGCTGGCCGGTGTCGTGTTCGTGGCCGGCGCGGCGCCGCACGCGCTCGCGTGCCGGCTGCTCGACCGCCGTGACCTCGGCGCGGGCGTGCTGACCGAGCGGCCGGGCCCGGCCACGGCCCCGAAGCTGCGCGGCCCGGTCAGCCTGGCCTGGCGGCTGCACCGCGGCCTGCTCCTGAAGTGGGCGGTGGGGGTCGGGGTCTTCGCGGGGGCCGCAGGCGGGCTGTCCCCGTTGACGAACGACCTGCTCACGCGGCCGAGCATCATGCTCGACACCATCACCACCATGACCGGCATGCGATCGCCGTCACTTGCCGCGTACGTCTGGTACCTGATCATGATCATGGCGTACGCCGTCGCGCTCTACCCGGTGCTCATGGTCATCCGGCTGCGGGCGGAGGAGGTCTCGGGCCGGGGGGAGGCGGTGCTGGCCACCTCACTGACCCGTCTGCGCTGGGCGGGCGGGCACCTGCTCGTGGCCGGGCTCGGCACAGCCGCGCTGATGACCGTCGCCGGCCTGGTCTTCGGCATGGTGTTCTCGCTGCTCGTCGGCGACCTCGCCATCGATCTACCCCGTTTCGTCGCGGGGGCGCTGACCACCGTGCCCGCGGCGTGGAGCGTGGGGGCGGTCTGTGTGCTCGCGTACGGGCTGACACCGCGGGCCGTCGTGGCGATCTCCTGGTCGGCCTGGGTCCTGACCTCCGCACTGGGACAGATCATCACCCCCTTCTACGGATTCTTCGGCGGTCTCCCCGTGGAGCCGTTCCACTACGTCGCAAACGCGATGACCGGGACGCCGTACGATGCCCGCCCGACCCTCGCGCTCACCGCGGTCACCGTCCTCCTTCTCATCGGCGGCCTGCTGTCCCTGCGCCGTCGCGACTTCGGCTGACCTCCCACGCCGAACCCGGCCGGAACGGGCCGGTCGTGTACCCCGGCGCATCGGGTCGGTGGCGCGCCCGTCCCCGAGCCCGACCACATCGACGGAGCCCGACCTGGTGGGCACCCGGCCTGCCACCGCGTCGAACCGGCCGCCACATACCGTTGGCGTGACCAATGAATGCATGTACAGTTGGTGATACCAACGTTGGCCTTGCCAATCAATTGGGCGTCATGGTCGTGGAAACCCTCCGGCCATCAGGCGTCGAACGAGTCCCCCGGAGTGAAGACCATGATCAAGCCGTTCCGCATCGCCGTCCCCCAGGCGGACCTCGACGACCTGAACGACCGGCTCTCCCGCACCCGCTGGCCCAACGAGGTCGCCGACGCCGGATGGGACTACGGCTTCCCCCTGGCGCGGCTCAGGGAACTGGCCGAGCACTGGCGCACCGGCTACGACTGGCGCGAACACGAGGCCGCGCTCAACGAGCTTCCGCACTTCACGACCGAGATCGAGGGCCAGAACATCCACTTCGTCCACGTCCGGTCCCCGAAGCCGGACGCGCTCGCGCTGATCCTCACCCACGGCTGGCCCGGGTCGTTCCTGGAGTTCCTCGACGTGATCGAGCCGCTGTCGCGCGACTTCCACCTGGTGATCCCGTCCATCCCCGGTTTCGGCTTCTCCGGGCCGACCCACGAGCGCGGCTGGGACACCGTCCGGGTCGCCCGGGCCTGGGCCGAGCTGATGCGCCGCCTCGGATACGAGCGCTACGGCGCGCAGGGCGGCGACTTCGGCGCGGGCATCTCCATCGCACTCGGCGCCGTCGCGCCCGAGAACGTCGTCGGGGTGCACGTCAACTACCTGCCGACCCGGCCGGACCCCGGCGTCGAGGTGTCCGAGGCGGACGAGGCCCGGCTGGACAAGGTCCGGCGGCTGATGGCGGACCGCCCGCCGTACCAGGCCCTGCAGGCGCTCACCCCGCAGACCATCGGCTACGCGCTGACCGACTCGCCGGTCGGCCAGCTGGTCTGGATCGCCGAGCGGTTCGCGCAGTGGACCGACCCGGCCACGCCGGTCGGCGACGACCGGATACTCACCGACGTATCGCTGTACTGGCTGACCGCGACCGCGGCCTCCTCGGGCCGGCTCCACCGCGACAGCCCGCGAGGCGGCGGGCAGCCCTGCCGGGTGCCGCTCGGCGTGGCGGTGTTCCCCCACGACATCACCCAGTCGGTGCGGCCGCTGGCCGAGCGGCTGTACGACGTCAGGCACTGGTCGGAGTTCGACCGCGGCGGCCACTTCGCCGCGATGGAGGTGCCGGAACTGCTCGCCGGGGACGTCCGGGCCTTCTTCCTCGCCCGCACCTGACCCGGCCCCGCCTCCGGCCCGCGCCCTACGACGCCGCCGGAGCCGGCCGCCGCCTGATGACCCATACACCCATGCCGTACATCGCCAGGCCGAGCAGGACGAAGGCGGCGGCGACCGGATAGCGCAGGCCGGGCGGCATGTACGTGGCCAGGAACCAGCTGTGGCGCAGCATGCCGTCGGACACGAAGACGGCGGCCAGAACGCCCTGCGGGACCAGTGGGACGGCGCCGAAGCCGAAGCACCAGCCGGCGACGGTCTTCCGGGTTTTGGACAGCTGGTCGAAGCGGGAGGTCATCGTCGTCCGCGGCCTGCGGCCGGTCCGCATGACGTCCAGCAGTTCGGGGCCGTGCGCGCGCAGCCGCCGCTCGGCCAGCAGGCCGAGACCCCAGTAGCACAGTGCGCCGGACGCGGCGCCGACGGCCACGCCGGCCCAGCCGTACCGGATCGCCGTCAGGACCGCGGGCGCGCCGGTGAGGACCACGAGGACGAGCATCAGGTAGGCCAGGCCGGTCAGGCCGCTGTCGTCCTCACTGGTACGCAGCGGGTTGCCCGCGCGGCGGTGCGGGTCGGTGCCGGGCACCAGGGCGTACACCGAGATCAACGGCACCAGCCCGGCCGCGCCGCCGAGCAGGGCGGGCATCAGGGCCAGGACCGGCGGCCACGGGCCGCCGGCGACAGCGGTGAACGCCACGGCGAGCACGGTCGCCACCGGCGCGTGAGCCGACAGCCAGGCCAGCTGCCGGCCGCGCACGTCGCTCGCGCCGGGCGTCATGAGCGTCAGCCACAGGGCCGTGCCGTCCGTGCCGTAGAGGTTGGCGGTCATGGCGGCCGCCATCACGACGAAGACGGGGCCGGCGTAGGGAAGCATGGCGTCCCAGCCGAGAAGCAGCGGGCTCGCGGTGAAGCAGAGCGCGTACGACAGGGCGAAGGCGAACTGGTGGTTGCGCACCAGGTCGCGTGACCAGGTGCGCAGCTCCTTGGCGACGACCGCGCCGACGGCGGTGCCCGCCGTGATCGGCCGCCGGCCGCCCGCGGAGACCCGGGCCGCGCCCACGCGACGGGCGATCAGGGCCGCCCACGCGCCCAGGAGCAGCAGCGCCAGTACGGCCAGCGCGCCGAGCGCCCACCAGTGGCCCCGGACGGCGAGCAGTCCCCACCCGGAGGGCAGGTACCACACCGCGGCGGGCACGCCCGTCTGGCCGAAGACCACGAAGAAGACCCAGATCTGCCCGAGCGCCGCCAGGAGGGCGCCGTTGATCAGGCCGGAGGTGAGCGCACCCGGCCGGGACCGCAACGCCAGCCCGACCACCGCCACGCTCACCTTCGACAGCAGCACGAGCACGGCCAGCTGCAGCACCATCGCGACCACGGCCACCAGGGCGTTCACCACACCGAGGCGGACGCCCGCGACCAGCAGCCCGAGCAGCGCGCCGAGACTGACCAGCGGTGCGACGCCGACGAAGGCCGCGACCAGCAGCCCCGTCGCCAGACGGCGAGGTGGCAGGCCGAGCAGGGAGAAGTACTCCGGACGCAGCGTCTCGTCGCCGCCGCCCATGAAGACGGGCCCGAGCATCCAGCCCAGCAGCCAGACCGCGTACCCGGCGGCCAGCAGGTCGGGGCCGGCGAAGGCGAGGTAGACCGTTCCGGCCGCGAGCAGCACGCCGAGCACGGCTCCCGTGCCCGCCATCTGCGCGCGTGTGCCGTGGAAGGAGTGCCGCAGTACGGCGAGCTTCATCCGGGCCATGGTCAGCGCGACAGCCACGACAGCTCCCTGACGTCGTCGTCCTGGTCACCGACGAGCCCGACGAACGCGTCCTCCAGGGAACGCTCGCCACGCACCTCGTCCACCGTGCCGACCGCGGCCACCCGGCCCTTGGCCATCACCGCGACGCGGTCGCACAGCTGCTCCACCAGCGCCATCACGTGGCTGGACAGCACGATCGAGCCGCCGCCGGCGACGAAGCCGCGCAGGATCTTCTTGATCGCGGCGGCCGAGACCGGGTCCACGGCCTCGAACGGCTCGTCCAGCACCAGCAGGCGCGGCGCGTGCAGCAGCGCGATGGCCAACCCGATCTTCTTGCGCATGCCGGTCGAGTACTCGATGACCAGCGTCCTGTCCGCACCGTCCAGTTCCAGCACGGCCAGCAGCTCCTCGGCCCGCCGTGCCACCACGTCTTCGGCCAGGCCGCGCAGCAGGCCCAGGTAGGTGAGCACCTCCCGCCCGGTCAGCCGCTCGGGCATGGCCAGCCCGTCGGGCAGCACCCCCACCGTGGCCTTGGCCCGCTCAGGGGCCGCCCACACGTCCTGGCCGAAGATCTCGGCGCGGCCCGCGTCCGGCCGCAGCAGGCCCACCGCCATCGACAGCGTGGTGGTCTTGCCGGCTCCGTTGGGACCGACCAGGCCGAAGAACGACCCGCCCGGCACCTCCAGGTCGACGTGGTCGACCGCGAGTCCGTGGCCGAATCTTTTGACCAGGCCGTTGAGGCGCAGGGCGGGAACGTCGGTTGATGCGCTCACGGACTTCCTTGTCGAACGTTGGCGAACGGGCCTTCCCCGGAACATGACACGGGTCATTGTTCGGCAGACAGCACCTTATGGGCGGACTGCCGCCCGCATAAAGTGTTTCCGATAATCCCGACGCGGCAGAGCGGACACCTACGCGGGCGCGTCGACGTCGCCGGCGGGATCCGGGCGGCGCAGCTCGACCACCGCGTCGATGGCGTCCCGGATCCCGCCGGGACCGGTCACCGGCCGAACGAGCTGCTCGGCGCGTACGGTCTCCAGCCCCAGACCCTCGACGTCGGCCAGCACGTCACCGGGGGTGAACAGCACCGCGGGGTCCTGCGGCCCGCCGACGCCGCGCGTCAGGTTCGTCGTGTCGTGCCCGGCCACCAGGAGCGTGCCTCCCGGGGCCAGGGCGTGCGCGGCCGTCCGGTGCACGCGGCGGCGTTCGGCGGCGGGCAGGTGGAAATAGGCCAGGACGACCAGGTCGACCGGCTCGGGCGGGCTCCAGGCGGTGGCGTCGGCGTGCACCCAGGTCACCGGCGCCCCGCGGCGCTCGGCCATCGCCTCGGCCTTGCCCAGGGCGACCGAGGAGAAGTCCACGCCGGTGACCCGCCAGCCGCGCTCGGCCAGCCACACGGCGTTGCGGCCCTCCCCGCAGGCCAGGTCGACGGCGGTGCCGGGCGGGCGGCCGTCCAGGGCCTGGGCGACCCACCGGTTGGGTTCGGCGCTCCAGACGAGTTCGGCGGCGGCGTATCGCTCGTCCCAGGCGGCGGCGTCCATCACGGGGCCTCGCCGGTCGTGACCGCGGCGCCGGGCGGCGTGCGGAAGGTGATGATTCGGGGGCGGCTCAACGGAGTTCTCCTGTTCTTCGGACGGCTCTCACGGGTTGTACCGCGAGTGATGCCCCGGGAGCCGGGATCGTCACCCGGCTTCCGGGGCGTGGCCGGGGCAGGTCCAGGGTTCGGCGGCCCGGTTCAGTGGCTCAGCGCGGCCGGGTTGAACACCGCCTGGGCGGCGACGAATGCCGCCACAGCGAAGACCAGGTAGGCGAACCAGCGGCGCAGCCGTACCGGATCCAGGCGGCGGCCCAGCCGGGCCGCGGTCAGCGACCCGGCCACCGCCGCCGCGGTGAATGACACGATGACGCCGTAGTCCAGCGCCGGCTCCCCGGCGTGGGCGGCGAACCCGGCGGCCGAGTTGACCACCACGATCAGCAGCGAGGTGCCGACCGCGGCCGTCATCGGCAGTCCCAGCCCCAGCACCAGGGCCGGGATGACGAGGAACCCCCCACCGACTCCGAACAGGCCGGTCAGCACGCCCACCGCGGTGCCGGCGCCGATGGCCTTGGGCAGGCAGCCGCGCCAGTTGACGCCGCCGCCGGGCAGCTCGCACGCCCCGCCCGTGGAGGCCTCCCCGGCCAGCATCCGCCACCCGGCCAGCATCATGAGCGCGGCGAAGCCGATCAGGACCGCCTGCGGTGGCAGGAGCCGGTTGAGTGCGGCGCCGCCGAACGCGGCCACCGCTCCGGCGCCGCCGAAGACGGCGGCGATGCGCCAGCGCACCTGGTGCGCGCGGACGCGGGGCAGGACGGCGGTGACCGAGGAGATCCCCACCACCAACAGGGAGGCCGGCACGGCGGAGCTCAGGGGCAGGCCCACGCCGTAGACCAGGGCGGGCACCGCCAGGATGGATCCGCCGCCGCCCAGCAGCCCGAGCAGGACACCGATCGCGGCGCCGAGGCCCAGAGCGGTCGGCATGACTTTCTCCGTTCGGTCGTCTCGATCGTCTTCAGCGAGCCGGGGCGCGGTCCCGTGCCGGGACGGCCGCGCGCCGGCTCACCCGTGACCGCCGGCCAGGGCGCCCAGCACGGTGGCGATGTCGGCGCGCGGGCCGCGGTTGTAGGGCAGCTTGGCCAGCATCATGCCCATCGCGCAGGTGCCGGACAGGGCGGCGAAGGTCAGCCCGCCGCCGATGGCCGCGGCGAGCCACTTGGCCGGCGGGAACACCGTGCTGACCAGGACCGAGCCCAGCACGATCGAGCCGGCCACCAGGCGGACCTGACGTTCCAGGTCCCAGCGCGGCCTGCCCGACGCGACCGGCGCTCCGGCGGCCTGCCAGGCGGTGATGCCGCCAGTGAGCACGCGCAGGCCCGGCAGGCCCGCGGTCGCCAGGGCCTGTTCCGCCTGCGTGGCGCGCTGCCCGGACCGGCAGATCAGCACCACCTGCTCGTCCAGGTGGGCGCGCAGCTCGGCGCGGTGTTCGCGCAGCAGGTCCAGCGGCACGTTGTAGGAGCCGGGGATGTGGGCGGTCTCGAACTCGCCGGGGGTGCGCACGTCGATCAGCCGGGGCGGGCGGCCGGACTCCAGCAGGACCCGCAGGGACGCGGCGTCCAGGGCGGCGGGGGCCGCCGGGTTCGTGGCGGTGGTCATGTGGTGCTCCTTGTCGGGATGTGACGGCGGCCGGCCGCTTCCCGGGCAGACCGCTTCGGCATGGGTGGTCTCCGGGCGGTCAGCTCTCGGGGGCGGTGACGGTCAGGCCCGCGCCGGCGGCTTCCGTGTAGGCGTCGTCGATGTGCACCACCCGGTGCCCGGCCCGCCGCAGCAGGCCGGTGGCCGCGGCGGCGCGGTAGCCGGAGCCGCAGTGCACCCACACCGTTCCGTCCGGCACGTCGGCCAGCCGGTCCGGCAGGTCGGGCAGCGGGATGTGCACGGCGCCGTCGATGTGCCCGGCGCGCCACTCGTTCGTCATCCGCACGTCCAGCACCGCGTCCGGGACGGGCAGCCCGTGCGGGGCCCGCCCGGCGCGGGCGGCGGCCAGGTCGGCGAACGTGGCGACGGCCAGCGATCCGAGGCGGGTCTCGTCGCCGTCGGCCCACTCCTCCGGGGCGCCGGTCGCGGCGGCGGCCGGGCGGTCGACGCCGATGCGGGCCAGCTCGCGCTGGGCTTCGGCGACCTGCTCGGGCGACTCGCCCAGCAACGTGATCGGCGCGCCCCACGGGGCCATCCAGCCCAGCCAGGTGGACATCGGCCCGTCCAGGCCGAAGCTCAGGGTGCCGGTCAGGTGCCGCCGGGCGAAGGCCTTGCGCGAACGCAGGTCCACCACCCACTCTCCGGCCGCGATCCGCTCCCGCAGCTGCCCGGCGTCGGCGATCCCGGCCGGGGTCAGGTCGATCAGGTCGGCGCCGGCGCCGTTGCGCGCACCCATGTGGGCGTAGTAGGCGGGGTAGGCGTCCAGCCCGGCCAGGGTCTCGGCGACGAAGTCGTCGGCCTCCAGTCTCAGCGCCGGGTTGGCCCGCCGTTCGCGGCCGATGGTGGAGTCAGGGGCGTCGGACTGGGCGGCCGAGCAGAAGCTGCCGAATCCGTGGGTGGGCCAGACCTGCGCGCCGTCGGGCAGCAGGTCGGCCAGGCGGCGCACCGAGGCGTGCTGGTGGTGGGCCAGGGTGTGGGCGTGCCGCTCGCCGAGCAGGTCGGTGCGGCCGGTGGTGCCGAACAGCAGCGACCCGCCGGTGAACACGCCTTCGGGCCCTTCGGGGCCGGACAGGACGTACGACAGGTGGTGGAAGGTGTGTCCCGGGGTGGCCACCGCCGAGACGCGCATGGCCTCCGACAGGACGATCTCGTCGCCGTCGGCCACCGGCAGCCGGTCGAAGCCGACGGTGTCGGCCCCGGCGACCAGGTAGGTCGCCCCGGCCACCCGGGCCAGGGCCAGTCCGCCGGAGACGTAGTCGTTGTGCAGGTGGGTCTCGGCCACGTGCGTGACGCGCACGCCGAGCCGGCCGGCCAGGGCGAGGATCCGGTCGATGTCGCGCTGCGGATCGACCACCAGCGCGACGTGGCCGTCGTGGGCCAGGTAGCTGCGGTCGCCCAGGGAGGAGGTCTCCACCACCTCGACGTGGATCGTGGTCACCGTGTTACCGCCTTCGTGTCGTCGGGGCCTTCGCGCCGGCGGGGCCTTCGCGTGGCCGGAGCCGGAATCAGGACCGGGTCGTCGCGGTACGGCTTACAGCCGGCCGCTTCGGGGACCGTCATCACGCGACTCCTCGTCAAAAATACCAGGGGGGGTATCCATCGATCAGAAGGATATACCCACGGGGGTACCCATCGGTCAGGGGTATCCCCAGTTCGGAGGGGGTACCCGTTCGGCAGGCCGGCGAACGGGCATCCGGGCCCGACGCATCCACCCGACCCGGGAGGCGCCGGCCCGCGAGGCTCCGGTCCGCGGGATCCCGGTCCGCGAGGCTTCGGCTTGCGAGGTCCCTGGCCGCCTCAGGACTCCGGGCCGCTTCAGGACAGGGCCAGGAACAGCTTCTCCAGCCGCTCGGGGGTGATCGGCGGCTCCTCGCCGTTCTCCCGTGCCAGCTGGCACTGCTGCAGGCCGGTTGAGATGATTTTGAATCCGGCGCGGTCCAATGCCTTGGACACCGCCGCCAGCTGCGTCAGCACCCGCTCGCAGTCCTCGGCGTTCTCGATCATCGCGATCACCCCGCCCAGCTGGCCGTGGGCCCGCTTGAGCCGGTTGAGGGCGTCGGACAGAACCGTCGCGTCCATCTCCATGTTTCACCTTCCCGCCCGGCGCGCACCCGGACGCGGAGGAGACGGAGGTCTTCCCCACTCCGGGCGGGGCGTCCCGAGGACGCCCTCACTCCCCCGCAACCATACCCCCACCCGTATTCTTCCCCGTGGAATCGTCGGACTCCGTCTCCCGTCCGCGCGTCTCCCACCCGGCGAGCAGGCGGCGTACGGCCTCCTGGGCGGCCGTCTCGACCTGGCGCAGCGCCTCCTCCCCGGTCTGGGAGCGCGCCTCGGCCACCGCGGCGGCGGTACGCGCCTCATCGCGCTCGGCGCGCGCCGCGTCCCGTTCCGCACGGACGGCCCGCAACTCCTCACCGGCGGCGTCGCGCTCGGCCAGGGCCCGGTCACGCTCGCCGCCCGCCTGACGCGCCGCGGCCCGCTCCCCGGCCAGTTCCTCCCGCAGCCGGGTGAGCTCCGCGGTGAGCTCCTCGCGGATCCGCCCGGCCTCCGCCCGGATCTCCCCGATCTCCGTACGGGCCTGCTCCGCGTCGGCCATGGCCCGGTCACGCTCGGACTCGGCGCGGCCGGCGCGGCCCTCGGCGGCATCCAGCCGTTCCCCCGTCCGGGCGAGCTCGGCGGCGCGTCCGGCCAGCTCGCCCTCCAGCGCGGTGATCCTCGCCGCCTGCTCGGCCTGCAGCGCGGCGGCCCGCTCGCGCTCACCGGCCGCCGCCGCGGTCAGCGCCGCCAGCTCGGCGGCCCGGTCACGCGCGGACGCCTCGGCGGTGGCGGCCCGCCGTACGGCCTCGGCGGCGGTCTGCTCGGCGCGGGCGCGCTCACTCTGGTGCTCCCCGACCGCCCGCCAGGCAGTCCGCTCGCTCTCCTCGGCGCGCTCCCGTACGACGGCGGCCTCGCTCACGGCGGTACGCGCGGCCTCGACCTCGGCCTTCGCCCTGTCCTCGGCCGCCGCGGCGCGGCGTTCGGCGGCGGTGACGCGTTCGGCGGCGCGCTGCTCGGCGAGCGCGGCGGCGGCCCGGGACTCCTCCGCGGCCTCCTCGGCGGCGTCGAGCTGGGCCAGGGCGCCGGTGGTGGCGGCGTTCAGCTGGGCGGTGAGCGCCGACAGCGCCGCGGACCACTGCTCCCCCGCGCTCAGCAGCGGCGCGGCCAGCGCCTCGGCACGCCGCAACGCCTCGGCCACGACCGGCGTGTGGGCGGCGGCGCGGGCGCGGTGGGCGGCGGCCCGGCAGGAGTCACCGCAGTACACGGCCGGTCGCCCGGCGCGCCGTCCGGAGATCTCCAGCCGGTTTCCGCAGCCGGAACGGGCGCACAGCGGCCCCTGACGGCCGGGCGGCTCCCCGCCGCCGGACGGCCGCGTCACAGGGCCGGCGCCCTCGCCGTCGGAGCCCTCATCCGCGGGTTCCGTACGAGGTGCCGGTGGAGGAGATCCTGTTTCCGCCATGAGCGTGAGTGACCGCCTGTCGCAGGAGAGGGCCGAGGCCGGGCCGATGAGAGCGGCACCACGTTACCGGCGACGGTGGGGGAGCCGAAGCGCACCGGCGGCGAGGCGCGGCGGTCCTCCCCTCCCGGCCGTCGAGGGTGAGGGCTCAGCCGCGCCGGCTCAACGGGCCAGGGCGTCGAGCCGTCATCGGGCGGTGTAGCCGCCGTCGACGGGCAGGGCGACGCCGGTGACGTAGCCGGCGCCGGGGCTGCAGGCGCTCTCGTCGGCGGCCAGGCCCATCCCGGAGGAGGCGCCGGTGACGAAGGAGACCTGGCCGGTGAAGTCATAGACGGGATTCATGAGGAATCGCTCCTGTCGGAGGTGCGCGGTGCGGCCTGAGTCAGGACGTGGCCTGGATGGTGCGGAACTAGGCGGTAGCGGGGGCGGCGGCGCGGGCGTGCGAACGTGGTCAGGACTTCGGGGTCATGGCTTCAGGAGGGTCTTGATGGCGCGGCGTTCGTCCATGGCCTTGTAGCCCTCGGCGACCTGGTCCAGGGGCAGCGTGAGGTCGAAGACCCTGCCCGGGTCGATGGCGCCGGTCAGGACGCGCTCGATCAGGTCGGGCAGGTAACGGCGCACGGGAGCGGGACCGCCGCGCAGGCCGACGTGGGAGAAGAACAGCTCCTGCCCGTCGACCGTCACGTCGTGGGGGACGCCGACGAACCCGACGTTGCCGCCCGGCCGCGCCGAGTGCAGGGCCTGGCGCATCGCCTCGGGAGTGCCGACGCACTCCAGCACGCTGTCGGCACCGATTCCGCCGGTCAGCTCCTTGATCCGTGCCACGCCCTGATCGCCGCGTTCGGTGACGATGTCGGTCGCGCCGAACGCGCGGGCCAGCCTCTGGCGGGGCTCGTGCCGGGACATGGCGATGATCCGCTCGGCGCCCATCTGCCTGGCCGCGATCACCGCGCACAGGCCGACCGCGCCGTCACCGACCACCACGGCGGTGGAGCCGGGGCGGACCTCGGCGGCGTCGGCGGCCCACCAGCCGGTGCCCATCACGTCGGAGACGGCCAGCAGACCCGGCCAGAACTCCTCACCGGGCACGCCGTCGGTGGCCACCAGCGTGCCCTGGGCGTTGGGGATGCGGACGTGGTCGGCCTGGCAGGTACTCATGAACTCACGGTTCACACAGTTGGACTGGAAGCCGTTGCGGCAGTTGGCGCAGGTGCCGTCCGAGGTCGCGAACGACCCGACGACGAACTGCCCCGGCTTCACCGCCGTCACCTCCGAGCCGACCTCCTCCACGAAACCGACGTACTCGTGGCCCATCGGATGCGGCGCGTCGGTCGGCTCCGCACCGCGGTAGGGCCACAGGTCCGAGCCGCACACGCACGTCACCGCGGTGCGGATGATCGCGTCAGTGGGGTGGAGGATCTCCGGGTCGTCCAGGGTCTCGAAACGGATGTCGCCAGGGGCGTGGATCACTGCTCCGCGCATGAGGAGAGTCCTTTGCTCGATAGGGGCGCACCGGTAGGCCTCCGGCCGTGCCGCGTGCGCGTGGGAGCCCGGAACCTCAGACGGCGGACCGCCGGGGCCGGGCACGGGCCTCTCCGATCACCGGCCCGACACCCGGCGGGATGAAGCCCACACTTCCTAGATAACCCCTGGTCGGCGCACGTAACCAGTCACCGGTGAAGGGTGTGCCGGCAGTACATCCCTACGGCCGCGCCGGCACGTAATGTCGAGGTGTGGACAGCCGTGAGGAAGCCCGCGAGTTCCTGACCTCGCGGCGCGCAAAGATCACCCCCGAGCAGGCCGGGCTGCCCGCCGGTTCCCGGCGCCGGGTGCCGGGACTGCGCCGCAGCGAGGTCGCCGCCCTGGCCGACATGAGCGTGGAGTACTACGCCAAGCTCGAACGCGGCAACCTCGCCGGCGTCTCCCCGGCGGTCCTGGAAGCCCTCGCCCGCGCACTGAGGCTCGACGACGCCGAACGCGCCCACCTGCTGAACCTGACCCAGGCCGCCGACGGCACCGACGCCCTCACCCGCCCCCGCCGCCGACCCGCCGAAGGCCGGTGGAAACCGCACCGCAGCCTGCAATGGACCCTGGACGCCATCACCGCCGGGCCCGCGTTCGTCCGCAACGGCCGCATGGACATCCTCGCCGCCAACCGGCTCGCCCGCGCCTTCTACAGCGACGTCTACGCCACCCCCGGCAACCAGGCCAACCTGGCCCGCTTCAACTTCCTCGACCCCGCCTCCCACCGCTTCTACCCCGATTGGGACCAGGCCGCCGACATCGCCGTCGCCATCCTGCGCACCGAAGCCGGCCGCAACCCCCACGACAAGGATCTCCACGACCTGGTCGGCGAACTGTCCACCCGCAGCGACGAGTTCCGCATCCGCTGGGGCGCCCACAACGTCCGCCACCACGGCACCGGCACCAAACGCTTCCACCACCAGGCCGTCGGCGACCTCACCCTCGCCTACGAGGGCCTGGAGATGGCCGCCGAACCCGGCCTCACCCTCACCATCTACACCGCCGAACCCGGATCGCCCTCCGAAGAGAGCCTGCGTCTGCTCGCCTCCTGGGCCGCCACCCCGGAGATTCCTGGACACCGTGGCGGCGTCCATCCAATCGGATCCGATGCCGATCGATGACAGGGCACTCGGTTTCCTCGTGGGCCGTCACGGGCGTCACCCCGCGCTCCAGCCGCCCCTCTTGAGCGCGGCCGCGACATCGGCGACGCGGCGGGCCTGGTGACGGGCCGCCTCCAGGGACACGTCGCCGGGCGCGCCGTCGCCGGTCACGTGGGAGGCCCCGTAGGGGTTGCCCGACCGGAACTGGATCGGGTCGGTGTAGCCGGGAGGCACGATGACACCGCCCCAGTGGTAGAAGGTGTTGCCCAGCGCCAGGATGGTGGACTCCTGCCCGCCGTGGGCGGTGTTGGAGGCGGTGAAGGCCGAGTACACCTTGCCCGCGAGCCTTCCCTGGTACCACAGGGGCCCGGTGGTGTCGATGAACGCCCGGAGCTGGCCGGCGGGGTTGCCGAAGCGGGTGGGGGTGCCGAACAGCACCGCGTCGGCCCAGCCCAGGTCGTCGAGGCCCGCCTCGACGACGTCGGCGGTGTCCCGTAGGTGGCGGGCCCAGTCAGGTCTGGCGGCGATCGCCTCCTGTGGGGCCGTCTCGGCGACCCTGCGCAGCCGCACACTCGCGCCGGCCTTCTCCGCGCCTTCGACGGCGGCCCGTGCCAGGGCGTGAACCGTGCCCGTGGCGCTGTAGTAGATGACCGCTACATTCACCGGCTCCATGCTCGGCTTCCTTTCTCAGCGTCCGTCTCTGCGGTACGACGACGCACCTCCGCCGAATGTGAGGCGGCGCACCGGCCTCACGCCCCGGACGGTCCGCGCCGCGGGACCGGATGGACGGGAAAAGGGAAGAGGGAACGCCGCCGGGCAGGGCCGGTGACACCGGGCTCGCGCGGGCACGCCGACGCCCCAGGCCTGTTCCGGGCCCGGGCCGGACGGACACCGGCCCCGGACCCGGACGAACCCGGGCTCAGGGTTCGCGGGCGCGGAGGTAGACGTCGAGTTCGCCGGCACCCCTGAGCATGGCGCGGCCCCGGGCGGACAGGCGGGCCCGCCAGTCGTGCAGGGCCGACTCCAGCGGGGCGACGCCTCCGGCGGAGCGGACCTGGGCGATCAGCGGGGCGATCTGCTCCAGCAGGTAGCCGCCCCGCCTGAGCTGGTGGGCCAGCCGGACGTCCCGCACGTCGGCCGCGTTGTAGACCCGGTAGCCCGTCTGCGGGTCGCGGCGCGGCCGGACCAGTCCGGCGTTCTCCCATTTGCGCAGAGTGGCGGGACGGATGCCGAGTTTCCTGGCCAGCGGGCCGATGAACGTGTCGCCGTGCTCCTGTGGCACGGGAGCCAGATCGCGGAGCGCGGCCTCGACGGCCTGGAGGGTGCGGCGGTCGTCGAGGAGGCGGCCGTGGCTCTCGTCGACGAGCCGCAGCGCGTCCTCGACGGCTCCCCGGTCGACCGCCTGCATGATCGAGGTGGCCGTCTGGTGACCGTGTCCGAGCACGAGGGCGAGGAACGCGCGCAGGGCTTTCGCGTGCAGCGGCGTGTAGACGCGGTAGCCGTGGACCGTGCGTCCGGAGGCGGGCAGGATGCCGGCGTCCTCGTAGTTCCTGATCGCCTGGGTGGACAGGCCGTGCTCGCGTGCCAGGTCCACCGGCCTCATGAGTGCACCCCTGATTGAAGGTTCCTCGGAAAAAAAAGGGATTTCTTCGGGAAAAGCTTACACCGAGTGTTCAAAGATACCGTTGAAGGCATGGACATCAAGGACACGGCCCGCTCACTTGACGGCGCGGGCGTCTCGGCGTTCCTCCGGTCGCTTCCCGCCGAGCCCCTGCTGCTCGGCCTGGGTGAGGCCAGGCACTTCGTGGGAGAACTGGGCGAGGTGCGCAACGAGATCTTCCGGCATCTGGCCGAGAACGAGGGCTACCGCTCGTTCGCCATCGAGAGCGACTGCCTGATGGGCCTCGCGGTGGACGACTACGTCACGACGGGCGCGGGCACGCTCGACGACGTCATGGAACGCGGCTTCAGCCACGGCTTCGGTGACGCACCGGGTAACCGCGAACTCGTGCGCTGGATGCGGGCGTACAACGAGGAGCACGACGACAAGCTCCGGTTCTTCGGGTTCGACGGCCCGCTGGAGTACTGGGCGGCGAGCCCGCGCCAGGCGCTCACCGCCCTGCACTCCCTCCTCGACGGACCGCTCCCCTGCACCGCGGAGACCCTCGACGCGCTGCTCGGCCCGGACGAGCGGTGGTCGGACGAGGCCACGGTCATGGATCCGTCCCGGTCGATCGGCCGGTCGGCCGACGCCCAGCGGCTGCGCGTCATCGCCGACGACCTGGTGGCGCTGCTCGACACGCAGGCGCCGCGGCTGAGCGCGCGGGACATGGAGCGGGCGGCACTGTACGGGCGCACCGCCGTAGGCCTGCTCCGCTACCACCACTGGATGGCCGACACGTCCCCGGCGCGTTGGGGCCGGCTGTCGGCTCTGCGGGACGCGATGATGGCCGCCAACCTGCTGGCCGTCGCCGAGCACGGCCCGGCCCTGGTCTTCGCCCAAAACCTCCACCTGCAGCGGAACAGGAGCCTCATGTCGTTCGGCGACCACGAGCTGGAGTGGTGGGGCGCCGGGGCGATCGCCGCCACGCATCTGCGCGACCGGTACGCGTTCCTGGCCTCGGCCTTCGGCACGGCCGGCGACGACACCCCGCCCCCGGACACCGTCGAGGGCGTCCTGTCCACGCTGCCCTGGGACCGTTCCCTCGTCGACGCCCGCCGCCTGGCCGAGGCAGTCCCGGACCTCACCCCACGCGTATCCCACGATTTCGCCTATTTCCCGCTGGACCCGGCCCGGCTCGACATGATCGACGGCATCGTCTTCCTCAAGCAGGCGGTCAGGCTCTCCCACTGGCCCCCGTCCGGCTCGGAATGACCGGCGGCCTCGTCACTGCGGCCCCTTCGGTCAGCCGAGGACGGCCCGGGAACGGGCGATCTGGTCGCGGGTGCGGGCGGACCAGAAGTGCTCGTTGAGCGGGTCGAGCCGGTCGAGGCAGGTGGTGAAGTGGGCCAGCGCGGCCCGCTCGTCGCCCCGCCACCGGCTGATCTCGCCCATCGTGTAGGAGATCAGCGCCTCCCCCCGGGTGTCCCCGGCGTTGACGGACATCTCCGCGCACCGCAGGAGGATGCCGGTGGCGGCGTCGTGGCGGCCCAGCGCGGCCTCGGCCTGGGCCAGCCGGTGCAGCGTCAGACGTTCGCCGGTGCTCCACCGCAGATCCCGGCACAGGTCCCGGCAGGCCCGGTAGAGGCCGATCGCCTCCTCGACGCGGCCCGTCTCATAGCAGGCGATGCCGAGCATCCGCAGGAAGCGGGCCCGGTGGACCGCGCTGTGTCCCCCGGCGTGGGCGAGGGCCCGGCGGCAGGTCACCACGGCCGCGTCGTTACGGCCCACGAAGAGCTGGATCGCGGCGATCTCGGTCCACGCGCTCAGCAGGCCGTGCCCGTCGCCCAGCGCCTCGAACCGCTCGGCGGCCAGGGTGGCGAAGGCGAGCGCGGATCCCAGATCCGCCTCCAGGGTGGCGGCGACACCGAGCGACGCGTACGCGGCGGCGTGCCGGTCCCCCGCCCGTGAGCAGCGGTCGAGCAGGTGGCGGAACTCGCCGGCGACCTCGCCGGCGCGTCTGCGGTCCACCTCGGCGTCGGCACGCACCAGCCGCAGGCGCGTCTCGGCGTCGGCGTCACCCGCCGCGGCGGCGGCGCCGGCGGCCGTCCCCAGCATGCGGACGGCCTCGTCGTGGAAACCGCGCACGACCAGGAACGGCGCCAGCGCGCAGGCGAGTCCGGCCGCCTCGTGCGCCAGCCCGGCGCGGGCGGCGGTCTCGGCCACGGCGACGAGCACGCCGCGCTCCGCCTCCAGCCAGGCGCCGCCCCGGGGGCAGGGCGGCGTCCGGGCCGGGACGCCGGGCGGCGGCGGGGCGAAGGCGAGGGGCAGTTCACGGGCGGCGTCGACGGCGCGGTCCCGGGCGGCGGCGGCGATCCGGCGCAGCGCCTCCGTCCGGCTCCGCTCGCTCTCCTCGGCGGCGAACAGCTCGGCGGCGAAGCCGCGCAGCAGGTCGTGCATGCGATAGCGGGGCTGGCCGGCGGAGTCGGCGTCACCGGCGGTGACCAGTCCGGCGGCGGCCAGCTCCTCCAGGGAGCCGTCCACGTCACGGGCGGTCGCCCCCGACGGCGCGGCCACCGTCCAGGCGGCCACGCCGTCGGCGGCCACCGATCCGAGCAGCCGGAACGCGTACCTCGCGGGGGCCGACAGCGCCGCGTAGCTCGCCCCGAACGTGGCGCGGACGTCCAGGTGGCCCGCCCGCAGCTCGTTCAGCGCCGAGGCGTCGGCGAGCCGCCGCGCCAGCTCGGCCAGCGGCCAGGCGGGACGGGTCACCAGCCGCGCCCCCGCGATGCGCAGCGCGAGCGGCAGCCGCCCGCAGGCGTCCACGATCGTCTCCGCCGACTCCGGGTCGCTCGCCACGCGGCCCGCCCCGGCCACGCCCGCGAGCAGGTCGCGGGCGTCGGCGGGCGGCGGCACGTCCAGCGCGTACGCGGTCGCGCCGGGCAGCGCGGGCAGCGGCCCGCGGGAGGTGACGAGGACCGCCGATCCCGGTGTCCCGGGGATCAGCGGTTCCACCTGGGCCTCGCCGGCCGCGTCGTCCAGCACCACGAGCACCGCCCGGTCGGCGAGCTTGGCCCGGTACATCGCCGCCCGCTCCCCGGCGGAGGAGGGCAGGCCGGCGGTGTCCACGCCGAGCGCCCGCAGCAGCTCCGCGAGCGCGTCGGCCGGGTCGCGGGGCGACAGCGAGGCGTCGCACAGCCGGACGAACAGCTGGCCGTCCGGATACCGCCGCCGCACCAGGTGCGCGACGTGGACCGCCAGGGTGCTCTTGCCGACCCCGGGCGGGCCCGACACCGTCACGATCACCGGCGCCGTTCCGGTGCCGTCCAGCGCGGCGACCAGGTCGCGGGTCTCGTCCTCGCGGCCGGTGAAGTCGGCGATGTCGGCCGGGAGCAGGCAGATCCCCGTCCAGGCGGGCTGCCGGGCCTCCTCCGGAGCGGGGGCCGGGGCGGGGGCGTCGTCGAGGACCGCCGCCTGCAGGCCGCGTAGTTCCTGGCCGGGTTCCACGCCCAGCTCGGTGACGAGCGTCGAGCGGGCCCGCCGGTACGCCTCCAGCGCCTCGGCGCGCCGGCCCGCCCGGTGCAGCGCCAGCATGAGCCGGTGCCACAGGCGTTCGTTGAGCGGCGCGGCCTCCACCAGCGGCGTCAGCTCGCCGACGAGCTCGTCGTGCAGGCCGAGCCGCAGGCGCACGTCGATCCAGCCGAGCCGGGCGTTCTCCCGGCGCTCCTCCAGCTCGGCGACGCGCGCCTGCATCGTCGCGGCCAGCGGCACGTCCTCGGCCGGCCGGCCGCGCCACAGCGCCAGCGCCTCGGCGAACAGCCGGTCCGCCGTGGCGGCGTCGCCGCCCGCCGCCTCCAGCCGGGCCCGCCGTACGGCCTCGTCGAAGGCGAGCAGGTCGAGCCGGTCGGGGCCGAGGCGCAGGCGGTAGCCGTACGGCACGGTCTCGACGTCGATCGAGGCGCGGCGCAGCGCGGTCAGGTACGTCTGGAGGTTCGGCAGGGCGGACCGGGGCGGGTCGTCCCACACCGAGGCGATCAGCCGGTCCCTGGACAGCACGGCGCCCGGGTGGAGCAGGAAGACGGCGAGCACCGCGCGCGCCTTGGCTGTCAGCCGGATCGGCCGCCCGGCGTCGGCGGCCCGGACCGGTCCGAGGACCGCGAAGTCCACTTCGTCTCCCGGAACGATCAGCGGTTCTGCCTCTTCTATGGCGACCATATGCGGTTTGTGTGGGTGAAGGGAGGACCTTGATCAAAGACGTCCGGAAGGAGGTGGATGAGATGAAGATCGAGGTTCGCAAGGTGGAGGCCGTCAAGGCCACCCAGGTCATGACCTGAGGCACCGCCTCTCAGCCGGTCGGGGGGACGGCGCGGGCCGCCCCCCGGCCGGCGCCGTCCCGACGAGCGATGCGGAAGCGACGCGGATGAACGATGCCGGTGATGCTGCGATGACAGTGATGCTGAAAGAGTGCGCCTGGGAGTCCCTCGGCGACGAACTGGTGGTGGTCCACGACCCGCGCGAGGCGTACACGCTGGCCGACCCGGACGGCCGGATCGCGGCGCTCCTCGACGAGCTGGCCCGCGGGCCGGCCACGGCGGAGGCGCTGAGCGAGGCGCTGGCCGCGCGGGGCGTGGCCGTCACGGTGGAGGACGTCCGCGACGGTCTCGCCGGGCTCGACTCCCTCGGCCTGGTCGAGGACGCCGGCGAACGCCTGCTGGGCGACCCGGAGGCCGACGAGCGGCACTTCTCCAACCTGACGTTCTTCGGGGTCTTCGCCCGGCTCGGCAGGTCGCGGGCGGAGTTCGTCCGGCGGCTGCGCGACTCCCACGTCCTGGTGCTCGGCGCGGGCGGCGGCGGCTCGTCCCTCGTGCAGTGCCTGGCCGGGCTCGGCGTCGGCGCGCTGACGCTGGTGGACCGCGACGACATCGCTCCGCGCAACTTCGCCCGCCAGTTCCTCTACCGGCACTCCGACATCGGCCGGTCGAAGGTGGAACGCGCCGCCGAGTGGGTGCGCGAGTACGACCCGGGCATCGAGGTCCGCGCCGTGGACCGGTGGATCTCCGGCCCGGACGACCTCAAGGACCTGACCGGTGACGTCCATCTGATCGCCGGCGGCCTCGACGGCGAGATGGACGCGAACCTGTGGGTCAACGAGGCGGCGCTGCGCGCGGGCGTCCCCTGGGTGGCCGGCGGGATGACCCGCACCCAGCTCATCTACTTCTCCGTCGACCCGGGCCAGAGCGCCTGCCTGCGCTGCGACGAGTCCGACCTGCCCGGCCCCGACGAACCCACGACCACGGCGGTCGCCCATCGGATCACCCGCGGGCTGCGGCTCGCCAACGGCCTCACCGGGCCGATGGCGATGCAGGTCGGGTCGCTGGTCGCCTACGAGGCCATGCGGTACCTGACCGGCGTCGAGCCGCCTCGCGCGGCCGGGTTCCGGGTGGTCGTCGACCTGCTCAACGGGCTCGTCCCGGTGTGGCAGCCCTTCCCCCGCGACCCCGCGTGCCCGGCGTGCGCGCTGGCCCGGCAGTGAGCCGATGAGCGGCGGGGTCCCGCTGCGCCCGCTCAGCGTCGTCGAGGAGGGCGAGGAGGCGCTGGTCGGCGATCCGGCCACCGGCACCTTCGTGACCATGCCGGCCGTGGGCGGGGTGGTGATCTCGGCGTTGCTGCGCGGCGCGACCGAGGAGGAGGCCGCGGCCGAGGCCGAGGCGTTCGCCGGTGAGCCCGTGGACATGCCGTCGTTCGTGGCGACCCTCGCCGAACTGGGGTTCCTCGACGACCGGCCCGACGAGGAGCGCCGGGCCGTGCGCACCGCGCCCATCCAGATGCGGAACTGGATGGCGGGGGTCAGCCAGCGCGCGGCCCGTCCCTTCTTCGGACCGGTGGCCTGGACCTGCTACACCGTCCTCGCCCTGTTCTGCCTGGCCGTCTTCGCCACCTCGCCGTCCCTGTTCCCGAACCCGGCGCGGGACGCGTTCCTGCTCGGCGACGTCGGGCTGAGCGCGCTGCTGCTCGTGCCGTTCTTCCTGGTCTCGACGGCTCTGCACGAGGGCGGGCACTGGCTCGCCGCCCGGGCGATCGGCGTCGAGTCCCGGTTCGGGGTGGACCGGCGGATGATGCTGCCCGTCCTGGAGACCGACCTGTCCCAGATCTGGACGGTGCCGCGCCGCCGCCGCTACGGGCCGCTGCTCGGCGGGATGGCCGTGGACGTGGTCCTGCTCAGCCTGCTGCTGGGCGCCCGCCTGCTGATCCTGCGGGGAACGTGGTCGCCGGACCCCCTGGTGGACGCGACGCTCTCGACATGGGTGTTCGTGAAGCTGGCGGGCCTGCTGTGGCAGTGCATGGTCTTCCTGCGCACCGACCTGTACGGCGTGCTGGTCAACGTGCTCGGCTGCCGCGACCTGTGGCGGGTCAAGTCGCTGATGCTGCGGCGCGCGTTCGGCGGGCTGACCCCGGCGCAGGCGGCGGAGCTGCTCTCGGCCGCGCCCGCCGACGTGCGGGCCGGGCGGTGGTTCCGGTGGCTGTGGCTGGCCGGGTTCGCCGGAGTGCTGGCCTGGTTCGTCTTCTTCGTGGCCCCCGTCGCGGTGACCGTGCTGGCCTGGGCGGCCGACGGGTTCCTGCTCGGGCCGCTCAGCCCGCGGTTCTGGTACGCGCTGTTGTGCGCCGTCCTGCTGCTCGGCCCGTATCTCCTGGCCGCCTCCCTGGCCGCCCGGGAGTACGCCCGGCGATAGACCGGACATCGTACGAAACCGGCCCCCCGGAGCTCCGGCCGTCGCTACGGTGGGTGGCCCGACGAATCTGATCAAGGAGTTGACGTGCAGGGAATCGACGGCCGCCGGGCCGGGGTGTCATGGGGAACCGGCCTCGTCCTGCTGCTGGCGGTGGTCCTCGCGGGCTGCGGGGACGGCGACGCGCGGTCCGCGGACCCGGCCGGACCGGTGCCCCGCACGCCGGCCGGATCGGCGTCGCCCACGTCGCAGGGACCGGAAGGGTCGCCGTCCCCCACGCCGGCGGTCCCCAGGACCGGGCTGCTCTACCGGGACCGGGAGATCTCGCTGAGCGACATCCAGGCGATCAAGAACGGCTGCCCGTCGGACGTCTACGTGGAATTCGCCGACGACGGGCCCCGCGTCCTCGGGACCGACGAGTCGGACCCGCGCCAGGACGACTACGGGCGGCAGACGGAGGAGGACAGGCCGCCCGTCCTGGCGTGGTCGCCCCCCTGCTCCTCGTCGGACGGGCGGTTCGACTTCGACGACGTGGCCGTCGCCCAGGCGGCGGCGGACGCCGGGGACCTCGACGAGACGGGCTGCCGGGACGCCGCACGGGCGGCGGTCGGCAGCGGCACGGCCATCGACCGCTACCGCACCCGGGCCCTGGCGGAGGGCGAGCGGTTCTGTGAGGACTTCGCCACGGAGGGCCGCGTGCTCCTCCTGCGCGTGGTGAAGGTGAGCGGCTCCCCGGTCGCGGAGCTCACGCTGTCGGCGACGCTGTGGGCCGTACCGCCCGAGGTCGAGGGTCCCCTGGCGAAGCCCGGCGACAGGAGCTACGAGGACCAGCCGTTCACGGTGTCCGACGACGTGGCCGAGGCGAACGACTGCAGCCCCGGCGGCGTCGGCATCGCCTCGGACATGCCGCGCGTCCGGTACCGGCACATGCTGTCCGGCGGCGGAGGGGACGTCGAGTACTTCCCGAGCTGCCTGGGAAGCCCGAAGATGCGGTTCGGCGGATACGCGGCCCGGGTGAAGGGCGACGCCGACCCGGACATCACCGCCTGCCAGGAGACGGCGATCCGCGGCGGGCGTGACGACCTCGACGTGCCGATGTCCGAACTGCGGACCGGGGACCGGTTCTGCATGTTCGACGGCTTCGACAAGTACGTCGCGCTGCTGAAGGTGACCGCCGTGACCGCCGGGGACCCCGTCTCCGCGACCTTCTCGGTCACCCGCTGGGAGGCCCCCGAACCGTCCTGACGACGACCGGGGCCACGGCTCAGCTGGTGGCGCCCCAGGTGAGCGAGAGACCGGTGGCGGCGCGTTCGGTGCGGATCTCCATCATGCTGCCGAGGATGGTGGCGTGGTCGGACACCACGGGCGTGGCGTCGAGGGTGTAGGTGATCCGGGCGCTGACGAGCACCGGGCTGCCCTCCGGCTCCTGGAGGTGACGGGCGGCGGCGGGGTCGAGCAGACCGGGCCGGACCACCTCGGACGCCCGGGCGACCGTCACCCCCTCGTCGGCGAGGGCCGTGTAGAGGGAGACGGAGGTGAAGTCGCGGTCGCGGATCCGGTCGGCCACCGGCCGGCGGACCCAGGACACCTGGTGCACGGCGGGACGTCCCGCGAACTCGCGGACCCGCTCCAGCCGCAGGGCGGTGTCGCCGGGACGCAGCCGCAACTGTGCGGCGATCCGGCCGGGGGCCCGGCGCACCGCCCGCCCGGTCACCGCGGTACGCACGTCGTGACCCTGTTTGCGCAGGTCGTCGACCAGGCTGCGGAGCGAGTCGAGCTGGTACGCCAGGTGGGGCGGGGCGACGAACGTGCCTTTGCCGGGCCGCTGCACGATCAGCTTCTCGTCGCTGAGCTCCCGCAACGCCTGGCGCAGCGTCATGAGGGTCACCCCGTAGGAGGCGCTCAGCTCCCGCTGCGGCGGCAGGGCCTCACCGGGGGCGTAGTGTCCCGACCGGATCTTCGCGGCGAGGTCGGCGGCGATGGCGCGGTATCTCGCCTCGTGCCCGGCGTCGGGGGTCATCGTGATCGGTCACTCCTGGTCGAGGGCCTGCCGCAGCGCCGTGAGGAAGGTCCGCAGGTCGTCCGGCCCGGCCCCGTCGAGCACCCGCCGCATGACCGCGGCGCCGACCACCACGCCGTCGGCGTACCGGCGGGCTTCGCGTGCCTGGGCCGGGGTGGAGATACCGAATCCTAGCAAGACCGGCCGGTCGGTGACGCTCCTGACCCGCCCGGTGAGCTCCGCCGCCGAAGCGGCGAGGGCGGCCCGCTCGCCGGTGGTGCCCATCAGCGACACCGCGTAGACGAATCCGCGGCTGCGGCGCGCGATCTCCGCCAGCCGCGGCTGCGGCGTCGACGGCGACGCCAGCAGGGCCAGGTCGATCCCGGCGTCGGCGGCCACGTCCGCCAGCTCGTCCGCCTCGTGCACCGGCAGGTCGGGCACGATCAGCCCGGTGACGCCGGCCCGGCGCAGCGCGGCGCAGAACGCCTCGGGGCCGTCGTTCAGCACCAGGTTGTAGTAGGTGCTGGCGACCAGCGGCACGTCCAGGCCCCGCACCCCGGACAGGCCGGCGAGGATCCGGCGGGTGCTCGCCCCCCGGGCCAGCGCCGTGTCACCGGCCTGCTGGATGGTGACGCCGTCCAGCGTGGGGTCGGAGAAGGGCAGGCCGACCTCGATCGCGTCCGCGCCGGCGGCGGCGAACGCCCGCAGGTACTCCGTCCAGCCGGGCGTGATCCCCCCGGTGACGTACGGCATGAGCAGGCCGCGGCCGGCGTCCCGGCGGGCACGCAGGCGGCGTTCGACCGCGCCCGCGGCGAGGGTCGCGGGGTTCGTCACAGCAGCTCCTTCAAGGTTGAGACGTCCTTGTCGCCCCGGCCGGACAGCGTCATCAGCACCGTCGACCCCCCGGGCAGGTCGCCGCCCGCCGCGCGGATCACCCAGGCGAGGGCGTGCGCCGATTCGAGCGCCGGGACGATTCCCTCGGTGCGCGCCAGCCGTACGGCCGCGCCGACCGCCTCGTCGTCGGTCACCGTGACGTAGCGGGCCCGGCCCAGGTCGCGCAGGTGGGCGTGCTCCGGGCCGACCCCCGGGTAGTCGAGTCCGGCGGCGATGGAGTGCGCCTGCGGGATCTGCCCGTCGTCGTCCTGGAGGAACAGCGAGCGACAGCCGTGCAGGACGCCGGGCCGGCCGAGGGCCGCCCCGGCGCCGCCCTCCGCCTCGACACCGATCAGGCGCGCCGGGGTGTCGGCGAATCCGGCGAACGTGCCGGCCGCGTTGGAGCCGCCGCCGACGCACGCGACCACGTGGTCCGGCACGCCGGTCCGCAGTTCGGCGGCGCACTGCCCGCGGGCCTCGTCGCCGATGACCCGCTGGAACTCCCTGACCATCCACGGGTACGGGTCCGGCCCGATGACCGAGCCGATGCAGTAGTGGGAGTCGCCGGTCGCTCCCACCCAGTGGCGCATGGCCTCGCTGGTCGCGTCCTTGAGGGTGCGGCTGCCCGTGGTCACCGGGATCACCTCGGCGCCCAGCATGCGCATCCGGAAGACGTTCAGCGCCTGGCGTTCGATGTCGCGCTCGCCCATGAAGACCGTGGCCTCCAGCCCGAGCAGCGCGGCGGCGGTCGCGGTGGCCACCCCGTGCTGGCCCGCCCCGGTCTCGGCGATCAGCCTGCGCCGTCCCATCCGGGTGGCCAGCAGTGCCTGGCCCAGCACGTTGTTGATCTTGTGGGATCCGGTGTGGGCGAGGTCCTCGCGCTTGAGGTACAGCCGCACGCCCAACTCCTCCGACAGCCGGCGGGCCGGGGTGAGCGGGGTCGGCCGTCCCGCGTGCAGGGCGAGCAGCTCCGCCAGCGCGCCGCGGAACCCCGGATCCGCCCATGCCTCCCGGAACGCCTCGTCCACCTCGCGGCACGCCTCCACCAGGGACTCCGGCGCGTACCGTCCGCCGTACCCGCCGAACCGGCCCCGGGCCCGGGGCTCGCCCATCGTTCCGTCCGGCGGGGCCGGTGCGCGCCGCGGCAGCACGTCTCGCATGTCACACTCCTATCGTTCTATAACTCATTTATGAGTTCTATAACAGTGAGTGTGGCATGGAGCGGCATGGACGCGCCACCCCGGCGAGGACGTCGCATCCGGTACCCGGGTACGGGCTTACCGTCGAGGCATGAGTGACGACATCGTCTCCGGCCGGGCATGGGTGCCACCGGCGTGCACGCTGCCCACCGCCGAGCAGCCGTTGCGGGTGGCCGAGTTCGACGCGCTGTTCACCGAGGCCGTACAGGCCGTACGGCGTGAGCGGCCCACGCGGCTGCGGCTGGAACTCGCCTTCTCCCCCGGGCACGCGGCACGCGCTGCGGAGCTGGCGGCGCGGGAGAGCGGCTGCTGCTCCTTCTTCGCCTTCGCCGTGACCGTCGCCGACGGCGACCTGGCGCTGGAGGTGACGGTCCCGGCGCGGCACGCCGAGGTGCTGGACGCGTTGCAGGCCCGCGCCGCCGCCGTCGCACCGGCCATGTCGGCGGCTCCGGACGCCGGGCCTCCGGGAGGAGCACGCACGTGAGGCAGGGCCCCGGTCTCCAGGACCACCGGGACAGCGACCGACCACGCCTGCCGGGGCGCCGTAGGGTACGGCGCCCCGGCAGGCCGGTTCCGCTCCTACCCGGAGATCGTCATCGCGTCGCTCGCGAGCCCCGGCAGGACCAGAGCCGCCTTTTCCGGGTAGTCGGTCAGCCGATGGGCCTTCCCGGTGCGGGTGTCGACCCCGTAGGCACGCCGGCGCTTCCCGTCCAACAGCACCGTGAGCTCCGATCCGCTCCGCCAGAGACCGGTGGCGAAAACGGGTTCGCCCTCCGGAAGATCTGAAGTGCAACAACACCGCCTACCGGCCGGTGATGGATGCGATCGACCTGCTCAAGCGGTATCTGGACCAGCCCATCGCCAAGGAGGGGGCGTTCTTCGACGAGGCGGAGAAGATTCCGCTGGGTGGGGTGGTGTGCGAAGAGTGGCGCAAGGTCGTGGTGGATGAGCGCGGCCGGATGGAGCGCATCCCGTACGAGCTGTGCGTGCTGGTGGCCCTGCGGGATGCGCTGCTTCGGCGGGAGATCTGGGTGCCAGGGGCGAACCGCCAACCACGATCTGTTCTACGGCAAGGACGGCGACCTGACCGGCTCCGACAAGGAGTCCCAGGAGGTCTCCATGCTGGCCCTGCACCTGCTTCAGTCCGCGCTGGTGCACGTCAACACCCTGCTCCTACAGGACATCCTGAGCAAGGAGAAGTGGCGGGAGCGGCTCACCGACGCCGACCGGCGGGCTCTGTCCCCGCCGTTCTGGACGCACGTGAACCCCTACGGCCGGTTCGAGCCGGACATGAATTCCCACCTCGACCTCGCCGCCGCGGTGGCCGGCCCCCGCACCGCGCCCGAGGCGGAAACCGCCCGATCGGCGCCCGCCTCCGGGGCATCCTGAGCAGCATGAACGATGCGCGCGACGTCCTCACCGAGGACGAGATTGCTTTCTCCGAGGTTGGCGAGAGCCACGTCTCCGCCTGGGTCAGGAGTCACCTGAATTCCGGTGAGACTGGGAGCCACACGGAGCGATGGCGCGTAGCACGCCACATTCGGCGCATCCGCGGCTGCGGGCCCCGTTTGGCCGCCTCATCGGCTGTCAGCTGGCTTGCCGCCGGCACGTGAGGTAGAGCGGCAGGAAGACGATCCACAAGCACAGGCAGCCGAGGGCCCAGGCGGGGGGCTTGCTCAGCTCGATCGATCCCGCCGAGAAGTAGACGGGTGTTCCGCGCCTGGCGTGGGCCGACGCGTCCTGGTAGACCCAGCCCACGCTCCCGAGCAGGACCGCAAGGGGAATCAGCGTGGTGACGTACGCCCCCATCATCCCTGCCCGTGTTCGGTGATGATGCGGGCCACGGCAGCCGTGTCGTCCGGTGTGATCGTGGGGCGGACCCTGCGGCCGACGTCGAGCACGAGGGCCGTGTCCTTTTTGGGCCGGTGCGGATCGAGGTTCCACCAGTGGATGAAGTCACCTGAGCCCCAGATGCGCCACCGGCGCATCTGGTTGGCGCCGGTCAGCGCGAGCGTCTTGACGCCCGTGACCGAGGCGTACGGGATCGTCTCGGGCCCCCACAGGTAGTAGCGGCGGATGGTGATCTCATGGTCGTCGCAGTGAATCGTGCCGTCGTCGTCGGCTGTGGCCATGATCATCTGCCTTTCCTGACGTTCCACCGTGGGCCGGGGAGCGGTGCGGGGGGTCACGGGGTCTCGGGTGCGAGGATGAAGATGCCGGCGACCTTCTCCTCCGCATCGAAGGCGACGCGGGCCTTCATCTCGCCGGCCTCATAGCGCAGAGGGATGTCGACGACCGTGTGGTCGCCGATGCGGCGGACGAACGGCTCGCCCTCGCCGAAGCCTTCGAAGGCGCCGACGAGGCCGGTGACCGTGGCCAGTCCGTTGAGGCGAACCTCGTCGGTGAAGGCCGCCAGCACTTCGGCGTTGAACGACTGGCGGGCTTCGTCCATGCGGCCGTCGAGGACGGCGGTGGCGATCTCGGTGGCGCGGGCGGCGGCGTCAGCCATGCGCACGGTCTTGTCCATGGGTTCTCCCGTTCTCGGGTCGATGGGCTTGCCGAACCGCTGGAATGCGGCCTGGCGGGTGACGCCGAGCAGTTCCCCGATCTCCTGCCAGGTGTGTCCGGCGTCCCGGGACTGCTGCACGCACAGCTTCAGCACCTGATCTGCAAATCCGTCGACATCACGGGCGAGCCGGACGAGGTCGAGATAGGCCGGCTGAGCCACAGGGCTGCCGAGCGACTCGACCAGGGCGGAGGCCTGCTCACTAAGGCGGGCGGCCATGCCCGCGAGAGACATCGATGAATCAGTCACATGTCAAGAATGTCTTTACGTGATCTGCGGCGTCAAGGGAACCTTTACACTCCTGCCGTCCCCGCTCGCGCGTCACCACTCAGCCCCCCGCGCCATAACCGCGCCACCCGCAAAGCACGACCATGCCGATGATCTTGCCCGCGCATGAGCAACGGCCGGAGTTGCACCCGGGGTCACTCTCACAAACGATCCTCTGCCGTAGCAAGATCAACAACAGGTCGCGGGGCCGCCCGAAGTTTGAGGAGGCGCTGCGGACCGCGCGGGAGATCAAGGCACACGCCCCGCACTGCCGGATCATCTTCACCGTGTACGAGATGAAGCGGCTCGGCCGCGACGCCGCCGAACTCACCGCGCTCGCCGACCGCCTCACCGCCCACGGCCTGGTCCTGGAGATGCTCGCCGGGCCCCTGCCCGGCATCTACGACCCCACCGGGCCCGGCAAGCTGCTGTTCGCGTTCTTCGCGGCGATGGCGGAGACCGAGCGGGAGAGCATCCGCGAGTCGACCCTGGAGGGGCTCGACACCGCGGCCCGCAAGGGCAAGCACGGCGGCCGGCCGCCGGTCATCACCGAGGACATGCTCCACACCGTCCTGCGACGCCGGGCGAACGGCGAGTCCGTCGAGCAGATCCAGCCCGGCCTGTTCATCCCCACCGGCAAGCGCAAGGGCCAGAACCCCTCCGTGGCCGGCATCTACCGGGCGCTCGCCGAACACGCCAAGCGCGAGGCGTACCCCGAAGCCATCGAGGCCGCGCACGCCGACTTCGCCGCTCTCCAGGCCAGCGAAGTCCCCGGACCCGCCTCGCTCTCCCTGACCGAGCGTCACTCTGATCACAGAGAGCTGCTTGTCACTTCGCGGCAGCTTCGGGAGAACAGGGCCTTCACCGGCGCCTTGCACGTGTACGTCTCGAGGTTGCCGTCCGCGGACAGCTCGGGCCACCGCCCCACGACATTGATCAGTACGCTCTGCAGCAGGTCCTCAGCGAGGTGGGCGTCTCCCGTGAGCAGGTACGCGGTCCGCATCAGCGCCTGCCGGCGGGCGAGCACGAACTCGCGGAAGCCGTCGTGACGATCCAATGTGGTCTCCTCTCGCCCGTTCCCAACGCGACCCGCCGGGCGAAAGGTTGCAGGGCACGGCGACGCCGATCCGCACCGGCCCGCCCCCGCCGTCGGCCGCGAGAGGAACACCGGCGCCGTGAGCGCCGCCGACTCGGGGAGGGTCACAGGGCTTGCCGGTGGGCCCTGATCGGACCCTGCCCCGGTCGGCTACACGCGGGCGTCGGGTGAGGTGAAGTAGGCGGCGCTCTCGGCGTCCGTCGGGTAGTACGACTCGATCGCGACCTCGTCCAGGGTGATGTCCATCGGGGTCCCGAAGGTGGTGGTCGTCGAGAACAGCCGCAGCTCCCGCCCTCCGAAGCGGAAGACCATCGGGATGGCGATCTCGGATTCGACCGGCCGGTCCGCGTCTCCCGGGCGGGGGGCGAGGTGTTCTTCGTAGAGCGCGGTGAGCTCCGGATCGGAAGCCGTGGCGAGTTGCCGTGCGATTGTCCCGGCCAGTCGGCCACGGCCCGCCTTCCAGGTGTCGACGCCCGGAGAAGGGACACCCCTCTAACCGGCCAGGACTTCGGTGACGATGACGTACAGCGCCCACAGCGACAACCCGGCCATGATGACGATCTCGCGCCAGCCGAGGGCGGGCCTGGCCTGGATGGCGTACGACATGGTGATGTTGGGCGCCGCCGGCGCGGGCGGGCGCCGGTTCTCGGCCAGGGGCTCGTTGAAGCGGTGGATGAAGATCTGGATGAGGTTCATGCCGGCTACCAGCCCCGCCGCGAAGCTCAGCGCGCTCAACCCGGCGGCGAACTGCAGGCCGATGATGGCCACGACGCACAGCAGCGTGAGGGTGTCATAGATGCCGATGAGGCGCTGCGAGCGCGCGTAGTAGGCGGCGATCCGCTTGATCCGAACCTGATAGGGGACCAACAGCCACAGGCCGAACTTGGCCAATGCCTGCAGATAGAACAGGGCGATCACGACGCTCAGCGCGATGGTCATGGCCGGCGTCCTTTCATAAGGTCGAGATGTCGTCGCCACCGGTGGCGGTGGCGGTGACGGTGGGCGCGGTGGGGGTGGCGGTGAACCACGGGCTCAGCACGTCGGGCTCGACCAGGACGACGGAGTGCTCGGCAAGACCGAGAATCCGCTCCAGGGCCTGGGTGTGGGCGGCCACCGTCTCCTGAGCAGCAGGCAGGCCCGGCCGGCCGGTGGCGTCGAAAGACAGGATCAGCTCGGCCAGCCGGTCGTTGAGGTCCTGCACCAGCGCGACGACAACGCGGCCGGTCTCCTCCGGATGCGTGACGGCCAGGGTGGCCTCGCGTGCGCCCTGCTCGAGGACACCGGCCAGCAGCGGGGCGATGCGGTCGGCGATGCCCGGGCGCAACTTCTGCCGTACGACGGCGTTGTCATCGGACTGCCAGACACGCAGCAGCGCGACCAGCAGCTTGCGCCGCTGGGCCTTCCACTGGCCCAGCCCGGTGAAGAAGCTCTGCAGCTTCTCCAGTGCCGGCGTGTCCGGGTCGGCGACCAGCGGGGCCAATGCCGCGGCGATCTGGTCGGCCATGCGTTCCATCACCGCTTCGATGAGCGCCCGCTTGGAGGCGAAGTAGTGGTAGAAGGCGCCCTTGGAGGCGCCCACCTGCGACCAGACGTCCTGCACGCTCATCTGCTCGTAGCCCTTGGTATGCAGCAGGATCTCTGCCGCGTCCAGGAACTGCGTCCGCCGTCCGGCATGCGCAGCCTGATCGACTGTCCGCGCCACTCAGTCCTCCTGTCTCATTAGCAAACCGGCTGCCGGTTTATTTATAGCATGAGGGCTTCGGCCATGTCCTGGCCCACCGGACAACCGTCAAAGTCACGAACCCCGCGACAGGGGGCGCGACCCCGGCGACCCTCCCGGCACGGAGCCTGCCGGCATCGCTTTCAGCGGACTGTTCTACGAAGCGACGGAGGCTCGGCGCCGCCTTCCGCCTCTTCGAAAAGCCGGTAGGGCGCTGGCCAGCCAGGCGGAGAGGTTTCGTTTCGTTCGAACGATATTGCTGTCGGTTATGTAACGAAACGAAATTTGAAGCAATGGGTTTCATGAAGCAGGGTTGCGATAAGCTTCATTATCGCAACCCTGGATATCCGGGTATGAGTGCTTCACTCCCCCGCGCCCCGCACACGAGAGGGTCGGCTCGGTGCGGATTGCCACAAAGCCGTCCTGGGCTTCTGCCAGTAGGTGTCAGTAGATATGCATGAGATGTCAGCAAGATCACTTCTAGTTCCGACGCGTCAAGGCGACACCGGCGGAAGGGGCGGCGCGGCGGGCTGAGACCCCCGCCTCGCCTGGCCGCGACCACGGCCGGGGGACGATCCTCGTACCCGCGTGCGGTCCGGTCCGCCGGCGGACCGGACCACTGTCGCCGCCGCTGGGCAAGCCCGCGCCGGTGACCTCGCGGTGCGGTGTGAAGACGGCTCACCGACCGAGCAACGGGCGATACACGGGCCGGCGACCGGCGGCCTACCGTGCTGAGCATGGAGCGGACCGACAGTGCGGTTGTGATCGGCGCGAGCATCGGCGGGCTGCTGGCCGCCCGCGCGCTCAGCGAAACCCATGCCGAGGTCACCGTGGTGGATCGTGACCTGCTGCCCGAGGAGGCGGCGAGCCGTCGCGGCGTGCCGCAGGGCCGGCAGCTCCACGTCCTGCTGGCCCGCGGCAGGGAGGCGTTCGACGAGCTGTTCCCCGGCCTGACGGAGGAGCTGGCCGCCATGGGCGCGCCCCTGATCGACCTTCAGGAGCAGGTCCACTGGTACAACGACGGCCACCGGATGCGCCGGGTGCCCTCCCCCCTGGTGGCGTTCGGAATCAGCAGGCCGCTCCTCGAACACGTGGTGCGGGCCCGGGTGGCGGCGCTGCCCGGCGTGAACCTGGTCGCCGGGTGCGAGGTGACCGGCCTCGTCGCGGCGCCCGGCTCCGGACGGGTCACGGGCGTGCGAGTGCGGCCCCGTGCCGGGGACACGGCGCCGGCCGCGGAGTCGGTCATCCACGCCGACCTGGTCGTGGACGCCGGAGGGCGCGGCTCCCGAAGCCCGGTCTGGCTGCAGGAGCTGGGCTACGCGCCCGCCGCGCAGGAGCAGGTGCGCGTCGGCATCACCTATGTGACCCGCACCTACCGGCGGGAGCCGCACCATCTCGGCGGTCTGCTGGGCGCCTTCACCAACGCCACCCCGGAGCTGCCGCGCGCGGGGATCGTGGCCGCGCAGGAGAACGGCACGTTCGCCGTCGTCCTGTCCGGCATGCTGGGTGAGGAGCCGCCCACCGACGACGAGGGCATGGCGCGGTACGCCGCGACGCTCACCGCGCCGCAGATCGCCGAGGTCGTGCGGTCGGCGGTGCCGCTGAGCGCGCCGGTGCGGATGCGCTACCCGGCCAGCGTGCGGCGGCGCTACGAGCGGCTGCGGCGCTTCCCCGACGGCTACCTCGTGATGGCCGACGCCCTGTGCAGCTTCAACCCCGTCTACGGGCAGGGGATGACGGTCGCCGCGCTTGAGGCGCTGCTGCTGCGCCGCCTGCTCACCCGCGGGGCCGACGGCCTGGCGCGGCGGTTCTTCCGCGGCGCGGCCAGGATCATCGATGCCCCCTGGTCGATCTCGGTGGGGACCGACCTGCGGTTCCCGGGGGTCGAGGGGCGGCGCACGGCGATGGTCCGCTTCGTCAACGCCTACGTCAACCGGGTGCACGCCGCCGCGACCACCGACCCCGTGGTGGGGGCGGCGTTCCTGCGCGTCCTCAACCTGATCGACGCGCCCGCCAGGCTCCTGGCCCCCGCCGTCGCGCTGCGCGTCCTGTGGGGACTGCTGGGCCGCCCGGCGCCGGCCGCACCGAGGCCCGAAGCCGATCTCGCGGCCGGTGTGGGCACCGGCGGGCGCGGAGCCCCTTCCTGAGGCGTGTCTGATAAATGATCTCGGTGGTGCGGTTAGATGATTCCTCGTGGTGCGAGGAGGTGAGCTGACCGGCAAAGCCCGGCAGCGGATCGAGCCCCTGCTGACCGCCAAGGACGGCAGGGGACGGCCCTGGCGGGATCACCGCGCCGTCATCAACGGGATCTCGCGGAGGCTGCGGACCGGAGCGCCCTGGCGTGACGTCCCGGAACGCTACGGTCCCCGGCAGACCTGCTACGAGCGGTTCAAGCGCTGGGAGGAAGACGGCGCCTGGACCCGCCTGCTGGAGGAGATGCAGGTCAAGGACGACTCCCTCGGCGCGGTGCAGCTGGTCGCCGGCATCGATTCCACCATCGCCCGAGCCCATCAGCACGCCGCCGGCGCCCGAAAAAGGGGGACGGCGGAGGGACGATCGACGCGAGAGCCTCCCAAAGACGACAGGCCCTCGGCCGGTCCCGGGGCGGGCCGACCACCAAGCTCCATCTGATCACCGAAGCCCACGGCCTGCCGCTCGCCCTGCATCTGACCGGCGGCGACGCCGCCCACCGAGGCCGCGTGTGGCGACGGGACCGCTCACCTGGGAAGGGGCAGGGCCATACGGCGGGTGACCCTCGCTCCCGGCGGCCGGGGAGCCGGCATGTGACGGGTCGCTGCTCCGCCTCGATGCCGTGTCATCGAGTACAGCAAAACCGATCAGGCGGAGAAGCGGCTCGGCGCCGGAGAATCACCCGTATGGACAACGTGCGGCCCGACCGCCTGCGGATGCTGCTCGACACGGTGCTGGCCACGCTTGACGAGCGGCTCGACGGCCGGCGGATCGCCGACCGAGCCCACCTGAGCCGGTTCCACTTCGATCGGCTGCTGTCAGCAGGGCTCGGCGAGGCGCCGGCGGCCTTCCGCCGCCGCATGTTGCTGGAACGCGCCGCCTGGCGCCTGACCGGGGGATCGTCGGTCACGGACGCCGGTTTCGAAGCCGCCTACGACTCGACCGAAGCGTTTTCCCGCGCCTTTCGGCGCGCCTTCGGAAGGTCACCAATCAAGTACAAGGCTCAGGAAGCGGACTTTCGGCTCCCGGCTCCGAACGGTGTCCACTTCCACCCCCCTGCCGGTTTGTTCGTGACCGGCGAAGTATCGGAGATCACGATGGACCTGACTGATCGGCTGATAGACCACGACGACTGGCTCACCGGGGCGTTGCTTGACCGCGCCGGCGGATTGACCAGCGAGCAATGGGACAGGGAGGTCCGGCCAGGACACGTCCTGCTCGGATTCGACGGCCCCGAACCTACGGTGCGTCACATGCTCGACCGGCTCGTCTGGACCAAGGAGGTCTGGACGGCGGCGATTGCGGGTCGCGATCTGCCCGCCGACGGTGACCGCTCCCCAAGCGGCCTGCGCACGCGTTGGGAGCGGGCGAGCACAGACTTCCGGGCACTCGTACGGGACATCCGTCAGCGGAATGCCTGGGATGACACCTTCGTCGACGCGCTGTGCGATCCGGTTCAGAGCTTCACCTTGGGCGGCGTCATCGCGCACGTGCTGACCTATGCCGCCTGTCGCCGGGAGATCCTGGCGGCGGCGCTGTCCGAACTGGGCGTCGTTGACGCGGTGCCCACGTGCCCATTGGAGTGGGAGCGAGCCCGTCTTGCCGACCGGCCGCATGCGCCCGCGCGACTCCGAGGCGCGGAGGAGACACGATGACCGCCACGCCGCAGGCCGCCGTCACCGCGTGGTGGCAGGCGATGAAGGATCGGGATCCCCAGGCCCTCTCCGAGCTGGTTCTGCCTGACTATCTGTCTTCCGGCGGTCCCGCGGGTCGTTCCGTCGGGCGGTTCGCTCTCATCACCGAGGCGACCGCCTTCTTCGCCCAGGCCAGGATCGACGAGTGGGCGGTGGACGCGATGGAAGTGCGTCAGTACGGCGACGCCGCCGTCTGCTCCTACGTCTGGAGCGAAACCGGCGTGCATCTCGGCGCACCGTTCACCATGCGTGGCCTTGCCACGGACGTTCTGGTCCGCCGCGACCACGGATGGCGGCACCTTGCCCACCACGTCAGCCCTCTGCCGCATACGGCAGGTGATGAGGTGGGCTAGCGACACGCCGGCCAGCCGTCCGGCTATCTCATCAAGGCATGAAGGGAGGCAGAGAGATGACTGACGACGTTCACGTGTGGTCACCTGGTTTCGATTGGGCCTGATGCAGGCATGGTGACGATGCCGTCCCTCCGCCGCCTGGTGTGAGGAGGGACGGCATCATGCCTGAGAAACCGGCCGGTACCTGTCGTCGTCCGGATGATCCACATGTACCGTCCGGTGGCCACGCGGGGCCTGCGCCGCGGTGGCACGTGGCGTCCGGGGTGGTCGGGCCTCGGCTGGAGGCCGGGACGCTGCGCTGTGAACCGCAGCCGAGGTCACGTGATCCGGCGGCTGAGCGGTGCACCATGCCGGAGCGGACGCGTCCCGGAGGCGCACGCTAGCATCGGGGTTCCTGGTCCCGCCTCGCGGATGCGCCGCGACGGACGCTCGGCCGACTCGCCACGGAGCACGCGTGCCCACGATCGACCCTCGACGTCTCCTCATCCTCCGCGCCTTCGTACTGTCCGACTCGGTCACCGCGACCGCGGCGGCGCTGCACCTGACGCCGTCCGCGGTGTCGCAGCAGCTCGCGGCGCTCGAACGCGAGGTCGGCCACGCGCTCGTCGTACGCACGGGGCGCAAGCTGGCGCTCACGCCGGCCGGGCGCATCCTCGCCGGACACGCCGAGGAGATCAGCTCCCTGTTGAAGATCGCCGAGGCTGACCTGGCCGCGCACGCGGGCGGTGTCCTCGGGCAGCTCCGGATCGGCGCGTTCCCCACGGCGATCAGCTGGCTGGTGGCGCCCGCCATCGTCGAACTGCGCCACAAGGCGCCGGGCGTCGACGTCACGGTCCTCGACGCGGAGGTGCACATGAGCCACCGGATGCTGATGCGCGGCGACATCGACATGACCATCAGCCTGGAGTACGAGTCCGACCCCGAGCGCGATTCCCCCGACATCGTGAAGTTCCCGCTCTACATCGAGCGGTTCAAGGCCGTCCTCCCCCAGGCCCATCCGCTGGCCGGTGAGGAGGGCGTCGCGCTCACCCAGCTCGCCGAGGAGGGCTGGATCATGCCCTCGCCCGGCAACCCGTGCCGCACGATGGTGCTGCAGGCGTGCGCCGAGCTCGGCTTTCACCCGCCGATCAGCCATGTCTCCGACGACTACCGCGCCGCGCTGGCGCTGGTCGCCGCGGAGGCGGGGATCTGCCTGGTGCCGGAGTCCGCGCTCTACGCCCGCGACGCCGACTGGGTGACGATCCTGCCGACGCGCGGCATCGCGCCGCTACGCAAGGTGATCATGACAACGCGGCGCGACAACCAGAGTCACCCCGTCGTACGCGCGGGGCTGGAGGCGATGCGGGCCGCCGTCGCCGAGCCGGGCTCGGAGATCTACGGTCCGCTTGCGCGATCCGACACCTTCAGCGTCGAGTGACGGTTCCGGCCGGGCGGCGCGTTCTCCCGGAGGAAGGCGTCGACGTGCCGGTGGTACTCCTCCGGCTTGTCACGGCGCACACAGTGGTGGGCGCCCTCGATCACGACGACGTCGAAGCCGGGCGCGACGGCCGTGAGCCGCTCACGGGAGTGCTTGTCGACGATGACGTCGCCGGTGCCGGTGACGAGCAGCGCCGGCACGCCGGCCGGGCCGACCGTGATCTGCCGCGCGGTCGGCGTCCAGATCCGGCGCTTCTCGTGGACCCGCTGTTGCATGTAGTCGATGTCGACGGCCTTCATCGCCTCGGCGAGCGGGCGCAGCTCTTGCTCCGCCCAGTGGGGCTTGAGCTCGCGCTGCATGTCCATGAGCTCCTCGACCGATGCCGTGCCGGCGTAGTCGAAGGGGTCCTTGGTCGTCTGCTCGACGCTGAGCCAAGGGTTGGGGCCGGCCTCCGGCACCCACCACGGCGGGTCCTCGAGCACGACGCCGGCCACGAGATGAGGGGCATCGGCGGCGACGAAGGCTGCGATCCGCGCGCCCATGGAGTGCCCGACGAGGAGCGTCCTGCGCCCGGTCTCGTCGAGCATGTCGTTGAGGATGTCGATCGCGTCCTGCACCATTACGTCGGTGGACGGGACGCCCTCGTGCTCGGGCAGGCGGCCGGGCGACTCGCCGTGGCCTCGGGCGTCCGGCGCCACGATGTGGTAGTCGCCGCCCCAGCGGTCGACGGCGTCACCGTAGCACGCGCCGGACTCCACGGCGCCGTGGAGGATGAGGATGGCGGGCGCATCTGCTGCGTCCCGCCCGTACTTCCGGACGAACAGGTCGGTTCCCACATGTCCTCATTCGGTGCTCTGTCGCGCCGGCCCCCGGCCGAGGCACGACGGGGTTGTCGTTCAATGGATCATGGTCATGATCGTGGCACGCCTCTTCGGCGTCGCGCAACGCTCCCGCAGGTCAGGTCAGCAGCTCCGCCTCCGGCGTCGCCTCGACCAGCGCGCGCGTGTAGGGGTGCCGTGGGGAGCGGAAGAACTCGTCGGACGGGCCGGTCTCGACGATGCGGCCGCGCCGCATGACGGCGACGCGGTCGCTGTAGAGCCGGATCACCGCCAGGTCGTGGCTGACGTGGAGGAACGAGATCCCCTGGTCGCGTTGCAGGTCGGCCAGCAGGTTGAGGATCTGGGCGCGGACCGACACGTCGAGCGCCGAGGTCGGCTCGTCCGCGATGATCAGGTCCGGTCCGAGGGCGAGCGCGCGTGCCACGGCGACGCGCTGGAGCTGCCCGCCGGACGCCTCATGCGGGTAGCGCCCCAGGTAGTCGGCGCCGAGGCCGACCGACTCCAGCAGCGCGACCAGCTCAGCGGTCGACGTCGTCTCGCCGTGCGCGCGGAAGACGTTCTCCAGCGTCTGCCGCACGGTCTGCAGCGGGTTCAGCGACGCCAATGGGTCCTGGAAGACCATGGCGACATTGCGCCGCAGCCGCCGTAGTCCTCGCCGGCCGAGGCCGGCGACGTCCTGCCCGTTCGTACGGACGGTGCCGGACGTCGGCGCCACCAGGCCGTTGACCATCCGCGCCAGTGTGGACTTGCCCGAACCGGACTCGCCGACCAGGCCCAGCGCCTCGCCCCGTTCGATGTGGAGGGAGACGCCGTCCACGGCGAGGAAGCTCCCGCGCCGGCGGCCGAAGCCACCGGCGGTGCGGAAACGCTTGCTGACGTCGGTCATCTCCAGAATCGGCGCACTCATCGGGCGACCTCCTGCTGTGCGGGGAGACGATCGAGGTGGCAGGCCGCAAGGTGCAGGCCGCCGACCTCGCCGGCCGGGCGGACAGTGGGCAGTGGCGCCTCGGCAGCGCAGCGTTCGCCGACCTGGTCCGCGAAGCCGCAGCGCGGCGCGAAGGCACAACCGGGTCCGGCGGCACGCAACGACGTGGGCGAGCCGGGGATGGCACGGAGCCGGGTCCGCCGCCCTCCGGTGTCGAGCCGGGCGTCCAGCCGCGGCGTGGCCGCGCGGAGACCGGCGGTGTACGGGTGGGCCGGCCGATCGAAGATGTCGCGGAGGCTGCCGTACTCGGCCTGGCGGCCGGCGTACAGCACGAGGACATCGTCCGCGGCCCTCGCCACCACCCCGAAGTCATGGCTGATCAGGAGCATCGCCATGCCGTACTCCTGTTGCAGCTCGCGGAGCAGGGCCAGGATCTGCGCCTGCACCGTCACGTCGAGCGCGGTGGTCGGTTCGTCGGCGATGAGCAGCGCCGGTCGGTTCACCAGGGCCATCGCGATCACCGCCCGTTGCCGCATGCCGCCGGAGAACTCGTGCGGGAAGCGGCGTACGGCGTCCGCGGGCCCGGGGATGCCGACCCGGCCGAGCATCTCGACGGCACGGGCCCGCGCGGCGCGGCGGGTGACCGACGGGTCGTGCAAGCGGACCGCTTGGGCGATGTGCGCGCCGATGTCGAGGTACGGGCTGAGCGCGGACATCGAGTCCTGGAACACCATGGCCACGTCGGAGCCACGGGCCCGGCGCAGCTCGCGTTCGTCGGCGGAGAGCATCTCCCGGCCGGCGACGACGATCCGGCCCGTGGCACTCGCCCCGCGCGGCAGCAACCGCATGACGGCCCTGCCGGTCATCGTCTTGCCCGACCCCGACTCGCCGACGACGGCGAGCGTGCGGCCGCCCTCCAGCCGCACGGACAGATCCCGGACGACATCGACGGTGACGCCGCCGCCGGTGAACGAAACGCACAGGTTCTCGACCTGGAGAACGGGGTCAGGCACGGCGGATCCTCGGGTCGAGAAGCGGCATCAGCAGGTCGGCGATCAGGTTGCCGACGATGATGAGGAAGGCGGAGAAGAGCGTCACCCCGACGACGATGCTCAGGTCAGACTCGTTCACACCGGAAAGCAGCAGGTCGCCGAGCCCGTGCAGGCTGAACACCTTCTCCGCGATGACCGACCCGCCCAGGAGCGCGGTGACGTCGAGCGCGAACATCGCCACGACCGGCACCATGACGCCGCGGACGGCGTGCCGGTTCACCTGCCGGGACGACGCGCCGCGCGCAGTCATCGCGACGAGGTGGTCGGCCGAGAGCTCGTTGAGCAGCTGGTTGCGGGTGACCCGGACGTAGCCGGCGGCCAGGATGAACGACAGCACCATCCACGGGCCGACCAGGTGCCAGGCCCAGTCCACCGGAGACTCCGCGAACGACACGAACCCCGAGTACGGCAGCGCGTTGAGCATGAAGCCGAAGACCTGGACGACGAGCAGCCCGACGAGGAAGGTCGGCACCGACAGCCCGAACATGGCGAAGCCGGTCGAGAACCGGTCGACGACCCCGCCCTTGCGTATCGCCGACAACGCGCCGAGGCCGATGCCCACGACGAGGCACAGGACGGCCGCGCCGATCGCGAGCGACAACGTGACGGGCAGCCGCTCGGCGATGAGCGTCGTGACGTCGCTGCGGTTGGGAAAGGAGTAGCCGAAGCAGGGGGCGTCGCAGTGCACCTGCTGGGAGCCCTCGCCGTAGGTACGGCCGGCGAAGAGGCCCTTCACGAACTCGGTGTACTGCCACACCGGGCTCTGGTCGGTCTGCATGTAGGCGCTGACCTTGGCCCGGGTCTCGGGCGGGCACGGCTTGCCGCACATCGCGCGGGCCGGGTCCTTGGAGGCCCCGAAGAACAGGGCGATCGTCACGAAGGCGATCGCGAGGAGCATGAACACCGCGGTGAACAGGCGGCGGGCGATGTAGACGATCATGCGGCATCCTCCGTGCGTACGTCGAGGACGTCGCGCAGCGCATCACCGGCGAGCGTGGCGCCGAATACGATCAGGAACACGACGGCGCCCGGGAAGAGCATGTACCAGACGTCCGCACCGCTGTAGATCCACGGCAGCGAGTCCGAGAGCAGCTTGCCGAGGTCGGGGACATCGCCGCGCAGGCCGACACCGAGGAACGACAGGCCCGCGATGACGCTGACGTTGCCGGGCAGTGACATCGCGAACAGGATGACGACCAGCCCGAAGAGGTGCGGCGACATCTCGCGGCGGATGATCTGCCAGGCCGGCGCCCCGGTCGCGCGCGCCGCCTCGACGAAGGCGCGGGCGTTGACGGCACCGGCCTGGGCGCCGATGATCCGGGCGGGAACGGTCCAGCCGAAGAAGGCCAGCACCAGCACGAGGACCAGGCCCCGCGGCAACTCCGGCGGCACGATCGCGGTGATCGCGATGACGAACATCAGGCCCGGGAAGCCGAACATGAAGTCGATCACCCGCCCCGCGACGGCGTTGAGCCAGCCGCCGAAGTACCCCATCGCCGTACCGAGGACGGCGGCGAAGGCGATCGCCAGGATGCTCGCCCCGAACGCGATGAACAGCGAGGAGCGAATGCCGTAGACGATCTGGGCGAACAGGTCGACGCCCGTCACCGGGACGACGCCGAGCCAGTGGTCGGCGCTGACGCCACCGAAGGCCCCCAGTGGACGGCCGCCGTCGGGGGCGAGCAGGTCGGTGTGCATGGTGTTCGGATCCTGCCCCTCGATCCGCACGAGCAGCGGCGCGCAGAGCCCCGCGACAAGCGGCACGACCAGCATGGCCAGGCCGGCGGCCCCGGACCGCTTTCGGAGGAGGCGGCCCAGGACCGACGTACGCCGGCCCTGGGCCTGCTGCGACTCAGTGATCGACACCGACGACCAACTCGTTCGCGAACGGCGGGTAGGCGGGGATGAAGTAGTTCGAGATCTTCGAACCCGCCAGGGCCTGGGTGCGTTGCACGAGGATCGGCACGACGGGAGCGTCCTGCATGATCTGCTTGTCGATCGCGGCCCACATCGTGGCGGCCTTGTCGAGGTCCGGCTCCGCGACCGCGGCTTCGATCGCGGCGTCCACCTTCGGGCTGGAGAACTTCGAGGCGTTGCCACCGCCGTTATCGATCTCGCTGGACGCGAACAGCGGCTGGATGGTGCTCATGCCGCTCGGGAAGTCCGCTCCCCAGCCGTTCGTCGTCAGGTCGTAGTCGCCGTCGGCAGCGGAGATGAGCTCGTACCAGGCGTTGCCGTCGAGGCCCTTGAGCTCCACCTTGACACCGGCCCGCGCCAGCGAGTTCTTGATGCTCTGGGCTTCCTTCTCCTCGATCGCGCTCACGTCGGTCGGGTAGGTGAGCGTGAGCTTCAGGTCGGAGACGCCGGCCTCGGCGAGCAGCTGTTTGGCCTTGTCGACGTCGCCGGTTTCACCGCCGTCGTACAGGTTGTACTCGGTGTAGCCGGGGATGCCGGGCGTCATGATGGTCGAGGTGATCTGGCCGCCGAACTTCGGACCGCCGTACACGCTCTGCACCTCGGCCTTGTTGATCGCGTAGTTGATCGCCCGCCGCACGCGGACGTCGGAGAGCCCCGGGCGCTTGACGTTCATGGCGAGGTAGCGGAAGTAGCCCGACGGGCTGTTGGCCATGCGCCCCGAGATCGCCGGGTCGGACTCGATCCGCTGGAACTGCGACGGCGAGATGAGCGCGTTGCTGATCGCGTTCTGGTCCTCGCCCTTGTCGTCGATAAGGCGCTGCACGATGGTGTCGTTGTTCAGCCCCATGTCGAGGATGATCTTGTCCGGGCCGGCGAATCGGACCTGGTCGGTGTCGGCCTTCCAGTTCGGATTGCGCTCCAGCACCGCCTGCGAGCCCTTGCGGAAGCTCGTCACCCGGTACGGCCCACTGGCGACCGGGTGCTCGCCGTACGTCTCCGGCTTGGTGTCGGCCGCGGCCGGCACCGGCGCGAAGGCCGGCATGCTGACGATCCACGGCCAGTTGCCGAACGGACGCCTCAGATGAAAGACGATCTTGTGGTCGCCGGCGACCTCGATGGAGTCGAGCTCCTTGCCGTCGTACGGGCCCTCGTAGTCGGTGCCGCCGACCAGCAACGTCTTGTGGTAGCCGAGACCGCCCTGGAACATCGGTGCGAACGACCGCTCGATGCCGTACTTCACGTCCTGCGCGGTGATCGGGGTGCCGTCGGAGAACTTCAAGCCCTCCTTCAGGATGAAGGTCCACGTCTTGCCGCCGTCGTCCGTCTTGCCGGTGTCGGTGGCGAGGTCCGGCACGAGCACGGTGTCCTTGTCCGGGAGCGTCCGCCACGACGTCAGCCCGCGGTGCACCCACCGCAGCCGGCTGGTCGGGACCATCTGCGCGCTGGCGGTCTCGAAGGACTCGGTCGCGCGCCGCGAGAGGTAGTGCAGGGTCCCGCCCTGAGGCACGGAGTCGAGCGCCGCAGCCTTCCTTTCCCTGGCCGGCTCGGTGGGCTGCGAGTTCGCGTTGCAGCCCGCCGTCACTAGGGCCAGGACGAGCGCGAGCCCCGTGGGCAGCACTCTCCGGGATCGATTCGCCATAGATCGCGCTTCCTGTGAGGCGGTCCCGATCGATCGGGTCCGCTGCTTGGATCTCAGGAAGGGAGTCTGTTGGCGGGCGGAAGCGCGCGTCCATCGAGAAGACCTGCAGGGAACCTTGCAGAAAAACTTCAAGATCGCAGGGCCTGCGCGGGCGGCGTCCATGATAGCCGGGCGGCCCCGGTGACTGGAAGTCCACGGCGCCCACTCGCGGTACCCAACCTGGTGGCGCCCTGTCAGGTCTGTTGACGGCTATTGCGGCGTGGGAGTTCCGGTCACGTCCAGATCCACCCGCAGCACGTCAGTGATGCTGGAGTATTGGCGGTGCGCCAGCAAAACGGCGTGATGCTCAGCCGCCGCCGGGCCGTCGGGGTCGGCGTGCACGGTGGCGGCCTTCAGCCTCGGCACGTCGTGTATGAGCCGGTGCTCGGCCTCCACGGCCACGGCGTGCGCCTCGATCAGGGGCAGCCGGTGATCGACCTGGATGTCCACCTCGGCGCGCAGGACGTGGCCGATCCAGCGCAGCCGTACCGAGCCCACCCGCCGGACGCCGGATACCGCGGCGAGGGCCTGCTCGGCCTGCTCGACCAGCTTGGGGTCGACGGCGTCCATCAGCCGGTGGTAGATCTCGCGGGCGGCGTCGCGCAGCACGAACACGATGGCGACGGTGATCAGCAGCCCTACGATCGGGTCGACGACGGGGAAGCCCAGCGCGGCGCCGCCCGCGCCGGCGAGTACGGCCAGTGAGGTGAAACCGTCGGTGCGGGCGTGCAGGCCATCGGCCACCAGGGCGGCCGAGCCGATCTGGCGGCCGACCTTGATCCGGTAGCGGGCCACGAGCTCGTTGCCCAGGAAGCCGACGAAACCGGCGACGGCCACCCAGGCCAGGGCCCGCACGTCCTGCGGATCGAGGAGGCGCTTGGCCGCCTCGTAGCCCGCCAGCGCGGCCGACAGTGCGATCAGCAGCACGATGACGATGCCCGCCAGGTCCTCGGCCCGGCCGTAGCCGTAGGTGAAGCGGCGGGTGGCCGCGCGTCGGCCGACCGAGAAGGCGATCGCCAGCGGGATCGCGGTCAGCGCGTCGGCGAAGTTGTGCAGGGTGTCGCCCAGCAGGGCCACCGAGCCGGAGAAGGCGACGATGACGGCCTGCGCCACAGCGGTGATCATGAGTGCGGCGAAGGAGATGGCCAGCACCCGCATGCCGCGGCTGCTGGACTCCAGGGCCGCGTCGGTCTTGTCCGCGCTGTCGTGACTGTGCGGGGTGAAGGCATGGCCGGCCGCGGAGACCAGGCGCTTGAACCCGCGCACGCCCTCATCCCCATGCCCGTGCCCGTTGCCATGCCCATGTCCGTGGCCGTGATGATCGGCGTGGTCGTGCTGGTTGTGCGGGGGTATCGGGTCGGCCACGGTGCGCACCTCGCTTGCATAAGGCGTGTTTTGCCGGATTATATGTAGTCATGTATGCACGCGACAACGAAGCAGGTGCCAACCCGTTGCAGGAGCAACCGACCGGCGCGCAGGTGGAGACGGCGGTCGAGGCGTTCCGCATGCTCAGCGACGGCACCCGGCTGCGCCTGATGTGGCTGCTGTCGGGCGGCGAGTACGACGTCACCTCGCTGGCCGCCATGACCGGCGTGGCCCGCCCGTCGGTCTCCCAGCACCTGGCCAAGCTGCGCATGGGCGGGCTGGTGCGGACCCGCCGCGACGGACGCCGCGTGCTGTACCGGGCACGCGACGCCCATGTCCGCTCCCTCATCGCCGAGGCCCTCTTTCATGCCGACCACGAGGTCTCGGGCCTGCCACGGCATGACTGAGCAGGGTGTCGGGGTCCGGCCGGGGCCGGCACGACGGCGGCCGCAGGAATCCCCGGCGGTTGAGCACGGCGACGGCCAGGGCGCACAGCGAGCCGAGGACGGCCGGCGCGACCCAGACTCCGGCGCTGCCGGTCAAAGCGCCCGCCAGCAGGTTGCCCGCAGCGATGCCGAGTCCCGCGACGGTGTTGGAAACGGGCACGGTGGGTCGGCCGGGCATCGACGGAGGCCGGCAGGGGCCGGTGCCCTTCAGGGCCGATGGATCTCGAGTGTGTACGTGCGCACCGCGCATGCCCGATGGCCGCGGGGTGAAACGTCGAGGGCCTTTCAGGGAGGTTCCGGGAGGTGTGCCGTGGCCAGCCAGCCGCGGCCGACGGCGGCGCGGGCGGGATCGAACGCGGGTGGAACCGGGCGTTTGCCGGCGGCCGCGGCCTCGGCGATGTCCGTCACGGCGGGCTGCCAGCCGCGGCGGGCGAGCCAGGCGTCGAGGTTCTCGGTGGGGCCGCCGCGCCATAGGTCGACGAGCTCGGCGGAGATGTCCGCGCGGGCGCTGCGGAGCAGTTCGGAGTCCTTCATGTGATCCAGGGCGAGCATGCTTGCCGGGGCGGAGAGGGTGGTGATCCGGTCGAGGAGCAGGTCGGCGGCTTCGGGCGGAAGCGCGTACAGGATGCCCTCGGCCAGCCAGGCGGCCGGCCGCCCCGGGTCGAAGCCGGACTCCGTCAGCGCGCGCGGCCAGTCTTGGCGCAGGTCGGTGGCGACCTCGACGCGGTGGCACGCGGCGGTCGCGCCGCGGCCGTCGAGTACGGCCGCCTTGAATGCGAGCACGTCGGCGAAGTCCAGCTCGAAGACCTTGGTGCCGGGCGGCCAGGCGAGTCTGAACGCGCGGGCATCCATGCCGCACGCCAGCAGGACCACCTGCTCGCATCCTCGTTCGGCGGCTTCCAGTAGCGCGCGATCGAGGAACCGGGTGCGGACGGCGACCTGCTCGGCCATGACCTGCAGGAAACGTTCGGTCGCCGGAGAGGTCCCGGCGGCCCAAGGGCTGAACGCCGGATCGACGGCCTGGAGGAAGTGCCGTGCGTAGGGGTCATCGAACAGCCGGTCCGGGCGGCTGCTCTCCTGGGCTCGCAGGAGAGCCACGCCCAAGGCGGTGGCGCCGATTCCGGCCAGGCTTTCGGGGACGGTCGGTTCTTGCGTCACGGGGTTGTCCGGCTCCTCATCTTGGCAGGCGGTGTCACGGGCGGGCGCCCAGGGCGCGGAAGTAGTCGCTCACGGGTGCGAAGTCGACGCTGTCGCCGCGGAAGCCCACGTACTTGTCCGGGCGGATCAGGTACAGGCTGGGGCGGCGCACGCCGTAGCGGTTGTGCGCCTCGCTGCGCAGGTCGGCGAAGACTCCGTCCATGGGCTCGTGCGGCAGGTGGCCCCGGGTGATGACATGGACCTCGCCGTGCCCGGCCATCGCCTCGTGTGCGGAGACACGCCAGGCGGCCAGGGTGGCGGAGTCCGTCGTGTCCGCCGCGAACAGGACGAGGTGGTGGCCCGGCGCCCGGAGGATGTGACGGAGAGCCACCGGCCCCTCACGGTTCTCAACGTAGGCGTCCCGCACCGGCTCGCCGGCTTCCGGTCCGGTACGGGCGACGTCACTCCATGCCCTGGCCTGTGACTCGTGCCAGCGTTCGAAGACGAGGTCACTGTCGCGATAGTGGACGAGGTGTTCGCCGAAGGCGTTCGACAGCCGCTGCTGCACGGGATTGAGCCGGCCGAACAGGCGCAGCGCGTGCCGCCTGGCTCTGCGGGCGACCAGCGTGCTGCCGGTGGCGGCCTTCGTGGTGGTCGAGGTCGCGTCGACCACGGCCTTGACCACGGGCCGGCGTTCGGCCTCGTAGCTGTCCAGGAGGGACTCCTCGGCGCGCCCGGTGACGACGAGCGCGAGTTTCCAGCCCAGGTTGTAGGCGTCCTGCATGCCGGTGTTCATGCCCTGGCCGCCCACCGGGCTGTGGCTGTGCGCGGCGTCACCGGCCAGGAGGATCCGGCCCTGGCGAAGCCGGTCGGCCAGGCTCTCGCGGGCCACGAACGACGAACTCCACTGCAGATCGCGTACGCGGGAGTCCAGGGGTGTGCGTTCGGTGACGTAGGCGGCGAAGTCGTCCAGCCCCGGGGTCTGCGGCGGCCGGTCGTCGGGCGTGCTGGCCAGGATGCGCCAGTAGCCCCCGACCATGGGGAAGACCGCCACGAGGCCGGACCTGCCGAAGTAGACATGGAAGCGGTCCCGCGTGAGCGGCCAGTCCACGGCGACGTCGCCCAGGATGAACCCCCGCTTCAGGTCGGCTCTCTCCCGGGTGATGCCCGCCGTCTCTCGCACGGCGCTGTGGGCGCCGTCGGCGCCGATCAGCCACCCGGTTTCGCACTGTTCACCGCGACCGTCCTCGTGGCCGAGTTCCACGCTGACGCCGTGCTCACCGGCTTGCTGTCCGACCAGGCGGGTGCCCCATTCGATGGTGACTCCGAGTTCCTCGGCGCGCTCGCGCAGCAGCGCGACCGTCTGCCACTGCGGGATGCACAGGTCCAGCGGGAACGGGGAGTCCACGGCCGTCACATCCATCTCGGCCAGGACCGTCGTGCCCTGGTAGAAGTTCAGCGTGTGCAGCGGGACGCCCCGCTCGATGGCCGCTTGGGCCAGCCCGAGGTCGTCCAGCATCTCCAGCGATCTCGCCACGATCGACACCGCCCGGCTCTCCCGATGGTCCGCGCGCGCGGCGTCGATGATCCGTGGGATCACTCCCCGCCGTGCCAGGTCGATGGCCAGCACCAGGCCGGTCGGCCCCGCGCCGACGATGAGAACGTCCGCTTTCGTGGTCACAAACCCACCCTCTTAGAACGAATGATCGTTCTTTTTAGAAGAGCATGAGCCTCCGATCGCCGTCAAGAGCGAATGTCCTCCCCTACCGGCCGGCTTGCGCGGGCGCCGACATCAGGGCCCGCATGCCGTTCCTGAAGGTCACCGGATCCGCGTGGCCGAACACCGCGCGGCGCACCAGGAACCCGTCGACCAGAGCCATCAGGACATCGGCCACATGCTCGGCAGGGACGTCGGCGGGAAGCAGTCCGCGCTGTTGATGCCGTGCCACAAGGCCGCCGACCACGCCGCGGGCCTCCGTCATGACCTCCTTCAGTTTCGTGCCCAGCAACGGCGATCGCAGAGCCTCCGACCAGACCTGGACCAGCAGCTGGGCCGACCCCTGCGATCCGGACAGCGGCGGGCGCTCGACCCCCAGTACGAGATCGACGATGTTGTCCAGATCCGGCGGCCGCGCGTCGTCCTCCGCCTCGAAGGCCGACGCGACCTCGGCCAGAGCCTCGGCGGCGATCGCCGCGATGATGTCGTCCTTGCTCTTGAAGTAGCGGTAGACGGCCCCGGCCGACAGCTCGGCCTCGGCCAGCACGTCCTGCATGGACGTTGCATGAAAGCCGTTGCGGATGAAGCAGCGCCGGGCGGCGTCCAGGATCTGGCGGCGGCGGGCTTCGAGGTGCTCCTTGGGCATGCGTGCCATGGGATCACAACGTAGAACGAACATTCGTACTTGACAACTTCGCCACCACCCTTCTAGAAAAAGAACGTTCGTTCTCTTTATCGTGAAAGGTCGCACCATGCCGTTCGCCGCCAACGCACTGAGCGCTCTGGTCGCTCTCGTCTTCCTGCTCGCCGGCGCCCAGAAGGTCCTGTTACGGGATCCCGTGACGGCCAACCTGCTCAGGCTCGGCGTCGGCTCGACGATGACCCGCTCGATCGGCACCCTGGAGATCGCCGGCGCGCTCGGGCTCGCGGCCGGCCTCTGGTTCAAGCCGCTCGCCGTCGCGGCCGCGGCCGGTCTCACGCTGCTGTTGATCGGAGCAGTGGGATTCCATCTCCGCGCCCGCGACTTCACGCACCGGCGCCACCGCTCCCACGCCGTGGCGCCCGTGGTGCTGGCGGTGGTCACCGGAACAACCGTGGCCTTGTTGCTCGTGGCTTCCTGAGCGAAGAGCGCGGTGACGGCACCGCTTCATCGCCTGAGCCGTATGGAAGGAACCACCCGTCACCGAATCCGCCTGCGGCGAGTCCAGGGAGCGACCAGACAGAACTCGCCGCCCTCGCCGAGAGGGGGAGGAATTATGCCTTTTCAAGCCGGCTGGTGAGCGGAAGCAGCACCAGCGGGATCACGACGGCCGCCGTGAGCGCGGTCAGCAACGGCACGCGTTCGCCGGGCGTGAGGTGGTGCAGCAGCCGAAGATGGATCACCAGGTGCGGCGCGGCGAACACCAGGTACACGGCGAGCGCCGTACGGGTCATGCTCCGCCGTACGATGAAAACGCTCACGCCCAGCACCACCGACGTGGCCAGGCTCATCGCGCCGTAGTCCATCATCAGATGCGCGTTGTACGGCATGCGCATCCCCACCCACGGAATCTCGAAGAACGAGCGGGGCGACGACAGCGCCCAGCCTCCCACGGTGAACTGCGCCACGGCGAGGAAGGCCAGGCCGGCGCGGAGCCAGGTGCGGGCACTCATGCGGCGAGGAACTGCTCGAAGGTGATCCGTCCGTCAGCATGCTCAGGGGTCAGATGGCCCCCTTCGCGGTAGCCGCGGATGCCGGCCCCGGGCATCGGCACCGACACCACCGGCCGGCGGCTGGAGCGCGAGCGGGTATAGGCGCGGGCCAGATCGGCGGCGGGGCGCACCTCGGGCCCGCCCATGTCCGGCACCCGGCCTGCCGGCGGCGCGCCGACCAGCGTGACCAGGCGGGCGGCCACCTCGCCGGCGTCGACAGGCTGAAAGCTGACCCCGCCGGGCATCACGATCAACGGCAGCCACCGCTGACTCGTGCACATCCAGACGATGAGCTCGTGGAACTGCGTCGTACGCTGGATCGTCCACGGCAGGGCGGAGCGTTCCACGAACTGCTCGCATGCCAGCTTCGCCCGGTAGTAGGCCATGTCCACTCGGCCGACGCCGACGATGGACACGTACATCAGATGCGGGCGTCCGGCTCGCGCCGCCGCCCGGATGAGATTGCGCGTGCCGGCGATGTCCGCACGGCCGTTACCGGTCGCGCAGTGGACGATCACACCGACGCCGCCGACCGCTCCCTCCAGGCCCTCGCCGGTGACCAGGTCACCGCGCCACATCCGCTCATCCGACGACGGTCTGCGGCTCAGCACGCGGACGGCATGACCGGCCGACAGAAGCCGTGGCACGAGCGCGCGGCCGAGCCGGCCGGTACCGCCCGTCACCAGGATCGGGTTCGTCATGAGTGGCAATCCTCCATGGGGAGCGCGATGCCGGTGGTCCGGCCTCGCGCGGCTGTCAGGTCACCGCCTCACGCCGGGTCCCGGCGTTCGCGGTCACCCGTTAGGAACCGGATGGCCCTCCGGAATGTGACAACCGCAGCTTGTCGGGGTTGGCGACGATGCGAATCCCGCTGATCCGGCCGTTCGACGTCTCCGGCACCAGTACGCCGACCAGTTCCCCGCCGGCCCGGGCCAGCAGCCCCGGCACGCCGTTCACCTCCGTGGCCGACAACCGCACCCCCTCACCGGCGATGCTCAACGTCCCCACCAGGTAGCGCGCCACCCTGGAGACACCGGAGATGGGCCGCCGGGCGGCGCTGACTCTGCCGCCACCGTCCACCCACACGGTCACGTCCTCGGCCAGCACCTTCTCCAGCCCCGGCAGGTCTCCTTGTTCCGCTGCTTTCAGGAAGCTCTCCACCAGGTCGCGGCGGCGGGCCTGGTCCAGGCGGCGATCGGAGCGGCCACGCGCCTCGGTCAGGCGCCGACGAGCCCGGGCGTACAGCTGCCGGGAGTTCGCCTCGGACGAGTCGATGACCCCGGCCACCTCCCGATGGCTGTAACCGAAGGCTTCGCGCAGGACGAACACCGCGCGCTCCACCGGGTTGAGCCTTTCCAGCAGCACCAGGAAGGCCAGCGAGACGGACTCCCGCTGCTCGGCGCTGTCCAGCGGGCCCAAAGCGCCGCCCGCGGTCAGCACCGGTTCCGGCAGCCAGAAACCGACATAACTTTCTCGGCGTGCACGAGCGGACGTCAACAGGTTCACACACAGGTTGGTGGCGACCTTGGCCAGCCACGCCCACGGCGCCGCGACGGCACTCGCCTGATGCCAACGCAGGAAGGTCTCCTGGACGACGTCCTCGGCCTCCTCAGCCGAACCCAGCATCCGATAGGCCAACCCGAACAGCTTCGAACGATGCCGCTCGAACTCCTCAACCGCATCAACTGTCACGCGCACCAGACTCTCAGCCCCCTTACGGGCCCGGTCGCCTGGAGGCCATGAGGAGCAACGATCAACCGGCGGTCACGGCGCGCGGACGAGGCGGGTCCCCTTGACGTTTCCCCGGTGGGCGCGGACGGCACGTCTCCTCCGCCGCCCCGACCGGCACGGCGTGTCCGCACCGGCCGTGACCGCGTTCCAGAGGCGGGCCGGGTCCTTCACGGCGTCACACCCCTCGTGAACCGAGGTCGGAATGTGGCGATCGGGTTGACCGGGCTGCCGGTCGTGCCGGCGAAGCGGACCGGCGCGACCGCCAGGTGGAGGTCCCACTGACCGAGCTCGGCGGCCATCGCCGCGCACGCCTCCAGGTCACAGTTGTCGAGCAGCCACAGACCGATCGCGACGAGTCCCACGGCGTGAACCGGCATCAACACGTCGTCGTACCCTGACGGCTGAACCTCCTGGGGAGTGTCGGCGCCGATCAGCGCGACCCCCCGTTCATGCACCGCTCGCCGCGGCATCGACGAGCGCATCGCCGTCCACCGCCGCTCACCAGAAAATCTGCACACGCCACCGCATCTGGCTCAGCGATCCAGGCCAGCCTCACCTCGACCTCGCCGCCTGCCCGGAGATCACCATCGCTCGGCTCCGGGCCAACCGCCTTGTCCACCGGCACAAACCCCAGCAGCTCATGCTCGCCTACCAGGCCGATTACTTGTAGTACTGCGCCCAGTACTCGACGGTGTGCTTCTTTCCGAGGACGAATCTCGCCCAATACCATGTGTGCCCGGCGTTGTGGATACGGACGATGCCGTATTTGCCGTTGCAGCGCCACGAGCCGGATTTGGCAAGTTTCTCGGCGTGCCAGCGGGACCTGTAGTAGAGCTTGACATACATCCTTGTGTTGTTGCCCCAGCAGCGGGCCTTGACCTGCATTACGCGGTCACCTGCGGGTCGCTTCCAGGCACGGGTCTCCAAGAACGTGCCGGGGCCCAACGCCTCGTGCCGGATGTTGTACCAGCCGCTTCTTGCCGTTGCGCTTGCGTTGGTCGAGACCTCCCTGCGCGCGATCGGCGCCGATTGGGCGAGGTCCGCCATGGTCCGCACGGCCGGACGGGTGGTGGCGTTGGCGGAGGGGATGGAGGCGCTCATGCTGAGCGCCGCACCTGCGGTGACCAGTCCAACAAGTCCGGTCGTGGCCGTTTTGATGAGGGACACTTTCGCTCCTTGGTAATCGATTGGGGGCGATCGTGGGCGGTGGCCCGAGTGGCCGCCGCTGGTACCAATCGTGGAATTGCGGCACGCGTCCCGTGATTCCACGGCGGGGCGTCTGGGACTTTCAGGGACGCGTCTGTCCCCGGTCTGCGGGGACGCACTGTCGCTACGGGATGTTCCGGGACGGGCCGGCCTCCGGGGAGGACCGGATCGGATTTTGGCGGTAGCACTCTCTGTGACATAGGTGGCTGACAGTGCAAGCGCGCATTTCGATTCAGATGTTCTTCGCGGCGTGAGTGTGCCGGAAAACGAGGGTGCCAGGGTTATTCGACGCTGAGATGAACCAACCTCGCGACCACAAAGAGTGGCAATAGTTGCTCAACGTTACTCTGCCCCTGGTGGCGGCGACCCGAGCACCGGGCCCTGAAGGCGGCGCATCTTCTTGATCGTTACCTGCTCCCACTTACCGTGCGAGCAGGCAGGGATGGACTTCTTCACGATCCGCTTCCCGCAGAGCCATTTGATGCTGGGCCTCGGCGAGTCGGCCTGGACGCCCGAGGTCACGGATGCCGAGGCAATGGATGCCGAAGTGGCGGGCGATGCGGCGCTCTACGCTGACGCACTCGGCCCTCCCGCCGGCACCAGCGAGAACACCCCCGCCGCGACAACGGCGCTGATCTTCGTCGTGGCCTTCATGTCGTCTCCTTCCTTCTCCCGATGAGTACGTGGTGCTCGGTTGTGGAGAAGGTAGGGCGCCTTGTGTTGAGAATATGTTGAGTTTCTGTTGAGCATGGCTGCTGGCAGGGACATCTCAGCGGACGATGACGAGCCACGGTGGCGCTCGGAGACCGGAGCGCTTACCCACTCGAAAAGAGTGTCCGGGCGTCCCGTCCGTCGAGGATCGACGTTCCGGAAACGCCCCTGCCGCTGACCGCCCGCCTGGCTCGGGCTGGTACAGCGGTGAGCCCGGGTGGTCGTCTCGGCGCGTCATCCGCACACCCTGAAGCGCTGGATCCCGGGGAGGTGTCGCTGCCATTCCTGTGGGGTCATGGTCCGGCCGGCTCTGGCGCAGACGGCCGCCGTGACCCGCTCCCCCTCAAGAGGGTGCCGTCGCACGACGCCCTCCGGCGTCGTGCTGTAGAGCGTCTCGCCGTCCACGCTGAACGCCATCGAAGCGCCCGCTCCGATGCCGAGGCCTGTCAGGCCGTCGAACACGACACCGAGCGATTGCCTGCTCGGCACGTCCCACAGCCGGATCCGGTCGCCGGACTCGTAGGAGGCGAGCGTGCGCCCGTCGGGTGACCAGGCGAGGGAGGTGCTTTCGCCCGCGGCGGGCAGGTCGCCGACGGCGGAGGTCAGGGTGGAGTTCCACAGGGAGATCCGGCCGGGTCCGCTGAAGGCGATGAGTCCGCCGTCGGGACGGAAGGCGTAGGGGGTGGAGAGGCTGCCGAGCCCTTCGGGACGTGGGCGGCGGGAGCCGCTGACCGGGTCGAGGGGTTCGGGGACCATGCCGGCCACGAGAAGCCCTCCGCCGGGGTGGAAGGCCGGGGAACCGCCGGCGGCCACGTCGGTGACGGTGACCGAGCCGGTCTTCAGGTTCCACAGCTCCATGGGCAGGATGCCGTCCACCCCGGTGACCGTGACCGCCAGCGTGCCGCCGTCCGGGCTGAACGCCAGGCCGTCGACGCCCGTGGCCTGCCTGTTCGAGACCTCGAAGGAGGTGAGCAGCCTGCCCGAGCCCGCGTCGGCGACCCGTACCCGCCTGCCGGCTCTGTCTCCGGCGGCCACGCGTCTGCCGTCGGCGCTGAAGGCGAACACGTTGGCTGGCCCCGGGACGGGCGCGCCGGCCTGCCGGCTCTCGCGGATGTCCCAGAGCCGCGTCTCGTCGCCCACGCCGATCGCGAGGGTCCGCCCGCCCGGTCCCACCAGCGCGCCGCCGTCAAGGGTGCCCCTGGCCACGGGGTGGTCGAACAACGGTGAGATGTCGAGCGTGTGGACCCTCCCCCCGTCCGTCGCCACGCGCAGCACCCGGTCGGCTTCGTCGATGCGGAGGGTGTCCGGCGGCTCGGGCAGCTGTCGCTCCATGACGATGCGCTCGTCGCTGTTCCGGTGCACGACCAGCTCTCCGAGCAGGCTCCAGTGCGCCACGAACCGGGCGCTGAACGCGATCCGCATTCCGGCGGCGCCACCGGGGTAGTCCGTCACGAGGCCACCCGAGGGCACGCGTCTTATCAGCACCCGTCTCTGTTGCGCCCCGTCCACGACGAACGCGAGGGTGCGGCCGTCCTCACTGAACTGGACCTCGCTGAAACGATGCTTCACAGGCAGCCAGGGCGCAAGGATTCGCCTGCTCCTGCGCAGATCCCACAACTCGGCGCGGCCCTGCCCCGTGGAGGCGACCACGCCGAGGCTCCGGTCGGCGTTCACGGCGTCCAGACCCGCCCCCGATCCCGCCCGGAGCGGTGTGCGGCCGGCCACGTCCCACCATCGGGCCGCGTAAGCGCCTTCGGGTACGGCCAGCAACCGCCCGGTTCGGTCGAAGGTCATCTCACCCGGCTGGAACTCCTCGACCCCGGCCGCGAATCCGCCGCCGACGGGCCTGCCCGTGGTGACGTCCCACAGCCGCACGTTCCGATCGTCCTGGAGAGCGAGCATCCTGGCATCGGGGCTGAGCGCGGCCTTCCTGACCGTCTCGCCCACGCCGGAGAAAGCGCGGGTCTGACGGTGTGCCCGCACGTTCCAGAGTCGCACCTGGCCGCCGAGGACGGCCGCGAGCGCGCGACCGTCGTGGCTGAGGGCATAGACGGTTCCGGGACTCGCGTGCGGATCGGTGAAGGAGTCGGTCATGGGTTGGGACAGCGCCTCGTAGAGCGCTCCGCGTGACTCGGGCAGTGAAGGGGTCAGCCGCCACGCCGCCACGCTCAACAGCATCGCGAGCCTGGGATCGCTCTGCCGCAGGCCGGCCGCGCGCAGTGCGAGCGATCGGGCCGTGGCCGCGTCCCGTTGCCGGTCGGAGACCCCCCGGCGGTACTCCGCCAGACCGAGTCCGCCAAGCGCGGCCACCAACAGGACGGCGAGCGCGGCGGCGAGCAGGCCGCGGCGCCTGGACTGCCGTCTGGTCCGTCTTGCCGCGGCGTCAAGGAACTCGCGTTCCAGCTCCATCAGCGTGATGTCCCTGCGCTCGGTGGCGGCCCACCGCAGGGTCCTGTCGAGGTTGGAGCCGTGCAGCAGATCACCGGGCTTGCGACCGTGGCCGTCCCAGAACCGGGCGGCTTCGGTCAGCCGCCGGTGGACGGGCAGACCCTCACGGTTGTCGTCCAGCCACTGCCGCAGCCGCGGCCACGCCTGGACCAGGGCGGGCCTGGCCAGTGTGTAACCGCGGTCCACGGCGGAATCCACCGTGGCGTCCACCTGGACGATCAGCCCGGCGGCGGCGTAGAGGGACAGCAGCGCATCGACGGCCTCGGAACCCGGGAACTCCGAGCGAGGGACCTTCCTGATCGTCTCGTCGACGTCGATCATCCGCAGGAAGACCTCGGGCGCGACGACCCTCTCGCGTTCGGAGAGTTCCTCGAAGAGCTCCTCGGCGATCGTGCCCAGATCCGGATCCGCCGGACCCTTCAGCGCGGCGGCCGCGGCGCCGCCCTCGATCAGCAGTTCGCCGCCGTCCAGGTCGTCAGGCAGGCCGAGCAGGCCCAGCAGGACGCCCCTGGCCGAGGGCCGCCGGGCGGGATCCCGTGAGAGCGCCGCGGCCACCAGCCCGCCGAGAGGCTCCGCCAGGCCGTTCAGATCGGGCCGGAAGCCGAGCACGCTCCCGATGACCGTCACGGGGTCCCGATCCTGTACGGCATCGCGCCCCGACGCGGAAAACAGCACCACCAACGCCCAGGCCCAGATGTCGGCGGCGGCCGTGGCGCCGCGACCCGTCAGAACCTCCGGCGCCATGTAGGTGGGCGTACCCATGATCGGACCCGTCGTGGTCGGCCCCACCTGCCGGGCCACACCGAAGTCGATCACTCGCGGCCCGTCGGGACCCATGATGATGTTGTCGGGCTTAAGGTCGCGGTGGACCACCTCGACCTGGTGGATGGCGGCCAGCGCGGTGGCGACCCCGACGGCCAGGCGCCGCAGCGCGTCCCCTTCGTACGGGCCCGTCTCCTCGACCACCTGGCGCAGGTTGGGCCCGGGGACGAACTCGCTGACGATGTAGGGCTGGGCCGCATCGAGATGGGCCTCGATGACCCTGGCCGTGCAGAACGACGCCACCCGCTGCGCGGCCGCGGCTTCGGCGGCCAGCCGGCTTCGGGAGGCCGGATCGTCGATCCTGGGAACCTTGACCGCGACCCGCTCGCCGGCCTCGCCGTAGGCCTCGTAGACCACTCCCTGACCGCCGGCGCCCAGCCGCCCCGCCAGCCGGTAGTGGCCCAACCGCTGCGGATCAGAAGGAGCCAGAGGAGTCATCAATATGAAATTCTGAGGATCAAATGATCATCTGTCCGTCGCATTGAGGAAATTCACATGGAATTTCGCATCATGGGCGCACTTGAGGTACGCGACGATGCGGAGGACCGCACCCCGACCGTGCCCAAGCACCGGGATCTGCTGGCGCTGTTCGTGTTGAACGCCCGGCGGCCGCTGACGGTCGGGCGGCTGCGCGCGCTGCTGTGGCCTCGTGAGGACGGGGAACGCTCCGATTCGCTCGTACGGGGATACATCGGCCAACTCCGGCGATTGATCGGCAAAGATGTAATCACCACCGTGTCGGGGACCTACACGCTCGCCATCGATGAGGAACAGCTCGACGTCGAGCGCTTCAGGCGGCTTGTGGCGCGGGGATCGCGGGAGGACCTCCGGGAGGCGCTCGCCCTGTGGCGAGGACCGGTGCTGGAGGACGTCGACCCCGACGCCGGGCGCTGGGCGGAGACCGGGCCGCTGCGTGAGGAACTGCAGGAGCTTCGCCTGCTGGCGCTCGAACGCCGGATCGGCTACGAGCTCGACGCGGGTCTCCATCGTGAGGTCCTCGCGGAGCTACGGCGGCTGATCGCGCAGCACCCGCTCTGGCAGGGCTTCCGCGGTCAATACATGCTCGCGCTCTATCGCAGCGGCCGCCGGGTGGACGCGCTGAACGCCTACTCCGCGCTGCGCGACGAGCTCGACGACGGACACGCCATCGAGCCTGACGCGGACCTTCAGCTGCTCTACCACCGGATGCTCCACGACGACGTCTCGCTGCACGTCTCCGCCGGCCCGCCCGTGCTCCTGCCTCGTGACGTGGCCGACTTCACCGACAGACGGGACCTGGTCGACCGGGTGATCGGCGACCTGGTCGTCGTCCACGGTCCGGCGGGCGTGGGCAAGTCGGCGCTGGCCGTGCACGCCGCCTGGCGGCACAGGGAACGCTTCCCCGAGGGAATCCTCTACGCCGACCTGCGTGAGACGACCACTCCCGCCGCGGTGCTCGAGGACTTCCTGCGCTGGCTGGGCTGTCCCGCCCAAGCCGTCCCCACCACCCTCGAACGGCGTGAGCGGCTGCTGCGTACATACGCGGCCAACCGGCGCCTGCTCATGCTGCTCGACAACGCCACCGACGAAGGCCAGGTCCGGCCGCTGCTGACATCGTGCCCGACGGTCGTCACCAGCCGCTCCACGCTCGGCGGGCTCACCGGCGCGACCCACGTGCCCGTCGGCGTCCTCGGTGATGACGACGCCTGCGACCTCATCACCCGGCTCGCCGGGCCACTGCGGGCGGCTCCGGACGCGACGGCACGGCTCGTGCGCCTGTGCGGCGGCCTGCCGATCGCGCTGCGCGTCGCCGGGTCCCAGCTCGCCACCCGCCCCGCCTGGACGGTCGATCACCTGGTGGGCCTGCTGGAGGACGAGCATGGGCGGCTCGACCGGTTGCGTGTGGGCGACCAGGCCGTCCGTGGGGTGTTGCGTCTCGGTTACGACGGCCTTCCCGAGCCGGCCAGGCGCACGCTGCGCCGGCTCGGCGCGCTGTCGGCGCCCGACTTCGCCGGCTGGGCGGCCGCGGTCTTCGGCGATCACGCGGAGGCGCTGGTGGAGGCGGGCCTGCTGGAGACGCACGTGATCGATGTCGCCGGCCAGGTCCGTTACCGCCTGCACGCCCTCACCCGGCTCTTCGCGCGAGAACAGCTGAACGCCGACACCACCCAGGAGGCGCTGTCGAATCTCGCGGCGGTCGCGACGGCCAGGGTTCTGGCCTCACGGTTCACCCTTGTTTCCGGCGAGTCGGTCCCCTCTCCCGCCGCGACGACGGACATCAGACACTCGATGGAGTGGCTCCACGCCGAGCGGGTGTTCCTGGTGCACCTCGTCGACGACCTGCACGAGGCCGGACTATGGGAGGAGAGCCGGCGGCTGGCGCACCTGCTCACCCCCTTCCTCGAACGACAGCGGTTCCTGCACGACTGGCGGCGGATCTGCGAAACCGGCCTCGAAGCCGCCCGCCGCGCGGGCAGCGCCCGCGGCGTCGCCCTGAGCCTGCGCGACCAGGGCGACCTGCATCGCGCCGAACAGCGGTGGGATCTGGCCCACGACCGGCTCAGGCTTGCGCTGAGCGCCTTCCTGCGCGAGGGCGCCGTGCGGGATGTGGCTCGCACCCGGCACAGACTAGGCCGGGTCTACCTGGAGCAGGGCAGACTTGACGAGGCGGAGCGTAACCTCCTCAAGTGCCTGGCCGTGGCCGAGAACGCGAAGGACACGGCGGAGACGATCTGCGCTCTGGGCTCGGTAGCGCACCGGGCGGGCCGCCTCGCGGAGGCGGCCGAGCGGCTTGCGGACGCGGCCTCGCGCCTGGCCGGTCTGGGCGACCGCCACCAGCACGCGGACGCGCTGCTGGAGCTGACCGCGGTACGGCTGGCGCAGGGCCTGGTTCCCGACGCCAGGCAGGCGGCGCAGCAGGCGAGGGGCATCGCCGTACGCCTCGGCGATCGGCTGCTGGACGCCGGTGGGCTGCTGATGCTGGCGCGCGTCAACCTCGCGGAAGGCGCCGCGAGCCGAGCGCGCGACCTGGCCGAGGAAGCACTGAAGATCTTCGACGGAGTCGGTGACGACCGAGGCAGGGGCGAAGCGCTCGACGTGCTTGACCGGCTCTGACGGATCCTCGACGTTTCCTCGGCACGCCCGGCCCGTCTTCCTCTCACACCGCACGACACGAGAGGAAGACGACGTGAATCGGCATCCGAACGATGGTGACCAGGAGACCGGCGGCAATCTCCGCACTGTCGGCCGCGACCGTCACGGCCGCCGCGTTGACGGTCGGCGTCGTACCCGGGCGGCGCGACTCGTGCCGTTCCCGCCGGTGGTCATCGCGGCAGCGTTGACGGCGCCGGTCTGCGTCCCGACCGTGCCCACGGCCCGGCAGTACCCGCCCGCGAATCCAGACCTTCTGCCGTATCCCGGTGGCACCCCCTACCGGGAGGCCGGGCCCGCCGACCTGATCGCCGCCCTGCCGGCCATGCTCGCCAACCCGATCATAGGGTTGGTCAAGCACCCGGCCCGCGCCGATGCGCCGCCCCTGCACATGACGGCGCCCACCGCCGATCCGCAGGAGACCCAGGCCGACATCCGAGCCGCCGTTCCGTCGCGAGGGAGCCGCCAACGTGCCGGGATGAATCACGTCAAGCCGTAACTCGCGTGGGCCGGTATCGCAGGGCGACCGCCCCCGACCGGAACTCACGGCGGTCCACGGGCTCGAGCTGGATGCGCTCGCGCAGACCGGCGAGCAACGTCGGCCCGTGTCCGGCAAGGATCGGCTGCACAAGGAACTCGTACTCGTCGATCAGTCCCAGATCCGCCAACGCCAGGGGGAGCGTCACGCCACCCACCCACAGGCCCTCGCCCGGCTCCTGCTTGAGCCGCTGAACCGCTTGCCCGAAGTCGCCTCCCACCAGCTCGGCATTCCAATCGACCGCGCTCAGCGTGCTCGACACGACGTACTTCTTCGCCCGGTCGATGGTCTCGGCGAACGGGATCTGCCACTCACCCATCCAGTCAGGCCACGTGCCCGTGGCCGGCTTCCGCCACGCCGACTCCATCATCTCGTAGGTCACCCGGCCGAACAGCAGGGCATCGGCTCGCTCCATCTCAGCGGTCCAGTAACGCATCGACTCCTCGTCCGGGGCGAGCCCCGCCTCGTGATGGCAGCAGCCGTCGAGCGTGACGTTGATCGAGTATCGAAGTGGTCTCATCTCGTTGTTCTCCCTTGATGCGCGCAGCGCGTTTTCACCGGACGTCTACTTAGACGGCTGTCGGCGCCATTTCTCATCGGCGTCCGATCCCACCTGCTCAACACCGTCGTGATGCGAACCAGACCGCGGACCGAGCGCGCGGCCGATGCCGCTCGTCCCCGGCAGGGGGACCGCGAACAGCCGGGCCACCCGAGCCGCGGGCGGTGGCAGCAGCCTGCGGGAGAACCATCAGCGACCTAATGAAGCAGTGCTCACGCCGACAGCGGGCGGGCACGACATCCCATCAGCGATCAACTCTCCCGGCCGACCGGCAAGGGCACGATCTTTCACCAGGACTCGGGGTCCAGGAGGAACAAGTGCTCACTTGCCGGCGGCTACCAGGCACCGAGTCTGCCGGATGGCGACTCGCTAACACTCATTAGGAGGGCCGGCCAGGAGATTCATGACGCGATGAGCTGAGACGACGCAGGCGGATCAGTACGCGGCAGATCTCGGACAACGCCTCGTGGACGCACAGACGGCGGAAGACGTGCGCGAGGCGGGGATTCCCTCGACGACCCGGCGTCATCCGCCTGAGGCGTGTCCGATGAATGACACGGGTGGTGAGGCCAGGTGATGCCTCACGGGTGCCGACATCACTTTCCCACCGTTCCGGCTCCGCCGCACCGGACCATCGGACACGCCCCAGGACGCCTCGATTCCGCGGGCCGGAACAGGGCCGTCTCCGCACACGCGAGAACGCACGGCCTCTCTCGCCGAGCCGGGGAGGATCAGCCGTTCGGTTCGAATGGTTCCGGCATCCCGGACCAGGACGTCACGGGTCTTTCCCGGACTCCGGCCGGTCGGGCAGCCGCCGGCCGCCGGGTGTGACGACGGCGGCCGGTGCGGCTGTGACACGACCATGACACGGCGCTGACGGGGCGGGGACACGGCCGGCCGACGGTGGACGGAGTCGACCGGCGCCCGCTCTCCGGCGGTGGGTCCGGCCGGCTCCGTGTCACCGAGAAAGGCTGATCGATCGTGACCGAACGCGTACGCGTGGCCGTGCTGGCAGGTGGGCCGTCCGCCGAGCACGAGGTGTCGCTGCAGTCGGCGCAGGCCGTGCTCGACGCGCTGCCGAGGGAGCTGTACGAGCCCGTCGCCGTCATCATCGACCGGCAGGGCAGATGGCCGGTGGAACTGCGACGCGGTCTGGCGGACGTGGTCTTCCCCGCGCTGCACGGGCCGTTCGGCGAGGACGGCGTCGTCCAGGGACACCTGGAGACGCTGGGCATCCCGTACGTGGGCTGCGGCGTCCTGGCGTCGGCCGTGGCCATGAACAAGGTCGCGATGCGCCGGGCGTTCCTGGCTGAGGGCATTCCGGTCACCCCGTACGTGTGGTTCACCGACCACGAATGGCGCGCCACCACCGACCACCGGGGGCTTGTGAAGCCGCTCGACTGGCCGATGTACGTCAAACCGGCCGGTCTGGGCTCCTCCATCGGTGTCTCACGGGTCACCTCCGTGGACGAGCTGCGCGCGGGCGTGGAACTGGCCCTGACCTACGACCGGGAGGTCGTCGTCGAGCAGGGCGTGACCGCGCGCGAGATCATCTGCGGCGTGCTCGGCGGCCATGACGCGCCGGAGGCCTCGGTGCCCGGCGAGCTCATCGCGCCCGGTGACTGGCTCGACTACGAGGCCAAGTACCTCAGTTCGGCCGAGATCGCCGTCATCCCCGCCGCTCTGCCGGAACGGGTGGCCGAGGAGGTGCGTGAGCTGTCACTGCGCGCCTTCCGGGCGATCGGCGGCTACGGCCTGGCCCGTGCCGACTTCCTCTACGAGGAGGACACGGGACGGCTGTACGCACTGGAGATCAACACCATGCCCGGTTTCACCTCCCGTTCCGTCTACGCCAGGGCCTGGGCCGCCGGCGGCGTCCCGTACCCGGACCTGCTGCGCCGCCTCATCGACCTCGCGTTCGCCAGGAGCGCCGCCAGGAGCACTGCCGGAAGCACCACCGGAAGCGCCGCCAGGAGTGCCGCCGTCAGCACCACGGGGAGCGGCTCGTGATCCCCATGACGCTGAACGAGATCGCGCGGGTCGTCGGCGCGACGATGCACGACGTGCGCGACCCGGAGACGCCGGTGACCGCGCCCTCGGTGGTCGACTCCCGCGAGGTGGCGCCCGGCGGCCTGTTCGCCGCGACGGTCGGCGTCCGCGCCGACGGCCACGACCACGCGGCCGGCGCCGTCGCGGGCGGCGCCGTCGCCGTACTGGCCTCCAGGCCCGTCGGCGTGCCCGCCCTCGTGGTCGAGGACGTCCAGTTCGCGCTCGGCCTGCTGGCCAGGCACCTGCTCGGACGCATCAGCCCGACCGTGATCGGCCTGACGGGCTCCGTGGGCAAGACCACCACCAAGGACCTGCTGGCCCAGGTGCTCGAACGGCACGCCGCGACGGTCGCCACCGACAGGTCGTTCAACAACGAGCTCGGCCTGCCGCTCACCGTGCTGCGCGCCGACGCCGCCACCCGGTACCTCGTGCTGGAGATGGGCGCGGGCCGGAAGGGCGATCTGCGGTATCTGACCGGGATCGCACCGCCCCGGGTCGGACTGGTGCTCAACGTCGGCACCGCGCACGTGGAGCGGATGGGAGGCCGGATCGCCGACGTGGCCGAGGCCAAGGGCGAGCTGGTCGAGGCGCTTCCGGCGGACGGGTTCGCCCTGCTCAACGCCGACGACCCGTACGTCCTGGGCATGGCGGGCCGCACCAGGGCGCGGATCCTGCTGTACGGCAGGTCGCCGGAGGCGCCGGTGCGGGCCGAGGACGTGCGGATGCGCGACGGGGCGCGGACGGCGTTCGAGCTGGTGACGCCCTCCGGCCGCGCCCCGGTCGAGCTGGACCTCATGGGCGGGCACCAGGTGGGCAACGCCCTGGCCGCAGCCGCCGCCGCCACCGCACTCGGCCTGGACGCCGCCGGAATCGCCGACGGGCTGAGCTGCGCGCGGCGGCGCTCGGCGGGCCGGCTGGAGATCGTGGAACGGCCGGACGGCGTCACCGTCGTCGACGACGCCTACAACGCCAACCCCGAGTCCATGCGGGCCGGGCTGCGGGCGGTGAAGGCCCTGGCCGGCGCCCGCCGTACCGTCGCCGTACTCGGTGCGATGGGGCAGCAGGCGGACGCCTCCCGCGCCCGGCACGCGGAGATCGGCCGTCTCGTCGCCGACCTTCGCTTCGACGTGCTGATCGCGGTGGGAGCCGGGGATCCGCTCGCGATGGCCGAGGCGGCGGAGGCGGCGGACCGGGGCGTGACCGTCCACGCCGCCGAGGACGTGGCCGAGGCACTCAGGCTGGCCACCGCGCTTCTCGAACCGGGAGACGTGGTGTTCGTCAAGGCCTCCAGCGAGGTCGGGCTCGGTGCCTGCGCCCGCGCGCTGGCCGGCGCCTGACCGCCGGCGCGTCCCCGAGGACCGAGCGGGTCCGGAAAGTCCCTGCCGACGCACCGCCCGGCCGGTGGCGGCACCGTCACCACGGCCGGCACCGATCGGTGTGCCGGCGCAGACCAGCGAAACGGAGTTCCATGCGCGCCATCGGTCTCATCGGCGGATTGAGCTGGGAATCAACGGTGATCTACTACCAGGTCATCAACCGGCGGGTACGCGAACGGCTCGGCGGCAGCCATTCCGCCAACAGCCTCATCTGGTCGGTCGACTACACGACCGTCGAGGATCTCGTCTTCGCCGGCCGCTGGGACGAGGTGAGCACCCTGCTGGCCGACGCCGGCCGGAAGCTGGAGGATCTCGGCGCCGAGGTCCTGCTCGTCTGCAGCAACACCTTCAGCCGGGTGAGCGACGACGTGGCGCGGGCCGCGGGCGTGCCCGTGCTGCACATCGCCGACGCCGTGGGCGCGGAGGTCCGGGCCAGGGGGATGCGCAGGGTCGGTCTGCTGGGCACCCGCTTCACCATGGAGCAGCCCTTCTACCGGGACCGGCTGGCCGCCCACGGCTTCGACGTGGTCGTCCCGCGGCGTGAGCAGCGGGAGCTGGTCCATCGTGTGATCTTCGACGAGCTGGTGCGCGGGGTGCTCCGGGAGTCGTCCAGGGACGCGTACGCCCAGGTCGTCGCCGATCTCGCAGCCGACGGAGCCGAAGGCGTCATCCTCGGCTGTACGGAGATCGAGCTCCTGATCACCGAGAAGGACGCGACCGTGCCGCTGCTGCCGAGCGCCCGGCTGCACGCGGAGGCGGCGGCCGGCTTCGCGCTGGCCCGCTGACGCGCCCTCGCCGCGGTCGCCGCCGCCTGCCGTACGTTCCGCCCGGTCTCTCCGGCGCCACGGCGATCAGCCCGGAGCGGAGGACGGGTCGCCGCCGTCACCCAGAGGGCATTCGCGGGGGCCGGCGCCGCGCCCGGCGCCGACGACGGTGACCTGGGCGGGGCCTTCCGGCATCGTGGCGGCGACCGTGCACACGATCTGCGCGACGGCCGGTGCGGACAGCTCACCGGCCGGGACGGACGGGTTCACCGCCACGCGGCCGGCCGGCCCGATGGCCACCGAGAAGGGGACGGCTCCGGGCGGGACGGCGGTGGTGAACCCGCGCGTCCGTTCCGTCGGGGTGGGCCCGACGGCCAGCAACGCGAGCGTGTCCGCCTGGGACAGCCGGAGACCGGTCCGCGTCACCGCGCGGAGCCGGCCGTTCTTCACCAGGTAGAGGGTGATCTTCGTGGCCTGCGCGATGGTCGGCGCGACGGGTCCGCTCGGAGGGTCGCCGGCGGGGATGGCGTCGCTGGGCTGCACGCCGCAGCCGGTCACGGCGGCCAGCGACACGAGGCCCGCGGCGAGCGCGCGGCGGGCGGGTCCGGGTCTCATTCGGGGCCTCCGTCCGGTTCGTGTGCCCGGCGCGGCAGGTGCAGCGTGAAGACGGCGCCGCCGTCCGGGGCGTTGGCGACGGTGAGGTCGCCTCGGTGCAGGCGCGCGTTCTCCCGCGCGATGGCCAGGCCGAGGCCGCTGCCCTCGGACCTGGCCCGTGCCGCGCTGGCCTTGTAGAACCGGTCGAACACGTGCGGCAGCACCGCCTCGTCCAGCCCCGGCCCGTGGTCGCGGACCTCCAGGGAGATCCGGTGCGGGTCGGCGCGGAGCCGTATCGACACCGGCGGCTCACCGTGCCGCAGGGCGTTGCCGACGAGGTTGGCGAGGACGACGTCCACCCGGCGCGGGTCCAGCCGCGCCGTCACCCCGGTGGGAAGGTCGGTGCTCACCCGCTGCGACCAGCCCCGGACGCGCAGGGTCGCGCGCACCAGCTCGGCCATGTCGACCTCGTTCAGCGCGAGGGCCGCGACGCCGGAGTCGAACCTGCTGATCTCGATGAGGTCGTTCACCAGAACGGTGAGGTTGAGCGTCTCCTGGCTGACGAGCCTGGCGGCCCGGCCGGCGGGCTCGGGCAGCCGGGCCGCCTCCTCGTCCAGGACGTCGGCGACCGCGGTGAGCGCGGCCAGCGGGGTGCGCAGCTCGTGGGACACGTCGGCCACGAACCGGCGGGCCTCGGCCTCCATCTCGCGCAGCTGCCTGACGTGCCGTTCCAGCTCCGCGGCGGTGTCGTTGAACGTGCGCGCCACCTCCGCCAGCTCGTCGGAGCCGCGGACCGCGATCCTGGTCCGCAGCTCGCCCTCGCCCAGCAGACGCGCCGCCCGGCCGAGCTCGCGCACCGGGCGCAGCACGCCACGGGTGGCCAGCGACGCCAGGAGGACCGCGAACGCCAGGGCCGCCCCGCCGATGAGCCAGGCGCGTGTGGCGAGCTCGTCGATGCTCTGCTGTTCGGGAAGCAGGCTGCGCGCGACGTAGACCTCGATGCCGGACATCCGCGCCGCCCCGTCCCGCTCGGTGATCAGCAACGGCGTGCCGATGATCAGGAAGGGGGTGCCCCGCCACACCACGCGTTGCCAGGCGGTGTCGCCGCCGGCCACCACCCGCCGCAGTCCTCTGGGGATCACCCCGGGGTCCAGGACCGGCGGGCTCAGGCTCGGACGCCCCCGTCCCGGAGGCTGGGGCGGGCCCGGCGGCAACGGCGAGTGCGTCCCGCGGTAGACGGCGACCGCGCGCATGCCCTGGTCGGGGTCGGCCGCGGCCTCGGCGATCCCACCGAGCTCCTCCGGGCCCGGCGCCGCGCTCCGCAACGGGTAGAGCGCCTGCAGGCGGCCGGTCATCGCCTTCACCGCGGCGTCCTGGGTCCGCTCCAGGATGGCGATGCGGGCCTGGACGTAGCCGCCGCCGGCCACCGCCGTCGCGGTGACCACGCACAGCAGTGCGAAGGCGGACAGCAGCCGGGCGCGCAGCCCCAGGCTCGGCCGAGGCGTCACCGGCGGCTCACACCGGCCCGAACCGGTACCCGAACCCACGCACCGTCTGCACGTAGACGGGCGCCGCCGAGTCGTCCTCGATCTTCGCGCGCAGCCGCTGCACGCACGCGTCCACCAGACGCGAGTCGCCGAAGTAGTCGTGCTCCCACACCGACTCCAGCAGCTGCTGGCGGCTGTGCACCCGGCCCGGCGTGCCGGACAGTTCGAGCAGCAGGCGCAACTCGGTCGGGGCGAGGCCCACCGGCACGCCGCGGCGGGAGACCGTCAGCGCGGCCCGGTCGATGGTCAGGTCCCCGTGCCGCTCCAGCTCGGCCTGGTCCCGGCCGATCCGCCGGAGCACCGCGCGGATGCGCGCCTCCAGCACCCTGGGCTGCACCGGCTTGACCACGTAGTCGTCGGCGCCCGCCTCCAGCCCGGCCACCACGTCCATGTCGTCGCCGCGCGCGGTCAGCATGATGATCGGTGTCTCACCGATGGCCCGGATGCGGCGGCAGACCTCGAACCCGTCCATGCCGGGCAGCATCAGATCGAGCACGACGACGTCGGGAAGGTCCGCGCGCAGCCGCTCCATCCCCTGCTCGCCGGACTCCACCGCGCGCACCCGGTGCCCGTGCCGGCCCAGGGCCAGCTCGAGGCCCTCCCGCACGGCCGGATCGTCCTCGATCAGCAAAACCCGCGACACGCCGCCGAGCACCACAGCACGCTCCGTAACTCGCCCCCGGTCAACTCCGTCCACTGTCGGCCGGCCGTGTCCCCGCCTCGTCCGCGCCGTGTCATGGTCGTGTCACGGTCGCGCCGGCGGTGGCCGCCGTCGATGAACCATGACATACGGCGGACGACGCGCGCACATCAGGCGCCAATCGTAGTTCGGCATGAGCGAACCACGCATCCTCCCCCGGTCACGGGACCGGCTGTTCTCCGTGCTGCTGCCGGCGGCGGCCGTGTCCGCCGTCCTCGCCGCCACGGGCTGTACGGTCCACGGCGGCGCGCGGGGCAGGCCGTCACCGTCGTCGAGCTCCAGGCCGGCGCCGGCCACCGCGGCCCGGCCGCCGGCCCTGTCCCGCCCGCCCGCGCTGCCCTGGCCGTCGACAGGGCAGGCGGCGGTCGAGTTCACCGGGCGGGCGAACGGTCTCAGGGTGCACGGCGAGCAGCGGCCCGTGCCGATCGCGAGCCTCACCAAGGTGATGACCGCCCTGGTGATCCTCCGCGACCATCCGCTCGGCGTGAACGCCGCGGGGCCGTCCATCGAGGTCGACCGGCAGGCGGCGATCGAGGCGGGGAACCGGGACGAGTCGACGGTGCCGATCACCGCGGGCCAGGTCCTCACCGAGCGGCAGCTTCTCGAGCTGATGCTGATCCCCTCGGGGAACAACGCCGCGCGTCTGCTGGCCCGCTGGGACGCGGGCTCGGAGCGGGCCTTCGTCCGCAGGATGAACGCGGTCGCCGCCGAGCTGGGCATGAGGGACACCGTCTACACCGGGGCGAGCGGATACGAGTCCACCACGGTCAGCACGGCGGTGGACCAGCTCAGGCTGGCCAGGCAGGCCATGAGGAACCCGGTGCTGCGTGACATCGTCGCCACCGTCAGGACGACCGTACCGGGCGTCGCGGGTGAGATCGTCAACAGCAACAGGCTGCTCGGGCTGCGCGGGGTGGTCGGCATGAAGACCGGCACCAGCACGGCGGCGGGCGGAGCGCTGCTGTGGGCCGTCCGTCCCGCCTCCGGGGACCGCGACCGGCTGATCCTCGGGGTGGTCCTGCGCCAGGGCGGACCCGGGGACACGCTGGCGGAGAGGAAGGAGGCCGCGTTCGCCGCGAGCAGGAGACTGATCGCGGCGGCCCGGCGGCACGTGGATTCCGGAACGCCGGCTTCGTGAACGCCCCGGCCGTTCCCGTCGCACCGCGGGTCCCGGCCCCGCGCCCGCACAGCCACGGCCGGCGGTGCCGGTTCGGAGCCGAGGGCCTTTCAGGCTCCCGGGGGTGGGTCCGATGAGGGGTGTTCTCCCTGCGGGAGGGCCTCCCAGGTGGCGGTGATGTCGCGGGCGACATCACGCAGGAGGTCGATGAGCATGCCCGCGAGCGGGGTGAGGCCGGTGTCGGCTCTGGTCACGGCGTAGATCCGGCGGTAGGGCCTGGGGTGGGCCAGTTCGCGATGGGTGGTGCCCGGCGTACGGGTCAGGGCCAGGCGTGAGACCAGGGCCACCGCGATGCCCGTGCCGACGAGGGCCTGGGCGACGTCGTAGGACTCGGTCTCGAACCGCACGGCGGGGGTGAAGCCGGCCTCGCGGGCGGCGTCGTGGAACTGTTCGCGGGCGGCGTGGCCGGCCAGGATGGAGACCCACGATTCGTCGCGCAGTTGCTCCAGGCGGAGTTCGGTGCCGGCGGGTCGCCCGGTGGCCAGTGGGTGGTCATCGGGCAGGACCACGACCATCGGGTCCGACAGGAGCGGGTGGGCCCGCAGGTGCGGGGGCGGCGCGAGCGGCGCGCCCCAGGACGCGACGACGGCGAGGTCCAGGCGCCCCGCGCTGATCTCGTCCGCTCCGCGTCCGGACACCACGTCCACGACCGAGACGTCGGCGTCCGGGTGGCGGTGCCGCAGGGCGGTCAGGGCGGGTGGCAGCAGGTGCAGGGCGGCGGCCTGGAACGCCCCGATCCGCAGGCGGAGCGAGAGGTGGCCGAGCAGCGCGGCCATTTGCGCCTCGGCGCTGTCCGACGCCTCCTGCACGGTCCGGCCGTGGGAGGCGAGCAGCGCGCCGGCCGCGGTGAGCCTCGCTCCGCGAGGACCACGGATGACCAGGGGCACCTGCCAGTCGCGTTCGGCCTTGACCACCTGCTGGGTGACCGCCGCGGGCGTGAGGCGGAGCGCGTGGGCCGCCGCCGTCAGGGAGCCGTGCCGCTCGATCAACGCGAGAAGCCGCAGCTGTCCCGGATCCACCACCATTCACCGATCTTAACGCTGCACCCTTCTCTTTTAACTTCTCTTACGGGCGCGAGACAGGAAGCCTGGTGGTGCATCCACCGGCCGCCATCCCTGGAAGGGGCTCTTTTCCCATGCCCACACATGTGCCCGTTTTCATCCTCACCACCTTGCTGCTGGCGATGCTGCCGGGCGCGAGCCAGGCCCTGATGGTCCGGCAGGTCCTGGAGGGCGGGCGACGCACGGTCCGGGGCACGCTCGCGGGCAACGCAACCGGTTTCCTGCTGTGGTCCACGGCCGCCGCGGCCGGGCTGTCCGCCGTCCTGCTTGCCAGTCCCACCGCGTACGCGGCGCTCCGGATCGCGGGCGGCGTCGTGCTGATGATCCTCGGGGTGAAGACGATCCGGACCGCGCTCGCCACCGTCTCCGCCCGCCCGCCCCGTGAGGACGGGCGCCGTACCGGCTTCGCGGGCGGATATCTCACCGGCCTGATCACCAACCTCGGCAATCCCAAGGCGGGCGTGTTCGCCGTCTCGGTGCTGCCCCAGTTCGTGACCGCGGAAGGCCCGGTGTTCCTGTCGACCGTCGCCCTGGGAGCCCTGTGGGCGCTCGTCAGCGCCTCCTGGTACACGTTGCTCACCTGGGCCGTCGGCCGGGGGCGGGCCCTGGTGTCGCGACCGGCCGTCCTGCGGGGGCTCAGCGTGACCACCGGCGTCGTCCTGCTGGGGCTGGGCGCCGCGGTGATGGCGGGCGCCTGAGGGCCGTACGGCCCTGCGTTCCCGATCGTCTCACTGCTGTTTTGGGCCTTGTAGGAGCATCGGGGCGGAGTTAGCATCCGCCTAATTGTTAGTAAACTTTACTAAAAGAAAGGGCTTCTACATGCGCCGATGCCTCTCCGTTCTACTGGCCGCCGTCCTGGCGATCGCTTTCGCGGCCCTCGCCGCACCCGCCGGCGCCGCCGCCCGCCTCACCGCCGCCTTCACCCTGACCGGGACCCAGGGCAAGTTCGTGGTGAGCAACCCCGGCTCTGCCGCGGTCACCGGCTGGACGATCACCTTCGACCTGCCCGCCGGGGTCACCGTCAGCGGCGCCCAGAACGCCACCGCCTCCCAGACGGGAACGCGGGTCAAGCTGACCCCCGCCTTCTACATCAACACGGTGCGCGCCGGCGGCGACACCGAGCCCTACAGCCCCACGTTCACGCTCAGCGCCGCGGCCCGGCCCACGAGCTGCACGATCAACGGCGCGAACTGCGACGGCAGCGGTGACCCGCCTCCTCCTGACGCGCCCGTCACCGCGACCTACTCGGCCGACGGGACCCAGGGCAGGTTCGTGGTCAACAACAACACCGACGCCGCGCTCAACGGCTGGACGATCACCTTCGACCTGCCCGCCGGGGTCACCGCGGGCAACGCCCAGAACGGCTCGCTCAGCCAGAGCGGACGCCAGGTCACCCTGACCCCGGCCCACTACAACACGTCGGTGGCCGCGCACAGGTCCACCGAGCCCTACAGCCCCGCGTTCACGCTCAGCGCGTCCGCCGAACCGGCGAACTGCCGGATCAACGACGTGAGGTGCGACGGCTCGGCCGACACCCCGCCCGCCGCGCCGGGCAACCTGCGCTCACCGGTCAAGACCACCAAGACCGTGTCGCTGGAGTGGGACGCCGCGACCCCGGGCAGCCTGCCCATCGTCGGCTACCAGGTCTACAACGGCGCCGCCCTCGCCACGACCGTCACCGGGACGGCGGCGACCCTCACCGGCCTGACCTCGAACACCGAGTACACCTTCACCGTCAGGACCAAGGACCGCAAGGGGACCCTCTCCCCCGCCAGTGCCGCGCTGAAGGTGACGACCAACAACGCAGGCGACGACACCCGGCCGCCCACCGCGCCCACCGGCCTGCGCAGCACCGGCAAGAACTCGTCGAGCGTCTCCCTCGCGTGGAACGCCTCCACCGACGACAAGGGCGTCGCCGGATACGAGGTCTACACCGGGACGACCCTGGCCGCGACGGTGACCGGCACCTCGGCCACCGTGACCGGGCTGTCGCCGTCCACCGAGTACACCTTCACCGTCAGGGCCCGTGACCTGTACGACAACGTCTCGGCCGCCAGTGACGCGCTGAAGGTGAGCACCGACGACATCGTCGGCAGCGGCTACGCCAGAGTCGGCTACTTCGTGCAGTGGGGCATCTACGGCCGCCAGTACTTCGTGCGCAACCTCGACACGACCGGCGTCGCGGGCAGGCTGACCCACCTCAACTACGCCTTCGGCAACATCGACCCGGTGAACCTGACCTGCCTGCACGGCGTCACCAAGGGCACCACGGCCGACCCCCAGGATCCGAAACAGGGTGACGGCGCCGGTGACGCGGACGCCGACTACGGCAGGCCGATGAGCGCGGCCCAGTCGGTGGACGGCGTGGCCGACACCGGCTGGGAGAAGCTGCGCGGCAACTACAACCAGCTGCGCAAGCTCAAGGCGAAGTACCCGAACCTCAAGGTGCTGATCTCGCTCGGCGGCTGGACCTACTCCAAGTACTTCTCCGACGTGGCCGCCACCGACGCCTCCCGCAAGAAGTTCGTGAGCTCCTGCATCGACATGTACATCAAGGGGAACCTGCCGGTCTACAACGCCGCGGGCGGTCCGGGAAGCGCCGCCGGGATCTTCGACGGCATCGACCTGGACTGGGAGTGGCCGGGCGCGGAGGGCCACGCCGGCAACCACATCGGCGCCGACGACAAGGCGAACAACACGCTGCTGATCGCCGAGTTCCGCAGGCAGCTCGACGCCCTGACCCAGGAGACCGGCAAGCGTTACCAGCTGACCGCGTTCACCCCGGCCGACCCGGCGAAGGTGGCCGCCGGCTGGGACCTGCCCGAGGTCGCCAAGTCCCTGGACATCTTCAACGTGCAGGGCTACGACTTCCACGGCGCGGGGAGCGACAACTCCTGGGAGCCCAACCGCACCGGCCACCAGGGCAACCTGTACGCCGACACCGACGACCCCTACCCGTTCCACTTCAGCGTCGAGAACGCGGTCGACGTCTACCTCAAGGCCGGGGTGAACCCCCGCAAGATCACCATCGGCCTCGCCTACTACGGGCGCGGCTGGCAGGGTGTCGCCGACGGCGGGAAATCCGGCGAGTGGCAGCCGGCCACCGGCGCCGCTCCCGGGCAGTTCCAGGAGGAGGCGGGCACCCGGGGCTACGCCAACCTGCTGGCGAGTGTGCCGGGGTGCACCGTCAAGCACGACGAGCAGGCGGTCGCGACCTACTGCCACACCGGCAACGGCGGGCAGTGGTGGACCTTCGACGACACGTGGTCGATCGGGAAGAAGACCGCCTGGCTGCGGAGCAAGGGCCTGCTCGGCGTGATGATCTGGGAGATGTCCGGCGACCCCGGGGTCCTGACCGCCGCGGTGGACGCGGGCCTGAGGTGAACCGGAGACAGGGAATCCGCGAACCCGGGAGGTCGCGGAGCAGGGGACCTGGAAGGGAGAAAGGGACGCGGGAAGAAGCCGTGACACACGTGTGAGGTGAACCGCGGACGATCTCCCGGGCGGGCCGCCCCGGCTGTGCCGCCGGGGCGGCCCCAGGTCACAGCCGGCACAGGACGAGCCGGCGTCACGAACGGCGGCCGCCATGAATTCATTCCTTTAATTCGTCTGCTATTTATGTCGTGCTAGGTTCGGAGCGCCCGAATGCATTGAACAGTATGAATTCCTCCCCATTGGAGAAGCATGGAGTCGCTGGTCGTAGAGCGGGTCGACGTATTCGTCGTGGAATTGCCGTCCATCCGGTCGTTCAGCATTTCCGGAGGAAGCGTCACCACGGCGGGAAAGCCCGCCGAGCGGGTTCTCGTCAAGGTGACGGCCGGCGGGCGGACCGGCTGGGGGGAGGCGACGCCGACGCCCGCCTGGACCTACGAGACCGTGGAGTCGATCTCGACGACGATCGCCCGCTATCTCGCTCCCGCCCTGGTCGGACGACCCGCGTGGGACCTGGACGGTGCCTGCGCGGCCTACGAGAAGGTGATCAACCGCGGCCTGACGATCGGCTCCCCCATCGCCAAGTCCGCGCTCGACATCGCGCTGCACGACCTGCTCGGCCGGGCCCTCGGGGTCCCCGTCGGCGTGCTGTGGGGCCAGCGCCGCCTCGACCGGATCACGCTCGGCTGGATCGTGGCCGGCCAGACCCCCGGCGAGGTGCGGCAGGCGGTCGAGGAGGGGCGGGCGCAGGGCTACCACGCCTACAAGGTCAAGGTGGGCCTGCACGACGAGGCGACGGACGTCTCCGTCGTGGCGGCGGTCAGGGAGGCGGCCCCGGACGCGCCCATCTGGGTGGACGCGAACCAGGCGTACACCGTGGACGGCGCGCTGCGCATGGCGCGCAGGCTCGCCGACCTGGACGTGTCGGCGTTCGAGCAGCCGCTGCCCGCCAACGACCTCACCGGGCTGCGCAGACTGCGCGACCACAGCCCCCTGCCGGTGGCGCTGGACGAGAGCCTGCGCCACCCCTCCGACCTGGCCACGTTCGTGAAGCTCGACGCGATCGACATCGCCATCGCGAAAGTCCAGCGGTCGGGCGGCCTCACGCTCTCCCGCAGGCTGTGCCAGCTCGCCGAGGACGCGGGGCTGCGCGTCATGGGCTCGGGACTGACCGACACCGATCTCGGGTTCGCCGCCTCACTGCACCTGTTCGCCGCGTTCGGCGTGGACACCCCGGTCGATCTCAACGGGCGGCAGTTCGTCCGCTCGGCGTACGTCGGGGGGAGCACGGTGGAGGTCGTCGACGGCACGGCCCTGGTGCCCACCGGGCCGGGCCTCGGCGTCGAGGTGGACGAGGACGCGGTCCGCGCCCTCTCCACGGCGCACTGGAGCGCCTGACCGGCGGCGCACCGCGTCACACGCACCGCACCACGACCACGGCCCGGGGCCGGAGGACGCACTCCCCCGGCCCCGGGCCGCCGTTCACACGTGTTCAGCGCAGCCAGTCGTCCAGGCGGGCGGCGACGAAGTCGTCGTCCGACAGCCAGGGGTAGGCGGCGCGCACCCGGGCGATCTCCCCGGCCTGCCCCGGGGACAGCCCCTCCAACGGGTCGAGGCACCAGGTGCCGGCCAGGAGCCCCTGCCCGCGCAGCACCTCATGGACCCCGGCGATGCAGCCGCGGAAGCCTCCCGCCACGTCGAAGACGGCTCCGTTGGCGTCGGTGAGGTCGCCGGCGCGGCCCAGCAGGGAGCGGAGGACCTCGTCGTCGCCGGCCCAGGCCCGCCGTACCTCCTCGAACATGAGCACCGCCGCGCGGGTCCACACCGCCCACTGGCCGAGCAGCCCGCCGACGACTCGGCGCCCCGCGACGGGGGTGAGCAGATCGGCCAGGATGTTGTCGTCGTTGCCGGTGTAGAGCGCGATGTCGTCGCCGCGCCCCGACGCCGTCACGGCCCGGACCACGTCGACCGTACGGTAACGGTCGAAGGGCGCCATCTTGATCGCCGCCAGGGACTCCTGCTCGCTCAGCGAGCTCCAGAAGGACGGGCTGAGCCTGCGCCCGCCCACCGCCTCCTGGAGGTAGAAGCCGATGACGGGCAGCACCTCGCCCACGGCCCTGGCACGCTCCAGCAGCTCCGGCTCGCCGGCGCCGGGCACCTTGGGCGAGAGCAGTACGGCGTGGTAGCCCAGGGAGGCCGCGAGCTCCGCCTCGGCGACGGCCTGGGCGGTGTCGCCGCACGCGCCGGCGACCATGACGAAGGGCCGTTCCGCCTCCTTCGCCACCACGTCGGCGGAGATCTCCAGCACCGGCCGGAGCAGCCCCGCCTGGCGGATCTCGAACTGCGTCGTGTGCACCGCCACGGCCACGCCGCCCGCTCCCGAGGCGAGGTAGTAGCGGGTGAGCGCGCGCTGGCGGCGCTCGTCGAGGGTGCGCCCCCCGGTCAGCGCCAGCGGATGGGCGGGGATGACCGTTCCCGCCCTGAGCAGGTCGATCGACACCTCAGAACCTCCCGTCGCGGACTGCGAACTTCGTCGGTCTCCCGGACAGGGGCAGCCCGCGCGCCAGCCAGTCGGCCTGCCACGCGATCAGCGTGTCCAGCGGCACGTCCGGATAGCCGAACAGGCCGTGGCAGCGGGAGGCGTCGCTCAGCAGGGCGGTGCCGCTCTCGTCGCCGCCGAAGGCCGCCTCGACGCCGAGCGCGGCGGCGAGGCGGGTCGCCGTGCGCCGCACCGAGGCGGTCTCCGGGCCGGTCAGGTTGAGCGTGAACGCCTCCGGGGCGCGCGCGTGCCGCAGCGAGCGCAACGCGACCTCGTTGGCGTACCCCTGCCACACGACGTTGACGTGCCCGGTGGTGACGTCGACCGGCTCGCCCGCGGCCACCGTGGCCGCGATGTCGGCGATCACGCCGTAACGCAGGTCCACCGCGTAGTTGAGGCGCAGGATCGCGACCCGGGTGCCGTACACGGCGGCGGCGTGCTCGAAGATGCGCTCCCGGCCGAGGCAGCTCATCGCGTACTCGCCGACCGGTCCCGGCCGGTCGTCCTCAGCGCTGCCGCCGGAGGCCACGTCCACCAGCGGGTACACGTTGCCGGTGGAGAACGCCGTGATCGCCGAGTCGCGGTAGCGCCGGGCGACGGCGGCGGGCAGCGCCGCGTTGACCGCCCACGCCTGGTACGGCGCGGCCGACGTGCCGAACTTGGCCCCGACCATGAAGACGACGCTCGCCGCGTCGGGCAGCGCGGCGAGGTCGTCGCCGCCCATCAGGTCGTGGCGGACCACGTCGGCGCCCTCGTCCGCCAGGGCCCGCGCCGCCTCGTCGTCCGACCAGCGCGACACGGCGTACACGCGGGCGGAGTCCCGCCCCGCGGCGTCCAGCGCGCGCCGGGCCAGCCGGACCAGGCTCGGCCCCATCTTGCCTCCGGCGCCCAGCACGACGAGGTCGCCGTCCAGTTCGGCGGCGTCGGCGACCAGCGCGGCCGAGGGGGTGGCCAGCCGGTCCTCAAGCTCCCGCTCGGATGTGAACATGTCATGCTCCTTCGTCGTGCGGCCGCCGGTAGCGCACGCTCAGCCGGTCGAGGAGCGGCAGGTGGGCGGTCAGCCGCCGGGTGAAGTCGCCGATGTCCCGGCCGGAGGACCAGGCGGCTTCGGCGACGGCGCAGAGGCGGGGGAAGGCGTTGTAGTCGAAGCGTTCCCTCGTGGGGAGGTACTCGCCCCACAGCTGCGCCTGCGTGCCGAGGACGGCCTCGCCGGCGTCGAATCCGTAGACGGTCTCCAGCGGAAGCGGCCCGGCTATGCTGACCGGCTCACCGGGGGCGTCCGACTCGGCGTAGTCGAGATAGGTGTGCGTGTGGGGCGCGGCGACCACCTCGTGTCCCGCCCGCGACGCCGCCTCGATCCGGTCCGCGCCCCGCCAGGCCATGATCACCATGTCCTCGGGCGGGTCGTGGTCGAGCATGTCGTCCCAGGCCACCGCGCGGCGGCCGAGCCCGCGCAGGTGATCGGCGAGGAGCCGGCCCCACCAGCCGTGCAGGGCCGCGGGGCCGGCGAGCCCGGCGTCCGCAACCCTCCGCGCGGCCTCGGGGCTGGTGGCCCACTCGTCGCCGCGGACCTCGTCTCCGCCGATGTGGACGAACCGGGACGGGAAGACGTCGCTCAGCTCGTCGAGCACGTCGCGGGCGAACCCGGCGGCGCGGTCGCCCACGTTGAGCACGTGCGAGGAGATGCCCCACGAGGTCCGCACCTCGACGGGCCTCGCGGACGGGTGGCCGAGCCAGGGGCAGGCGGCGATCGCGGCCTGGGAGTGTCCGGGGAACTCGATCTCGGGGAGCACGGTCACACCGCGCGCCGCCGCGTGGTCGACCAGGTCGCGCAGCTCCCGCTGGGTGTAGAAGCCGCCGTGCGGGGTGCCGTCGGACCTGCCCTCCCGCGCGTGCCCGGCCGGGGACTCGGCGCGGTGGGCGCCGATCCCCGTGAGCCGCGGGTGCCCGTGCACCTCGAACCGCCAGCCCTGGTCGTCGGTGAGGTGCAGGTGCAGGACGTTGAACTTGTGCAGCGCCAGCAGGTCGACGTACGCGCGCAGGAAGGAGATCGGGCGCCACCAGCGGGCCACGTCGATCATGACGCCGCGCCACGCGTACCTGGGCACGTCGCGGACGGTGCCGCAGGGCACGCCGCCGGGGCCGTGCAGCTGGCGCAGCGTCTGGGCGCCCCAGCGCAGCCCGGCGGCGCCCGCCGCGGCGATCACGGCCTCCTCCGGGGTGACGGCGAGGACGTAGCCCTCCTCCCCGAGGGAGGGGTCGGTCACGAGGCGGAGGACGATCTCACCGGGGCCGTCGCCGTCCGCGTCCAGCCCGAGCAGGTCCCGCGCCGTCCCGGCGTGCGGGCCGCGCACCCGTGTGCCCCGGCCGAGTGGGAACCGCCCCTCCGCCGGATGCCACGAGCCGACCCGCGGGATCACCTGCGGGGTCGCGGGCGGGCTCACCGGGGAGGTCATCGCCCGAGCACCTCACGGAAGGCGGTGAGCGCCTCTCCGATGGGCGGCGCGTCGGGGTACCAGGCGCGTTCCCATTCGAGCGCGAGGTAGCCGGAGTAGCCGATGCGGCCGAGTTCGGCGAGCACGCCGGGCACCCCCACCGCGCCCCGGCCGGGCAGCACCGGCGCCAGTTCGGTGGGCGTCGCCGCGTCCTTGATCTGCACGTGCCTGAGGTACGGCGCCAGCGTGTCCGCGGTGGCGGCGGCGGTCTCCCCCGCGCGCCACGGGTTGACCACGTCCCACAGCGCCCCGATCCGTGGCGAGCCGACCCCGGCGAGGACCCCGGCGATCGCCTCGCCGGTGAGGAAGACGTCGTGGGTCTCCAGCAGCACGTCGACGCCGTTGTCCGGCAGTCGGTCGGCCACCTCCGCGAGTCTGCGGGTCGCGGCGGCCGCCGGACCGTCCTGCCCTTCGACCCCGCCGAAGACCCGCACGTACGGCGAGCCGAGCGCCTCGGCGATCTCGACGTGGCGCAGGACCTCGGCCACCGGGTCGCCGTCGGGCCGGGCCACGCGCGTGTAGGAGCAGACGGCGACGATCCCGACCCCGGCGGCGGCGAACGCGCGGGCGACCGCGCGCAGGTCGCCGGGGGACGTCTCCGGCGAGACGATCTCACCGTCGGCGCAGCGCAGTTCCACGGCGGCGCAGCCGTACCGGGAGGCGGTGGCGATCACCTCGTCGGCGGAGGCGCCCGGCATGCCGAGCGTGCTGAACGCGAGCGGGTTCACATCTGTCCCTTCACTGTGACGGTGGAACCGTGACGGGCGGATTCGTAGACGGCGAGGGCGACGTCCAGGACGGAGAGCGCGTACTCCGGGGTGACCTCGGGTGCGGTCCCCGCGGCGCAGGCCCGCGCGAAGTCGGTGAGCTGCGCGGCGAACGCCCTGGCCATCTCGCCGGGTTCGGGTGCGGCGACCTGGGTGGCGACGCCGCCGCGGAAGGACCAGACGCCCTCGCCGCGGCTGATCCGTACCGCGCCCTCGCCGCACACGATCTCGGCCTCGTCGGTGAACGGCAGGCCGGTGCCGGTGACGGAGATCGTCGAACGGGCGCCGTCGGCGTGCCTGGCCAGGGCCACCGCCTCCGTTTCCACCGATCCGCCGGCGGACCCGGCGATGTGGCCGGTGACCTCGACGATCGGCGAACCGACGAGCATCTGGAGCTTGTCGATGCTGTGGGTGCCGACGTTGAGCACGATCCCGCCGCCGGCCATGTCGGCGTCGAGGAACCAGCGGGGCCGTGACGGGTCGGCGTAGTCGGCGGTGCGCCGTTCCGAGGCCACCACGACGTGACCGAGCTCGCCCGAGGCGAGGAAGGCCGCGGCGGTGCGCAGCGTCGGAACGAAGCGCAGGACGTGTCCGACCGCGCACACGACGCCGGCCGTACGGCATGCCTCGATCATGCGGACCGCGTCCCCGCGCGTGGTGGCGATGGGCTTCTCCACGAGCACGTGCAGCCCGGCCGCGGCGGCGTCCAGGGTGATCGGAGCGTGCAGGGCGTGCGGGACGGTGATCACGACGGCGTCGAGGCCGCCCGCGTCGATCATCGCCCGGTGGTCGGTGAAGACGCGGGAGCCGGCCTCCACGGCCAGCTTCTCCGCCGCCTCGGCCCGCACGTCGCACACCGCGGCGATCTTCACCTGCCCGGCGGTCCGGCGGGCGGCGGCCACGTGGAACTCCGCGATGGTGCCCGCGCCGATGACGCCCAGGCGCAGCCCGGATGTTGTGGTCACGATTTCCTTCCTCGAACGGATGAGGGTTTTCAGCCCTTGAGTCCCGCGGACATGGTTCCGCGGACGAAGTAACGCTGGGCCAGGACGAACACGACCAGCATCGGCAGCAGGCTCATCATCGCCGCGGCCGTGACGAGCTGGTCGTTCCCGACGAACTCCCCCTTGAGGCTCAGCACGCCGACCGGCAGCGTGTAGTTCTCGGGCGAGGTGAGGTAGATGGTGGGTTCCAGCACGGCCTTCCACGACGTGGTGAAGGTGAAGACCGCGAGCGTGGCCAGGGCGGGTTTGGCCAGCGGGAGGTGGACCCGCCAGAACACCTGCCAGGGGTTGGCCCCGTCGAGGCCCGCCGCCTCCTCGAAGTCCTTGGGGATGCCGAGGAACGTCTGCCGCATCAGGAAGATCCCGATGGGCGTGGCCAGCCAGTACGGCACGATGAGCGGCAGCAGGGTGTCCAGCCAGCCCAGCGAGCGGAACAGCAGGAAGTTCGGGACGATCGTGATGACGGTCGGCAGCATCATGGTCCCGAGGGCCAGGGTGAGCAGCGTCTGCTTGCCAGGCAGGCGCATCCTGGCCAGGGCGTGCCCGACCATGGCGCTGGTGAGGACGTTGCCGGCGACGGCGAGGACCGCGATCACGAGGCTGTTGACGAGGTAGAGCCCGAACGGGGTACGCCGCCACACCTCCGCGTAGTTGTCCCACTGGAACGGGTCGGGGATCCACGTCGGCGGGACCTGGATGTACTGCGCGAAGCTCTTGAGCGAGTTTCCGAGGGCCGCCACGAACGGCAGCAGCATGACCGCGGCGCCCGCGAGCACCAGCGCGTAGGAAACGGTCTTACGCATAGTGAACCCATCTGCGCTGGAGCCGGAACTGCACCATGGTGAGCGCGAGCACCAGCACGAACAGCACCCACGCGATGGCCGAGGCGTAGCCCATCTGGAAGAACTGGAAGCCCTGCCGGTAGAGGTAGAGCACGGTCAGCTCGCTCGCGCCGTGCGGGCCGCCGTCGGTCATCACGAAGACCTGCTCGAAGGACTGCAGGGTCTCGATGGAGGTGAGCACCAGCACCAGGAACGTGGTGCCGGAGATGCCCGGCAGGGTGATGTACCGGAACCGGTTCCAGGCCGACGCACCGTCGATCTTCGCGGCCTCGTAGCGGTCCTCGGGGATGGCCTGCAGGCCCGCGAGGAAGAGCACCGTCATGTAGCCGACGCCCTTCCACACCGCGACCGCCGCGAGCGTGGGGATCACCAGCGCGGGGTCCTGCAGCCAGTTCTCGGCGGGCAGCCCGAACAGGCCGAGCACCTGGTTGGCGATGCCCGTCTGCGGGTTGAAGACCGCGTCGGCGACGTACGCGACGACGACCCACGAGGAGACGACCGGGACGAAGTAGGCCGCGCGGAACAGGGCCATGCCGCGCAGCCGCTGGTTGAGCGCGATCGCCAGGGCCAGGGCCAGGGCCGTCTGGGTCGGCACGAACAGCACGGCGAAGTACGCGGTGTTGCCGAGCGTCCGCCAGAAGACCGGGTCGCCGAAGAGCCGGGTGAAGTTGTCGAACCCGGCGAACCGTGGCGGGGCCATCAGGTCGTAGTCGGTCATGCTGAAGAACAGCGAGGCCAGCAGCGGCCAGGCGGCCAGCGCGACCAGGTGGAGGATGTAGGGCGAGGCGAAGGCGAACGCCCAGATCCGCTCGCCGGCGTGCCGTCGCCGGGCGGGTGGCCGCTGTTCGGCGGCCACCTTCCCGGTCCCTCTGGTGAGCACCGTCACTGGGTCTGCCCCGCGTAGAAGCGGTCGATGACCTCCTGGGACTCCTTCTGCCCCGTCTGGAGCGCGGTGGCGACGGGCGTGGTGCCCGACAGCGCCTCGTTCATCCGCTTGGCGAGGGCCTCGGTGTACTCCGACCACACGGCGTTGGTGCCGAGGTCGGTGGCCGCGTCGAGCGATTCGAGGAACACCTTGCCGCGGTCGGCGGGCAGGGCCGTGGTGGCGACCTTCTTGTTGATCGGGATCGCCTCGCCGAGCTCGGCCCACTTGCGCTGCGGGCCCTCACCGGAGAAGAAGGTGATCCACTTCCACGCCGCGTCGGCCTGCGCCTGCGAGGCCGCCTTGCTGACCACCCAGGAGTTGACGATCGCGACGTTGCCGCGGCCGGCCGGGCCCTTCGGCAGCGGCGCCACCCCGAAGTCGACGCCCGCGCTCACCGCGGGCAGGGTGCGGGCGTAGATCCCGTACGACATGGCGACCCGGCCGGTGGCGAACAACGTGTGGACGACGCCCTTGCCCATGGCCTCGGTGGTCACGTAGTCGGGGGCGAAGCCGTCCTTGCCCATCGCGCCGAGCATCCAGTCGAGCGCGGCCGTGGACTGCGGGCTGTCGACGACCACCTTGCGGTTGCCGTCGGTGACGATATCACCGCCGAACGCCTTGATGACGGGCCACCAGCTCTCGGTGAAGCCCGGCGAGTACGCGCGGAAGCCGTAGGTGTCGGGTTTGCCGTCGCCGTTGGTGTCCTTGGTGAGCTTCTTGGCCGCCGCGGCGAGGTCGTCGTAGGTCCACTCGGCCGTCGGCTCGGCGACCTCGGCCTCGGCGAACAGTTTCTTGTTGTAGAAGAGCACCGGGGTCTGGGCGCCCTGGGGGAAACCGTGGATCCGGCCCTGAGCGTCCTGGTTCAGCTCGATGCCGGAGTAGTCGGCGGCGTTGACGGTCTTGACCCGGTCGGTCAGGTCGGCGAGGGCGCCCCGCGCGGCGAACTCCTGCACGAGCACGCCGTCGGACAGCCACACCTGCGGCGCCTGGCCGCCGGCGATCTGGGTCCGGAGCCGCTCGAAGAACTTGACGTAGGGGGCGACCTCGAGCTGCACCTTGATCGACGGGTTGGCGGCCGTGAACTCCTTGACGAGTTCCCGCATGGTCGTGTCGGCCTTGTCTCCGGCGGCGGCGTAGAAGCCGAGCTTCAGGGTGACCGCTCCGGAGTCGTCTGCCGAGCCGCCGCATGACGCCGTGCCGGCCATGGTGAGGACGGCCGCCGCGGCGGCGGCGAGCGTGCGCACTCTCATTGGGACCTCCAACAGGAACAAAGGGGGGAAGGGGGTGAGGGTGACGGCCGCGTCACATCGGGACGCGGACCTCGACGAGGCTCCCGGAGGCGGCTCCGCAGGAGGCCCGTACGGCCAGGCGGGGTTGCAGGACGACCCGGCAGACCGGGGCGACGGGACCGAGTTCGATCCGGCGGAGCAGCAGTTCGGTCGCCATGCGGCCCACCTCGGCCTTGGGAGGCGACACCGCGGTGAGCGGCACCTCGGACAGATCGGCGACCTCGTCGTCGTAGGCGACCACGGCGATGTCGTCGGGAACGGTGAGGCCGACCCGGCGCAGGTAGGGCAGGAGCGTGGTCGCCTCGCGGTCGCCGAGGCACACCACCGCGCGGACCTTCTCCGTGACCAGCGAGTTGGCGTACGCGAGCATGTCGGTCCCCGTCCAGACGGGCTGCCTGGCCACGGCCTCCGGGATCTCCGGAAGCCCCAGGTCGGCGACGGCCTGGCGGTATCCCGCGAAGACCTGCTCCGAGCTGGCGGTGCCGAGCCGGCCGAGGTAGCCGATCCGGCTCCGGCCGAGCCGGCTGAGGTGCTGGACCGCGGCGTAGCCGCCGCCGTGCACGTCGGTGCAGACGTACGAGGTCGGGTCGGCCGGGCGGGGGTCGGACGGCCGCCGCTCCACCAGCACGTACGGCACCGGCAGTTCGCGCAGACGGGCCAGGTGCGCGTCGGGGTCGGCCACGAGGTGCAGGTTGGGCACCAGCAGCAGACCGGCGACTCCGACGTCGATGAGCTGCTGGATCTGCGCCGGCTCGACGTCGGGGTCGTAGTCGGAGCACGCGAGCACGAGTCGTACTCCGGCGGCGTTGGCCGCCCGCTCGATGCCCTGGACGACCTGGGGGAAGTAGTAGGTGTTCGACGGGACGAGCACGCCGATGAGACGTGGCCTGGCCCCGGCGGTGACGGAGGTCGCCACGAATGTGCCCGATCCCTGGCGGCGGCGGACGAGCCCCTCCTCGACCAGGAGGTCGACCGCGCGGCGCACGGTGTTCACCCCGACCGCGTAGGTCTGCGCCAGCTCGGCCTCGGTCGGCAGTCTGCCGCCGACGGGCCAGCGGCCCTGCACGATCTCCTGCCGCAGGCGCGCCGCGAGGGTGCGGAATCGTCTTCCCCTGGGGAGGGAATTCATTCCATCAGGTGGCTCCATAACGGGATTCTTCTCGTCAAACAGGGGCAATGTCAATGCTAATTCATCCCCTTTTTTACCTCTAAAAGGGATGAATTCATTCCTTTAGGGATGACGAAAGGGCCGCCTCCGACGGGAGACGGCCCTTCGGCGGGGCGGGCGTCACCAGCGGGCGGTGACGTCCCTGCCCCGGTCGTAGGCGCCGGCCCAGTAGTGGCCGGCGGCGGTCAGCCGGTGACCGGCGAAGCCGACCTCGCCGGTCGGCTGCTTCAGCGCCTCCGACGTCGCGGTGGCCCAGCCGTCGGCGTCCGCGGTCACCGTCACGTAGCGCCCGGCGGAGAAGGTGAACCGCCCGCGCACCGTGGCGGCCACCGGCCGCCCGGTCTCCTCGTCCACGACCCGCAGTCTCATCCGCGCCGCACCGCCCTCCAGGGTGACGGTCATCGACTCCACGACCATGGGACGCAGGTCGGTGGCGCCGGTCGTCACGGTGACCGGGTCGGACGCGGGACCGCGGTGTCCGGCCACGTCCACGGGCACGATCCGGTAGTGGTAGGCGGTGCCGGGCAGCAGTCCGGTGTCGGTGTGGGTGAGGCCGCGCGCCCTGCCGGCGAGCGTCCCGGGGCCGGGTGTGAAACCCGGCTCCGCCGACCGGTGCACCTCGTAGAAGTCGACCTCGGTGTCGTCGCGCGCCCGCCCGTAGGTCAGGTCGACCGTGGCGTGGTCGAAGGCGACGGCCTTCGGCGGCGACCCGACGCCCGTGGGCGGCCCGGAGTCGGCGGGCGGCGCGGGCCATCGCGCCGAGGGGCCCCAGATCGTGGGCAGTTCCCGGTAGGAGTCGTAGTGGTGCAGCGCCACCCCGGCGAAGGCGGGGTCGCCGGAGAACGCCCGGTAGACCTTCGCCAGTTCCGCCTCCAGCGCGTCCCTGCCCTCCTCGCGGAAGGTGATGCTGGACGGGTCGCCGCTGGTCGCGATGTCCAGCGTCTCCACCCCCACCACCACGGACAGCGGCTTGCCGATCCGCCCGGCGTAGGCGATCTCACCGGCGGCCTGCGCGATGATGCCGACGCCGCCGTCCGCCTGGTCGCGGTAGTCCATGATCGCGATGTAGTCGCTGATGTCCTGGACGTGCTCGGACATGGCGCGGACGGTCCCGCCGTACGGGATGTCCGTGCAGCAGGCGGAGGTGTCCAGCCAGCGGGGTACGGCGGGGCCGAACAGCAGGGGCTGCCCGGAGGCGTCCCGGCGCGCGATCATCGCGCGGAGGGTGTCCAGCCACTGGATCTGCACGTCGGGCTTGGCGCTGTTGAACCAGGGCAGGCTGTACGGCTCGATGTCGACGTTGATCCCGTCGAACCGCTCGGCCGGCTTCGAGGAGAGGTTGTAGTCGAGGACCCGTTCCATCTCCCCGACGGCGCGGTCGCGGTATCGGGAGAGCGCGCCGAGGTAGGGCGGGCGCGTCCCGCCCGCCACCGTGGCGTGCACCTTCATCTTCCGGCGGTGCGCCCAGGCCACGAGATCGCGCAGTCCGGGACGCGCGTCCTCGATCATGTCGCGTCCCGCGTACGTGTCCACGCCCAGGTACATCGTCGAGCCGGGCGGGAGAACGGTCTCCAGCAGGCGGCGCGACCCGGGGTTGAGCACGAGGTTGTAGGACGCCTTCTCCCAGATCCACATCGCCCGGTCCTGGCGGTGCGGCACCGGGCGTTCCTTCTTCGTCGCGCCGAACGCCACGTACCTGCTGGCCGACCTGGAGACGTGGCCGCGCGCGTCGACCGCCTCCGCCTCCAGGCTCGCCATGACGTCGCCGTACTCCGCCGGCTTGACCAGCGCGACGTACCGTCCCCCGGCGCCGGCGGCACGCCGCCAGGGGCCGCCGTTGACCCGGACCCGCACCGAACGCACGTCCGCCCCGGCGACGTCGACCCGCACCGGCGTGGGCCGGGTGAGCCGCGCCCCGTCGGCGGGCTCTGCGATCGACACCTCGGGCGCCCTGGCCCGCGGGTCGTCCACCCGCAGGGTGAGCGGCTCCGACCACGTGCCGTACCGCGTCTCCGCAGCCGTCGCCTTGGCGTAGACCTCGATCTCACCGTCCATCGCGCCGGTGTCCAGGTCGTACGACCATGTCCCGCTGTCGTCGGCGTCCGGGTCGCTCACCCGGGCGCGCTCGATCCGCTCGCCGTTCACCACGACGGACACGTCGTACGCCCCGGTGAAGCGCCCGGCGAGCCGTACGACGCCGGGGGCGACCTCGGAGGAGTCGATCACCACCGACGGCGGGTCCGCCGCGCGGGCGGCGGCCGGGGCCGCCGTGACGATCGGCACGGCCGTCATGGCGAGCATGAGCGCGCCGGCGATCCTGGGCAGCCCCGCGTGCCCGCCCCTTCCTCTCCTTACGGGGAACGGTTTCCCGTTTCCGTCCGCCGGGGTGGGAGACGGACGGGATCTGCCCGCTTCGAACACGGGGACCGGATCGGGGAAGCGTTTCCCCCACCGGGTGAACCCGGCGGACCGCTTGCTGGCTCTGATGGAAGCCACCTCCAATAGGAATGAATTAACACCGGGTCACGAAATATCCGGACAGTGGATCCGTAAGATGGCGAAACAATAGCCCTCAAACAAGAGGAGAAAAATGGCATGAATTCCCGCCCCCGACCGCCAGGCGCGGAACGGAGCGCAAGGGCTCGCGGGTGCCCGCGACCCGCGACCGGCGGCCTTCCGGCGGGACACGCGCGGCGCCGGGCGTCGAGCGGTCCCCCACGGTCCGGCGCGGTCCGGCGCGGTCCGGCGCGGGAGACGCCGGGACGTCGTCCGGGCTCGGCCTCCGCGGGAGCGGACGGCGGCCCGGACATGCCTCCGATTCTTATACCGGTATAGTATGGCCGGTATAGCTATTGGTTACGTGAGAAGGACGCCGCATGATCGAGATCCTGAGCCCCATCCTGCTGGCCCGCGCGAAGGACACGGGCGCCCTGGTCGCCGACATCCTGCAGACGCTGAAGAGCCGCAGCGCGGTGGGCACGAACCTCATGGACATCGACCGGTGGACCAAGGACATGATCGTCGAGGCGGGGGCGCTGTCCTGTTACGTCGACTACGCGCCGTCCTTCGGGCGCGGCCCGTTCGGCCACCACATCTGCACGGCCGTCAACGACGCCGTGCTCCACGGACGACCGTACGACTACACGCTCGCCGACGGCGATCTGCTGAGCCTCGACCTCGCCGTCTCCAGGGGCGGAGTCGCCGCGGACGCCGCCATCAGCTTCATCGTGGGCGACACGCGGCCCCCGGAGAGCGTCGCGATGATCAATGCGACCGAACGCGCGCTGGCCGCGGGGATCGCCGCCGCCGGGCCCGGGGCCCGCATCGGCGACATCTCCCACGCCATCGGCACCGTCCTCCGCGAGGCGGGATATCCGATCAACACCGAGTTCGGCGGCCACGGCATCGGATCGACGATGCACCAGGACCCGCACGTCCCGAACACCGGACGGCCCGGCCGCGGATACACGCTGCGTCCCGGGCTGCTGCTCGCGCTGGAGCCGTGGGTCATGGCCGACACCGCCGAACTCGTCACCGACGCCGACGGGTGGACGCTCCGGAGCGCGACGGGCTGCCGGACGGCCCACAGCGAGCACACGATCGCCATCACCGACGACGGAGCCGAGATCCTCACCCTGCCGGCGCAGAGCCGGCGGAACCGTCACACGGGAGAGGACGCCGCATGAACCCGCGACCGTCATCGCCCGGAGCGAAGCGGACCGACGAGTCATCCGTACGGATCGGCGTCCTCGTGCCGCTGACCCGGCCCGGCTGGGTCGAGGCGGGCCGGCATCTGCTCGCCGGACTGGAACTGGCCGTCCACGAGGTCAACGACGCCGGCGGGATCGCCGGAAGGCCCCTCGACCTGGTGGTCCGGGACACCGCGGCCGATCCGCAGAGGGCCGCGGAGGCCGTGGACGAGCTGGCCCGCCTGGGCGTGGCCGTCCTGGCGGGCGAGTACCACAGCGTCGTCGCCCGCGCCGCCGCGGCCAGGGCCGACGCCCTCGGCCTGCCGTTCCTCTGCTCGTCGGCGGTTCTCGACGCGCTCACCGAACAGCCGACGGAACGGGTCGCGCGCCTCGCCCCGGCGCAGTCGCGCGGCTGGCGGGTCTACGCGGACTTCCTCCTCGGCGCGGGCCACCGCCGGATCGCCGTGGCGACCCAGCCGAGCGTCTACTGGGCCTCCGGGACCCGCATCCTGCGGGACCACCTCGCTCCCCACGGCGGCGCCGTCGCCGAACTCGACGTGAGCGCGCTCACCCCCGCGGAGGTGTGCGACCGACTCGCCGCCGACGGTGCGACGGCCCTCCTCCTGCTGGTGGGCCACCCGGAGCCGGCGATGCCGATCGTCAGGGCCGTCCGCCGTGACCGGCGCCTCGCCGAGGTCATGATCGGCGCTCCGGCCGGGCAGCCGGAGTTCGCCGGATGGGCGACGGCGCTGGGCGGCGAGGGCGCCGCGATCCCGTTCCTGCGCTACCTGCCCGAGCGCCTCGGGCCGCTCGGCGCACGGGTCGAGGCGGCCCTGCGTGAACGGCTGGCCGAAGCGCCCTCCTTCGTCGCCTTCGAGGGGTACGACACGGTCGCCGTCCTCGCCGACGTGCTGCGGTCCCACGGAACGGACCGGGCGCGCATCGCCGGAGCCTGGCCGCGCGTCGAGGTCGAAGGCACCCGCGGGCCGATCCGGTTCTCCCGCGTGCCGGGCATCGGCGTCCGGCAGTGGGCCTGGGCGCCGATCCAGGTCGTCGATCGGGACCCGGCGAGACCGGATCACTTCCGGGTCCTTCACACCGGCTGAGAGGCCCGGCGCCCGGATCGGTGTCGCCAGACGCAAAGTAGGGCGTCCGCGCTGGTCAGCGGGCCCGGACGACGAGTGGCCTCTCTCCGCTCGGCGTCACCCGGGCCCGCTGATCAGCAGTACACCCACATGGCGTCGTACTTGTTCGCAGGGACGGATCCACTGCTGTTCGCGGGAAGAATCGAATCCCAGACGAAGCTGGACGTGGTGTGGGTGTCGCCAGACCCCTTGTAGTTACCGAACTGGATCCTGTTGCCGCTCGTCTGGTATCTATCGGTCTTGTCGTTGAAGCCCTCATCTCCCATGTTGTGGAACCCGCACCAAAGGGCGTTCCAGACCTTGTCCGGGGATGGGCCCGTGTCGATGGCGCACGCACGGCCGCTCTCGCAGTAGGTCCGGACCACCCCGTCCGCGGACGCGGGCTGGGGAGAGAAGATCATCGCTACCGCGCCCGCGGCCAGAGCCGCGGCCAGAACGTTCCTGGTCTTCCGTATCGGCTTGCGCTGGGCTGAGACGGCGATGGGCATGACGGTCTCCTTCACAAGGGAATGGGTGGAGTGCCGGACGGTTCGGGGAAGCCGGCACGCGTGCTCAAGCACAGGAGTACAGAACGTGAGCATCGTGCTGTCCGGGTGTCGGTGACAGCCGGGGGTGACCGATCTTTCCGCTATCTGCAGATAAATCGCTCATGGGCCGGATGGCTGTCACCACCCTTTCTGAGCCGTTGAGAGATGATTGCGCCCGGCAGGGGGTCGACAGTGCGCCGTCCTTCGTGAGACGGATGAGACGACGTCCCATCGGCCCGTGGCGGTAATGCTTCCCCAGCCGAATCCCGGCCGCAATGCCTTTTGGTCCTGCGCGAAAAGGGACGGACGACCTTGGGTCAACGGAGCCGGATCCCCGGTGGCCGGGCTGCGGGAGGAGCCTGAAGGGTTTTCGGTGGCACTCACGAAGTTTCGGTCGGATATGGCTGTGACCTGTGGTGATGCCGCAGCGTGGGCCTCATGGCGCTGCCGGGCGGACGGGCGGGGCCATCGGGGCGAAGCCGAGGCCGGCCAGTACGGCCGCGCCGCGGGCGGCGTGGTCGCCGCCGGCGAGCACCAGCGTCCGTGCGGACTGGTAGCGGCAGCCGGCGGCGTCGAACGCGTCCACCGTGGCGAGCAACCGCTCCCGGTCGTCGTCGAACAGCGCCCGTGCCCGCTCGACGATGGCACCGGCGACCGGGTTGCCGGCCACGATGGTCCGGGCCTCGGCCAGGCGGTCGCACGCGCCGGGACTCCCGGCGAGCACGGCGGCCTCGGCACGCAGCGCGACATACCAGTGGTGCCAGATCCAGGTGACCCACTTCCACACCTGCTCAGGCTCGGGGGCCATCCGCAGCAGAGCCTCCGACGCCCGCCCGCGGTGCAGGAGGACCATCGAGTCGAAGACCGCACCGTAGCCGAAGGTGTGCTCCGGCGTCGCGCCGAGCCGATCCAGGACTTCTCGCCATTCGCGTCGGGCGGCGTGGTCGTCACGGAGATCGTGGATCATCGCGACAGCGGCCGCCGCCGGGCGGAGAAGCGACCGGGACGGGCTGCCCGCCCGCTGCCACGCGTCGAGGAACCGGACGCCGCCGGTGAGCACCTCGTCGACGTCGCCCACCAGCGCGTCGACCATCAGCAGCCGGCATGTGGCGCGGTGACCGACCTCCGCCAGTGACGGATGGCCGGCCAGCCGGCGTGCCCATCGGCTGGCGTCCCGCACATCCCCCGCGCCGAGGGCGGCCTCGGTGGCTATGCCGAGCGCGTCGATCAGTTCGTGGGTTCCGGCCGGTGAGATCGGCATGGACGACAGGATCGTGATCCGGCGCCGGGCCGTGGCCGCGGTGGCGAACGTGTCACCGGCCCAGCTCTGAGCGCCGGTGAGCGCGTCGAGCGCGGCCGACTCCGCGAGCGGGTCACCGGTCCGGCGGGCGAGCTCGACCGCCCGCTCGGCGTACGCCGTCGTCTCCGGTACGGCGTTGCCGGGCGGGCCCTGGGCGGCGCCGAACGCGTCGGCGAGCACCGCGGCCTCGGCCAGGGCGACCGCGGCCTGTGCGACCGGGTCGTCGCCGGCCCGCTCCCGCGCCTCGGCGACCAGCTCGAGCGCCTCCTCCCCGGACGGGAGGCGCACGAACGTGGTCGAGAACCGGAACGCGACGGTGGCGGCGGTCGCCAGGTCGGCGGCGGCGCCGACCGAGTCGCCGGACCTGCGGGCGGCGTCCGCGGCCGCGAGATGAAGGCGGTACATGTCATCCCCGGCCGTCCGGCAGCCGGCCACGGCCGCGGCCTGCCGGAGCATCGACGCGGTGACGGCGGGGTCGGTCGCGAGCTCGGCCGCCTGCTCGAAGTGCCGCTGCGACTCCCCGACCAGGTTGCGGGTGAAGGACAGTTCCGCCAGGTGCCGGGCGAGTTCGCAGGCGTCCGCGCTCCGCTCCGGCCGGTCGGCCGCCCACACCAGGGCCGCGCGGAGGTCGTCCGCCACCAGGTCGAACCGGGCCCGCCAGTCCGGTCCTGCCACTGCCAGGCCGGCGGCCCGCTCCAGGCACCAGCGGAGGTGCCGGGACCGGGCGCCGGCCAGCTCGCCCGCCTCGGCGAGCCGCTCCGTGCCGTACTGGCGGATGGTCTCCAGCGCCCGGTACTCCGTACCGTCCGGAGTGGCCGTCACCACCAGCAGGCTCTGTTCGGCGAGCCGGGCCAGGACGTCGGCGACCATGCCCTCCTCCGCCCCGGTCACCTCCGCCGCCGCGGCGGCGGTGAACGACGCCGCGAACACCGACACCCGGCGCAGCAGCGCCCGGTCGGCCGGCTCCAGCAGGGCATGGCTCCAGTCCAGCGCCGCCCGTACCGAACGGTGCCGTTCGTCGGCGCGGGAACCGCCGGTGAGCATCCGCAGCGGATGGGACAGCGCGGCGGTGATGCCGTCCAGCCCGAGCGTGGGATACCGGGCGGCGGCCAGCTCGATCGCCAGCGCCATCCCGTCGAGCCGCTCGCAGACGGAGGCGATCCGATCGCGCCGCAGGAGATCCGCCGGCCGGCCGGCCGCCGCCGCCCGCTCCATGAACAACGCGACCGCGTCCGACCCTCCGTCGGCGGCCAGCGACAGCGGCGGGACCGGATACACCCGTTCGAACGGCACCATCAGCCGGGCCCGGCTGGTCGCCAGCACCGTCACCCGGGGGCACGCCGCCAGCAGCCGCCCGAGGAACAGCGCCACCCCGTCCACCACGTGCTCGCAGTTGTCCAGCACCAGCAGCGCCTGACGGTCGGCCAGCGCACCGACCACGGATGCGGTCATGTCGCGGCCGGGCTGCTCTCCGAGGCCGAGCGCCCCGGCGACCGCGGTGGCGATCATTCCCGGGTCGGTGACCGGGACCAGGTCGACGAACCACACCCCGTCGGCGTACTCGCCGGCCGCTTCCGCGGCCACCGCCAGCGCGAGCCGGGTCTTGCCCACGCCGCCGGGACCGGTCGCGGTCACCTGCCGGTGCGCCTTGATCAGCTCGGTCAGTTCGGCCCGCTCGCTCTCCCGGCCGACGAACGAGGTCAGCGAGGTCGGCAGAACCGGTGCCGGGTGGGACGGGCCGGCGCCGGACGGCTCGGGTGCGCGCCGGGCGAGCGCGCGCCGATCCGGAGCCTCCAGCTTGCGCAGCAGCGAGGAGACATGGCTTTCCACGGTGCGCACTGAGATGTACAGCCGTGCCCCGATCTCGGCGTTGCTGAGATGGGCCCCGACCAGTTCCAGCACCTCGGCCTCCCGAGGTGAGATGTCCGCTCCTGCAACCACCGTCATAGTTTGCCGCACCCCCGTCAGAGGGTCGGCGGGGAACCGGACCGCCCGCCCGTCCGGTGCGACCCGGCGCCTCCGGGGAGGCGGTGGGTCACACCGGCGGGCACGGTACGGATCTCCGCCGCGGAACCTCCGGAAACGGGCCCCAGGGCCTCCACGGGCCCGGCGGCCCCGGCGACTCTGGTGGCCCCGGCGGCTCCGGTCAGGCGCCGACGTAGGCCGCGAGGTGCTCGCCGGTGAGGGTGGAGCGGGCGGCGACGAGGTCGGCGGGCGTGCCCTCGAAGACGATCCGGCCGCCGTCGTGGCCGGCGCCGGGACCGAGGTCGATGATCCAGTCGGCGTGCGCCATGACCGCCTGGTGGTGCTCGATGACGATGACCGACTTGCCGGAGTCGACGAGCCGGTCCAGCAGGCCGAGCAGCTGCTCGACGTCGGCGAGGTGCAGGCCGGTGGTCGGCTCGTCGAGGACGTACACGCGATTGAGGCGAGAGGAGCGCGAGCTTGCTCGTGCTCCCGAGCCGATTGAGTGTGTCGAAGCCGACGCAGTCGGCGAACTCACGCCGCCCTTCTCGGCCATGTGGGTGGCCAGCTTGAGCCGCTGCCGCTCGCCGCCGGACAGGGTGGTGAGCGGCTGGCCGAGGCTGAGGTAGCCGAGCCCGACGTCGGCGAGCCGGGCGAGGATGGCGTGCGCGGCCGGCGTGCGCGCCTCGCCGGCGCGGAAGAACTCCTCGGCCTCGGTCACCGGCATCGCGAGCACCTCGCTGATGTCACGGCCGCCGAAGCGGTACTCCAGCACCGACGCCTGGAAACGCTTTCCCCCGCACTCCTCGCAGACGGTGGCGACGCCGGCCATCATCGCCAGGTCGGTGTAGATGACGCCGGCGCCGTTGCAGTTGGGGCAGGCGCCCTCGGAGTTGGCGCTGAACAACGCCGGCTTCACACCGTTGGCCTTCGCGAACGCCTTGCGGATCGGGTCGAGCAGCCCGGTGTAGGTCGCCGGGTTGCTCCGCCGCGACCCGCGGATCGCGCTCTGGTCGACCGACACGACGCCCGCGCCGGCCGGGATCGACCCGTGCACGAGCGAGCTCTTGCCGGAGCCGGCGACGCCCGTGACGACGACGAGCACCCCGAGCGGGACGTCGACGTCGACGTCCCGCAGGTTGTGCGCCGTCGCGCCGCGGATCTCCAGCTTCCCGGTCGGCGTCCGCACCGTCTCCTTGAGGGCGGCCCGGTCGTCGAAGTGGCGGCCGGTGAGGGTGCCGCCGGCCCGCAGCCCCTCGACGGTGCCCTCGAAGCAGACGGCGCCGCCCGCCGTACCGGCGCCGGGGCCGAGGTCGACGACGTGGTCGGCGATCGCGATCGTCTCCGGCTTGTGCTCCACGACGAGCACCGTGTTGCCCTTGTCGCGCAGCCGCAGCAGCAGGTCGTTCATCCGCTGGATGTCGTGGGGGTGCAGGCCCGTGGTGGGCTCGTCGAAGACGTAGGTGACGTCGGTGAGGGAGGAGCCGAGGTGGCGGATCATCTTGGTGCGCTGCGCCTCGCCGCCCGACAGGGTGCCCGACGGCCGGTCGAGCGAGAGGTAGCCCAGCCCGATCTCCACGAACGAGTCGAGGGTCTGCTGCAACGTGGCCAGCAGCGGCGCCACCGACGGCGCGTCGAGGCCGCGGATCCATCCGGCCAGGTCGCTGATCTGCATCGCGCAGGCGTCGGCGATGTTGACGCCCTTGATCCGTGAGGAGCGGGCGGCCTCGTTGAGCCGGCTGCCGCCGCACTCGGGGCAGGCGGTGAAGGTGACCGCCCGCTCCACGAACGCCCGGATGTGCGGCTGCAGCGCCTCCTTGTCCTTGGACAGGAACGACTTGCGGATACGCGGGATCAGACCCTCGTAGGTCAGGTTGATGCCCTCGACCTTGATCTTGGTCGGTTCCCGGTGGAGCAGGTCGTGGAGCTCGGTCTCGGTGAACTCGCGGATCGGCTTGTCGGGGTCGAAGAAGCCGCAGCCGGCGAAGATGCGGCCGTACCAGCCGTCCATGCTGTAGCCGGGGATCGTGAGCGCGCCCTCGTTGAGCGACTTGCCGTCGTCGTAGAGCTGGGTCAGGTCGATGTCGTTGATCCTGCCCATGCCCTCACAGCGGGGGCAGGCTCCGGCGGGCTCGTTGAAGCTGTAGTGGAACGACGGCCCGGCGCTCGGCTCGCCGAGCCGGCTGAAGAGGATCCGCAGCATCGCGTTGGCGTCGGTGGCGGTGCCGACGGTGGAGCGGGAGTTGGCGCCCATCCGCTCCTGGTCGACGATGATCGCCGTGGTCAGCCCCTCCAGCACGTCGACCTCCGGCCGCGCCAGCGTCGGCATGAAGCCCTGCACGAAGGCGCTGTAGGTCTCGTTGATCAGCCGCTGCGACTCTGCGGCGATCGTGCCGAACACCAGCGAGCTCTTGCCCGAGCCGGAGACGCCGGTGAACACCGTGAGCCTGCGCTTGGGGATCTCGACGCTGACGTCCTTGAGGTTGTTCTCCCGTGCGCCCTGGACGCGGATCAGGTCGTGGCTGTCGGCGAGGTGCGACGAGGGCGACTGCGGGTTCGTCCTCGGGGCCATGCGGTGTCTCCGTTCGTTGCGGGGGATGGTCGGGCCCGCCTTCGGCCTGCGCCGGCGTCGCCCTGGATGATCCAACCAGGTGCGGGCGACATTTCCGGTCTCCTTCCGGTGGCGCGCGGCTTCCCGGCCGGGCGTTCAGCGCGTCTCGTTGATGCGGACCAGGTTGCCCGCGGGGTCGCGGAAGGCGCAGTCGCGGACACCGTACGGCTGCTCGGCCGGCTCCTGGACGACCTCGGCGTCACCGGCCCGGAGCCGCTCGAAGACTCCGTCGAGGTCCTCGGTGGACAGGACGATGGTGGCGTAGGTGCCCTTGGCCATCATCTCGGCGATGACGCGGCGCTCGTCCGCGGTGACGCCGGGGTCGGCGGCCGGCGGGTACAGGACGATGGACGTGCCGGGCCGCCCGGGGGGAACGACCGTGATCCAGCGCATCCCGCCGTAGCCGACGTCGTCGCGGACCTCGAAGCCGAGGACGTCACGGTAGAAGGCCAGGGAGGCGTCCGGATCGTCGTGCGGCAGGAAGACCGTGTGGATGGCGATGTCCATGCCGGTCACCCTATCCGCGGCTCCGCGACCGGCACTTCTCGATTCCTGACCGGTCTGGTCACCTGTTTGGCCACGCATGACGGCATCCCCGCGGTCGCGTCCGCCGCGTGGCGGCGGTAGGCGCCGGGCGAGATGCCGACCAGTTCGGTGAAGCGGGTGCTGAAGGTGCCGAGCGAGGAGCAGCCGACGGCGAAGCAGACCTCGGTGACGCTGAGGTCGCCGCGGCGCAGCAGCGTCATGGCGCGCTCGATGCGCCGCGTCATCAGGTAACTGTACGGGGACTCGCCGTAGGCGAGCTTGAACTCGCGGCTGAGGTGCCCGGCCGACATGCTCGCGCCGCGGGCGAGCGCCTCGACGTCCAGCGGCTGCGCGTACTCCCGGTCGATCCGGTCGCGGACGCGCCGCAGCCGCGCGAGGTCGCGCAGTCGCTGCGCCGCGGAGGATCTGCCGGTCACACCGGAAATCGTACGGCCCGCCACCGACAGTACGGCGGGAGCCGTCGCGGGGGCCGGGAAGGACACGCGCGTACCGTCCGGCCTGCATCGATATCGGCTCCCCTATCGATGCGCGGGCAAGATCGATATTGGACATCCCAAGATCGGCCCTGGTCTGCTGGACGGCGCCGACGTCCGGCCCCGATGGTCCCGTACGACCGCGGGGAGAGTGAGAGCAGGTGCCACCGAATGTCCTTCGAACCTCCTTCCGGCCTGTCCCGCCGCGCCGTGCTGGCCGCCACGGCCATCGTGCCGCTGGCGGGCCAGGAGGCCCGGGCGTCCGCCGCCGCGCCGGAGAGCGCGCGGTCCCACTACGACCGCGCGGCCAGGCTGGCGGGTGACGACCCGATCCTGCGGAACATCGTCAGAGCGCTCTCCCCGGGCGCCGTGCCGCCGTCCCCGGACCCCGTCGAACCGCTCAGGATCTTCGACGACGTGGCGGTGGTGACGACCGGCTTCGTCTCGGTCACGGCGATCCTGACGTCCGAAGGCGTGATCCTGATCGACGCGCTCGGGTCGCCGGAGGAGGCCGAGAAGGTCCTCGTCCCCGGGCTGCGCGCGGTGGGCGTGGACCCGGCGGAGATCCGGTACGTGGTGGCCGCCCACGGCCACGACGACCATTTCGGCGGCGCCCGCCACCTCGCCGAACGGTACGGGGCCAGGGTCATGATGAACCGGGCCGACTGGAAGATCGCCGCCGCATCCTCCCCCGCCCACGGGAGTTACCTGGACATCTCCGACGGACAGCGGCTGACCCTCGGCGGCACGACGGTGGTGTTCCACCGCACCCCCGGCCACACCCCCGGGACCGTCTCGGCGATCTTCCCCGTGCGGTGGAGGGGGAGGCGGCACACCGCGATGCTGTGGGGCGGGACCAACCCTCCCGCAGACACGACGGGAAAGCGTGCCCTGCTGTCCTCGGTGCGGAGGTTCGCCTCCCACATGAGGCGAGCGGGAGTGGACGTCGAGCTGAACAACCACGGGGCCTGCGACCAGGGCCTGGTGCGCATGGAGCGGCTCCGCGCCGGGTCCGCGGGCCCGGAGAACCCGTTCGTCATCGGCCGTTCCAGGGCGCAGCGGTTCATGGACGTGATGGAGGAGATGCTCCGCGGCCGCATCGCCACCGACCGGGAGACCGGGCGCGCCTGAGCCGCCCCGACCGAGTCCGGTCCGCGCGCGACCGCTCTAGGATCGGGTCATGCCCCTGACCGCGAACGACGTCGACCGGTTCGAGGCGTCCAGGCCGCGCCTGGAGGCCATCGCCTACCGCCTCCTCGGCTCCGCCGCGGAGGCCGAGGACGTCGTGCAGGAGACGTTCCTGCGCTGGCAGGCCGCCGACGTCGACCGCGTCGAGGTCCCCGAGGCGTGGCTGACGAAGGTCCTCACCAACCTGTGCCTCAACCAGCTCTCCTCAGCGCGGGCGCGCCGCGAGACCTACGTGGGCCAGTGGCTGCCCGAGCCTCTGCTCGACGGGGACCCGATGCTCGGCCCGGCCGAGACCGCCGAGCAGCGCGAGTCGGTCTCCTACGCGGTCCTCGTCCTCATGGAGCGCCTCTCCCCCGCCGAGCGGGCGGTGTACGTGCTGCGGGAGGCGTTCGGCTACCCGCACCGGGAGATCGCCGAGATCCTCGGCGTCACCGAGGCCGCCAGCCAGCAGATCCTCCACCGCGCCAAGAAGCACGTCGCCGACGGCAGGGCCCGCACCGAGATCGACGAGGCCGCCACCCGGCGGATCGTCGAGGAGTTCCTCGCGGCCGCCGCCAGCGGCCGGACCGAGCCGCTCGTGCGCCTGCTCACCGGGGACGTCATCGCGATCGGCGACGGCGGCGGCAAGATCCCGGCCCGCGCCGGAGCGTTCGAGGGCGTCACCGCGGTCGCGAGGTTCCTGCGGGGCCTGTTCAAACCCGGCGGGGCCAAGCGCGCCCTGGCCGGCGGCTCGCCCGGGGTCTACGCCTGGACCGCCAACGGCGAGCCCGCCGCCGTGGCCGTCGTGGACGGCCGGGTCGTCGGCGTCATGTGCCTGGAGGTCACCGCCGGGGGCGTCGTCGCGGTCCGCAACCAGGTCAACCCCGACAAGCTCGAACGCGCGACCGCGCGCTGGGCGGCCGCCGACCACGGAGAGCCCCTGTTCCACGTCTTCTGATCCGCCGCTGAACGCGGTGTGAGGTGCTTCACACCGCGTCCCTGTCAGGAAACGGCGGGCCGCCCGGTTCAAGGGGCGAAACCGTACGCCGGCGGAAGCCGTACACGACAGGAGAAGGAAATGCAGCACCGCATCCTCGTCCTCGGAGCCGGATACAGCGGAGCCATCGCCGCCGGCCGCCTCGCCAGGCGGCTGCGCCGCGAGGACGTCGCCATCACCCTCGTCAACGCCGAGCCCGACTTCGTGGAACGCGTCCGCATGCACCAGCTGGCGGCCGGCCAGGACCTCACCCCCAGGCCGCTCGGCGAGATGTTCGCGGGCACCGGCGTCGAGCTGAGGATCGCGAAGGTCACCGGCGTCGACGCCGACCGCCGGACCGTCTCCGTCACCGGCACCGACGGCGCCGCCGAACTCGCCTACGACACGCTCGTCTACGCCCTCGGCAGCGCCTGGAACGCCCAGGGCGTCCCCGGGGTCGCCGAGCACGCCCACGAGATCGCCGGCCGTCCCGGGGCGCTCCGGCTGCGCGAGCGCCTGGCCCGTCTCGCCGCCGGGCGGACCGTGCTCGTCGTCGGCGGCGGCCTCACCGGCCTGGAGGCCGCCACCGAGATCGCGGAGGCCCGCCCGGACCTCGAGGTGGCCCTCGCCGCCCGCGACGGCCTCGGCGACTGGCTCTCCCCCAAGGGGCGCGAGCACCTGCGGAAGGTCTTCGGCAGGCTCGGGATCACCGTGCACGAGCACACCGACGTCGCCCGCGTCGAGGCCGGCCGCGTCGTCACCGCCGGCGGCGGGACCATCCCGGCCGCGGTCACCGTGTGGACCACCGGCTTCGCGGTCCACCCGATCGCGAAGGCCACCACCCTGGAGGTCACCGGCACCGGTCAGATCGCGGTCGACGCGACCATGCGCTCGGTCTCGCACCCGGACGTGTACGCCGTCGGCGACGCGGCCATGGCGATGGGCCCGGGGGACAAGCCGTTGCGGATGTCGTGCGCCTCGGGCGCTCCGGCCGCGTTGCAGGCCGCCGACGCGATCGCGGCGCGCCTGACCGGCGGGAAGCTCCCGGACGTGCCGATCCGCTACTTCAACCAGTGCATCTCGCTGGGCCGCGGGGACGGCCTGATCCAGTACGTCACCGCCGACGACCGCGCCGTGCGGGCGGCGCTGACCGGACGGCTCGCCGCCGTCTACAAGGAGCTGGTCTGCAAGGGGGCCGCCTGGGCGGTCGCCAACCCGACGTTCGGGCTGCCGGGCCGGCGCCGCCCCGTCACGCGGGGGCGGACCGCGGCGGGCGAGGCCGCCAAGGCCACGGCGTAGACCGGCGCCGGCGCGGTCACCGGCCGCCGGTGAGCCTGCCGTCGGTCATGGTCAGGACGGTGTCGACCAGGGACAGGGCCGAGGCGTCGTGGGTGACCATCACGGTCGCCAGGCCGTTGTCCCTGGTGAGCCCGGCCAGCAGGGTGACGATCCGCTCGCCGCGCTGGTGGTCGAGGGCGCTGGTGGGCTCGTCCACCAGCAGGACGCCGGGGGTGTTCATCAGGGCGCGGGCGATGTTGACCCGCTGACGCTCGCCGCCGGACAGCTGGTGGGGCCGCCTGCCCTCCTTGCCGTCCAGGCCGACGGCGTGCAGGAGCTCGCGGGCCCGCGGGACCGCGGCGGCGGGCCTGGCGCCCGTGAGGTGGGCCATGACCAGGAGCTGGTCGAGCGCGGTCAGCGCTGGAAGCAGGTTGGGCTGCTGGAAGACGATCCCGACGTGGTCGCGGCGGATCCGGGTCCTGGCGGCCTGGCCGGCGTCGGTGACGTCCGTCCCGGCCACCGACACGGTGCCGGAGGCGGGACGGATGAGCGTGGCGGCGACGGCCAGCAGGCTGGACTTCCCCGAACCGGACGGGCCGACGACCGCGGTGAACTCGCCGGGTGCGACCGCCAGGTCGACGTGGTCCAGGGCGGTGAGGACACGGTCGCCGTCGGGGTAGGTCAGGACGACGTCGGTGAGCTTGAGGGTCATCGGGAGGCTCCCAGGGCGGTCAGCGGGTCGACGGAGGTGATCTTGCGGATGGCCAGGGCCGCGCCGGCGGCGCCGAGGAGGACCATCACGGCCACGGGGACGACCGTGGTGGCGGCGGACAGTACGAAGGGCACGGTGCCCGCGGCCAGCGCGCCGAGGGCGGCGCCGAGCAGGCCGCCGAGACCGGCGCCGAGCAGCAGCACGATGACGGCCTGGGCGAGCGCGTCGCGCAGCAGGTAACCGGTGCCGGCGCCCAGCGCCTTGAGCACGGCGACGTCACCGCGCCGCTGGATGGTCCACACGGTGAAGAAGGCGCCGATGACCAGGGCGGAGATGGCGAACAGCAGGCCGCGCATCAACTGCAGCGAGCCGTTCTCCGAGGTGTACGAGCCGATCGCGGCCGGTGCGTCGGCCAGCGGGACGGTGACGGTGCCGAGCCGGGCGTCGGCCGCGGCGAGATCGGCCCGGCCGCCGGTGCGCAGGGCCAGGACGGTCGCCGCGGTGTCGGGGCCGGTCTGGCCCCGCACCCCGGCGGTCCAGTCCTCGATGGCGATCCAGGCGACCGGGGCGTGGCTGTAGGAGACCGGACCGGTGGTTCCGGCGACGGTGAGGTCCTTCCCGAGCAGCCGCACCGTGTCCCCCGCCTCCCCCATGGACGGGTCGCCCTCGCCGGCCAGGGCCTCCGACAGCACCACCGTGCCGGGGCGCAGTGATCGGGGGGCGAGGCTCCCCCCGGGCTGTACGGCGAAGACGGCCGCGGCGGCGCCGCGGTCGCCCCGGTCGCCGCGGGTCAGGCGGGCCATGGACACGCCCAGGCGTTCGGCCCGGACACCGTCGAGGTCCCGCCAGCCGCGCCAGGCGCCCTCGCCGATCCGGCTGTCGGCGAAGGAGGGGTCGCCGCCGCCGGCGAAGACGATGTGGTCGGCCGGCAGGTCCTCGATCGCGGAGACGTTCTCGCGGGCCAGGCCGGCGGTCAGTCCGGACAGCATGGTCACCAGCAGCGTGATGAGTACGACGACGGTCCCCATGAGGGCGAACCGCCCCTTGGCGAAACGCAGGTCTCTGAGCGCCACGAACACGGCGCATCCCCCCGGTCGGTTGTCGATGGTCCGGGCTTCTCCCGGCGCCCGGAGTCCGGGCTCTTCCCGGTGTCCGAAGGCCGGGCACCGGGGCTTCTCCCAGCGTCCGGGATCCGGCCCGCCCGGCGCGTCATGCCCGCGGCCCGCCCGGGATCGCCCGTACGGTGACCCGGGGTACACCTTTCGGACGACGCGACGGATGGAATTTTTCGCCTACTCTGAGCGAGAAATGATGAACTATCCGTTTCCTCCGGCGCTGCGGCTGCTGCGGTGGACCGTCCACGGCACCTTCGCGGCCCTGCTGGCCGTCGCGCTGATCGGCCTGCTCCGCCGCGGCCACGCACCCCTGGCCGCGGCCGGCGTACCGCTGGGCGTGCTGTACGCGGCGGGGATCGTCATCGAGGGACGGCTGCCGCGCTTCGGCGGCCGCGCGCACCTGCTGCTGGGCCGGATCTGGCTCGTGGCGATCACCCTCGGCTGGGCCGGGCTGGCGCTGGCGGCCCCGCAGTACGTCTGGCTGGCCTTCCCGCTGTTCTTCGCCCACCTGCACCTGCTGCCGCCGCCGGTCGCCCTGCCCGGCGTGGCCGTGCTGACCGCCGCCGCCGTCGCCGCGACCGGCTGGCACACCGGGGGCCTGACCGGGGCCCAGGTGGTCGGCCCGGTCGTCGGCGCGGCCGTCGCCACGCTGATGGGCCTGGTCTACAAGGCCCTGCACGCCGAGAGCGAGCAGCGGCGCAGGCTGATCGACGACCTGGTGCGCACCCGGGACAGGCTCGTCGAGGCCGAACGCGAAGGCGCCCGCCTGGCCGAACGGGAACGCCTGGCCCGGGAGATCCACGACACCCTGGCCCAGGGGATGTCCAGCATCATCCTGCTGCTGCGCGCCGCCCGCGCCGACCTGGCCCGCGACCCGGAACTGGCCGGGACGCGCGTCGACGAGGCCGAACGCGCCGCCCAGGACAACCTGGAGGAGGCGCGCAACTTCGTGCGGGCCCTGGCGCCGCCCGCCCTGCAGCACTCCTCGCTCACCGCGGCGCTGCGCCGCATCAGCGACGCGGCGGTGGCCGGCACCGGCACCGAGGTGCGCTTCGAGGTGTCGGGCGTCCCGCTGCCGCTGCCGGCCGACTACGACCAGGTGCTGCTGCGCATCGCCCAGGGCGCTCTCGGCAACGTCAGCCGGCACGCCGCCGCCCGGCACGCCGCGGTCACCCTCACCTACCTCGACGACACGGTCGTGCTCGACGTCGTCGACGACGGCCGCGGCTTCGCCCCCGGCCCGCCCGCCCGTTTCCATGAGGACGGCGCCCGCGAGGACGGAACCGGTGATGATGGCGCCGGCCGCGGAACCAGCCGCGGGACCGGCTTCGGTCTGCGCGCGATGCGCGACCGCGTCACCGCGCTGGGCGGCGCCCTGACCGTGGAGTCCGTCCCCGGCGAGGGAACCGCGATCGCGGCGGCACTGCCGCTGCCGTCCGGGAGCGCGCCATGACGGCGGTGATCCGGATCCTGCTGGTGGACGACCACCCGGTGGTCCGCTCCGGGCTGTGCGCCATGCTGACCGGCCAGGACGACTTCGAGCTGGCGGGCCAGGCCGCCACCGGGGAGGAGGCCGTCGAGATGGCCCGCCGCCTGTCCCCGGACGTGGTGCTGATGGACCTGCGGCTCGGGCCCGGCATGCACGGCAGCGAGGCCACCCGCCGCATCGTCGCGGCGGGCGGTCCACGCGTGCTGGTGCTGACCACCTTCGACACCGACGCCGACATCCTGGCCGCCGTCGACGCCGGCGCGACCGGCTACCTCCTCAAGGACGCTCCCCGGCACGAGCTGCACGCGGCGATCCGCTCGGCCGCCGCCGGCGGCAGCGCCCTGGCGCCCAGCGTCGCCTCCCGTCTGCTGGGCCGGATGCGCACCCCGGACACCACCCTGAGCCCCCGCGAGCTGGAGGTGCTCACCCGGGTCGCCGAGGGCCTGTCGAACCGGGAGATCAGCAGGCGGCTGTTCCTCAGCGAGACCACGGTCAAGACGCACCTGGTGCGCGTCTACGCCAAGCTCGGCGTCGACTCGCGCACCGCCGCGGTGGCCGCGGCCACCAGGCGCGGCCTCATCCGCCCCGCCTGATCCCGGCCCGGCCTGAACCCGGCCCTGTCCGAACCTGGCCCGTCCTGATCTCTGCCCCGCCTGACCGCGGCCTGCCGGCTTCCGGATCCGTCTGATCCCGGCCTGCCCGCTCCCGGCCCGACGCCCGAGCCGTTCCGGCTCCTCCACGCCCGGCCGGAGCCGGAGGCGAGGTCAGGGCGCGGTCAACGCCGCTTCGAGGGCCGCGCCGTTGCGTTCCAGCCAGGCCTCCCGGCGTTTGATCTGGTCGCCGACACCTTCGTCCCACATCCTCGCCCAGCCGCCGCCCCGTTCCTCGGCGAGTCTCTTCATCGAGAACCACGACCGCCGCGCGCGCAGCACGGCCACCTCGACGAGGCGGGAGCGGTCGGTCTCCGACATCCCGTAGGCGTCGGCGAGGATCCGGCAGCGGCGCGGCACGTCCACCCCGCGCAGCGGCGGGCCGGCGTCGGCGGGGTCGCCCAGCGGAGCCCAGTACAGCATCGCGTTCAGCGGCTCCTCCACCCGGGCGACCGGTTTGGCCAGGTCGAAGTCGATCAGTGCGGCCGCCCGGCCGTCCCGGAAGACGATGTTGTCCGGCGTGTAGTCCATGTGCCCGACCAGCTCGGCCGGGTAGGGCGGCGCGGGCGGCATGCCCGGCGCCTCCGAGATCCCGGCGCCCGGACGCACCCCCTCGGGGACGGAGAAGCCCGCGACGGCCTCGTCGTAGGCGCGCACCAGGCGCCCGACGGAGACCAGCCGCTCCTCGTCGGCGACCCACTCCGGCCTGGGGCGTCCGGCGACCTCACCGGGGACGAAGGTCAGCACCTCGCGCCCGGCCGCGTCGATGCCGAGGAACCGCGGGGCGCCCGCGAACCCGACCTCCTCCAGGTGGCGCAGCAGCGCGTGGACGAGCGGGGCGTTGGGCCCGACCGGGCGTCGGACCGTGTCGCCGACGCGCACCACCCCCTCGGTGACGTCCCCGCCGACCAGGGGTATCTCGGGCTGGGACTCGGCCGGTTCGGCGTACGTGACGGGATGCATGAGGATCATTGTCCTCCCGGAGTCCCCCGGCATGAGATCCGCTCCGGCGGTCCTCCTGGGGCAGGGCCCGCCTCCGGCGCCCGGGAGGGCCCGTTCCGCAGCGGTTCAGCCGCGGGGGGCGGCGGTGCCGCGGTCGGTGTCCGGCCCCATGGCCTTGAGGAAGGCGTCGACGAGGGTGTCGGCGTACTGCGCCGTGAGCGGGCCGGAACGCAGCAGCCAGCGCTGGTAGAGGGGGGCGTACAGCAGTTCGAGCGCCAGGTCGGGGTCGGCGTCGGCGGCGAGCTGCCCGGCGCGCTGCGCACCGCGCAGCCGGGCCTTCTTGGCCTCGTCCACCGGACCGGCCAGCTTCTCGAGGTAGAGGGCGGTCAGGGCGGGGTCGTCTCATCGTCGGCGCCGCGTCCTACGACATGGTGCAGCAGGACCTCCAGGACCGGGCGGCGAAGTACCGCGCCTGGGAGCACCTCAGCCGCAGGGCGCCCGGATGATCTTCCCGCGGGACGGAGAGCGTGCCGGCCGGGGCGCCGGGGCGTGGCGTACGTCCCCGGCGGGGACGCCGGACACGCGCCCGCCTCCTCCGCTTGCATAGTCATGCAGTGCTATGTATATACTTCTACTCGTGTCCAAGGTGCTCACTTCTCTGCCTGTCGGTGAACGGGTCGGGATCGCCTTCTCCGGCGGCCTCGACACCTCTGTTGCGGTCGCGTGGATGCGCGAGAAGGGTGCGGTGCCATGCACCTACACCGCTGAGATCGGCCAGTACGACGAACCCGACATCGCCTCGGTGCCCGGGCGCGCCACCGCGTACGGCGCGGAGATCGCCCGGCTGGTCGACTGCCGGGCCGCCCTCGTGGAGGAGGGCCTCGCGGCCCTGGCCTGCGGGGCGTTCCACATCCGCTCCGGCGGCCGCGTCTACTTCAACACCACCCCGCTCGGCCGGGCCGTCACCGGCACCCTGCTGGTGCGCGCCATGCTCGAGGACGGCGTGCAGATCTGGGGCGACGGCTCCACCTTCAAGGGCAACGACATCGAGCGGTTCTACCGCTACGGCCTGCTGGCCAACCCTTCCCTGCGGATCTACAAGCCGTGGCTGGACGCCGACTTCGTCACCGAGCTCGGCGGCCGCAAGGAGATGTCGGAGTGGCTGCTCGCCCACGACCTGCCCTACCGCGACAGCACCGAGAAGGCGTACTCCACCGACGCCAACATCTGGGGCGCGACCCACGAGGCCAAGGCGCTGGAACACCTCGACGCGGGCATCGAGATCGTCGACCCGATCATGGGCGTCCGGTTCTGGGACCTGTCCGTCGAGATCCCCGTCGAGGACGTCACGATCGGTTTCGAGCAGGGCCGCCCGGTGACGATCAACGGCAAGGAGTTCGCCTCCTCCGTCGACCTGGTGCTGGAGGCCAACGCCATCGGCGGCCGGCACGGCATGGGCATGTCCGACCAGATCGAGAACCGGGTCATCGAGGCCAAGAGCCGGGGCGTCTACGAGGCGCCGGGGATGGCGCTGCTGTTCGCCGCCTACGAGCGGCTGGTCAACGCGATCCACAACGAGGACACCCTCGCCAGCTACCACAACGAGGGCCGGCGGCTGGGCAGGCTGATGTACGAGGGCCGCTGGCTGGACCCGCAGGCGCTGATGCTGCGGGAGTCGCTGCAGCGCTGGGTCGGCACGGCGATCACCGGCGAGGTGACCCTGCGGCTGCGCCGCGGCGACGACTACTCGATCCTCGACACCTCCGGACCGGCGTTCAGCTACCACCCGGACAAGCTGTCGATGGAGCGGACCGCGGACTCCGCCTTCGGCCCGGTCGACCGCATCGGCCAGCTGACCATGCGCAACCTCGACATCGCCGACTCCCGCGCCAAGCTGGAGCAGTACGCCCGGCTCGGCATGGTCGGCAGCGGCCACCCGCAGCTGATCGGCGCCGCGCAGGCCGCCTCGACCGGGCTGATCGGCGCGATGTCCGAGGGCGGCGCCGAGGCGATCGCCTCCCGCGGCGAGGCCCCCGCCGACGAGGTGCTGCTCGACCAGGCCGCGATGGAGTCCGGCACCGACTGACCGGCCACCACGTGAAGGCGGTCTCCCGATCCGGGAGGCCGCCTTCACGATCAGGGGATTCCTCGGCTTGATGGAGCAAACGGGGAGGCGTCCGCACCGGGTCATGTGCCGGGTCTTCATCCGGAGAACCGACGACCCGGCGGTTTCCCCGTATCAGGACGGGAGCGGCGCGTCGTGCAGCAGCAAGGCCGCCTGCACCCGGTTCGCGCAGTCCAGTCTGGTGAGGATGCGGCTGACGTAGGTCTTGACGCCGGCCTCGGTCATGTGGACGCGCCGAGCCACCTGGGCGCTGGACAGCCCCTGCGCCACCGGGGCGAGGATGTCGGCTTCGCGCGCGGTGAGGGCGGCCGGCGCACGTCGTCGCCCGGCACCGCCGTGTCGAGGACCTGACGGGCCACGGGCGGTGACAGGTAGGCGTGTCCGGCGTGGGCGGCGCGGACCGCCCGGATCAGTTCGTCGGGGGCGCATGTCTTCGGCACGAAACCGGACACGCCCTGCGCGCACCGGCCGGGCGTCGCGGGGCGGGGCGGGGACGCGATATGGCGGAACGACGGGATTTCCCGGGTTCGCCGGTGACGCTTCGATCACTTTCGGTAAGATCTCATGTGTGTCCCGTTATCGGCCGCGATACATCCGGCCGGAAGGCGGCGTCCGCCGGGCGCCGCCGCCAGGGACCGGGGGGCCGCTCCCGGCTACCCTCGAAGAAGCGGGACCTGACTGCTGATACCAGCCAGGTCCCTTACCCCCAAGGTAAGGGAAGATCACCGTGAGCATCGAGGACAGCGCACTGCGGCTCGCCTCCGCGCTGGAGACCGAGGTGATCCAGATCCGGGCCGACCAGATGGAGGCCGCCGAAAGCCTGACCGTCCGGATCAACGGAGTGGCGAACAACCTCAAGGAGATGGGGGCGAAGGTCCAGGCGCTGCGCGAGGAGGTGCAGGACGTGAAGGCGTCCCAGACCCAGATGCTGGAGATCCTGGTCGACATCCAGCGCCGCCTGCCCTAGCTCCGGCCGGCCGGGCCGTACGGCGGGCGCGGCACACGATTGTCAGGCTGTCTTGATGTCAAGGCGGCCTGACGAAATACTCGGGACATGACCACTCCTGAGGACCTTGAACGCCGGTTCACGCTGCTGAACGCGGTCGCGCGTTACGACGCGCTGCGCATCCGGGAGGCGCTCGCGCCGCCGCCCGAGGAGGACGACGAACCCGAGGCCGCGTCGTCCGGCCTGGACGCGCCGCCCCTGACACGCGAGGAGGCGCTGGAGCTGCTCGCGCTCGGCGAGGTGATCGCCCGCAAGGCGGCCCAGGGACGCCAGCTCACCGTACGGTCGGCCCGCCGGGCCGGCGCCCCGTGGTCCCGGATCGGCGCCGCCCTGGGCACCACCAGGCAGGCCGCCTGGGAGGCGCACAACCGGTGGATCGACGAGCAGTCCCGGCAGGGGGACGACGGCCATTGGGGCTGGAGCGGTGACGAGGCGGCGGCCGCCCGGGCGCTCGCCGGCGACCCCGCGGACGAGGAGGCCCCGGGCGGGGGCGCGTCGCGGGACGACGCCGCCGCTTGTCAGGATTCACCTGACGGGCTAGAGTCGCGGTCACCCGTCAGGAAAACCCTGACAAAAGCTGCCTCGGAGGATCGCATGACCGCCCCATCCCTGGCCGACGAGCGGATCCACTGCTCGTTCTGCGCGAAGCCGAAGAGCGACGTGGACAAGGTGGTCGCCGGTCCCGGCGTCTACATCTGCAACGAGTGCGTGGGGCTGTGCAACATCATCCTCGACACGCCGGCCGAGCCGTCGGAGGAGGCCGAGATCCCCTGGCCGGACCGCATGACCGATGAGCAGATCCTCGAGTTCCTGCCGCGCGTCGCCACCGTGAGCGCCCAGGTCGACGAGAGCCTGCAGGTCTGGGTGGGCCGGCTGCGCGACCGCGGCGTCACCTGGGCCAGGATCGGCGCCGCCCTGGGCATGACCCGGCAGTCGGCCTGGGAGAGGTTCTCCGGCGAGGAGTGAGGCCGCCCCGCCGTACGGAGGATCCCACCACCTGCACCACACCCACGCTCATGCCCCCGCCGCGCCGGCGGGGGCATGAGCGTTTCCGGCGGGGCGGGCGCTCCATCCCACCGGCGGGTCACGGCCACGGCCCCTCGGGAGCCGGTCGGCGGGCCACCGCCGCGGCGCCCCCGGATGTCAGCCGCCGGGCCGCGGCCGCGGATCTCCGGATGTCAGCCGCCGGGCCTGCTCACGGCCCACTTCGGCGGTCCGGTGGAGGTAGTCGGCGATGACCTCCAACTGCTCGTCGGTGTAGTGATCCAGCGCCGCGCCGAACGCCCGGCCCGGGACGTCCCACGCCTCCTCGATCCGCCCGGCCGCGTCGGGGACCAGGGCGACGAGGGCGCGCCTGCGGTCGTTCGGGTCGGGCAGGCGCCGTACGAAACCGGCCTTCTTCAGGCGGTCGACCAGCCGGGACGCCGATCCCGACGCCAGGCCCGTGAGCCGGGCGATCTCGCCGGTCGTCACCGGTCCGGGCTCCAGGTCGAGCAGCGCGATGCACTGCACGTCGGTGGGGTGCAGTCCGATCCGGTCGGCCATCGCCTGGTTGAACAGCGTGTAGGCGGCGTAGTGCCGCTGACTCTCCCCCACGACGCGCGCGAGCAACTCCGATCGGTTTGACACCCGGTGCCTCCATGCCTCAAATTTATCTTCGTCACAAAGATTATTCGTCACACAGATTCTTTCTATCAAAGAGTCTGCGTCGCGTCGCATCTTATGCGCCTCCTGAAAAGGGACCCGTAGGTCCTCACTCTCCGGTGCCGCATCCGCCGCACGGCGACGCGCCGTCCTCATTCGCCGCGGCCCCGTACGGCCCATGCCACGCACGGCCCCGCACGGCCCCGGCGCACCATCGAAAGGAACCATCGAGATGACCGTTCTCGTCACCGGAAGCCGCGGCGCCGTCGCCCGGGCCCTCATCGGCCTGCTGCGTGAGCGCGCCCTCCCTGTCCGCGTGGCGTCCAGCCGGCCCGACGGCCCGGACACCGTCCGATGCGATCTCACCGACCCGTCCACCTTCGCCGCCGCGCTCAAGGGCGTGACCTCGGTCTTCCTGTACGCCAACCCGTCGTACGCCGAAGCGTTCGCCGAGGAGGCCGTCCGCGCCGGCGTCGAGCACATCGTGCTGCTGTCCTCCTCCTCGGTTCTCGCCCCTGACGCCGGGGACAGCCCGGTGGCGAAGTCCCACCTGGACGTGGAGAGGGCGCTCGATGCCTCTTCCGTCCGGTCGACGTCGCTGCGGCCCGGCTCGTTCGCGGGCAACGCGCTCGCATGGAGCCGGAGCGTGCGGTCGGGCCGGCCGATCAGCCTGCCCTTCCCCGGCTCCCACAGCGACCCGATCCACGAGTCCGACATCGCCGAGGCCGCCCTCGCCGTGCTCGCCGACCCGGGCCTGGGCGGGCGACCGTACACCCTCACCGGCCCGGAGTCGCTCACCTTCGCCGAGCAGATCGGCATCCTGAGCCGGATGACCGGCCGTCCTGTCCCCTTCCGCGAGGTCACCCGCGAGGAGTGGAAGCGGGAGACGGCCGGATACATCCCCGCCCCCTACGCCGACTCGCTGCTGGACTGGTGGCAGTCCTGCGACGGACGTCCCGTCGAACTCACCCGGGCCGTGCCGGAGCTGACCGGCCACCCCGCGCGCACCTTCGCGACCTGGGCCCGGGACCACGCGGGCGACTTCCGGGCGGACCGCCCGTGACCGGGGAGCGGGACGCGGAGGCCGGGGCGGCCTGACCCGGCGGGGCCGTGGGACGATGCATCAGGCCCATCCGACGAACGGTTGCCGAGGAGGTGGCGGTGGCGTCCCGACCACGGCCCGACGGCGCACCCTCCTCCGAGCCGTCCCGGGGCGGCGGCGACCGGCTCGCGCGCCGGCTGGGCACCGGCGACGCGGTGGTCATCGGGCTCGGGTCGATGATCGGGGCGGGGGTGTTCGCCGCGTTCGGCCCCGCCGCGCGTGCCGCCGGCGCCGGTCTGCTGATCGGGCTGGTGGTCGCCGCGGTGATCGCGTACTGCAACGCGGTCGCCTCCGCGCAGCTGGCGGCGGTCTACCCGGTCTCCGGCGGCACCTACGTCTACGGCCGCGAGCGCCTGGGGCACTGGTGGGGGTTCACCGCCGGGTGGGGTTTCGTCGTCGGCAAGACCGCGTCTTGCGCCGCCATGGCGCTCACCTTCGCCTCCTACGCGCTGCCCGGCCCCTGGTGGGCGCAGCGCGCCCTGGCCGTCGCGGCGGTGCTGGGGCTGACCGCGCTGAACTACCACGGGGTGACCAGGACGGCCCTGCTCACCCGGGTGCTCGTCGCCACCAGCCTGACCGCCCTGGCCGTCGTGGTGGCGGGCATCGCGGCGGGCGGCCACACCGACCCGGCGAACCTGGGCGGCGGGCGGGTGACGGGCGGCGTCTACGGCGTCCTGCAGGCCGCGGGGCTGCTGTTCTTCGCCTTCGCCGGCTACGCCCGCATCGCCACCATGGGCGAGGAGGTCCGCGACCCGCGCCGCACCATCCCGCGGGCGATCGAGATCGCCCTGTTCGTCGCCGTGGCCGTCTACCTGGTGGTCGGGGTCGCGGCGCTGCTGGCGGCCGGGCCGTACCGGCTCGCCGCCTCCGGTGCGCCGCTGACCACCGCGGTCGAGGCGGCGGGCGCCGGCTTCCTGGCCCCGGTGGTGCGGGCGGGCGGCGCGCTGGCGGCGCTGGGGGCTCTGCTGGCCCTGATCGCCGGTGTCGGCCGCACCGTCCTGGCCATGGCCCGCAACCGCGACCTGCCCGGCGGGCTCGCCGCCGTCCATCCCCGCCACCGGGTGCCGCACCACGCCGAGATCGCCCTGGCGGTGGTGGTCTGCGTCCTGGTGTCCGTCGCCGACCTGCGCGGCGTGATCGGCTTCTCCTCGTTCGGCGTGCTCGTCTACTACGCGATCGCCAACGCCTCGGCGTTCACCCAGCCCGCGGCCGACCGCCGCCGGCCGCGCTGGCTCAACGTGCTCGGCGTCGCCGGCTGCCTGACCCTGGTGGTCACCCTGCCGTGGCAGTCGGTGCTCGCCGGCGCGGCCATGTTCGCCGCCGGACTGGCCGGCCGGTGGCTGGTCCTGCGGCGCCGGGCGGCGCCGGCCGCGTCCGGTGGTCGAGGCCGGACGGCACCGTAGCGTGACCCGTCCACGGGGCCGCCGGTCCACGCGTGTGTTTACACCGCCTTCCTCAGGAAAGGTCAGGCGGACTCTGGGAAGTCCGCGCGGGCGCGGTCCGTGCCGATCGTCCCCCTCGGGGAGGCGGCGGTCACCGGGTTCCGCCCGTGGCGCTTCGGGAGCGGGGACGTCTCGGCGGCCCCGCCCCGAGCCGGGCTTCGCGGTCTTCCCCTAGAGTGCTTACGTCCCCCGCGCCCGGGGTCCCGGCCCGGCGGCGCGTGCCGACCCCGTCTGAGGGCCCGCGGGCCCGACCGAGGAGCCACCGTGACCGATCCGGCATCCATGTCCCTGCAGCAGGAGATCGCCCGGGATCTCCGGGTGAGCGTGTCCTTCGACGCGCAGCGGGAGATCGAGCACCGGGTCGCCTTCCTCACCGCCCAGCTGACCTCCACGGGCCTGCGCGCGCTGGTGCTGGGCATCAGCGGCGGAGTGGACTCCACCGCCGCGGGCCGGCTGTGCCAGCTCGCCGTCGAGCGGGTCCGCGCCGCCGGGCGGGAGGCGACGTTCTACGCGATGCGGTTGCCGTACGGTGACCAGGCCGACGAGAAGGACGCGCGGCTGGCGCTGGAGTTCATCCGGCCCGACCAGGTCCTGACCGTGGATGTGAAGCCCGCCAGCGACGCCGCGCTGGAGGCGCTGCTGGCCGGTGGCATGGCCTTCCGCGACGCCCACCAGCAGGACTTCGTGCACGGCAACATCAAGGCGCGGCAGCGCATGATCGTCCAGTTCGCGGTGGCGGGCGCGCACGGGGGGCTGGTCGTGGGGACCGACCACGCCGCCGAGGCGGTCTCCGGCTTCTTCACCAAGTTCGGTGACGGCGCGGCCGACGTGGTGCCGCTCGCCGGCCTGACCAAGCGGCGGGTACGGGCCGTGACCCAGGCTCTGGGCGCGCCGCCGGAGCTGGTCGGCAAGATCCCGACCGCGGACCTGGAGACGCTGAACCCGGGCAGGCCCGACGAGGAGGCGCTCGGCGTCGCCTACGACCACATCGACGACTTCCTGGAGGGCGAGCCGGTCGATGGGGCCGCCTTCGAGACGATCGTCCGCCGCTACCGGCTCACCGAGCACAAGCGGCAGCCGCCGATCGCCCCCTGAGCGTCTCCCCCGGCGCCCACCCGCCCCGGAATCTCCGGGGCGGGTGGGCGCCGCCGTTTGACGGGGGCGCCGCCTCCCCTCTAGCCTCGGCCTCGACACAGAAACTAGGACCATTAGTTTCTAGCGAATATGCCTAGGGAAGGGTGGGACGCGCATGGTGCGGGCCGGGCTGACCGCGGAGCGGGTGACGCTCGCCGCCGCCGAGCTGGCGGACGAGGCAGGGCTCGACCACCTGACCATGTCGGCGGTGGCCCGGCGGCTCGGGGTCAAGGACGCCAGCCTGTACGCGCACGTCCGCGGCCTTGACGACCTGCGCGGGCGCATCTCCCTGCTGGGGGCGGACGAGAAGACCATCCGCATCGCCGAGGCCACCGCCGGGCGGGCGGGCAAGGACGCGCTGGTGGCCTACGCCGACGCCTGGCGGGCGTACGCCCACGACCACCCGGGCCGCTACACCGCGACGCAGATCCCGATGCGGATCGACCCCGAGCTCCTGGCCCGGGCCGCCGGGCCGCGGCGCGCGGTCGAGCTGACCTACAGCATGCTGCGCGCCTACGCGCTGACCGAGCCCGACCTGACCGACGCGGTCCGGCTGATGCGCAGCACGCTGCACGGCTTCGTCAGCCTGGAGGCCGCGGGCGGGTTCGCGCACGCGCGCCCCGCGCAGGAGTCCTGGGTCCGCTGCCTGGACGCCCTGCACTCCCTCCTGGAGCACTGGCCCGCACCCGACGAAGGAGACCCGCGATGACTCCCCCGGCCATCGGCCGCCTGCGCGCGGACGGCGCGACCCTGCACTACGAGGTGCGCGGGGAGGGCCCGCTCGTGCTGCTGATCTCCGGCGGAACGGGCGGAGCGGCCTCCTTCGAGGACGTCGCCGACGACCTCGCCGACGGCCGCACGGTCGTCTCCTACGACCCGCGCGGCCTGTCCCGCAGCCCTTTGGACGACCCGGAGGCGCCGCAGCACGTCGCGCGGCACGCCGACGACGCGCTCGCGCTGCTGGACCTGCTGTCGCCGGACACGCCCGCCCGCGTGGCCGGCTGCAGCTCGGGCGCGATCGTCGCGCTGCACCTGCTGGCCACCCGCCCCGATCGGGTCGAACGCGTCGTGGCGCACGAGCCGCCGGTGGTGGAGGTGCTGCCGGACGCCTCCGAGCACCGCGCCATGCTCGCCCGCGTCCAGGACGTCTTCCACCGGGAGGGGCTGATGCCCGCGGCGGCCGTGTTCGCGGCCGGCCTCAGGGCGCCCGGCGCACCCGCCGCGACCCCGGCGGCCCCGGCGGCGCCGCCCGCCGCCGGGCTGACGCCGCGGGCGGCGGCGCGCGTCGAGCGGACCATGGCCGACATGCCCTACTTCCTCGGGCGGATCGTGCCGGCCTTCATGGCCTACGCCCCGGACGTGGAGCGCCTGGCGGCCCTGTCGGAGCGGCTCGTGCTCGCGGGCGGGGCCGAATCCCACGGCGAGCTGCCCCACCGCTGCGCCGCCTTCCTGGCCGAACTGCTCGGCGCCGAGTTCGTCCGCTTCCCCGGCGGGCACACGGGCCTCAGCACGCACCCCGCCGAGTTCGGCGAGCTGCTGCGCGAGCTGCTGGGATCCCGGTGACCATGAGGAGATCTCCGGCTCGCGGGACCCCGTCGCGGGCGCCTTCGTCCGCTCCGCCGGCGTCTCCGTTGCCTCCTGTCAGGCGTGGGCGGGTTCGGTGACACCGAACCACCGCCGCAGGGCCGCCCGGAGTGCTTCGATCTCCGTGGGATCGGGCCGGGGCGACGAGGACGCCCAGGCCACATGGCAGTCCGGCCGAAGGAGCAGGGCGGTGGGCGCGGGTGCCTGGGAGCGCGCCGCGACGACGTCGACCCGGTCGTGGCGCAGGGCGGGTGTCTCCGCCAGCCATGCCCCTTCGGTCAGGTCCAGCAGGAGCGGGCGTGCGGTCCTGGTCAGCTCGGCCAGCCGTACCGGTCCGGCCGGGGTGTGCAGTTCCAGGTCCGGGGCGAAGCGGCCGGTCAGCGGATGCGGCGCGGGTTCGCCCATGTCGTAGCGGACGTCGGCGCCCGCGGTGAGCTCGGCCAGGCGCCGCACGGTGCCCGGGTCGCGGAGCAGTTCGGCGAACACCTCGCGCAGTCCGGTGACGTCGTCGCCGGGGGCGATCAGGGCCGCCTGTGCCTGCGCGTTCAGCACCATGCGCCGGGCGGCCGATCGCCGCTCCGTCTCGTAGGTGTCCAGCAGTCCGGACGGGGCGCTCCCCCGGATCTCGGCGGCGAGTTTCCAGCCGAGGTTGACCGCGTCCTGCAGGCCGAGGTTGAGCCCCGGGCCGCCTCCCGTGGCGGAGTACACGTGGGCGGCGTCACCGATCAGGAACACCCGGCCGTCGGCGAACCGTTCGGCGACCCGGGTGTTGCCGCCGGTCAGCCGGCGCAGCACGTGCGGCCCCCGGCCCTCGGGCGGCCCGAGCGGCACGTCGACGCCGAGCACGCGGCGGACGCTCACCCGCAGCTCCTCCAGGCTCATCGGGGCGCCGGTCGCGGGCTGGTCCCACTCGGTGGTGCTGACCAGCGGCGGGTGGCCGGGCATCGGCGCGTAGGAGAACCCTCCGTGCTCGGTGCGGTGGGGCAGGAACGGCATGACGGCGCCGTGGCCGGGCACGTTCAGCGCACCGGTCGCGGGATCGATCCGGTCCGCCGGGACCGTCACGTGCGCCGAGCGGACGGTCATCCGGTCGTAGGTGACGCCGGGGAATCCGATGCCGGAGAGCTTGCGCGTGGTGCTGTGGGCCCCGTCGGCCCCGACCAGGTAGCGGGCTCTCAGGCGGTACTCCCCCTCGGGGCCCGCGACGTCGACGGTGACCGCGTCGCCGTCCTGTTCCTGTGACAGGCCGGTGACCTCGTGTCCCCACCGGATCTCCACGCCCAGTTCGACGGCGCGCTCCCGCAGGACCTGCACGATGCGTCGCTGCGGCACCGGCAGGGCGTGGACGGGGCTGTCCTCCAGCAGGCTCAGGTCCAGGCCCATCGCACCGAACATGAAGTACGCGGAGTTCGGCCGCGGCGGTTCCGGGCTGCCGCTGAGAGGTTCGTGCAGGCCGCGGTGGTCGAGCATTCTCACGACCTGGCCGAGCAGCCCGTTCGCCTTCGGTTCCTCGCTCGGCTCGGGCAGCCGCTCCAGCACGAGCGGCCGGACCCCCGCCAGGCTCAGCTCGCAGGCCAGCATCAGCCCGTTCGGGCCGCCGCCGCTGATGACGACATCTGTGATCACGTTTTCTCCTTGGTTCGCGGAGGACGGGCGGCGCGCCGAAGCACAGGGACGCGGCCGGCCGTGACGGCGCCCAGCGAGGGTGGTGAAGCCGGAGCGAGGACGCCAGGCTAGACAAAAAGATGCGTACGCGCAAATTTGCGCGCACGCATCTAAGCTATGCTGGCACGGTGACGACACGACGAACGGGACTGCGCGAACAGAAGAAGCAGGCCACCCGGGAGGCCCTACGCGAGGCGGCCCTGCGGCTGGCTCTTGAGCGCGGGCCGGACAACGTCCGCGTCGACGACATCGCCGAGGCCGCCGGCGTCTCGCCGAGGACGTACAACAACTACTTCTCCAGCCGGGAGCAGGCGATCGTCGCCGCCGTCACCGGCGAACGGGAGGCACGGATCGCGGCGGCGGTGGCCGACCGTCCCGACGGCGTCGGCCTCGCCGACGCCGTCATCGAGGCCGTCGTGGATCAGTACACCGCCCCGGACGCATCCGGCCGGGACGCGCTGCTGCTGATCACCACCCGCCCCGCGCTGCGCGACGCGTTCATCGACGCCACCACCGCGATCGAACATCCCCTCACCGAAGCCATCGCCGGGCGTCTCGGCGACGGCGACACGCACACCGCACGGGTGCTCGCGGCGAGCGTGGCCGCCGCGGTCCGCGTGGTGCTCGAACGGTGGCTGCGGACGACCGTCTCGTCCGCCACGGCCAGTGGGCTCGTCGTGCCGGCCGGCTCGCTGCCGGACCTCCTACGCACCACGCTCGCGTCCCTCGCACCCGCGCTCGACGCCGCGGAGCGACGAGCACTCCGCCACCGGCGTCGGTGAACTCCCGCCTCGGGAAACGGCGTGACCGGCCCGGCGCGTCCCGCCGCCGCCCCGGCCCCCGGCCCGCGGGCACCACGACGCGGCGACGGCCCGTCACCGCCGCCGCGGGCCGGGTCAGCGCCCCGTGGAGCTGGACCTGATGACGAGGACGGGCGGCACGACGAGCCGCTCGCCCTCGCAGGTCCCCGGCACGTCGATCCGCCGCAGCAGCACCTCGATGCACTGCCGGCCCACCGCGGCGAAGTCCTGCCGGACCGTGGTGAGCGGAGGTGAGAAGAACTCCGCCTCGGGGATGTCGTCGAACCCCACGACGCTGATCTGCTCGGGGACCCGCACCCCCTCCTCGGTGAGCGCCCGCAGCAGGCCGAGCGCCATCTGGTCGTTGGCCACGAACACCGCCGTCACCCCGCCGATCCCGGCCAGGTTCCGGCCCGCCTCGTAACCCGAGCGGGGGCTCCAGTCGCCGAACAGCGGCTCGGGCACCGTACGGCCGGCCGCCTCCAGGGTGGTCCGCCAGCCCTCGATCCGGCCCTCGCTCTCCAGCCAGTCGGCCGGGCCGGCCACGTGCCAGACCGTCTCGTGGCCCAGCTCCAGCAGGTGCCGGGTGGCGAGCCTGGCGCCCTCGGCCTGGTCGATGCAGACCACGGGCACGTCGGTCCGGTGCGAGCCCTCGACGGCCACCGCGGGCAGGCCGGGAGGCAGGCTCTCCAGGGCGCGGGCCGCCGAGCGCTGCGGCGCGACGACCACGACGCCGTCGACGCCCTGGTCGGCGAGGTAGTCGATGGCGTCGCCGACGCTTGCGGCGTCGATCGACTTCAGGCTCACGATGCTGACGAAGTAGCCGGCGGTCCTGGCGGCCTGCTCGATGCCGTAGACGGTGCTGGCCGGGCCGTACAGGGTGGTGTCGAAGCTGACCACGCCGAGCGTCCGCGAGCTCCTGGTGACCAGGGCGCGGGCGGCGAGGTTACGGCGGTAGCCGAGCCGGTCGATCGCCTCCAGCACCCGGGTCCGGGTGGCCGCCCGGACGTTGGGGTGGTCGTTGAGCACCCGCGAGACCGTCTGATGCGACACACCGGCCTCTCTGGCGACGTCGGCCATGATCGGTGGGCGGTGCCCGGCAGGCGGTGCCACGGTCTCTCCTTTCGGCCGGCCACCCGGGTCAGCGAGCGGTTCCGGCTCGGCGTTTGGTCCAGACGTCGAACGCGACGGCCGCCAGCAGGACGGCCCCCTTGACGAGCATGACCCGCTCACTGGGTGAGCCGATCAGGGACATGCCGTTGTTGATGACCGCCATGATGAGGCCGCCGGTGATCGCCCCGGCGACCTTGCCGACGCCGCCCTGTACGGCGGCGCCGCCGATGAAGGCCGCGGCGATCGCGTCGAGCTCGAAGCTGGCGCCCGCCGTCGGGCCGGCCTGGTTGAGCCGTCCGGCGAAGATGACGCCGGCGACGGCCGACAGCACCCCCATATTAACGAAGATCCAGAAGACGACCTGCTTGACCTTGACCCCGGACATGACGGCCGCGTGCAGATTGCCGCCGATGGCGTAGATCCGGCGGCCGAAGACCGTACGGCCGGCCAGCAGCGAGTAGCCGAGCACCAGCACCGCCAGCAGCACCAGCACCCAGGGAAGATTCTTGAACCGGGCGAGCTGCACGACCAGGAAGAGGATCAGCGCCGTCCCGGCCGCCATCTTCAGGGCGAACAGCGGCAACGGGTCCACGGTCTGGCCGTATCCGGCGCGTGCCCGGCGGGCGCGCCACTGCGCCGTGACCATGCCGGCGACGGCGATCAGGCCGACCAGCAGGCTGAACAGGTCGGCGCCGCCCAGCGGGCCGAGGCCGATGTTGCCGAGGTAGCCGTCGGTGAAGCCGTTGGAGAGGGTGCGGACCGCGTCGGGGAACGGGCCGATGCCCTGGTTGCCCAGCACGGTCAGGGTGAGCGCGCGGAACAGCAGCATTCCGGCGAGCGTCACGATGAACGCCGGGATGCCGAAGTAGGCGATCCAGAACCCCTGCCAGGCGCCGACGAGGCCGCCGGCCACCAGCGTGGCCGCCAGCGCCGCCGGCCACGGCAGGCCCATGTCGACCATGAGCACCGCGGCCAGCGCGCCGGTCACCGCGACCACCGAGCCCACCGACAGGTCGATGTGCCCGGCGATGATGATCAGGATCATCCCGATGGCGAGGATGAGGACGTAGGAGTTCTGGACGATGATGTTGGAGATGTTCTGCGGCTGGAGCAGGGCCCCGTCGGTGAGCACCGAGAACAGCGCGATGATCAGGGCGAAGGCGATGTAGATGCCGCTGGAGCGCAGGTTGAGCGACAGCCCGCCCAGCGACACCCGTCCCGGCCGCCGCGGCTCCTCCGGGTCCCCGGCCCCGGTCCCGGTCCCGGCCGCCACCTCGGCGGGGGTGATGCTGCTCATGAGGGCTTACTCCTGTCCCTTGGTCATCAGGTGCATGAGGCGTTCCTGCGTGGCCTCCCGGCGCGGCACCTCACCGGTGACGCGGCCCTCGCAGAGGGTGTAGATGCGGTCGCACAGGCCCAGCAGCTCCGGCAGCTCCGAGGAGATCACCAGGATCGCCCGGCCCTGGTCGGCCAGCCGGTTGATGATCGTGTAGATCTCGTACTTGGCGCCGACGTCGATGCCCCGGGTCGGCTCGTCGAGGATCAGCACGTCGGGCTGGGTGAGGATCCACTTCGACAGCACGACCTTCTGCTGGTTGCCGCCGCTGAGCTTGCCGACCACGCTGGACACGCCGGGGGCCTTGATGTTCATGCTCCGGCGGTACTCCTCGGCGACCTTGTACTCCTCGCGCTCGTCGACCCAGCCGCGGCGCGACAGCCCGGCCAGGCCCGCGGCCGAGATGTTGCGCCTGACGTCGTCGATGAGGTTGAGGCCGTAGCGCTTGCGGTCCTCGGTGGCGTAGGCCAGGCCGTGCTCGATGGCGTCCTGGACGGTGCGGATCCGGACCTGCCTGCCGTCCTTGAAGATCCTGCCGGAGATGTCGGTGCCGTAGGCCCGCCCGAACACGCTCATCGCCAGCTCGGTGCGGCCCGCGCCCATCAGCCCGGCCAGTCCGACGATCTCGCCGCGGCGCAGGGTGAGGCTCGCGCCGTCGACCACCTTGCGGCCGGGCTGGGTGGGGCTGTGCACCGTCCAGTCCTCGATGCGCAGCGCCTCCTCGCCGATGGACGGCTCGTGCGGCGGGAAGCGGTTGTCCAGGGCGCGGCCCACCATCCCGGAGATGATGCGGTCCTCGGTGACGCCGCCGCCGGCCATGTCGAGCGTCTCGATCGTCCGCCCGTCGCGGATGACGGTGACGGAGTCGGCGATCGCGGTCACCTCGTTGAGCTTGTGGGAGATGATGACGCAGGTGATGCCCTCCCCGCGCAAGCCCCGCAGCAGGTCCAGCAGGTGCGCGGAGTCCTCGTCGTTGAGCGCGGCGGTCGGCTCGTCGAGGATGAGCAGCTTCACCCGCTTCGACAGCGCCTTGGCGATCTCGACGAGCTGCTGCTTGCCCACGCCGATGTCGGCGACCATCGTCACCGGGTTCTCCCGCAGGCCGACCCGCCTCATCAGCTCGGCGGCCTCGTGGTTGGTGCGGTTCCAGTCGATGATCCCGCGCCTGGCGCGTTCGTTGCCCAGGAAGATGTTCTCGGCGATCGACAGCTGCGGGCTGAGCGCCAGCTCCTGGTGGATGATGACGATGCCCGCGCGCTCGCTGTCGCGGATGCCGCCGAACTCGCAGCGGGCGCCGTCGAAGACGATCTCGCCCTCGTAGTCGCCGTGCGGGTGCACCCCGGACAGCACCTTCATCAGCGTCGACTTGCCGGCGCCGTTCTCTCCGCAGATCGCGTGGATCTCGCCCCGCCGTACCGACAGGGTGACGTCCTGCAGCGCCCTGACGCCGGGGAAGGTCTTGGTGATCCCGCTCATCCGCAGGATGTGGTCGGACTTCTGGTCGGACTCGTGGTCGGTCTTCTGGTCGGTCATCGCGGGAAGGAGGCCCCTCGGTCTTGGGACGCCCAGGACCACCTGGGGTCTCGGACACGCCTTTCGTCACCATGAATCTGCGGCATGGAGTCCCCGCCCTTCAGTGCGGGAAGGAAACGCAGCACGATCAGGTAGGGGGTTTTTCTTGTTTCACCAACGACAGTTCGATGACGGTCAGTAATATTTCGTGTGTGTCTCGCTACCGGCTGCGGCCCACCCCCACCCAGGAAGCGACGCTGGCAGAGCACTGCCGCCATGCCCGGTACGTGTGGAACCTCGCCGTCGAGCAGTACTCCTTCTGGTGGCCCGGACGCGGCAGCGCCCCGGGCTTCGCCGAGCAGTGCCGCCAGCTCACCGAGGCCCGCGCCGCCTGCCCCTGGCTGGCCCAAGGGTCGGTCGTCGTGCAGCAGCAAGCACTCAAGGATTTCGCGCAGGCGATGGCCAACTTCTTCGGCGGCACGCACGACAAGCCGGGCTGGCGCAAACGCGGCCGGAGCGAGGGCTTCCGCATCGTCGCGGTCAAAGCCGAGGACGTGCGCCGCCTGTCGCGCCATGTCGGCGAAGTGCGGATCCCCAAGGTCGGGTGGGTTCGCTTTCGCTGGTCGCGGCCGGTGCCAGCCGGGGTGAAGTCCTACCGGGTGGCCCGGGATCGGGCCGGGCGCTGGCATGTCGCCTTCGCCGCCGTTCCTCAGCCGATTCCCGCGCCGGGCAACGGTGAAGCCGTGGGCGTGGATCGGGGTGTGGTGGTCTCGGCGGCGCTGTCCACCGGCGAGCTGCTCACCGTCGCGCCCCTGCGGGAGACGGAGCAGGCACGACTGCGGCGCTTGGAGCGCAGGCTCGCCCGCGCCAAGCCCGGCTCGGCCCGGCGGGCGAAGGTCAAAGCCGCCCTCGCCCGGCTGAAAGCGCGGCGCAAGGATCGCCGTAAGGACTGGGTGGAGAAGACCAGCACCGATCTGGCGCGCCGGTTCGACGTCATCGCGGTCGAGGACCTCAAGGTCGCCGCGATGACCCGCTCGGCCCGCGGCACCCTGGAGAAGCCGGGCCGCGGGGTGCGGCAGAAGGCCGGGCTGAACCGCGGCATCCTCGCCAACGGTTGGAGCATGCTCCTCACCCGTCTGGAGGACAAGGCGCCCGGCCGGGTAATCCGGGTAGACCCGGCGTTCACCAGTCAGTGCTGCTCGGTGTGCGGGGTCGTGGATCGGAGGGCGCGTGAGAGCCAAGCGCGCTTCCGGTGCCGCTCCTGCCATCATGTCGGGCACGCGGATGTGAACGCCGCACGCAACCTCGCACACGCGGCAGGGCATGCCGTGGCTGCGCGGGAAGGGCCACGGGTTACCGGGCCGACGCACCGCGAACCTCAACCTGGCCTCCTCATCGCGTAGGACAAAGGGTTGGAATCCCCCGCCTTCCGCGGGGGAGGATGTCAATTCAGCTGGTCTTCGGTGTAGTAGCCGCCGCCGACGATGACGTCCTTGTAGTTGTCCTTGTCGACGATCACCGGGTCGAGGAGGTAGGAGGGGACGACCTTGTTGCCGTTGTCGTAGTCCTTGGTGTTGTTCACCTCGGGCTTGCCGCCCTTGAGGACGGCGTCGGCCATCTTGACGGTCGTCTCGGCGAGCTTGCGGGTGTCCTTGAAGATGGTGGAGTACTGCTCGTCGGCGATGATCGACTTCACCGAGGCGAGTTCGGCGTCCTGGCCGGTCACGACCGGGTACTTCTGGGCGCCGGTGCCGTAGCCGTTGCTCTTGAGCGCCGACAGGATGCCGATGGACAGGCCGTCGTAGGGCGACAGCACGCCATCGACCTTGGCGTCGCCGGTGTAGGTCTTGGTGAGGATGTCCTCCATGCGCCGCTGCGCGGTGGCGGGGTCCCAGCGCAGGATCGCGGCGGTCTTGAAGTCGGTCTGGCCGCTCTTGACCTTCAGCGTGCCGTCGTCGATCTTCGGCTTGAGCACCGACATGGCGCCGTTCCAGAAGAAGGTGGCGTTGTTGTCGTCGGGCGAGCCGCCGAACAGCTCGACGTTGAACGGGCCCTTCTTGCCGCCGTCGACGCCGAGTCCCTTCAGCAGCGAGGTGGCCTGCTGGACGCCGACCTTGAAGTTGTCGAAGGTGGCGTAGTAGTCGACGTTGGGGCTGTTGCGGATCAGGCGGTCGTAGGCGATGACCGGGATCTTGTTGTCGGCGGCCTGCTGGAGCTGGGAGGTCAGCGCGGTGCCGTCGATGGAGGCGACGATCAGCAGCTTGGCGCCCTTGGTGATCTGGTTCTCGATCTGGTTGGCCTGGGTGGGGATGTCGTTCTCGGCGTACTGCAGGTCGACCTTGTAGCCCAGTTTCTCCAGCTGCGACCTGACGTTGTCACCGTCGTGGATCCAGCGCTCGGAGGACTTGGTGGGCATGGTGACGCCGATCAGCGCGCCGGCCGCGCCGCCGCCGCTGTCGGCGGAGGCCTGGGTGTCCACCGTCTTCTGGCTGGAGCCGCAGGCCGTCATGGTGGCGGCGAGTACGACGGCGGACAGCGCGCCCGCGATTCGTGCCAACCTCATCGTGCACATCTCCTTGCGGATCGGGGGGTCATCCAGCGGGCCCCGGCAACGCTCGTGCCGGCCGTCACCGAGGCATAAGAAGCGTCAAACAGTCACATAACGTGATGACCGGAATGAAAGGCGTGTTCGCTGAGCCGATTGTTATCGCTAACAAAGATGGTGTCAATGGTTCCGGCTAACCTCCCGGAAACCCGTTCGTAACGCTTCGGCCGCCCCGCGCGCAGGCGGGGCGGCCGGGAAGCCCCGAGGGCGGAGGACACGCCCGGACGAGGTCAGCCGAGAACGGGGAAGTTGCCGCGGATGACGCCGTGCGGGTCACGGCGGCGCTTGATCTCGCGCAGCCGCTCCAGCGCCGCGGGAGCGAAGGCGTCGGCCGCGGTCTCGCCAGGGCCCAGGAAGGTGAGGGGCTTGCGCCCGCTGACGGGCAGCGCCTCGGCGAGGGCGCGCTGCCGGACGGTGACGGCCTCCGCGGTCGCCGGGTCCGCCGGGATTCCGAACAGGTAGAGCGCGTACGGCTCGGCCAGCGGGCCGTGCGGGCTGTCGGAGGGCTGGGCGAACGCGCCTCCCAGGTGGCGGATCTGGGCGCTCAACAGCGGGGCGATCGGGTCGGCCAGCAGGGTCTCGGCCGCGGCGTCGTCCAGGCCGGTCAGCAGCTCGGCGCGCGAGAGTCCCGGGCCGGGATCGGTCGGCTCGGCGGTGATGGAGCCGATCTCGGAGACCGGCATGACGCGCCGGCTGTCGGACAGCGGCCGGGGCAGGCGCTCCAGCGGACCGAGCAGGTCGCGGGCCTCGTCCGCACCGCCGAGGTGGGTGACGTCGACGGCGACCATGGGATCCGAGCCGGGGAAGTGCAGCAGGTCCAGCCAGACGGTCAGCTCCCCGGGCACGTCGGCGGTGACACGCCGGTAGGCGTCCAGGACGGCCGGGGCGTGCCCGGCCGTCCACAGCATCCGCCCGCCGTACAGGCGCGGCGCGGGGTGCAGGGTCAGCTCCAGGGCGGTGACGATCGCGAAGTCGCCGCCTCCGCCGCGCAGTGCCCAGAACAGGTCCGGGTCGGCGTCGGCGGTGACGCGCCGCCGCAGGCCGTCGGCGTCGACGACGTCGAGGGCGGTGACGCCGTCGGCGATCCAGCCGTGGGCGCGGCCGAACCAGCTCAGCCCGCCGCCGAGGGCCGCGCCGGTGACGCTGACGACCGGGGAGCTGCCGGGCAGACCGGTCAGGCCGTACGGCGCGGCGGCGGCCTGCACCCGCCCCGAGGGCACGCCCGCGCCGACGCGGGCGCGCCGGGCGTCCGGGTCGATCTCCAGGGTGTCCAGCCGGGCGGTGCGCAGCAGGATCACACCGTCGGTGCGGCCGGTGGCGCCGTGCCCGTTCGGCTGCGCCGCCACCCCCAGCCCGGCGGCGCGGGCGTGGCGGACCAGCGCGGCCACGTCGTCGGCGTCGGCGGCCTCCACCACGGCCGCCACCGTCTGCTCGATCGCCAGGTTCCAGGGGCGGCGGGCGGCGTCGAAACCTGGGTCGCCCGGCAGCCGGACCCGGCCGCGGACGGCGGAGCGCAGGGCGGTCAGGGAGTTCATGGTCTTTTTTCCTCGCAGATCAGGGGGTTTTCGGACGGCTCCACTCTCGGCCGGGGCGAGCGGCCGATCAATGCGGTCCTGTGTAAGGATCGTGAAGCCCGGGTTAACGATGGGAGGGTCATGCTGGAGCGGCACGAGGTGGAGGCGTTCCTCACCCTCGCCGAGGAGCTGCACTTCGGCCGGACCGCCGAGCGGCTGCGCGTGTCCACCGCCCGGATCAGCCAGACGATCGCCAAACTGGAGCGCCGTACCGGCGTCCCGCTGTTCGAGCGCACCAGCCGCCGCGTCGAGCTGACGGCGGCGGGACGGCGGCTGTACGAGGGCGTGCGCCCCGCCTGGGACCAGATCACCGGCGCTTTCGAGCAGGCCGTGGCGAGCGGCCGCGGCCTGACCGGCACGCTGCGGGTCGCCTTCGTCGGCGCGGCGGGCGGGCAGCTGCTGGTCGGGGCCGCGGAACTGCTGCGGCGACGCCGGCCCGACTGCGACGTCCTGCTCCGCGAGGCGCAGATGACCGACCTCATGCCCTGGCTGCGCGACGGCGAGATCGACGTCGCCCTGGCCACCTTCCCCGTCGAGGAGCCCGGCATCGCCACCGGGCCGGTGCTGATGTCGGAGGCGCGCATGCTCGCCGTCCCGGCCCGGCATCCCTTCGCCCGCAGCGCCTCGATTCGCCTGGAGGACCTGGCCCGGGTCACGCTGCTCCAGCTCCCCGCCACGCTGCCCGACTCGCTGCGCCTCGACCGCACCCCGTCCGCCACGCCGTCCGGGAAGCCGATCGCTCGCGGCCCCCAGGCCGCCACCTTCAACGAGGCGCTCACCCTCGTCGGCGCCGGACACGGCGTCTTCCCGGTCGGCGCGCAGGCCAGGCGCTACTACGTCCGCCCCGACGTCGCCTACGTCCCCTTCGAGGACGCCCCGCCGCTGCACTGGGGCCTGCTGTGGCGCGCCGACAACGCCACCGCCCGCCTCCGCACCTTCGCCGAGGCCGCCCGCGACCTCACCGGCGCCACCTGAGCACGGCACCCGGGTTCGGCCGCGTCGCCACGGGTAACGAGGTGGCACGGCGCGCCGCCGACGACGAGGACGAGGGGGAGGAACGCGTGAGGCAGGGACCGGTGACCTCCGCCGCGAGGGCGGGACTCGCGGCGGTCTTCGGGACGGTGGCGCGGATCCGCCGCGGCCGGCCCCTGCACCCGGTGGGGCTGCTCTTCGACGCCGCGCTCCACCTGCACGGCGCGCCGAGCCCGAGGGGCGCGGCGTTCCTGGACGAGGCGGCGGAACTGCGCGGGATCGCCCGGCTGTCGCGGTCGGCGGGTCTGCCGTATCCGTCGCCGGACGTGCTGGGCCTGGCCGTACGGTGGCGGCAGCCGGCGCCCGGTGACACCGCCGGCGCGGAGGACACCGGGAAAGGCGGGAACGCCGGGGAGGCAGGAGGAACCGGGATGACCGGGAGCGGCGCGGAGGCCGCCCCGGACGTCGTCGCCGAACTGCTGCTGGCCACCACCGGCCGCACCGTGCCCGGCCGCCGCCTGCTGCGGCCCGCCGTCCGGTGGGCGCCGGGCCTGTACGGCTCGCTGCTGCCGTACGGCGCGGCGGGCTGCGGCAGGGTGCTGCTCGGCGCGGTGGCGCGGCGCTCCTGGGCCTCCCCCGCCCGGCTCGGCGCGCTCGCCCGCGTGGCCGCCGCGCGTCCGCTGGTGTTCGACCTGGTGGTGGCCTCCCCCGCCGGGCCGTGGGAGCGCTTCGGCGTGCTGGAACTGAGCGGCCCCGCCCGCACGGACGACGACGAGCCGGTCCGCTTCGACCCGCTCAGGCATCCGATCCCCGGGCTGAGCCCGGCCGGATGGATCCAGCGGGTGCGCGAGGGCGCCTACGCCGCCGCGCAGCGGGTGCCCGACGCCGATCCATGACCGGCCCACCGAGGCCGCTTCCGGCGTCGCCGATCAGGACGCCGAGGCCGCCGAAGCCCTCGGGGCCGCCCGCGAACCGGTGAGCAGCGCCTTGGCGGACCTGCGGAACGCCGGCACCAGGCGGTTGCGGTCGCCGGCCCGGGTCGCCAGCACGACGTGGCTCGGCTCGACGCCCTCCAGAGGGATCGAGGTGATGTCCGGGCGGAGGCTGACGAAGACCGAACCGGCCGCGATGGCCACCGCCTCCCCGGCGGCGATCAGCTCGAACTTGTCCTCGATGCCGGAGATGAGCGGGCCGTCGGGAGCCGGGCGGCCGTCGGGCCTGGGATCGATGCGCCAGTACGCCTCCCAGGCCGGGTCCGGGTCGGCCAGCCGGGGCAGCGGCTCGTCGGCGATGTCGTCCAGCGTCACGGACTCCCTGCCCGCGAGGCGATGGTCGCGCGAGAGCAGCAGCATGCGCGGCTCGTCGTACAGGACCGTCACGTCGAGCCCGTCCGTCGCGAACGGCAGCCGGGTCACCACCGCGTCCACACGGTAGTCGAACAGGGCGGGCCGCGGCTCGTTCCAGGCCAGGTGGGAGGTGCGCACGTCGGCGTCCGGGTGCAGGTGGCGCAGGTCACGCACGGCCGGGGTGACGATGAGGCCCGCCGTGTACCCGATCGTGATCCGGCTGGGCCGGGCGGCGGCACGGGCCTGCGCCGCCGCCTGGGCGGCCGAGCGCAGCAGCGTCCTGGCGCGGGGCAGGAAGACCTCGCCCGCCTCGGTGAGCCGCGTGCCCTGCGGGGTGCGGTCGAGCAGGCGGGCGCCCAGCTGCCGTTCGAGGCCGCGGATCTGCCGGCTCAGCGACGGCTGGGTGATGTGCAGGGCCTCGGCGGCACGGCCGAAGTGCCGGTGCTCGGCGACCGCCGTGAAGTAGCGCACGAGCCGCAGATCGAGGTCGGGCGAGTCGGGCATACCCCGCAGCCTACTGCGGTGATGCCTGAGACGTATTGCCCGATGAGGAACAGGCTTTGGACGCCGTACGGCACCGGCTCCGACGATGGGAGCACCGCTGAAAAGGAGATCGTCATGCGTGTTTTCGTCACCGGCGCCACGGGCTTCGTGGGCTCCGCCGTCGTCCGCGAGCTCATCGAGGCCGGGCACCAGGTGTCCGGCCTGGCCCGTACGGACGAGGCCGCCGCCGCGTTGAGGGCCGCGGGAGCCGAGCCCCACCCGGGCTCGCTCGACGACCTCGCCGGTCTGCGCGACGGGGCCACCGCCGCGGACGCCGTCATCCACCTGGCCTTCGTGCACGACTTCGCGAACTTCGAGGCCGCCAACCAGACCGACCGGCGGGCCATCGCGGCGCTCGGCGAGGCGCTGGCGGGCTCCGGCCGGCCGCTCGTGGTCACCTCGGGCACCGGTCTGCTCCCGCCCGGCCGTGTCGGCACCGAGGAGGACGAGCCGGGCACGCATTCGCCCCGGGGGGCCGCCGAGCAGGTGGCGCTGTCGTTCGCGGAGCGCGGGGTGCGGGTCTCGGTGTTGCGGCTGCCGCTGGTGCACGGGGAGGGCGACCCGGGATTCGTCGCGACCGCGATCGGCATCGCCCGCGCGAAGGGCGTCTCCGCCTACGTGAGCGACGGCGGCCACCGCTAGGCGAGCGTGCACCGGCTGGACGCCGCCCGCCTGTACCGGCTGGCGCTGGAGAAGGCCCCCGCGGGCGCGCGGCTGCACGCCGTCGCCGAGGAGGGCGTGCCGCTACGCGACGTCGCCGACGCCATCGGGCACGGGCTCGGCGTGCCGGTGACCGCGATCCCCGCGCGGGAGGCGGACGAGCACTTCGGCTGGCTGGCCCTCTTCACCACGCTGGACGCCCCGGCCTCCTCCGCCCTGACCCGGAAGCTGCTGGACTGGCACCCCGACCGGCCCGGGCTCATCGCCGACCTGAACGCGGGACACTACTTCACGGGCTGAACCCGCAGCCTCACCGGTCGCTCTCCTTCGCCGCCATGCCTGGCCGACGGCCTCGCAGCCGCTGACCGCGCCCCCCACGCGGCCGGCCTCGACGCATAAGATGATCAATCACATGAAGACCTCGCGTTCCATCGAGGAGTGTGATGACCGGCCCGATCAAGCGCGTGCCCTTCGATGTGGAAAGCTACAGCCGTCGCTCCCGGACCGGGCCCTGCTTCATCTGCGCGATCGTCAGCGGAGACCCCGGCCAGCCGGAAGAGATCGTCTACGACGACGGCACCCACATCGGGTTTCTCGCCCGCTTCGCGGCTCTGCCCGGGTATGTCATTGTGGCGCCCAAGGTCCACGTCGAACACGTCGTGCGAGATCTCGACGAGGACCGGTTCATCGCGGTGATGCGGGTGGTGCGCCGAGTGGCTCTCGCCCTGGAGGCGAGCGTGCCCTGCGAGCGCACCTACCTGCTGTCCTTGGGCAGTCAGCAGGGAAACGCCCACCTGCACTGGCACATCGCCGCCCTGCCACCCGGCGTTCCCTACGAACAGCAGCAGTACCACGCGCTCATGGCGGAGGGCGGGATCGTCGAACACACGCCCGAGGAGCTTGCCGCCCTGGCCGCAAGGGTAAGGGGCGTCCTGGCCGTCTAGCCTGGGTGCGGGGTGTGCTTACATAGCCAGGATCGCCATCGTCGGCCTGTGCCCACATCAGCGGGACGAGATTCCCTCCTAGCGCTCCGGCCGCGGTCAGCGAACTTCAACTCGGCGGGACGGGGCTCTGCGGCGCCCGGTGGAATTCGATGCTCACGAAATGACCGTCGGCGAAGCCGAGGCGCGCACCGTCGCAGTGCGCGAACGGCGTCCCCCAGGAATCGTGTGAAGCATCCGGAAAGCACGCCACCAACGCCAGTTCGATCGCCCCTCCATGCCCGACCAGGAGCGCCGAGCGGTCCTCCGCGACGTCACCGACCGTGTCCACCCAGATCACTCGGAGAGTCTCGGCCACGGCCGCCGCGGCCCGGCCCTCCTGGATGATCCCCGCGAGCCGCCGGTAGGGGTCGGTCCAGCCCCATTGTGCGTGCCGGGGAATCTCCTCGGACACATAACCCGACGGCATCTCCATGGTGTCGTCAACGGCGAAACCCATCGCGACAGCGGTCTCCACGGCCCGAGGAGACGAACTGGTGACGACCCGCTCGTAGGGGCCGGCTTCAGAGCCGATGAATCGGGCCAGTGTGATGCCGTCAGCCGACAGATGCGACCCGCGGCCACGCGCCGCGCCTTTCTTGGTCAGGCTGTGCCGGCGCACGTCCAGCCAACGCACGTGACGTCCTCCTTCAAAGACATTCCGGTGAGCGAGTACACAAACGCGTGCGGCCACCGTGATCATCGAGTGTCGTGACGACGATCAAAGATCACGTAGTGGCCGCAAGTCGGTCGGCTTCAACCTATAGAGCACCGCGTTGTCGACCGAGAACGCCGCCCCACCCACCACCGTGAACCTCAGCGGTTGACAGTGTTTCAGTGCGAGTGCGTGCAGCGGTTCCGGCAATCGTGCGAGTACCGAGTCCGCTGTTCGGAGCACCCCCGATCTTCTCACCGGTTGAACACCCCGGTGACAGGATTCACGGGCCTGACTGGAGCGTGTCCCGTGATCTTGATTCGGTGTGGTGAAGACCCCCAGTATCGGTGGTTTAGCTCTTGAGGCTCTCCAGGCCGTCTGCGACGAGCAGTGGGGTGAATTCCACGACGCTGTGCGTGGCGACACTGTTGAGGGCATAGGGATCGGTGGCCAGGATCTGAGCGAGTTCTTCGGCAGGCATATCGGCCGTCAGGTAGATGCCACCGACCAGAGGCACCTGGCGTCCGACCACCAGAAACAGCCGCCGGGCGATGAGGCCCTTCAGCCATTCGCCGTGGGCCGGCCGCCACTCATCTACGTCCTCGAGCGGCGCCGTGTAGGTCACTGTGACAACGAACATGCCCGGATTATGACGGGTGAGGCGTGCAGGACACCACCCGATTTCGATCTTGCAGGGATGCCACGGGACGGGGTCGCGGAGCCAGATACGGATTGACGCGACGTTGAGGATGCCCTGGTAGATGAGTTGTCGTTTGTCGTAGCGGGTGGCGACGGCACGGTGCTGGCGGAGCTTGTTGACGCAGCGCTCGACGGTGTTGCGTTCCTTGTAGGCCTCGCGGTCGAAAGCGAGTGGCCGTCCGCCCCTGGAACCGCGCTTGGCGCGGTGGGCGGCTTGGTCCTTCTTGATGGGGATCACGGCCTTGATGCCGCGTTGGCGCAGGTAGGCGCGGTTGGCTTTGGAGGAGTATGCCTTGTCGGCCAGCACGCGGACGGGACGCTTGCGATGCCTGCCCACCCCGCCGGGGCGGCGGATGCGGATGGAGTCGATGAGCGGGATGAACCGTGGGCTGTCACCGTGCTGGCCGGGAGTGAGCAGGGTGACAATCGGGCGGCAGCGCCGGTCGGCGACCAGGTGAATCTTTGTGGACAGTCCGCCGCGGGACCGGCCCAGCGCCTCCCGGCTAGCCGTCACCCCTTTGTGATCTTCACCTTCCCCTTTGAAGGCAGGTCCAACGCCGGGGCGTGTCGTGCTCCGGCCGCGTGCTGATGCGCGCGGACCACCGTGGAGTCCGCACTACCAGCACCAAGATCACGAGACACGCCCTAATAGTGCTTTGTTAGGTCAGGCTGTTGTGGCTGGTCGGGTCGTCCGGGTGATGGTTCGATGCGGGCGTGACCCCCGAACAGCTCGTTCATATCCGT